>NZ_CP054022.1:0-600000 GCF_005862305.2 Rhizobium indicum | reverse complement strand
CTATCGCCGGATCGCCGAAAACTGGGCGCGCAAATCGAGCGCCCTGCCGACGAGCGAACTCGGCTCCTACCACGCGATCCTGGCGAGCGTTGCGACCGGCAACACGGCGGGTGTCATGCCGCGATCCGTCCTTGACCTCATGCACTGGCCGACGCCTGTCCAGACCCACCAGCTAGGCCCCGTCGAGACGCTGCTCGTCTATCGCAAGAATGATCGCCCCAGCGCCTTCAACGCATTCCACGAAGTCCTCAGCGCGACAAAAGGCAGAGATGTCAGGCTGGCGACAAACTAGTCCGCACGTCTTCCTCTTTGGTCCGCTAGATAATCCTCGCTTAAAATTGGTCTTGTCATGCAGTATCCCGTTTCCCCGAAAGTGGGACCGAGCCGCTTCCGCCGCTTCCGCTTGTTCTCACCTATATTGGCCGGTGCGACCTTACGAGAGCGATTGATTGCATGTCTCGGCGCTTTGCTGGCCATCGGTCTCACCGGCGTCATCAGCGGCTATATGTTCGGGCAGGGGCCACATCTTCCGCTGATCGTCGCGCCGATGGGCGCGTCCGCGGTGCTGCTTTTTGCGGTGCCGGCAAGCCCGCTTGCACAGCCTTGGTCGATCATCGGCGGCAATACCATTTCCGCCCTGATGGGGATTATTGCTGCCTATTTCATCCGCGATCCGATCATCGCGACCGGCGTCGGCGTTTCGCTTGCCATCGGCGCGATGTCCTTCACGCGCTGCCTTCATCCGCCAGGAGGAGCGGCTGCGCTGACCGCCGTGCTCGGCGGTCCTGTCGTTGCCGGCTGGGGATTCCTTTTTCCCTTCGTGCCCGTCGCTTTAAACTCCTGCATTCTCGTCGGCCTTGGCCTGCTGTTCCACAAGCTTTCCAAGCGGAATTATCCGCACGTCGTTCCAAAGCCGGCGGAGAACACCCATCAGACGATCGACCTGCCATCAGCCGTGCGGGTGGGTTTTCGCGAGGAGGATGTCGATGCGGCCCTTGAGGCGCTCGACGAAACCTTCGATATCGACCGGGCAGACCTTAGCCGGCTGCTGCAGCAGGTCGAGCTGCAAGCGGCCATCCGCTCAAACGGCAAGATCAACTGTGCCGATATCATGTCGCGCGACGTGATCGCCATTGGCGAAGCTTCGGAACCGGATGCCGCACGGCATCTTCTTTTGAAGCACAATATCCGTACGCTGCCGGTGAAGGACCCGGAGGGCCGTCTCGTCGGCGCTGTCGGCTTGCGGGAGTTGTCGATGAGCACCGAGACCATCGGGCATGCGATCTCGAGGCCAGCAGTGGCGAGACCTTCGGATCCTGTTCTGTCGCTGTTGCCCGTCCTGACAGACGGGCGCACGCATGCCGTCATCATCGTCGACGACGATTACCGCATCCTTGGCCTGATATCTCAGACGGATCTGCTGAGCGCAGTAGCGCGGCTGCTGCCAAAGGAGGACAATGCGATTCCGGCGGTGGCCTGAGCCGGCCGTGAGCGTGGAACTTAGCTGGAGAAAAAATCGGTGCTGATTGAGCGCGATTCAAATGGCGATTTTATCCTGGAATCATCGGAGCTGGCGAAACGGTTCGGATTGTCGCTGGCCGATCTTCGCCGCCACATGCGCCATGGTTCCGTCGTCAGTTCCGTGGAAATCGGGACTGCCGAACATGAGGGGACAAAACGCGTGTCGCTTCGGCTCGGCAACAGGCTTTGGCAAGCCGTTCTGAACGATGAAAATGAAGTGCAGCAGGAACAGATGACCGTTCTTCGGGGTAAATCCTCCGGACGGCATCCGCGCTAAATCGACGCCAGCTGTCGGCAGATTGGCCATGCCGGCTGGAAGCCCCTTGTTCAGTGCAGTCCGAGATAGGCTTTGCGGACCTCTTGGTTATCGAGCAGGGCGGCGCTGTCGCCGGAAAGGTGGATGCGGCCGTTGACCATGACATAGGCCCGCTGCGACAGCTTCAGTGCATGGTTGGCGTTCTGCTCGACGAGAAATATCGTTTTGCCCATCGCAGCGATCTCCCGCAAAACTTCGAAAACGCGCTTGACGATCAGCGGCGCCAAGCCGAGCGACGGTTCATCGAACAGGATCAGCTCGGGCCGCGCCATCATGGCGCGGGCGATGGCGAGCATCTGCTGTTCGCCGCCCGACATGGTGCCGGCGGTCTGATTTCGGCGCTCCTTGAGGCGCGGGAAGAGCTCGAACATGGTGTTCCGGTCTTCTTCGAAGCGGGCCATGCCGATTGGCGTCGTGCCCATCATCATATTCTCTTCGACGGACATCTCCTGAAAGATCTGACGACCTTCCGGAACGAGCGCGATGCCGCGCCGGGAAATCCTGCTTGTCGGCATCTGGGAGATATCTTCGCCGCGATGCAGTATCTTGCCGGATGAGGCGCGCGGCGCGCCGAAGATGGAGGAAAGCAGCGTGGTCTTGCCGGCGCCGTTTGCGCCGATCAGGCTGACGATCTCACCGGCTGAGATATGGACGTTTACCGCCTTCAGCGCTTCTACCGGGCCGTAATGGGCGTGAACGCCGGCGAATTCGAGAAGCGGTACCTGCGTGTCGGACGACTGGCTCATGCTGGTACCTCTTCTTCGCTGACCCCGAGATAAGCGGCGACGACGGCCGGGTCGTTGGCGACATACTCAGGCGTGCCGTCGGAGATCACCTCGCCATGATCGAGCACGACGATGTGGTTCGAAATGCGCATGACGAGACCCATGTCGTGCTCGATGACGAGAACCGTCTGCTTGTGATCGGTACAGAGCCGTTGGATGACCTCCGCCAGATCGAGCGTTTCGGAGGGGTTGAGGCCCGCGGCCGGTTCGTCGAGGCATATGAGGCTTGGACCCGTGCACATGGCGCGGGCAATCTCGACGCGGCGCTGCCGGCCGTAGGGCAGTTCGCCGGCAAGACGGTTGGCGTCGTCGGCAAGCTTCATCTGTCCAAGCCAGTGATAGGCGCGGTCGACGGCGTCTGCCTCGGCCTTGCGAAACGCCCCGGTTCGGAAAACGCCGCTGAGAATATTGTTGCGGGTGGCCAGATGCTGGGCGACCAGAAGGTTCTCGATGACCGACATTTCCTTGAACAGGCGGATGTTCTGGAACGTCCTGGCAATCCCGGCGCGCGTCACGAGGTGCGAGCCGCCGGTCATCGGTTTCGTCACCAATTGGCCGATATCCGTCGGACCATCGCGTCCGTTCAGCATGATGCGGCCTTCGCTGGAGCGGTAGAATCCGGTGATGCAGTTGAACATCGTCGTCTTGCCGGCGCCGTTGGGGCCGATCAGGGCGGTGACATCACCGCGTTCGACGGAGAAGCTGACGTCCCGGTTGGCGACGATGCCGCCGAAACGCATGGTGACATTCTGCACTTCGAGGATGGGTTCGTTCATCGCCCCGCCTCCGCCTTGCCCTCAAAGGACAGTTCGGTGCCGATGCCTTCTTTCATCGAGCTCGGAAAGAATGCCGGACGCTTGATGCGGACCAGGCCGCGCGGTTTCCAGATCATCATCACCACCATCAGGATGCCGAAGACCAGAACGCGGTATTCGGCAAACTCACGCAGAAGCTCCGGAAGAATGGTGAGAACGAGAGCTGCCGAGATGACGCCTGCCGTCGATCCGAGGCCACCGAGCACGACGATGGCGAGGATCAGCGCGGATTCGAAGAAGGTGAAGGAGGTCGGGTTCACGAAGCCCTGTTGCGCGGCGAAGAAGACGCCGGCGAGGCCGCCCGTGGAGGCGCCGAGCATGAAGGCCGTGAGCTTTGTGAAGACGTGATTGACGCCGAGCGAACGGCAGGCGATCTCGTCTTCCCGCAGCGCTTCCCACATGCGGCCAAGAGGGATGACGCGCAGCCGCTCCACGGCGTAGATGACGAAGCAGACGATGAGAAACAGCACGAAATAGAGGAACCAGAACCGGTAGTCCGCACTGTAGGGGATGCCCAGATATTCATGAATGGGAACGCCGCCCTGTTTGGCCGTACGGGTGAATTCGAGGCCGAGGAAGGTGGGTGCCGGAACCGGAGCGCCGTTGGGGCCGCCGGTGAATTCCAGCCAGTTGTTCAGCACCAGACGAATGATTTCGCCGAATCCGAGCGTGACGATGGCAAGATAGTCGCCATGCATCTTGAGAACGGGGAAGGCGAGGATCATGCCGAAGAGACCGGCCAGAAAAGGCGCAAGGACCAGAGCGCCCCAGAACCCGATGCCGAGATATTCCGACCCGAGCGCCAGGAGATAGGCTCCGACGGCGTAGAAGGCGACGTAGCCAAGGTCCAGCAGACCCGCAAGCCCGACGACGATGTTGAGCCCCAGGCCGAGCAGGCAATATATCAAGGCGAGGATCGCAATGCCTAGGAAGTATTTGTCGGCAAAGAACGGCAGGCTCAACCCGGCGAAAAACAACAGGGCAAGGACCAGCATCGGCGACCGTTCCTTGCCGGTCATGACGGTCACACCGGCGCCGTTGCCTGCCATGCCCCGGGTGAGCTTTCGGCCGAGGCTGCTCATCTGGAACAGCGAGAGTGCCGATCGGCCTGCCGTGACGACGGCCGCCAACAACACCGCGCGCATCAATTCGTTCGTGAACGAAAATCCGTCGAGCACCAGCCCCGAGATCGGGCCGAACAGGATGAGGGAGACCGTAAAAGTGAGGAGTGCTTGCTTGAAGAGTGCGCGAAGGCGGTTGGATTCCATGGTTCGTGCTCCTCTTCAGACTTTTTGGATTTCCGCCCGGCCAAGCAGGCCATACGGTCGGAAAAACAGGAGAGTGATGAGCAATGCGAAGGCGAAGACGTCCTTGTAGTCGGTGCTGACATAGCCGGCGAACAGAGCCTCGGTCAGGCCGAGGACGATGCCGCCGAGTACGGCGCCGGGCAGCGAGCCGATCCCGCCGAGAACCGCGGCCGTGAAGGCCTTGATGCCCATGACAAAGCCGATGAAAAAGTTGAAGGAGCCGTAGTTGAAGGTAACGAGCGTGCCGCCGACGGCGGCAGTGGCCGCGCCCATGACGAACACCGCCGAAATGATCCGGTCGGTATTGACCCCGAGTATCGCGGAGATCCGGATATTCTGCTGGGTGGCGCGGCATTCGCGGCCGATCCTGGTGTAGTTGATCACATAGGTCAGCACGCCCATGGCGATCAGCGACGCGAACAGGATCACCGTCTGCATGTAGGTGATCTGCGCGAAGTGGGTATCGTTTCCGATGCGAAACGCCCCCTGGATGAGCGTCGGCACACCCTGGTCGCGTGCGCCCTGGGCGATCTGGACGTAGCTCTGCAGCATCAGCGAGATGCCGATGGCCGATATCAGCGGAGCAAGCTTGGTCGAGCCGCGAAGCGGACGATAGGCGACGCGCTCGATCACCCAGCCATAGACGGCGGTGATCGCGCAGCTGATCACCAGCACTGATATCAGGGCGAAGGGAACCGACTGAACACCGAAATAACCGAGAACGGCAAGCGTGATGGCGGCGATATAGGCCGATACCATATAGACGTCGCCATGGGCGAAGTTGATCATCCGGATGACGCCGTAGACCATGGTGTATCCAACCGCGATCAGGCCGTAGATCGTCCCCAGCGTGATGCCATTGAACAATTGTTGAACCAGGATGTAAAAGTCCATGGTGAACCCCTCTTATGGTTTTCGGGGATGGATAAGCCGGCCGAACCTAAAGCGCGTCGCGATCTTTCAGAGTCTCTGGTCGCGCTTTAGGTCCTTAGTTTTCCGCATGTCGTTACCGCAAAACCGCTGCACAGTTTTCCGTGACAAGCTTCAGGTCCGGCCGGCTCGGGCAAAATGCCTTACTTCACCAAGACAGGGGTTCCCTTGTCGTCGAAGTTGTAGAAGACGAACTTGAAGTCCTTGATGTCGCCCTTGGCGTCCCAGGTGATCTTGCCGATGGCGGAATCGACGGTGTTGTTGCGAAGATAGTCGGCCTGGGCCTTCAACTCGTCGCCGGCCTTCAGCGCGGCAATGACGGCCTGCGCATTGGCATAGCCATAGAGCACGTAGTTGGCCGGCGTGATGTTGGCTTTCTTCAGCGAGTTCTGGACGCCCTGCGTCGAGGGATCGGCCAGCGGATCGGGCGTTGCCGAATAATAGACGTTCTTCAGGTTTTGCGCGCCGCCGGCTGCCGCGATGAGTTCCGTCTGGGCGAAGGCGTCGCCGCTGACGACGACCACGTCGACACCCTGCTCCTTCAGCTGGCGGATCAGCGGACCGCCTTCGGGGATGAGGCCGCCGAAGTAAACGGCGTTGGCGCCGGAGCTCTTGATCTTGGTGACGAGCGCGTTGAAGTCGCGTTCGCCGCGGGTCAGGCCCTCGTACATCACAGGCTTGATTCCGCGCGCTTCGATCGTCTTCTTGACGGCGTCCACCAAGCCCTGGCCATAGGTGTCCTTGTCGTGGATGAGGGCGATCTTGTCCCGCTTCAGCGTATCCAGAATGAAGCTGCCGGCAACGACGGCCTGCTGGTCGTCACGGCCGCAGCCACGGAACAGATTGTCGAAACCGCGATCGGTGACGGTCGGATTGGTCGAGGATGGCGTCATTTCGAGTATGCCGGCATCATTGTAGATTTCGGAAGCGGGAATCGTGTTGGACGAGCAGAAATGTCCGATCACGGCCTGGACCTTGTCCTGGTCGACGAAACGATTGGCGACGGAAACGGCTTGCTTCGGTTCGCAGGCGTCGTCCCCCTTCACCAGTTCAATCTTCTTGCCATTGATGCCGCCCGACGCATTGACGTCGGTGACGTAGGCGGACACGCCGCTGAACACCTGCTCGCCAAAGGTCGCATTGGCGCCGGTATAGGGGCCGGCGACGCCGATCTTGATCGTGTCGGCCGCCAATGCGTTGGAAAACAGCAGGACGGAGGCGACGGCGGTGGCGCTAAGAAGTGTCGAGATGGATTTCATGTGTTTTTCCCTCTGGTTGAAGCCATTCGATTTTTAGTCGTTCTCGACGCGGTTCAAGTCCGCGTTCATGCTTCGTCGTTCGGCGAAGCTATTATTTTTGCTGTGTAATTCGTTCTCGTTGAAAACGCCGAGAAGGGCGAGTTTCGAGACTTTCGGGCCTTTTCTTAATTGACACTTATATGATAAGTGACATATACGAAGACCGTCAAGCGGAAATGTTGCAGTGTCGTTTGCAACAGTGAAGAATGGCGGGATGCATGGCCGCGCAGCGCGGTCTCGAAGGTTAAGAAAGCGGGGAACAAGACGGTGAGCAGCACGCCACGAAACTGCCGGGTGGGCGTCGATATCGGCGGCACCTTTACGGATATCGCTCTCGACCTCGATGGGGCGCTTCACTCGACGAAGATCCTGACGGACTATACGGCGCCGGAGCGGGCGATCCTCAAGGGTGTGAAGACCGTTGCCGACATGGCGGGCATCGCTCTTTCAGAGATCGGCATCCTCATCCATGGCACGACGCTTGCCACCAACGCACTCATCGAGCGGCGCGGCGCCAAGACCGCCTTCGTGACGACGGAAGGTTTTCGCGATGTGCTCGAGATGCGCACTGAGAACCGTTTCGAACAATATGATCTCAATATTTCCCTGCCGCCGGCTCTCATCGCGCGCGCCGACCGCTTCGTCGTGCGTGAGCGTATCGATGCGACGGGCAAGGTTCTGCTTGATCTGGATGATGCTTCGGTCGCAGCCGTCGTCGAGAAGGTCGCGGCAGGCGGCTATGAAAGTGTCGCGATCGGTTTCATCCATGCCTATGCCAATGGCGCCCACGAGATCGCCGTCCGCGACGCGATCCTGAAGCGCCTTCCTGGCCTCTCCGTTTCGATCTCGTCGGAGGTTTCTCCGCAGATGCGCGAATTCGAGCGCTTCAACACGGTCTGCGCCAATGCCTATGTCAAGCCGGCGATCAAATCCTATCTCGACCGTCTCGTCGTGTCGCTGAAGGAGATCGGCGTCGGCTGCCCGGTCTTCATGATCCATTCCGGCGGCGGGATCGTCTCGGTCGAGAGCGCCTCCGAGTTTCCGGTCCGCCTGGTCGAATCCGGTCCGGCGGGCGGCGCGATCTTCGCGGCCGACATCGCCCGTCAATATGGTCTCGACACGGTTCTTTCCTTCGACATGGGCGGCACCACCGCCAAGATCTGCCTGATCGAAAACCAGGTGCCGAAGACGGCCAAGACTTTCGAGGTCGCGCGCACCTATCGATTCCGCAAGGGATCAGGCATGCCGATTTCCATCCCGGTCGTCGAGATGGTCGAAATTGGCGCCGGCGGCGGGTCGATCGCTTCGGTCGACGCAATGCGTCAGATCCGCGTCGGGCCGCATTCGGCGGCCTCGGAGCCCGGCCCGGCCTGTTATCAGCGCGGCGGCAAGAACCCCACCGTGACCGATGCGGACCTGATCCTCGGCAAGCTCGATCCTGCCAATTTCGCCGGTGGCGCAATCCCGCTTTCCGTCGAGGCGAGCCACCAGGCGATGAGCGACGATATCGGCTCGGTCATCGGTCTCGATCCGGAAGCTTCCGCTTACGGCGCCTGCGAAATGGTTGACGAGAACATGGCCAATGCCGGCCGCGTTCACACCGTCGAGAACGGCAAGAACATTTCCGATTTCACCATGATCACCTTCGGCGGCGCAGGGCCGCTGCATGCCGCACGCCTCTGCGAAAAGATGGGTATCTCGACCTTCCTCGTTCCGCCAGGCGCCGGCGTCGGTTCGGCGATCGGTTTCCTCAAGGCGCCCTTCGGCTACGAATCCGTCCGCAGCGCCGTCTTCAACCTGTCGAATTTCGAATATGCGGAGGCCAACCGCCTCCTGGAAGCGATGAAGGCCGAAGCGCTTGGCTTCGTCGAAGGCGGGCTCGACGCCGGCTCCCCGGTGATCGAGCGCACGCTGTTCATGCGCTATGCCGGGCAGGGCTGGGATATCCCGGTCCCGCTTGCCGACGACAATTTCGACCCTGCGAGCGCCGAGACGATCGCAGCCTTGTTCGAAAGGGAATATGAGCGCTTCTTCGGCCGCGCCATCGAGGGTCTCGATATCGAGATCGTCAGCTGGTCGGTCAAGGCGAGTTCGCCGCTGCCGCCGGTCGAACGCATCCCCTCCGTCGCCGAAGGCAATGTCGTGCCGCCGGGCAAGACCCGCCGTCTGTTCGAGGCTTCCCAAGGCGCCTATCTCGAAGCCGGCATTCACGAGCGCACCGCCCTGAAGCCTGGCGACGTGATCAAGGGCCCGGCCGTCATCGTCGAGCGTGAGACCTCAACCGTTCTCACTTCCTCCTTCAAGGCCATCGTTCAGCACGACGGCTGCCTTCTCGCAACCCGGATCTGAGGATAGTCACGTGAACCAATCCATGATCGATATCCATATGCAGGTCATGTGGAACCGGCTGATCTCCGTCGTCGAGGAGCAGGCGCAGACCCTGATCCGCACGGCCTTCTCCACCTCGGTGCGCGAGGCAGGCGATCTGTCGGCGGGCGTCTTCGACCTGGAAGGCCGCATGCTGGCACAGGCGGTTACCGGCACGCCCGGCCACGTCAATGCCATGGCGGAATCCGTTGCGCATTTCATCGCCGATATCGGGCCGGACAATATCTTCGAAGGCGACGTCTACATCACCAACGATCCCTGGAAGGGAACCGGCCACCTGCACGACATCACCGTCGTCACGCCCTCCTTCCATCACGGCAAGCTGGTCGGTTATTTTGCCTCGACCGCGCATGTCGTCGATGTCGGCGGCCGCGGTTTCGGCCCGGATGCCCGCGAAGTCTATGAAGAGGGCATCTTCATTCCGATCATGAAATTCTTCGAGCGCGGCGAGCTGAACCGGACGCTCATCCATATCGTCCGAAACAATGTTCGCGAAAACGACAAGGTCGTCGGCGACTTCTATGCGCTCGCCGCCTGCAACGAAACGGGCCAGCGGCGGCTGGTCGACATGCTGACGGAATTCAATCTTCCTGATCTGTCGACGATCGGCGGCTTCATCCTCAAGCATAGCCGCGAGGCAACGCTGGAGCGGCTGAAAAACCTTCCGCATGGCTCCTGGAACTATAGCCTCGACCTCGACGGCTATGACGAGCCGGTGCATCTCGCCGCCAAGCTGAGCATCGGCCCCGATGGCGTCGTGGTCGATTTCGACGGCACCTCAGGCATGAGCAAGTTCGGCATCAATGTGCCGCTCGTCTATGCCAAGGCCTATGCCTGCTACGGCATCAAATGCGTCGTGGCGCCGGAAATTCCAAACAATGCGGCCTCGCTTGAGCCCTTCGAGGTGGTGGCGCCGGAAGGCTGCATCCTCAATGCCAAACGGCCGGCGCCGGTCGCCGTCCGCCACGTTCTCGGCCATTTCGTCCCGGATCTCGTGCTGGGCGCGCTGCATCAGGCGCTTCCAGGCCAGGTCCCGGCTGAGGGTGCGAGCGCGCTCTGGAACCTGCATATGAGCGTGCGCCCCGTCTCCGATCAGATCGGCGGCAAGGGCGCGGAAATCCTGATGTTCAATTCCGGCGGCACCGGCGCCCGCGCCACTCTCGACGGCTTGAACGCCACTGCCTTTCCGAGCGGCGTGCACACGATGCCGATCGAGGCGACGGAGAATGTCGGTCCCGTCATCATCTGGCGCAAGGAATTGCGCGAGGGGTCCGGAGGGGCCGGCGCGCAGCGCGGCGGTCTCGGCCAGATGATCGAGATCGAAGCGGCCGAGGGCTTCAGCTTCCGCTTCTCCGCCATGTTCGACAGGCTTGGCCACCCCGCGCGTGGCCGCGAAGGCGGACTGAGCGGCACGGCCGGCGCAGTTGCGCTCGACGACGGTACGGTTCTCAAGGGCAAGGGGCTGCAATTCGTGCCGGAAGGCCGGCGCCTGGTTCTGTCGCTTCCGGGCGGCGGCGGTTACGGCGATCCGGCACACCGCCCGGCTGACGCGATCGAGCACGATCTGAAACATGGATACATCACAGAGGAACAGGCTGAAGCCTACGGCAGGAGCCGGACCAAGGGAGGCGAGGCATGAATATGATTGCATTCGAAAGTACACGCGTTGCGACGATCAAGTCCTCACCGTCCATGGCGGTATCGGTCGCCGCCAAGGCGATGCGGGCCAAAGGAGAGCATGTCGTCGACCTTTCGCTCGGCGAGCCTGATTTCGAGACGCCGGATCATATCGTTCAGGCGGCGATCGAGGCCATGCGCAAGGGGCTTACCCGCTATACTGCGCCGGACGGCCTGGTGGAGCTGCGCGAAGCGATCGTCGCCAAGTTCAAACGTGAGAACGGCCTCGACTACGCCATGGATGAGATCTCCATCGGCAACGGCGCCAAGCAGATACTCTTCAATGCATTTCTGGCCACGCTGGAGCCCGGCGACGAAGTGGTCGTGCCGGCGCCTTACTGGGTCTCCTATACCGACATCGTCATCCTGCATGGCGGCATTCCCAAAACCGTGTCTTGCGGTGTCGAGGACGCCTTCAAGATCACAGCCGAGCGGCTGGAAGCAGCCATCACGCCGAAGACGCGTTGGTTCCTGTTCAATTCTCCCTCGAACCCGACGGGGGCGATCTATACGGCGGACGAACTGAAAGCGCTTGGCGCGGTGCTGGCGCGCCACCCCCACGTGGCGATCATGTCGGATGAGATCTACGAACATATCGTCTGCGGCGACGTGCCCTTCACGTCGTTCGTCGTCGCGTGCCCGGAGCTGAAGGACCGCACGCTCATCATCAACGGCGTATCCAAGGCCTATGCCATGACAGGATGGCGCCTCGGCTATGCGGCCGGTCCGCGGGAACTGACCCGGGCCTTGAACAAGCTTCAGTCCCAGAGCACGACCTGCCCGTCCTCCATCACCCAGTTTGCGGCCGCCGCAGCGCTCAACGGTCCCCAGGACTTCGTCAGGACGGCGGTTGCCGAATACAAGGCGCGTGGCGAACTGGTCGCAAGGGGCTTCAGCGCGATACCCGGTCTTGATGTCCGGGCTCCGGAAGGGGCGTTTTATCTCTTTCCGAAATGCGCCCACTATATCGGCAGGACGGCGCCAGACGGCGCCAGGATTTCCAACGATACGGAACTGGCCTCCTATCTCCTGAGGGAAGGCAAGGTCGCAACCGTTCCCGGCGCCGCTTTCGGTGTCGAACCCTATATTCGCCTTTCCTTCGCGACATCGCGTGACAATCTTGCCATTGCCATCGAGCGCACCGCCGATGCACTGGCCAAACTTCGCTAAAGGGAAAATTCGATGACCGATTATCAGCGCACGCTTCTGACCGGCGCGGCCGGCGCTCTGGGAACCCAGCTGCGCAAATCCGGAACAAGGCTTGGTAAGATCCTCAGGCTGTCTGCACGCAAGCCTTGCGACAACATCGAGCCGCACGAGGAGGATTTTCCGGCGGACCTTTCCGACTTCGACGCCGTTTCGAAAGCTGTGAAGGGCTGCGACGCCATCATTCATATGGGTGGTCAAGGGCTGGAAGCCCCCTGGAACACCATCCTCAACGCCAACATCGTCGGCAGCTACAACATCTATGAGGCGGCCCGGCAGCATGGCGTCAAGCGCATCGTCTATGCCAGCTCCGTTCACGCCATCGGTTTTTACGAACGTACCGAGACGATCGACGGCAACGTTCCAACCCGCCCCGACAGTCTCTACGGTGTGTCGAAGACCTTCGTCGAAAATCTCGGCCGTTACTATTTCGACAAGTTCGGGATCGAGACCGTGAGCCTGCGCATCGGCTCGTCCTTCCCGGAGCCGACGGACCGGCGCCACCTCATCACCTGGCTTTCCTATCGCGATTGCCGCCAGCTCGTCGAAAAGAGCCTGTCGGCCGAACGCGTCGGCTTCATGGTCGCCTATGGCATGTCCAACAACAGCCGGGCGTTCTGGGACAACCGCACGGCGGCTTCGCTTGGATACAAGCCGGAAGACAGCGCCGACGATTATGCGGACAAGGTCTTCGGCAAGACGAAACAAGGCGATCCCAACGATCCGGCGGTGCGCTTCCAGGGCGGCAGCTTTGCCGCCGCCGGCCACTATGAAGACGAGAAAAAGTGAGACGCCCTGATGCAAGCTTCCAAGTCATCCTATGACGTGGTGATCGTCGGCGGTGCAGTGGTCGGCAGTTCGACGGCATATTTTCTGGCGACCAACCCCGACTTCAACGGATCGGTCCTGGTGATCGAGAAGGACTGGACCTATCAGCGATCGGCGACGGCGCTGTCTTCCAGCTCTATCCGCCACCAGTTCTCGAATGCGATCAATGTCAAAGTCTCGCAGTTCGGGACGGAGTTCATCCGCAACTTCAAGGAAAACGTGGCTGTCGACGACGACACGCCCGAGATTGGTTTTCACGAGGCCGGTTATCTGTTCCTCGCCGAGGATGATCGTGGCGATCAGGTTCTCAGGCGCAATCACGAAACCCAGATCTCGTGCGGCGCGGAAGTCACGCTGCTCGATCCTGATGGTCTCGGCCGGC
The DNA here is from genome assembly GCF_005862305.2 of Rhizobium indicum. NCBI lineage: Bacteria > Pseudomonadati > Pseudomonadota > Alphaproteobacteria > Hyphomicrobiales > Rhizobiaceae > Rhizobium > Rhizobium indicum. The sequence goes on along the minus strand of NZ_CP054022.1, from coordinate 586,547 downwards.
GGTTTCCCTGGCTGAACCTCGAAGGACTGACACTCGGCAGCACCGGCGAGCGGGGCGAGGGCTGGTTCGACAGCGTCGGTCTGCTGCAGGGCTTTCGCAAGAAAGCGCGCGCGCTCGGCGTCGAATACATCGAAGACGAAGTTTTTGCCGTCAATAGAGAGGGAGACCGCATCGTTTCCGTGTCGACGAAGAGCGGCCAGACGATCGCCTGCGGCACGATGGTCAATACATCAGGAACCAACGGCAAGAAAATCGCTGGGATGGCCGGGCTCGACGTTCCCGTGGAGCCGCGCCGACGCTCGCTGTTCGTCGTCGATTGCCGCACGCCTCTGGAAGGAAAAGTGGGCCTGACGATCGATCCTACCGGCGTCTTCTTCCGGCCCGAGGGCAAGTTCTACCTGATGGGCACCTATCCCAAACATGACCCTGAGGTAGACCCCAACGATTTCGATGTCATGCACGACGAATTCGATGAGGAAATCTGGCCGATCATGGCGAACCGGGTTCCGGCATTCGAGGCAATCAAGGTCGTCAACTCCTGGGCCGGCCACTATGACTATTGCACCCTCGATCACAATGTCGTCCTCGGACCGCATACCGAGGTCGGCAATTTCCTGTTCGCAAACGGCTTCTCGGGGCACGGTCTCCAGCAGTCGCCGGCGATGGGACGGGGTCTCTCGGAACTGATTACCTATGGCGGCTTCAAGACCCTTGATCTTTCGCCATTCGGCTACGAGCGGGTAGTAGCACAGCGCCCCTTCCTCGAAGACGCCGTCATTTAACGAACAGCAGAGGGGCTCCCCGATGAAAAACGAAACATTGAAGCGCAGCGGCGGCCAGGTGCTCGTCGATGCCTTGCGCATCCATGGTGTCGAGCGCGTGTTCGGCGTGCCGGGCGAAAGCTATCTTGCTGCCCTCGACGCCCTTCACGACGTGGAAGACGCCATCGAATTCATCGTCTGTCGGCAGGAAGGCGGCGCTGCCTACATGGCGGAAGCCTACGGCAAGATGACCGGCAAACCCGGCATCTGCTTCGTGACCCGCGGGCCGGGCGCGACGAACGCGTCCGTGGGCGTGCATACGGCCTTCCAGGATTCGACACCGATGATCCTGTTCATCGGGCAGGTGGCGCGCGATCAGATGGAGCGCGAAGCGTTCCAGGAGATCGATTATCGCCGCATGTTCGGCCAGATGGCGAAGTGGGTCGTCGAGATCGAGGATGCCGCCCGCATTCCCGAGCTCATCAGCCAGGCATTCCACCGAGCGGTCAACGGCCGGCCCGGGCCGGTGGTCGTCGCCCTTCCCGAAGACATGCTGACCGATATGGTCGATGTCGCCGACACCCCGCCCTACAAGCGGGTCGAGGGCTTTGCCGGCCCGCAGCAATTCGAGGAATTGCTCGGCCTTCTCTCCGAGGCGAAGCGCCCGATGGTCGTCGTCGGCGGCGGCGGCTGGACGCAGCAGGCCGTTGCCAACCTGAAGGTATTTTCGGAAGCCTTCGGCCTGCCCGTCGCCGCTTCTTTCCGCTGCCAGGACCTGTTCGACAATACGCACGAAAACTATGCCGGCGACCTCGGCCTTGCGGCAGGGCCGAAGCTGATCCGTCATGTGAAGGATTGCGACCTGCTGATCTCCATCGGCGCCCGCCTTGGGGAGATGACGACAGGCGCCTATACGCTGATCGACATTCCGGTTCCGAAGCATTTGCTCGTTCACATCCATCCGGGCGCGGAGGAACTGGGGCGCGTTTATCACGCGCGATTGCCGATCAATGCCAGCGTCGCTGGTTTCCTGTCGCAGGCGGCAAAGCTGAAGCCATTAGCTGCCCCGGTATGGAAGGATTGGACCAGGACGGCCCATGCCGACTACCTCGAAAACCTCGATCATCCCAAGGTGCCGGGTCCGGTGCAGATGGGCGATATCATGGAATGGCTGCGCGGACATCTCAAACCGGATGCCATCCTGACCACCGGCGCCGGCAATTATTCCGCCTGGGCGCATCGCTTCTATCAGTATCGCACCTTTCGCACCCAGCTCGGACCGACGAACGGTTCCATGGGCTACGGCGTGCCGGCGGCGATCGCTGCCAAGATCACCGATCCCGCGCGCACGGTCGTTGCCTTCGCCGGCGACGGATGTTTCCTGATGAACGGTCAGGAACTCGCAACCGCCATGCAGTATGACGCTCGCGTCATCTTTCTCGTCATCAACAACGGCATGTATGGCACGATCCGCATGCATCAGGAGCGTGAGTATCCCGGCCGCGTCTCCGGCACCCGCCTGACGAATCCGGATTTTGCCTCGCTGGCGCGATCTTATGGCCTCCACGGTGAGACGGTGGAAAAGACCGAGGATTTCGCCGGCGCCTTCGAACGCTGCGAGTTATCCGGCAAGCCGGGTCTCATCGAAATCCGGATCGACCCGGAAGCGCTGACACCGAAAATGAGCCTGACGCAAATTCGCGACCAGGCGATCGCCCAGGGAAAGTGATCGCAGCAAAAGGCGCCGCCTCAAAAAGCCGGGCGGCGCCTCAGCAGACCAGCGGAAAGTGAAGCCGCTTGAGGGGCGTGGAAAAGGGCGAGATAGGAGCGCAGGATGTGTCGCAGCAGGCGGATCATCCTTTCCTTCCCCCTGACTTAATCCTCGGTTTCGCTACTCGTCGGCTCATTGAGCATCGTGCGGTAACGATGGAGGCTTTCCTCCAGATGGACGATCAGCGCGGCCTTCGCAGCCTTGGCATCACCCTGGGTGATGGCGGCCAGGATAGCGGCATGTTCCTTGTTGATTTTCTTCAGGTAGGTGCTGTAGCCGCGCGCCGATTGGCGATGCTTGAGCACGAGGTCGAAATTGATGCTCTCTATCACCGCTTCCAGAAAACTCGGGAAGTGGGGATTGCGGGTGGCGCGGGCGATCGCGAGATGGAATTCGAAATCGGCGCGTGCCTCGACCTCGGCATCCTCAGTCACCAGGTTTTCGAGGTTGTCGTAGGCGCGGGCAATTTCAGCCAGCGCCTCCGGCGTGCGCCTCGACGCGGCAAGGGCGACGGATTGGATCTCGACGCCGAGCCGCAATTCCAGGATCTGCATCGCGGAACGAATATCCTCGATGCGGCTGATTTCGAAATTGAGGGTCTTTGCGTCCTTGTCGCTCACATAGACGCCGGCACCCTGTCGCGTCGTGACCCTTCCGCCCACCTTAAGAGAGGTGAGCGCCTCGCGAATGACGGTTCGGGACACGCCGAACTCTTCGCACAGCTGGGCGCTTGACGGAATTTTCTCGCCGGGAGCATAAAGGCCGGAGTCGATCCGTTCCATCAGCTTCGCAACGACGATTTCCGCAAGATTGCCTCGTTGCGTGATGATTGACACTGGTTTGCTCCGATTTTCACGATAAAATTTAGCACATATCACATATCATGCCACGTCTGATTGCGGAACGTCGGCTTTTTCAGACATTATCTTATCGATCACCTGAAAGGGATGCGGGATGCGCTTGTTGTCGATTTCCTTCACCTGCGAGCGGCATGAATATCCGGTGGCCATGAGACTGTCGCTGTCGCCGGCGGCATCGATCTCCCGCTTCCAACTCATCGCATAGAGGCGCTCGGAGATCGGCCGATTGCGGGCCTCGTGGCCAAAGGTGCCGGCCATTCCGCAGCACCCCGTTTCTGCTGCCTGAAGGTCGATGCCGAGGCTTCCGAATACGCTTTTCCATTGTGCGATGGAGGCGGGCGCATTGGTACGTTCGGTGCAATGGGCCATCAACCGGAAGCTCCTGCCTTTGCTGGCGGAGGGGGAAGCGGCGAGCCTGTCGAGCTTGGCGATCAGCCATTCCTGCGGAAGGAGAATGGTTGCCTGCAGCCTCCCTTTGTATTCGCTGCGAAAGGCGAGCGTCATCGACGGATCGAGCCCGACCAGCGCCACGCCTGTATCATCCAGCCGTTGCAGATAGCGCGCGGTCCGCTCGGCCGCAGCCTCAAAGCGTCCGAGATAGCCATGCACGTGCAGGGCTTTGCCATTGACATGCGACGCCGCGAGGAAGGGCGATAGCCCCATTTTCCGCGCGAGTCCAATTGCGGCGAGGGCGACCTCAGGATCGAAATAGGCGGTAAACGCATCGGCGACAAAGATGACGCTCTGCTCCCTCTCACGTGGCGACAAGGCCTCGATTTGCGGAAGGGTCGCAAGCGGCACGCCAAGGCCGGCGGCTTCCTTCGCCAGAGAGATCCGCGGCAGGCGAGGCAGGGACGTCAGGCCGGCAACGCGCATCATCATCCTGCCGGCTCGCGTGCCGACGACCAAGTTGTAGGCAGGTCGTATCCGGTGGACCAGCGGCAGGGTGGTCTCGATGGCTGCGACCAGCGGATCCTTCAGCGGACGCAGGTAGCGTCCGTAGTAAAGCTCCAGGAATTTGGAGCGGAAAGCCGGGACGCTGACTTTCACCGGACATTGTCCCGAGCAGGCCTTGCACGCCAGGCAGGTGTCCATTGAAGCGCGGACCTCGTGGGAAAAGTCGTCGCGATTCTGAGGATTCAGCGAGTTGAAAACGCGCCGAGCGAAGCGCGCGAGCGGAACGCTCTGCCGCAGGCGTTTTGCCTCCTGGCGAGGATCGATGCCTTTCTCGGCAAGCAGCCTCAGCCATTCCCGCATCAGAGCGGCGCGGCCTTTGGGCGAAAAACGCCGGTCGCGTGTCGCCTTGTAGGAGGGGCACATCGGGCTCGTTTCGTCGAAATCGAAACAGGCGCCGTTGCCGTTGCAATAGGCGGCGTTGTCGAAGGCTGCGCGGATCTCGTTGCCGATGATGCGGTCGGTATCTCCCCGCAGCGGAACCTCGTCGATCTTCAGCAGCGCTTGGCCGGAAGGAGTTGCGATCTTGCCCGGATTGAGGCGGTTTTCCGGATCGAAAGCCCGTTTGATCTCCTGCAGGCTGGGATAGAGATCGCCGAAGAATTCCGGCACATATTCGGAACGTACCCCCTTGCCGTGCTCCCCCCAGAGCACGCCGCCATATCTGCGCGTCAGCGCCACCACGCCATCGCTGACCTCCCGGACCAGCCGGACATGGTCATTGCGGGTGAGGTCGAGGGCAGGCCGCACGTGCAGGACGCCGGCATCGACATGGCCGAACATGCCGTAGGAAAGGCCCGCGCCATCAAGCAATGCGCGGAACTCGCGGATATAGGCCGCGAGGTTTTCCGGCGGCACGGCGGTATCCTCGACGAAGGCGACGGGCCTGACCGGCCCGTCCACATTGCCGAGCAGGCCGACCGCCCGTTTGCGCATCGACCAGATCGCCTCGACGTCGGTATGGCTCCGCGCGATCGTATAACCCAGGTGACGGGCATCTGCGCCCGTGTCGAGAGCGGCGATCACTTCGGCCAGTTTGCGGTCGAGTTCGGCTTCATCGTCGGCGAGCACTTCGGCGATATTGATGCCGTTTGTGGTTCCGCCTGCATCGTCAGGGAAAAAGCGGGCAATGCCCGTCCAGACGATGTCGCCCCTGGCGAGGCCTAGAACTTTTTCATCGACCGTTTCCACCGAGGCGACATTCAGCGCGACAAGCGTGCGGGCATCCTCCAATGCCGTGTTGAAGTCCCCGTAACGAATATTGATCAGCGCCGCATGGGCTGGAATCGGTAGAAGGTTAAGTTCCGCTTCGGCGATCATCGCCAGCGTTCCCTCCGAGCCGCAGAGAATGGCATTGAGGTCAAAGCGTCCGTCGCTGCGCCGGATGTGAGCGAGATCGTAACCGGTCATATAGCGATTGAGTTTCGGAAAAATCTCGGCGATCCGGTCGCGTTTTTCACGCGCGATTCGGTCGACCGTCCTGTGGATCTCACCGACGCTGTCCTGACGCGCGACGATCTCTTCGAGCGCCGCTTCATCGAGCGGGCGCGACCACCAGTCGGTTCCATCCGCGAGCACGATGCGCAATCCCAGCACATGGTTGCTGGTCTTGCCGTAGAGGCATGAACCCTGGCCGCAGGCATCGGTGGAGACCATGCCGCCGATGGTAGCGCGATTGGAGGTGGAGAGTTCAGGCGCAAAAAACAGGCCGTAGGGCTTCAACGCTTGGTTCAGCTGATCCTTGACCACGCCCGCCTGGACCCGAGCAATTCTCCTGATCTGGTCGATTTCGAGAATGGAATTCATATGTCGCGAACAGTCGACGACGATGCCTGAGGTGAGGGATTGACCGTTCGTGCCGGTTCCGCCGCCGCGCGGCGCGACGGTGATCCCCAGAAAAGCCGGCTCCGACAGCACGGCCGCCGTAATCTGCAGGTCTTCGACGCCTCTGGGGAAAAGGATACCGGCCGGCTCGACCTGATAAATGGAATTGTCGGTCGAAAAAACGGTCCGGCTCGCCGCGCCGCTTTCGATGTCGCCACCGAACCCCGCCTCGATGAGCCGCTGGAAGAATCCCGCAGCGGGAAGGGGGATTGAACCGTTCGGCCGGAGGCGTGGAATCATGTCGAGACCTTCAGAATGCACTTGAGCTTTATCGAAGTTGGCATATAAGTGATAACATACAATGCCAGCGGTGCAACGCAAAACACTGAGGTGGAACTTTGAAGAACCAGACCGCAATCATCGTCGGCGGCGCTTCCGGGCTCGGATTGACGACGGCCAAACTGATGATCTCGCATGGGGCGACCAGGATCGGGCTCATCGATCGTAATGAGCAGTTGCTTGCCTCTTCGGCCGAGGCGCTTGCCGCGCTCGGCGCCGAGGTCGCAACCGCGGTTGCTGACATTTCCCGGGCGGAAACGGCTCATCGCGGGTTCAACGAGATCGCCGGCAAGCTCGGTCGGGTCCACGTGCTCGTCAACAGCGCTGCCATCTATCCGAGACGCCCTATCCTCGAGATCACCGACGAGGAATGGGACCTCGAAAATGCGATCAACGTGAAGGGTACCTATCATATGATGGTGGCCGCCGTTCTTCATATGCGCCAGCACGTGAACGCGCCTGCGGTTACCGGGCGGATCGTCAACGTGACCTCGGTCGATGCTTTCAAGGCCCATCCCCAGAATGCGCATTATGCCGCAACCAAGGCGGCTGTCGTCAGCCTGACGAAATCCTTTGCCCAGGAATGCGCCAAGGACCAGATCCTTGTCAATTCCGTCGCTCCTGCCGGCTTCGCCACGGATCGCGCCAAGGAGCTGGGATTCCTTCCGGAACTGGCCAAGGCCAGCGCGCTTGGCCGCGCGGCCGAGCCGGTCGAAATGGCGGAGTGGATCGTCATGATGGCATCGAGCCGCAACACCTATGCCACCGGCGAAAACGTCGTCGTCAGCGGAGGCTATATCTATGTCTGAGCCGCTGCCCTATCGGGTCGCCGTGGTCACCGGTGCGACGAGCGGCATCGGCCGCGCCACCGTCGGCAAACTACGCGAGATGGGGCTGACGGTTTATGCCGTTGGCCGAAACGCCGAGGCTCTTGAGGAACTCGCGCGGGAAAGCGGGGCGAAGCCGGTCCGTGCCGATGTACGCGATACCGCGGAAATCGTCAGGCAGCTTCACGGAACAGACGTCGATATCCTGATCAACAATGCCGGCATTCTCTCGACACGGGCGACATTCAACGAGATCGAACCGTCCGAGATCGATGCCATGATCGACATCAATCTCAAGGCGCCGATGCATCTGACCCGCGCATTCCTGCCTGCTATGGTCGAGCGAAAGCGCGGCCACCTGATCTATATCGGTTCGAGCGGCGGTCAGGCGCCCTATCCGAACATGGCCGCCTACGGCCCGTCGAAGGCCGGGCTCAGCCTGTTTTGCGACAATTTGCGCTGCGACCTGCTCGGGACCTCGGTGCGTGTGACGGAGGTGGTGCCGGGCCGCGTCCAGACGGAGCTTTATCGAACTGCAATAGCAGGCAACCAGGCGCGGTCACTGCTCTATGACGGCTACCGTCCGATCCAGCCTTCTCACATCGCCTCGATCATCTCCAACGCCATCGAGCTTCCCGTCTTCGTCGACGTCGCCCGAATTGAAGTCTTCCCGACGGACCAGGCAACCGGCGGCGGCACCATGGTCAAATTCCCGGAGCAGTAGGCGGGCGCTCGGTCGTTTCGAAGAGGCCGCGGGCCGCCTCGACCATCGACTGCAGGTGATTGGGGTCGCGCACGCCCTGCCGGTAAAGCTCGATGATGATGCTCGCCGTTCGTTCGGCTTCGTCGCTGTCCTTTTCCACCTGGTATTCGGATCTGATCTTGTCGAAGACCCGCTGGCAGATTTCAAGATCGCGGGAGTCCAGCGGTACCTGCGATCGGTTTCTGATCGTTTGAACCATCTCTATTCCCTCAGATAAGGCCCGCCCAGCGAGGCCGGCGGGCCGGCAAACGCCTTAGAAGTCCATGCCGGGGCCGGCGGGCATTGGCGGCGGCGCGTCCTTCTTGGGCTTGTCGGCGATCATGGCTTCCGTCGTGACGAGAAGACCGGCGATGGAGGCCGCATCCTGCAGCGCGGTGCGAACCACTTTGGCCGGATCGATGACTCCCTGTGCATAGAGGTCGCCATATTCGCCCGTCTGCGCGTTCCAGCCGTAGGAGAACTCGCTTTTCTCGCGCAGCTTGCCGACGATGACCGAGCCTTCCGCGCCAGCGTTTTCGGCGATCTGGCGAGCCGGAGCCTCGACCGCGCGGCGAACGATGTCGACACCGACGCGCTGGTCGCCATTGGCTGTCTTGAGGTTGTCGAGCGCCTTGACGGCGCGCAGCAGCGCCACGCCGCCGCCCGGCAGAATGCCTTCCTCGACCGCCGCGCGGGTTGCATGAAGCGCGTCGTCGACGCGGTCCTTCTTTTCCTTCACTTCGACTTCCGTCGAGCCGCCGACGCGGATGACGGCAACGCCGCCGGCGAGCTTGGCAAGACGTTCCTGCAGCTTCTCGCGGTCGTAGTCCGAAGTGGTTTCTTCGATCTGGGCCTTGATCTGGGCCACACGGCCTTCGATGTCGGACTTGGCGCCTGACCCATCGACGATTGTGGTGTTTTCCTTCTCGATCGAGACTTTCTTGGCACGGCCGAGCATGTCGAGCGTGACGGATTCGAGCTTGATGCCGAGATCTTCAGAGATGACGGTGCCGGCGGTCAGGATGGCGATGTCTTCGAGCATGGCCTTGCGGCGGTCGCCGAAGCCGGGCGCCTTGACGGCGGCGATCTTGAGGCCGCCACGCAGCTTGTTGACGACGAGCGTTGCGAGGGCTTCGCCTTCGACGTCTTCAGCGATGATAAGCAGTGGCTTGCTGGATTGGACGACGGCTTCGAGAACCGGCAGCATCGACTGCAGGTTCGAGAGCTTCTTCTCGTGGATGAGGATATAAGGTTCTTCGAACTCGACCCGCATCTTGTCGGCATTGGTGACGAAGTAGGGGCTGAGATAGCCGCGATCGAACTGCATGCCTTCGACGACTTCGAGTTCGGTTTCTGCGGTCTTGGCTTCTTCGACAGTGATGACGCCATCATTGCCGACCTTTTCCATCGCTTCCGCCAAAAAACGACCGATTTCGGCATCGCCATTGGCGGAGATCGTGCCGACCTGGGCGATTTCGGAATTGTTGGAGATCTTGCGGGCGTTGGCCTTCAGTTCCGCGACGATGGCGGCGACCGCAAGATCGATGCCGCGTTTCAGGTCCATCGGGTTCATGCCCGAAGTAACCGCCTTGGCGCCCTCCTTGACGATCGCCTGGGCCAGCACCGTTGCCGTCGTGGTGCCGTCGCCGGCGACGTCGCTGGTCTTCGAAGCAACTTCGCGGACCATCTGGGCGCCCATGTTTTCGAACTTGTCTTCGAGTTCGATTTCCTTGGCGACCGAAACGCCGTCCTTGGTGATGCGCGGCGCGCCGAAAGATCTTTCGATAACGACGTTGCGGCCTTTCGGGCCGAGGGTCGCCTTCACCGCGTTGGCCAAAATGTCGACGCCACGCAGCATCTTCTCGCGGGCTTCGGTGCTGAATTTGATTTCTTTAGCAGCCATGTCCTCACTCCTTCATAGGCAGCCAGAGCAATTCCAGGAAAGTGCGACGCGGTTTTCCATCTGGAATCGCGTCTGAAATAAAAGGTTGGAGCGGTTCTTTTTCCATGAAAAGCTGAAGCACTCCAACATTGACGACCTCCGCAGGGATCTCAGGCGGCCTGCTTCTTTTCGCCCTGCGGCTCGATGATGCCCATCACGTCGCTTTCCTTCATGATCAGCAGGTCTTCGCCATTGATCTTGATCTCGGTGCCGGACCATTTGCCGAACAGGATGCGATCGCCGGGCTTGACGTCGAGCGCCTGGATCTGGCCGGCTTCGTTGCGCGCGCCGGGGCCGACGGCGATCACTTCGCCTTCCTGCGGTTTTTCCTTAGCGGTGTCGGGAATGATGATGCCGCCCTTGGTCTTTTCCTCTGAATCGACCCGGCGGACGAGAATGCGGTCATGAAGCGGTCGGAACGACATGTCTTCCTCCATCGACAAACAGTGATGACGTTTGTTTCCCTGGCCGGACCGGATGACCAATCCGGGCGGGTGCTCGCGCGCGAGCCTTGCGACAATGATTTGGTTCGATGGTTTTGCAATTCAAGAGGTGATGGAAGAGAAATTGGCACTACCTGCTCGTGAGTGCTAACGCCCGGCAGGGAACAGAAAATCGCCTCCCGCGTTCGAATAACGAAGGCGACGGCGTGGTGCCGGAGGCGAGTTCGAGCAGGATTGAGGCTTGAATCCGGATTTCGGCATTCCCAACTCTTTGATGATCGAGGCTTGCTTGAGCTCGGTCATCGTCCCACGTCTTTTTGGAGTGAGTGACATGGAAGAGAAGACCAATATCATCAAAGACCTCAGTATCGAGGAACGCGAGGAAATCCTCGTCGATATCGCTCGTACGCTGGAGGACACGGCGCGTGAGGCCTATGTCGAAGGCAACACGCAGTTTGCCGCACTTTCCAACAACATGGCCGAAGCGATCCGCGGCAACGCCGATGAACTCGCCCGTGATGATCCGGAAAATGCCGAGCTCGTATTTCAGCAGGCGACGGCGATGATCTCGCAATTCGAGGCCGTGCACCCCTATCGAATGGTGAGTATGGCCGTTCATTGATTGCCGCCCGGGCGGTGCGGCTCGGTCGCCGGCTCAAATCAATCGCCAACCACGCGGAACTCTCACTCTTTGCGAAGGTTATTGGATCACAACATCGAAAGGTGATCCATGACGACTTTCAAATCCAGCGTGCCGCCCGAGAGCGGCACCGACGATGCGCGGTCCGCCGATACAGAACGGGCCGAGACCGATCGTAAAAGGGCAATGGAAACTGCCCGACGCAACGCCAGCTCGGCATTAGATCGTGATACCGAAACCGAAACCCCAAGCCTGAAGCTTACAAAGGAATATCTTAGCCTCGGCGGCCACCGCCGATCCATGATTGACGACAATATCACCGATGTTCGCCAATGGGACGAGGATCCGCCGGAGGCCGAACGGTTCTGGAAGGAACGGGTGGAGACGCTTCCAAAGGATCAACGCAAACAGGTGGAGGATTTTCTTCCAACCATCAACACGCCCTGATAGGCGGCCGGGCCGCTCTTCGGAGGGCTCATCCCAGTGCGCTTGGAGGAGATCATGGCGATAGACAAGCACGAGCAGATACGCCAGCGCGCCTACGAAATCTGGGAGGCCGAGGGCCGCCCGGATGGCGCCGACCAGCGCCATTGGCTTCAAGCCTGCGACGAACTGTCGGGCGACGATGAGAATGAGACGCTGCAGAATCTGCTCGATGAAGACGACAGGGATGATGCGGCGCTACTTCAAGGCGCCGGTGAGAGTGGCGATCTCGATCGGCGGCGGGCGGGGCCTGTCCAGGCCGCCGTGGCTCCCGCCCCTGACATCGAGATGACGACGGGCGAAAAGCCTTACCCGCGGAAGATTAGAAAAACCGAAGGGCCATAATCGCCATGCAGCATCTCGACCATGCCATCCAGATCGCTCTTACGGCCCATGAAGGTAAGGCGGACAAAACCGGCCGGCCGTACTTCGAGCACTGCCAGCGGGTAGCCCTTCTGGTTTCCGGCGACGAGACGCGAACGGTCGCTTACCTTCATGACGTCGTCGAGAGGGGAAGCGCCTGGACGCTCGACAGGCTGAGGGAAGAAGGCTTTCCGCCGGCGATCATCTCGGCGGTGAATGCTCTGACACGGCGGCCGGACGAGCCGGATGACGACTTCGTCAGACGTGCGGCATCAAACCCGCTGGCCTTGCCCGTCAAACGGGCCGACCTCGAAGACAATCTCCGGCAGGCCGAACAGGCCGGCGAGAAAATGGAAAGATACCAGCGCGGCCTGGATCTGCTGCGCGAGATCAGGAACGGACAATAGACCTCGGACAAATTTGCGCAGTTCGCCTGCAACTGCCACCAAGGTCGGCAATTGGCGCAGGGGCACACTACTCGGCTTCCATGTCATGTGCCGAGCGCGACAGCAACCTGGCCTCCGCTTGCAGCGGCGGAGGCCGTTTGGCCCTATTTCATGTTTTGTTGGTAAACCACACCGTCGGCGCGCCGAGTACGCCTCCCGTGCGCATCGCCGTCTTCAGCTCGTCCAGCTTGCTGAACGACTGAGCCGCTTCCAGCGTGGCAAACTCGTGGGTCACGGTAATATCATTCGGATTGTCGACGGCTCGATAAACGGCTTGCGCTGTCACCCCATTGGCCTTTTGCACTGGCGAAAAGGCATCATATATTTTGCGCCAAGCGGCGTAGTCGGAGACTTCGTGCCGCACGAATAATGTCGTCATATCATCCTCCCGCGTTGCATTTCCAAGTCTCGTCGAGATGTGGTTACGATTGCACGAGGAAGGTCATGGTCTCGGGCAAGACGCCGTCACTCGCCATCGCATCGGCCGCTGCCTTGGTCTGCATGAAGGCCATCAACTTTTCCATGTCTGCAACGTCCATGACCAAGCCGACGCGGTTGGACGTTTGAGGGTCTGTAAACGTGCGAATGTTCGTGACGCCAACGGGTTCCAATACCTGTTTGCGGATGGGTGAAGCGAGCCAGTGTTTCGTGTCTTTGACGTCGTGACAGATCATTATGGTGGGCATTGCGGTCTCCTCTCAAGATTTCGGAAACTGAAAGCTGAGCATGCTGCTGCGCGTTGCCGGATTTCATTACAGCAATGTTGCGAAGAGTGGGTTTTTCTTATTCATTAGTTGAAGATGTAAATATAATTATTGAGTAATTCGAAAATATTATGCGACGGCGGCGTTGAGCGCGCATTGGTTTTTTGAGAATAGCTTTGGTGGCGGCTCTGGAGTCAGCGAGCGTCATTGGGGCTAAGATATGATCGTGATGCCCGCACGGCGCCCATAGTCCCGCAGTTCGAGAAGGAGATCGGCGTCCGCACCGGCGTCAATGGATTGAACGACGTCGAGCCGGTCCTCTGCCAAGCGATCCTCGAACAGGATGATACATTGCTCGGGGTCGCACTGGCGGGACGTCCAGACCAACCCGTCGACGTCGGCGCGCGCCCGATGAATGGCTTCGGCCCATAGGACGGTCTCGCCATAGGTCGACTTCGGCGTTTCGATGAGATCCGTTTGACTGAGTTTCCAGGCCTTCAAATCGGGTGCGAAAAGGCTTGCCAGCCGCAGATCACGCTTTGGCGCGATGACGCTCACCGTCCGCGCTTCGACGACGGCAAGCCGGACGGTCTTGAACGCGGCGGTGGGTTCGATGTCGTGAAAGATCGACTCGAAGGCGGCCGCCTCTCTGCTCGTTGCGGCATAGAGCGTGGCGACACAATTGCCCTGCGCGTCGTTGAACGGAGCAAAGCTCGTCGGCTGTCCCTGGCAGGGATTGAATTGTCCTACCCGGAACGATGACAGATGGCTTCGATGAAGCGCCGTACCTGCCTTGATCGTCCGGATGTTGATCGTTGGAAAAGGCGACGGCGGGCTTGGCAGAGGAGGGTGGCTCACCCAGCGACCTCTTGCCGCTCGCGGGTCGCGGCAGCCGTCACCGCGTCCATATCGTCAAGCACATCCATGGGCGCCTTGTCGTCCAGCCAGCCGTTCGTTGAAACGAACCAGAATGCGCGCTGCCATGGAGACAGCTTGTCCGGAAGAGCCGCAAGCGCCTTCTTGATTGCGGGATGCGGCCGTCCGTCCCGGAGCTGAAACGCCGGAAAGTATTCGGTACCGCGATGATGTACCGAGAAAATGTCGCCGGCTTTCTTCCAGCGCGCTGCGGTCGCGTACAGGTTTCGCGCGCTTGAGCCGGCGCGGTTTCCGATCTCCGCGCTGGTGAGCTGCGGCACCTCAGCGATGAAGCGATCCCTGAGCTCCAGATTGTCCGCTGCGAGCACGCCGCGCGCCTCGCCAAGCTCATCAGGCAGGATAACGTCCGCGAGCTTGTTGATCGCGTCTTCCAGCCGGCTTTCCTCCAGGGAGCCGCTGACGCGGACCATCGTCTGGAAGAAGGTCTTGACGGATCTGCGATGTCCTTCCGGGAGATCGGGTTTCAAGCGGATTACCACGGAATCCCCGACCGCAACATTTGCCATCGCCCTGGCGAGCTTCGCGAGTTCGGGGTCCGCCTTCTCAGGAAAAGCAGATCGATCGATGGCGAACTTCGTCAGGGTCTGCAGGAAGGCATCCGCGAACGCATCACGCAGAGCGTTTTCATCCGAGATCCGCTCTGGAGGAACGCCTTTGCGCCGGCGGCCAGCCAATGGCACGGTTCGTCCCTCGTTGGCGGACGACCGGTCAATCATGAGAAATTCGGAAAAGAGAGCTTCGGTCATTTCGGCCACGTGAGATTGGTGATGAACATCTCAATATCACTTAAGTCATGCAAAATCGATTGCAATCGGGAGTGTCAGGACGACCATAACCTCGCATATGCACCCGTGGACAGATTTGATGGCAGGATCGATTTGACTTCCCAATATCGGCTGCCGCACCAATTTGACGATCGGATACGCCTCGGCGCGTGAGACGACGGAGGTTCAGGATGAGCGAACGCCAACCATTTGATCTCAAGGCCTATACGCATGACATCGGAACAAGGTCATGCTTTATTTGCGGCTTGGTCTCTAATGACCCTGACTTCTTTCATCATCGCGTTTTTGAAGACGGTGAGACGATCATTTTCCTGAGCAAATATCCCACTCTACCCGGCTATTGCCTTGTCTGTCCGAAGGCGCATCGTGAGGATCTGGCGCGGGATATGTCGACGGATGAATATCTTCGACTACAGGAGAAGGTGCACGTCTTGTCGCGTGCCCTCAAGAGCGTGTTCGACGCCGAGCGAATTTATGTGCTTTCGCTCGGCAGCCAGCAAGCCAATAGCCACCTGCATTTTCATGTCGTTCCCTTGCCTTCAGGCGTGCCTCTCGAAGAGCAGCAATACCATGCGCTGATGGCGGAGTATGGGGTCCTGCAGATACCTGACGATCAAATGGCAGAGTTGGCGCAGCGCATTGCAGAAGCATACCGTGCCGAGTTGACCGCACGATAGTCACTCCTGTTCCCCCAATCCCAGGCTATGTCTGGAGGGCGAATGCCGACACCCGCTCGCCGTTCTGGCGAAAGAGCTGCTCCACCTCTTCGAGGCGGGGGCAGGCGGGCGGGTTATCGAGCGCTTTTGCCCAATTCTCGCGACTGGGCAGGGCCATCGCGGCGGTCACCTGCACGATGGTGCCTGCGCCGATGTCGCCGCGCAACTGCGGCAGCAGGGTCTTGGCGTGGATGAGGTTGGTGTTCGGGATCGGGCTCATCGCATGGCCGGACCTTCGATTGGGCGATAGATCCACGATCGCGCTGACGTCGGTCTGCCCGTAGCAGACAGCTCGGCCATCCCTTATATCGGAGCGGTCGGCATTGAAATCCGCGCGTTCGATCGCAAAGCCGCCCTCGATGGTCATCAGGGCGCGTGGTGTGGCGATGCGGTGAATGCGGATGTGCCATGGGCTTTCGGGAAGCAGCCAGGTTTCGACCGTGACATCGCTCCAGGGGCGCCAGCGCGAATAGAGCAGGTCGCCAGCGATCAACGCTTCTTCGAGAGTTTCCCGCATGCGGAAATGGACGCCGTCATCGGAGAGGCCGAGCATGCCGTCGAAGCTTGCGGCGGAGAAATTCCGATCGTCGGCTTCGATGTTGAAGGCGTAGCGGGTGGAATAGACGAATTTCGAATATTTCTCGTTTGCGCCGCGCATCTTGTCGTGCTGCTGCCCTGAGGAGAGCACGACCACGTTGCCCGGCGTGTGCATGGCGACCATTCCCGCCGGCTTCAGCGCAACCGGCTCCGGAAATTCCGGCTGCGGCGCCTCCTCGGCAGCCCAGAACGGATGATCCCCTGGAAGGGCGAGCGGCAGGAAGAATTTCAGCGCCCAATAGGGCGAACCGGGCGAGTTGTAGCTCTCGCTCATGAAGAGGTTCGGATAGCCGTAGCCGACCGAAAGAACGCCGTCGCGATCGGCAATCGGCATCGCCGACCACCAGCGGATATGTCGCATGTAATAGCCCTTGATCTCCGCCCAGGGCAGCGCTTCGACGCCGGCAAAGGCAAGCGCGCCCCAAAAGCCGCCCGCTGCAAAGCGGTAGGTCTGGCTGCGGCCGAAGGCAAGGGCTGCGCCATCGGGGCCGAACCAGTGGCGGATATCCCTGGCGAAGATCTCGGCACGATCGCGGAAACGAACCTTGCGCGCCTCGTCGCCTTTGGCGAGCACCGCATAGATCAGGCCGTAGAAATGCATGGCGAAGGGAATGTAATGATCGACCCGCCGGACCGGCCCGTCGCGATACCAGCCTTCTCCGAGGTCGAAAGCCTCCACTTCGTCGAGATAGGCGAGGGTTTTCCGGTGATCGAACGCCACGCTCACGCGTTCCAGCCCGAGATCGATGAGCACGCGGAAGAATTTCCAGTTGTTGTCGATGAATTCCAGCTCGCGCGCTCTGAGAAGATAGGCAGCGACCGTCTTCTTCTCGCTGTCGTCGAGCGGTTCCCAGATGTGCTCGGGCACGAGCGCCAGGGCGAAGCCGACGGCGGCGAGCTCGACCAGCCGCTGATTGCGGTCGGCAAGATCGCCCCAATATTCGGGATGAGCCGGATTGGTGCCGTTTGCCAGCCCGCGGCGATAGAGATCCCAGTGCGGAAACGCGCCGCCGCCGGCAACGAGCGGAACGATCCCCCAGAGCGGCCGCGCAAATCCCTCCAGATCCGCCGCCGCCCGATCGAAGATCGCGCCGGCCGCACCGAGGCGCACACGGGCGCCGCCCTCGGAAAAATACGGCAGCAGCGGCTCGAAGAGATCGATGACGGCCTTGGCGAGGTCGTCGCGTGTCTTCAAGGGATTGCCGAAAAGCGGATTGGCCCGGGCGGGATCATAAGTCATTGTCAGGCTCGAAATTCATGAAAAACAGGATCAGCCGCGGGCAGATATTGCCCGCGGCCGTCGACATTTCTGGACGCCTACTTGATCGCCTTCACGCCTTCGGTCATTTCCTTCAGCCCGTCATCGACGGAGGTACTGTCGGTCATGATCGCGTCATGCGCACGGTTGAGCACGACCTCTATCTTGGCCGCGTTCGGGTTGACCGCCATCTCCAGGTAGGTTTTCGACGGCTTCAGCGCCTCCTTGCTGGCCGCATCCTCAGGAAAGCCGGGTGTTGCCGCGATCTGGGCGCTAACGTCATCCGTCTTGAGCGCGGGGAAGGTGCCCGTCGACGCGATGACTGCTGCGCCCTCAGGACCGGTGACGAACTTGATGAAATCGAGCGCGGCATCCTTGTGAACGGAATTGGCGTTGACCGCCAAGCCCGAGATCTGCGCAGCGGTGGTGCCGGTCGCCACACCGTCGGGATGCGGGAACTTCACGATGCCCCAGTTCTTGCTCTTCGATTCACCCGATTTCACCTTGGTGATCTGGGTGCCGACGAACCAGGTGCCCATCGGCAGCATGCCGATCGTGCCATTGAAGAAGAGCGCCGAATAATGTGTGTTCGACGTCTTCAGGAAGGCATAGGAGGGAATTGCGCCATCCTTCTGCAGGGTCAGCGCCCTCTCGTACCAGGGCTTCAGGAAGCCGTAGTCGCCGTCGACCAGCGTGTGTTTTCCGTCGAGGATGGCGGGCAGTTGAACGGTCGAGCGCCAGGTATGCAGAAGCGCGCCGTAGGTCTTGTTGGTGCCCATGCCGCCCGAAAGCTTCTCGGCGGTCTCGTCGAACTGCGCCCAGGTCATGTCATTGGTGGGGTAGGCGACGCCTGCCTTGTCGAATATGTCCTTGTTGTAATAGACGACCCAGAAGTCGGACCGGAACGGCAGCGAGTAGATCTTGCCGTCGATGGTCAGCTCCTCGATCAGGCCGCCATAAGGAGCCGGGTCGATTTTCTGATCCTTCACGAAGCCGCTGAGATCGGCGATGTTGCCGGCGCGCACCAGATTGGTGTAGCCCGGCACATCCTTGATGGTGACGATGTCGATGTCCTTGGAGCCGCCGGTCAGCTGCGTCGAGATCATCTGCTGGTAGTCCTGCGAGCCGAGGTCCATCGGCTCGAACTTCACGTTGGGATGCTTGGCCTGATAGGCCTCGATCAGAGGCTTGTAATAGGCGGTCTTGTCCCAGTCCCACAAAGCCCATTTGAGCGTCCCGGCGTCCTGGGCAAGCGCTGCCCCGGCCGTCATCGCGGCCAAGGTGAAACCCGCCACGGCAAGTTTCACCGTCCCCCCGAATTTATCCAAATACATTCCCGTTCTCCTTCCCTGGATCATCTCTGGATCAGTTATTTTATGAAGCGTCTCGTATGCGGTTCGCGGTGCGGCTGTGTTGCGTTTGGCAGGTCTAGAACCGTCACCGCCGCCCGATGGACGCCGAATGCGACGGCGAACATTCCGAGTGAAAAATTGAAGGTTGCCGGCATGAACACGGAAACCGGATAGAAGAGGATGTGCGCCAGCCAAAGGCTGGCGGCAAAGGCGAGCGCGGCAAGCGCCGGGAGCGGACGGATGACGGAGGCGAGCGCGGCGAGGCGCAGCAGCCTAAGAGCCGGCAGATCGCGCATCACCATGAGAACGATGAGATGGCAGGCGAGGACCGCGACATAGGCGGTGGCGACGAGGGCGACCGTCAGCGGTGCGCTGAGCAACAGATTGTCGCGTGCGCCTGCGGCATAGGTGGCGATCGCATAGAGGCCGATTGCGAGCGCGCCGCCCAACGCCAGGCCCCAGGCGGTGGCGCGCCAGAAGTAGCGCAGAAAAGCTTCCGTGAAGTCCCTGAGAAGATAGGTGTTGCGATCTTCCACCAAGGCTACCGAGACCCGGGCCATGGCGGCGAGCGCTGCCGGTAGCGTCACGACGAAGAGGGCGGCCAGGATGAAGAGGATGTTCAGCTTGACCATCTCCCACCACTCGCGGACGAGGATCTCGGCGAACAAGGCAAGGCCGGTCCTCTTGGGCGCATCCTTCGGAATGCCCGGTCCCTCCCTCGTCCACATGTCCCGCAACCACTGCATAGCCATCTCCCGCAGGCGCCTCAGTATAGAATCGAGCGTTCCGTTTCCTTGTCGAACAGCTGCGCATTGGTCATATCGGCGACCAGCGTCGCCTCCTCGCCAATATCGGGCCGGTAGCGCGGCGAGACCCGGGCGATCAGATTGCGCCCGCCCGCCACCATGTTCAGGTGCACTTCCGAGCCCATGGGCTCGGCAAGTTCGACGATCGCCTTGAGCGGCGCCAGGTTCTCCGGTGCGATGTCGGCCGGCGGCAGTTCGTGGAAATTCTCCGGACGGATGCCGAGCACCAGTTCGCGGCCCTCGTAGGGGGCGATCCTGCTCTTGTCGAAATGGGCAGGCAGCGGCAGTTCCCGGCCGTCGAAGACGGCGACGTAGCCATCGCCCCGGCGCAGAATGGTCGAGGGCAGCATGTTCATCTGGGGCGCGCCGATGAAACCGGCGACGAACATGTTGACGGGGCGGTCATAGAGGTTCTGCGGCGTATCGACCTGCTGGATGTGCCCGTCCTTCATGACGACGATCCGGTCCGCCATGGTCATGGCTTCCACCTGGTCATGGGTGACGTAGATGAAGGTGGCGTTGAGTCGCTTGTGCAGCTTGGTGATTTCGGAGCGCATCGTTCCGCGCAGCTTGGCATCGAGATTGGAAAGCGGCTCGTCGAGCAGGAAGACGGCCGGATTGCGCACCATGGCGCGGCCAAGCGCGACGCGCTGGCGCTGGCCGCCCGAAAGGGCCTTCGGCTTGCGGTTCAGGAGATGAGAGATGTCGAGGATCCTGGCGGCGTCCTGCACCTGGGCATCGATGAAGTCGCGCGACACCTTCCTGAGCTGCAGGCCGAAAGCCATGTTCTTGTAGACGGTCATATGCGGATAGAGCGCATAATTCTGGAAGACCATGGCGATATCCCGATCCTTGGAAGGAACGTCGTTCATGACGTCGCCGCCGATCTTGAGCTCTCCTCCCGATATCTCCTCGAGACCGGCGATCATCCGCAGCGTCGTCGATTTGCCGCAGCCGGAGGGGCCGACCAGAATGATGAATTCCTTGTCGGCGATCTCGAGGTCGATGTCGTGGACGACGGTGAGCGCACCGTAGCTCTTGTTCAGCTCTTTAAGCGAAATGCTGGCCATCGGGTTCTCCTGAATTCACCAATAGGAAGACCAGTTGCGCGAAAGGCGCGTCAAAGCTTCCATGTAATAATAATCTCCCCAGGAGACGCATTCATCGACACCCTCGCCGCGGCAGGTGTTGAACGGCGATTTCTTCGAATAGGTGGCGTGCAGCACCAGGCCGTTGGAGATCGTGGGGTCCTTGACCGCATAATGATCCGCAAGGCTCTTCATCATGCGCCGCGCCAGCATGCGATAGCGTGCTGCCGGTTCCGGCTCGGCGAGATCGGCCATTTCCAGAAGGCCGCAGGCGGTGATCGACGCCGACGAGCTGTCGCGCGGCTCGCCGTCGCCGTCCGAAAAGACGAGATCCCAATAAGGCACCATGTCGGCAGGCAGCCGGTTGAGATAGAAGGCGAGCAGCCGGTCGAAGGTCTGGCGATATTCATCGATCCGCTCATAGCGATAGGAGAGCGCCATTCCCGAGATTGCCCAGGCCTGTCCGCGCGCCCAGGCGCTGTCGTCTTTGTAACCCTGCTTGGTGGCGCCGCGCACCGGCGCTCCGGTGACCGGGTCCATATAGAAGGTGTGATAGGTGGAATCGTCCGGCCGAACCGAGTTGGCGAGTGTGGTGCGGGCGTGAATGAGCGCGATCTCGCGGTATTTAGGATCGCCGGTTTCGCGGCTCGCCCAGTAGAGAAGCGGCAGGTTCAGCAGGCAGTCGATGATGTAGCGGTATTCCTCCGCCTTGCCTTTGCGGCCCCAGGCCTGGATGAACTGGCCGATGGGCTGAAAACGCTCGATCAGCTGGTCGGCGGCCAGGATGCCGGCCCTGCGGCCATCCTCGTCTCCGACGAGCTTCCAGGCGGCGATGCAGGAGGGCGAATAGAGAAAGCCCATGTCGTGATGGTCGGTCTCGATGCGGTTCACGATCCGATGCAGGAACGACTGGACCTGGATCTGCGCGGCATCCCGGAAAACCGCCTCGCCGCTGTGCTCGAAAGCGAGCCACAGCTCTCCGGGCCAGAAACCCGCGGTCCATTGATCGTTCGCCACCGCGGGATAGAAATTTCCGACGCTCGAATGGTTCTGCGAGGCATGGGTGAACTGGGGGAGGTTGCGCCTGATCTGCCTGACGGCAAGATCGAGCGCGGCTTTGACCTCCGGGTCGGTGATCGGCTGTGGGGCGACGGACGAGACGGCGTTCATGGATTTAACCCTTCAGTCCCGTCGAGGCGATGCCTTCGACGAAGAAGCGCTGGAGAGAGAGGAAGACGACGAGAACCGGAATGAGGGCGACGACGGAGGCTGCCATGATGAGCCCGTATTCGGCCGAATATTGCGAGATGAACATGCGCAGGCCGATCTGGACGGTCTTCAGCTCGGTCTTGGTGAGGTAGATCATCGGCCCGAGAAAATCGTTCCAGGTGGTGACGAAGGTGAAGATCGTCAGTGTCGAGAGCGCGGGCTTCGACAGCGGCAGCATGATGCGCGCCCAGATCTGATACTCGTTCATGCCGTCGATGCGGGCCGCCTCGCAGAGTTCGGTCGGGATCGACATGTAGAACTGCCGCATCAGGAAGACGCCGAAGGCGGTGAAAGCCTGCAGGCAGATCAGCGCCAGGTGGGTGTTGTTGAGGCCGAATTCGCGCATCAGCAGGAATTGCGGCACCATATAGACCTGCCAGGGCATGGCGATCGTGGCGATGTAGCCGAGGAACAGGGTGTTCTTGTAGGGGAAATTCAGCTTGGCGAAGGCGTAGGCCGCAAAGCTGGAGGTCAAAAGCTGCAACAGCGTGACGATGATCGTAAGCTTCGACGTGTTGTAGATGAAGAGCGCAAGCGGGATCTTCGTCCAGATATCGACGTAGTTATGCCATTGCGGCTCGGACGGTATCCACTCGATCGGGAAGGCGAAGACGTCACGGCTGAGCTTCAGCGATGCCGAAAGCATCCAGGCGAAGGGCATCAGCATGATGAGCGTGACGGCGATGACGATGGCGTAGATCGCGACGGATTTGAGGGTAACCTTGCGTCCTGCGATCCTCATTCGCCGTCCTCCCTCTGGCGCCGGAACTGAAAGACCGTGACCGCAAGCACGAGGAAAAACAGCACCAGCGCGACCATGCTGGAATAGCCGAGATCCCAGGAAATGAAGGCCTCGTTGTAGATGTGGTAGACGAGGACGAGCGTCGAGGTGCCGGGCCCGCCCTGGGTGATCATGTAGATCTGGTCGAACACCTTGAAGGACTGGATCGTCAGCATGACGGTGACGAAGAAGGTCGTCGGCCCGAGCTGCGGCACGGTGACATGGATGAACTTCTGCCAGGAATTGGCGCCATCGAGATCGGCGGCCTCATAGAGCTCCGAATTGATGCCCTGCAGGCCGGCCAGATAGATGACCATGTAATAGCCCATGTTCTTCCAGATGCCGAAGAGGATCACCGTCACCATCGCCCAGTGGCGATCGGCGGCCCATCCCGGCATGTTCTTGGGATCGAGACCGAGCGTGTAGAGGATCATGTTCACCGGTCCCATCTCGGGATTGAAGATCATGTTCCAGACGACCGCGACGGCCACCAGCGAGGCGACATAGGGGAAGAACATCGCCGTGCGGAAGAAGTCGCGCCCCGCGATCTTCTGGTTGAGGAGAACGGCGAGGCCGAGCGCGCAGATGAGCGTCGCCGGCACGGAGGCGACAGTATAGATCACCGTGTTCCAGAACGCCGCGATGAAGGCCTTGTCGTCGAAGAGCCGCCAAAAATTATCCAGCCCGGCGAATGTGATCGCATTCGAGCCGTCCCAATGCATGAAGGCGAGCGCGAAGGCGAACAGGATCGGGCCGAGCGTGAAGACGGCAAAGCCGATGAAATTTGGCGCGATGAAGGAGTAGGCGACGAGCGCGTTGCGGATCCTGCGCTGGCGCTTGGATAGGACCGCGACCTTCCGACCGGAGGTTGCCAGAGCGCCATCCGTCGCGATGACCGAATTCGATAGGGACACCGATGCCTCCTCTTCCTCCCGCAACGACATAGCACATATCCGGTATTGGTCAAACAAGTTCTGAACAGGTCATACGAATTTTATGGAAAGCGCAAAATACATATGATAGGTGAGCATGCAGACCAAACGGCCATCGATGCTTTTCCGGTACGGGGAGAGACATGTTCAGCGAGATTTCAGCAAAGCTGCCGGATGTGCTGGGCGATTTCACGCCCGGGGCGGTCTGCTCCGAGCGCGCCAGATGGAGCGCTGTGCCGCAAGCGGTACGGGAACTGGTCATTGGCGAGGCCGAAGAGACGCTTGCGCGCGCCTGGCCGCTGATTACGGCTTCGGATTACCGGGAGTTCACCGAAACCGGCAACCGCGCGCGCTTCGAGGAGCTTTATTTCACACGGCGCCGGATGCTCAACAATCTGGTGCTCGGCGAACTCCTCGAAGGCGGGGCGCGGTTCCTGCCGAAGATCGTCGACGGCATCTTCCTGATCGCGGAGGAGAGCGGCTGGCAGTTGCCGGCGCATAACGCCTATGAACGAAGCGGCGCGCGCTTGCCGCTTCCCGACAATTCGCAGCCTGTCGTCGATCTCTTCGCCGCCGAAACGGCGGCGCTGCTTGCCACCGTCGTCGCATTGCTTCGCGACAAGCTCGAGGGCATCAGCCCCGAGATTGCTGCACGCATAGAGCGCGAGATCGAAACCCGCATCCTTTCGCCCTATCTCGGCCGGCATTTCTGGTGGATGGGCCGCGGCGAGGAGCGGATGAACAACTGGACGCCATGGATAAGCCAGAACGTCCTGTTGACGGTCTTCTCCCTGAAAACCGATCAGCCCACGCGTCACGCCGTCGTCAAAAAGGCGCTCGGCAGCCTCGACGCCTTCCTGAAGGACTATGCCGAGGACGGAGCCTGCGAGGAGGGCGTGCTCTATTACCGCCACGCCGCACTCTGCCTGCATGGTGCTTTGACGATCCTGGATACGGCGGCGCCGGGCCTGTTCGGCCGATTTTGGCAACAGCCGAAGATCCGCAATATGGCCGAATATATCGCTCACATGCATGTGGCCGGCCGCCATTATTTCAACTTTGCGGATTCCTCCGCGGTGGTCGAACCCTGCAGCGCGCGGGAATGTCTGTTCGGACAGGCGGTCGGCTCTGAGATGCTGGCTGAGTTCGCTGCATCCGACAGAGCCGCTTCCGATAATCCGCACCTGCCGGGGGAATGGAACCTCTGGTATCGCGTGCAGGAACTGCTGGTCGGCCCGACGCTTCCCGCTGCCCCGCCGCATCCTGCATCCCGGCGCGATATCTTCTATCCCGGCATCGGCCTGTTCATCGCCCGCGACGAGCAGTTTTCGCTTGCCGTCAAGGGCGGCAACAATGGCGAGGGCCACAATCACAACGATGTCGGAAGCGTGACGCTCTACAAGAACGGACATCCGTTCCTGATCGATGTCGGTGTCGAGACCTATACGGCAAAAACCTTTTCGGCGCGGCGCTACGAGATATGGACGATGCAGTCGGCGTTCCACAACCTGCCGACATTCGCAGGCGTCATGCAGTCCGCCGGCGAAACTTTTGGCGCGCGCGATGTCGAGGTCGCGTTTGACGAAGGGAGCGCGCGCATATCGCTTGATATTTCAGACGCCTATCCCCCCGAAGCGCAGTTGCACAGCTACCGCCGCGTCGTTTCCCTGTTGCGCGGCCGCGATGTCGAGATCGTCGACACCTATGACGGCGGCAAACCAGCGGCCCTGTCGCTGATGACATGCCTGGCGCCGACCGTCGGTCCGGACAGGATCGATCTGGCCGATCTCGGCAGCATTTTCGTCGAGGGCGCCGGCGAGATCGAAATCGACGAAATCGGCGTGGACGACGCCCGGCTGAGATCGGCCTGGCCCGAACAGATCTATCGGCTGCGTGTGCCGTTTGCTGGCAGGCTACTGAGATTGCGGATCGTCTAGAACAGGATGATTTTAGGCCGGGTCGGCCTAAAATCGGAATCCTGTTCTAAATTAAAGAGTTAGAGCATGATGTCGTCCGAAAATCGTTCACACTTTTCGGCATCATGCTCTAGGGAGGGCGAGCATGGAATTGACGCTGAAGATCGTGGACGCCGATGGGGCGGTGCTGGCGAGTTCCACAGGCTGGGACGAGACGTTCCTGGTCTATCGCCATAGCTATCGCGAAGGCGATCGCGTGATCGTGGAGGTCTCCGAGCCCGGACATGTCTTCCTCGCCCTTGATGGCGCGATCCAACCCGGCCTGGTCTATATGAAGGAATGCGCCTATTCGCTGGCCGTACCCTTTGGCGACAAACGCAAGCCCTATTCGCCGAATGCCTTCAGGGGCGATATCCACCGGCTTTCAGCGCGAAGCACGCGCCCCGACGAGATTGTCCATCGACGCAATCTCGCCCTCAACCCCTGGGACGATCACGCCAATGGGGCTCTGTTTCCGCATGCGCGCGCCAATGTCGAGACCCGCGGCGAAGCGGTCTTTGCAGCGCGCAACGCGATCGACGGCGAAAAGGCCAACGATGATCACGGCTTCTGGCCCTATACGAGCTGGGGCATCAATCGCGATCCGCAAGCGGCCCTGACGGTGGAATTCGGCAGGCCGGTCAGGATCGACGAGATCGCTTTCTATCTCCGGGCCGACTTTCCGCATGATTCCTGGTGGGAAAAGGTCAGCCTCACCTTCTCGAACGGCAAGACCTGTTGTTTTCCGCTGGTGAAATCGGGCGTCGCCCAGGCCTTTCCGATAGAGCCCTGCATCGTCGAATGGGTGGAACTGCACGGTCTGATCAAGGCCGAAGACGCCTCGCCCTATCCGGCGCTGACCCAGATCGAAATCTGGGGAACCGAGGCGCCGGAGACCGGGACGTCGCGGTTGCGGTCGACGACAATTGCGGAGGCGCCGACGGGAGCGCTTGGTGACGACGTTTAGGGCGATCGCATGCGATAGCATCTCTTTCTGCTTCGGTCGGGAATAGAGGCCAAGCAACAGCTGTGGAAAGCGTGTCACGCTTCCGCCGGGCCGCCTGCCCATGCTAAGGAGGTCGGATGCGACTGCTTGTGGTGGAGGACAACAAGGATCTGGCGGCCTGGCTGGGTAAAGCCCTGCGACAGGCGCAATACGCTATCGACATTGCCCATGACGGCGAGGACGCCGAGCATATGCTCAAGGTGGCGGAGTATTCGGCGATGATCCTCGACCTGGCGCTGCCCAAGCTTGACGGATTGACGCTTTTGAAGCGATTGCGGCAGTCCGGAAACAAGCTGCCGGTTATCATCTTGACCGCCAATGCGAGCCTGGACGGCCGTGTTGCAGGGCTTGACAGCGGCGCAGACGACTATCTCGCCAAACCCTTCGAAATCGCCGAGCTTGAAGCGAGGATTCGTGCAGTGGTCCGCCGCGGCCAGGATCGGGCATCATCCGAGATTACCGTCGGCAACCTGCGTTTCTCCGGCGGGACGCGGCAGTTTTTCGTCGCAGGCGAGCTGCTGCAACTGACGCCGCGCGAATATGCCGTGCTTGAGCAACTTGTCACGAAGCTTGGCAACACAGTCTCGAAAGCCGCCCTTTCTGAAAGCGTGTTCGGTTTCGACGACGAGGCGGATCCGAGCGCCATTGAAATCTACGTCCACAGGCTGCGAAAGAAGCTCGAGAGCAGTTCGGTTCAAATTGCCACGTTGCGCGGACTTGGTTATCTCCTCAGACATGTCCAGTAGCCTCGTCACCAAGGTGGGCGCGACGATCGCGCGGCTCAGCCAGAGCCTGAGGGTGCAGTTGCTCTGCTGGGTGCTGCTGACCCTGTGCGGGGCGATCGGCTTCAATCTTTATGACAGCTTCTGGACGGCTGATGCCACAGCAAAGCTGGTGACGGATCGAACACTTCTGGCGTCGGCGCGCGTCATTGCCGAAGCCGTGCGCGTTGACGAGGGCGGCAATGTTCAGTTGGACGTGCCGCCTGCCGCGCTGGAGATGTTTGATACGGGCTTCGGCGACCGGGTGTCTTATCAGGTCATTACCGCGTGGGGCAGTCTGGTCAGCGGCCTTCCCGACCTGCCGTTGCCGGTCGTCCAGCGCACCGGCGAGGATCGCGCGTTCCACGGTGCCGATATCCGCGTCATGATGCTCGACCATCCCGTCGTCGGCCTTCCCGATGACGGCGCGATCTCCGTGACCGTCGCCGTTACGCATAACAGCCAGTATGCGATGCGACGGCAGTTGTGGCTCTCGGACTTTTCGAAGCAGTTCGTGCTCGTCTTCGTCGCAAGCCTGGTGACCATCCTTGGGCTCCAACGGGGCCTGGCCCCTGCTCTGAGACTGCGGGACGCTCTGCGCCAGCGCGGGCGCAACCGCCTCGATCCGCTGCCGCCGGAGATGGTGCAGAGCGAACTGCGACCGCTCGTTCACGCCCTGAACGACTATATGGAGCGCGTCCAGAACCAGATGGCCGCGCAGCGACGGTTCGTATCGAATGCTGCGCATCAACTGCGAACTCCCCTGGCGCTGATTTCGACCCAGGCGAGCGTGGCGGCCCGCGAAGCCGATGCGGCTCGCCGCGACGAGGCGCTTGTCGCCCTTCGCACCAGCACGAAGCAGATTTCGCGTCTCGCCAGCCAGCTGCTTACCTTGTCACGGGCCGAGCCCGGAAGCCGGCGCCCGCGCAGCGATGCGACCGACCTTAGCAAGGCTGCCCGCGAGATCCTGGAAGCACATGCCGAAGAGGCGCTAAGACGCAACATCGACGTCGGCCTGGAAGCCGTCCGCCCGGTCATTGTCGACGGCGACGCGACGATGTTGCGCGAGATGTTGGTCAACCTCATAGACAATGCGATCCGCTATACCGGCCCGAATGGACGGGTGACCGTTGCCGTCGGGCAGGCGGACGGCAACGCCGTGGTCACCGTCGAAGACAACGGGCCGGGTATTCCGAGCGGCGAGCGCGAGCAGGTTTTCGAACGCTTCTACCGGATCATGGGGACCGAAGCCGAGGGGAGCGGTCTGGGGCTTGCGATCGTTCGGGAGGTTGTCGAAGGCGCTGGAGGTTCAGTCTCACTCGAAGATGCGGAAGGCGGTGGGCTCGTCGTGACGGTCCGGCTTCCGCTTACGTAAACCCGAATGCGCACTAATGCTCTTTCCAAGATTGAGGGAAGGCCGGGCATGGCGCCCGGCCTTCTGTTCGATCTGCCTTGGGAGGAGGTCGATTGGATCACTGGGTATCGAGGTGCTGCTGCGGACGCCATTTCGCCAGGCGGTTCTCGATCAATGTCATGATGTATTCGGCAAAAAGCGTGACGACCATGACGAGGAGGATTGCCGCGAACATGCCGGCCGCATCGAAGGTACCCTTGGCGATCGAGATGAGCTGACCGATCCCAAAGCGGGCACCGACGAATTCGCCGACGATTGCGCCGATGATCGCAAAACCAAAGGACACGTGCAGACTGGCGAAGATCCAACTCATCGCCGACGGGATGACCACCGTGCGGGTGACCTGCCAGTCCGAGGCGCCGAGAATGCGGGCATTGGCGATCATATTGCGGTCGGCCTCGCGCACACCCTGGAAGGCGTTTGCAAAGACGACGAAGAACACCATGATGAAGGCGAGAGCAACCTTGGAGGGCAGGCCGAGACCCATGATCATGATGAAGATGGGGGCAAGAACGACGCGCGGTATCGAGTTGATCGCCTTGATATAGACGGAGAAGATGTCCGACAGGAAGCGGTTGCGGCCAAGACCGATGCCGACGAAGACGCCGGTGATCGAACCCGCGAAGAAGCCGATCAAGGCCTCCTCCATCGTCACCCATAGATTATACCAGAGCGAACCTTCCGTGGTGCCTTCGGTTGCCCATTCGTAGAGGCGCTGAACGACGCCGCTCGGGCTCGAATAGAAGAACGGATCGATCCATTGCATGTTTGAGGACAGCTCCCACATGCCGATCACGAAGACCAGGATGGCGATCTGCCAAAAGCGCACCAGCGTCTTGCGCCGGCGCATTGCCTTCAGCGCCGATGCCTCGATTTCCGTGTCCGACGTGCCCGGCCGAAACATGGTGGCCGAACCGGCCTCAAGTGTGATGTGTGCCATGATATCCTCCCTCAGGCCGCTTCGCTCGCGCGGCGGTAGCTGGTCTCCACTTCCTCGCGGAGGTCCTCCCAGATCGTCTTGCAATAGTCGATGAAGCTCTGCTCGTAGCGGATTTCCGACACGACGCGCGGACGGGGGAGATCGATCGTGTAGACCGACTTTACCGTTGCTGGGCCGGCGGTCAGCACATAGACCTTGTCGGCGAGCGCGACGGCCTCTTCGAGATCGTGGGTGACGAACACCACCGAGGCCTTGCGCTCCGCCCACAGCTTTAAGAGCTCTTCATGCATGACGGTGCGGGTCTGGACGTCGAGAGCCGAAAACGGCTCGTCCATCAGCAGAATCTCCGGCTCGTTGATGAAGGTCTGTGCCAGTGAGACGCGCTTGCGCATGCCGCCGGAAAGCTGGTGGGGATAGTGATGGACAAACTTCGAAAGGCCGACACGGGCCAACCAGTCGCGTGCGCTCTTTTCCGCTTCAGTGCGCGACTTGCCGCGAAACAGCGGACCGGCCATGACGTTGTCGATCACGTTCTTCCAGGGAAAGAGTGCGTCAGTCTGGAACGCGAAGCCGACACGCGGGTCAATGCCGGTGATCGGACCGCCCATCAACCGGACTTCACCGGCACTTGGGCGTGCGAGACCCGTCACAAGATTGAGCGTCGTCGATTTGCCGCATCCGGTGGGGCCGACGACGGCGACGAACTCTCCGCGGGCGACCGTCATGTTGAAATCGCGCAAGGCCGTAAGGGACTTGCCAGTCGGCGAGACGAAGCGGCGGCTGACATTGATCAGCTCGATCGCCGGGATCTGGTTCTTGTCATTTTGCATGATGATACCTGAGGCGTGCTTTGGGCGCGTGCACGCAATGCCCATGGATCGATCGGGAGGTCGCCTCCGGTTGGGACCGGAAGCGACGCGACGCCTTACTTGACGTTCTTGACGAATTCCGTCGTGTAGGTCTTGGAAAGGTCGATCTGCTTGCCCTTGACGTTCTTGGAGAACTCCGAGAGCACGGCAAGCACGGTCTTCGGACCGTCTTCCGGCATGACGCCATCCGGTGTGAACATGCCCTTGCCGTCGTCGAGAGCCTTGATGTAGCCGTCCTTGTCGCCGACGTAGAAGTCCTTCGGCATCTTGTCCGCGATCTCGGCGGACGAATGCGTGTTGATGTAGCGCAACGTCTTGACGAAGGCGTTGGCGAGCTTCTGTGCCTCTTCCTTGTGCGCGTCGACCCAGGAGGCTTCCATGTAGAGCGAGGCGGCCGGATAGGTGCCGCCGAGCGCCTGACGGGTCGACTCGACCGTGCGCATGTCGACGAGCACGCTCGCCTCGCCGGTCTTGATCATGCGCGAGATCGTCGGCTCGGTCGTCATGCCGGCCTGGATCTGATCCTGTTGCATGGCAGCGATGAAGGTGCCGCCGGCGCCGACCGGAACCGTCACGACGTCGCCGGGCTTCAGCCCGGCCTTCGAGGCCATGAAGAGGGTCAGGAAGTTGGTGGACGAGCCGAGACCGGTGACGCCGAGGGTCTTACCTTTGAAGTCGGCCGGCGATTTGATGTCAGGATGTTTGCTCGAAACCATCTCGACTTCGCCCGGCGCCTGGCTGAACTGGACGATGGATTCGACGAATTTGCCTTTGGCCTGCAGGTCCACACAGTGGTCGTAGAAGCCGACCACGCCCTGGACGGCGCCGGCCAGAAGCTGATTTTCGGCATCGACGCCGGCAGCTTCGTTCAGCAGTTCGACGTCGAGACCCTCGTCCTTGAAATATCCGAGCGATTCGGCAAGCTTGGCGGGCAGATAGATCTGCTTTTCATAACCGCCGACCATGATGGTGATCTTATCGGCCGCATGTGCGGCGCTGGTCGCGAAAGATGCTGCGGCGAGAAGCGTCGAAAAAGCGACGGTGTGAAAAAGGCTGCGTGAAGAACGCATGGAAATCTCCTCCTGTGGTTTGCTAGCATCGTCGTCTCGCCACCTTGACCCGTGTCTCCTCCACGATGCTGCCTCTTCCTATGACGTCGAAGCTTTCAACTAGCTTTCAGTCGCGGATGGGTAAGCAGCCCGTCGAATTCCATCCATGCATCCCTCATCGCGGGAGCAACGGGCGCGTAGTCATTTCTTAAGCCAGATGCGCCGTCCCTTCCATAGATGTGTGCCCAGACGGATCTCTTTCCGAGCGCATGCAGCATCAAGCCATCGCGGCAAGCGCTTCAATGTGAAAACTGCGAGACAATATGTCCGCGATCGTCATCGCGATCTGGTGACCGGCGGCGAGCAGTCTATGAATCGACGGGCAGCCTCGACCGCGCCGCGCTCGGCGGGCCGTCATTCAGACGATTCCAGGCGCGGCGGAGCTGCCGCGCCGAGCCAAAGCCGGCGCGCATCGCGACGGCCTCCATGTCCAGCCGTGAACCGGCGAGCATCTCGCGGGCAAGAGCCACGCGCATAAGGTTGACGAAATCCGTAACGCTCATGCCTGTCTGCTCGTTGAACAGCCGTGAAAGGTTGCGCGGGCTGGCACCGCTGAGGTGCGCAAGCGACGCCACCGACCAGTCGTGAGAGGGGTTGGCGACCACCGCATCCTGCGCGCGGTGAATGACCGGGTGAATATGGTTGCGACCTTCAAGCCAGGGCGAAAGCTGCGGATCCGAGCCGCCGCGCCTGAGATAGACGACAAGATATCGCGCCACCGCGAGCGCGCAGGCATGTCCTGCTGCTTCGGCAACGATATGCAGCATGAGGTCTATGCCGGCGGTGATGCCGGCGCTCGTGAGGCGGTCTCCATCCTCGACATAGAGCCGGTTGTCCCGGACGCGCGCGGTGGGTGCGAGTCTCACCAGATCCTCTATGCAGGCATGGTGGGTAGTGCAATCGCGGCCGTCGAGCATGCCTGCCTCGGCAGCGAGCAATGCGCCCGAGCAGATCGAGACCAGACGAATTCCCGGAAGAATGGCGCGCTTCAGCCATGCGACGATGGCAGCTTGGTCGGCGCGCTCCTGTTCGTTCCCTGGGGCGCTATTTTTCATCGGGGCATCGGCGCTGCCGGCAATGATGACAAGCGCGGTATCGGGCAAGCGTTCCGGCAATGCGGCGACTCCCGTAACGGCAAGGCCGATCGAACTGCCGACCGTCGCCGATGGGCCGATATAGGCGACGGTAAAGCGCACTGTGCGCTGTTCGAGGTTCGCCTTGCGCAGCACTTCGATCGGGCCGGCCACGTCGAGCAGCAGCACGCGCGGCGGCACGACGACGAAGACCGGAATATCGAAGGGCTGCGCGGCGTCCGTCATGCGGCGAGCGACTTTCCGCGCCCAGCCAGGGCCTGTTCGACGGTCGCGATCCGAGCGAAACGGCCCGACAGGACCAGTTCGGTCCGGTCCCGGATTTCCTTGGCGTTCCAGGTGCGTCCTGCGGCATCGGTCATCGGGAAGGTCAGGGTCGCTTCGCCGATATAGTCGACTTGATAGCCGAGATCCGAGGCATGGCGGGTCGTGGTCTCGCAGCACTGTTCGGTGCGGATGCCGGAGACGAGGATACGACGGACGCCGTTCTCGGTCAGCCACACGTCGAGACCGGAACCGACCAGGGCGCTATGGCGGTTCTTCCTGAACGTCGCCTTGGGAGCGATCCTGAGCGGGGCGAGTGTGCTGACGAACCCGGATGCTTCCGAAAACGGCCCATTTTCATCGACATGGAAGATCTGGATGATGGGTATTCCATCGGCTTGCGCGCCGTCGATCAGAGCCTGCTGACGATCGATATAGGCGGAAGCGAGGTTTTCATCCCAGTAATCGCGGTGTCTGAAGGACTCTTGAGCGTCGATAACGAGAAGGACAGTATCATGGCCGGACATTTTTTGCTCCATGCAGGTTGATCATGAAGTCATATTCGGCGATTTGAAGACAGGGGAAAATGCGCGCGCCGGACAAATAACGGACAATTCGCGCCAATAGCCACGCTCAGGAGCGGCCTTGCGCCAAGCGCCTCGAGCCACATCCGGCGCCTGCCGGTCGTGCGCACATAATCAGTCCGCTTCCACGCAATTCCGGATCGGATGTCAGCTCGTAAAGCTTCGCAGATCCCTCAGCAAGTTGCGGTACCTGGCCTGGCTTCCGACCAGATGGTCGCGCATGGCGTTGCGGGCGGCCTGCTCGTCCCTGTCCGAGATGGCGACGACGATTGCCTCGTGCTCCCTGTGGATCAGCTTTCGATAGGCGGTCTGTTCGGCCGTCCTCGATTCCGGGACGAGCCTCGACTGCGGGATGATCGCAGAGCCCTGCGATTCCAGGAACCGCCTGAACAGCGGATTGTTCGTGGCTTCGGCGATTGCGGCATGGAGCTCGAGATCCGCATCGCGAATGGATTGATCGCTCTCGATGCATTGGAGGATTTTCCGATGACATTCGAATATCGCTTCCTCCTGTGCCGGCGAGCGGCGCAGGGCCGCTAGGCCCGCCGCCTCGATTTCGACAGGTGTTCTGATCTCGAGGACCTCAAGATCGGAGGCGACGCGGGCTTTGTCGACTTTCCGCGCGGAGAGCGCGGGATCGGCACCGAGCACGAAAATCCCCGCTCCCTGGCGCACCTCGACAAGCCCGTCGGAGCGAAGTGCGGCCACCGCCTCGCGCACGACGGTGCGGCTGACGCTGTGCGTTTCGGTCAGCTCGTGTTCGCTCGGAAGCTTGTCGCCGGCGGAATACTGGCCGCTCAATATGGCTTGCCGGAGGCTTTCGCCAACCTGTGAGACCAGCGACCCGGAGCCTTTGCTGCGATCCTTCACCTGCATAGCCACGCTTGACCCCCGCATCGGCCTTGATCCGAATGCCGTTCAAACGCGCGGCATTGCGAAATTCACGATTCATCACACATGTATGACAAATTTTGCCGCCTTTCAATGGATAAGGGCCGACGAGAGAAAATCCGGCACTGCGCTTACATCTCTCGACGCCGGTTTGGCATATGCGTGAGGACCGGTGGAAGCACTCACAACCGCCTGGTCGATTCTCCGCGTACGAATCTCGGCGTCAGGATGAAATCTTCAGGCGGCGCGGCGGCGCCCTCGGGGCTTGCTATTCTTGCCAGGAGGCGTTGTGCCGCCAATTCCCCGAGCTTCTGCGCATCCTGCACCACCATGGTGATGCGAGGCGTGATGACATTGCTCCAGGGCACGTCGTCGACCATCGCCAGCGACACGTCGTCAGGGCAGCGGAAGCCCATCTCCTGCATGACCTGAAGTGCTGCTAGGCCGGTCATGTTGTTGGCGCCGATGATGGCGGTCGGCCGGTCGCGGCGGGTCAAGAGGCGCATCGCCTGTGCATGGCCGCCAGTCCGGGTGTAGCCGCCTTCGACCACCAGCGAAGGATCGATGTCCACACCGGCGCCGGCCATCGTGTTCATGAAACCCTTCAGGCGCTCGTCGGCAGTGTGCAGGCCGCTCGGCCCGGAGATGAAACCGATGCGCCTGTGGCCGAGCTGCAGCAGATGTTCGGTCAGGATGGTGGTGGTAAGCGGGTTGTCGGAACCGACAAAATCGCGTTCCGCCCCTTCCACCTTCTGGTCGAACATCACGATCGGGGTTTTGAAGTCGCGCAGGAACGTGGCGTACTCCTCGCCGTGCCCGTTTGCCGCCAGCGCAATTCCGGCGATCTTCTGCGCTTCCAGCCGCTCCAGCAGCGCCCGTTCGAGATCGGCCCTGCCGGAGGAGTCGGCGATCAGGACGAAATAACCGTGGTCGAGCGCCTGGTGCTCGATCTCTCGACGGATGTCGCCGAAGAACATGTTGCCGAGATTGGCCGAAACGAAACCGATCAACGAGCTGCGTCCGCGCGCCAGCGTCTGGGCCACCGGGTCGATGCGGTAACCGGTCGATTTTATCGCCTGCTGGATGCGGTCGAGCGTCTCGACGCCGACCCGCTTCGGGCTGTTGAGCGCGAGCGAGACGGTCGAGATGGAAACCCCCGCAAGGCGCGCTACGTCTCGTATCGTGGTCATGTCTGTCGAACCGGTTCTAATGCCTTGTTATGTCCGATTTTATTGGTCGGCGCAACATTTATGCTTCAAATCAGTTGTTTTGCGGGGCTTGCCTTTCTGATCTGGTGATCGCGAATTTCGGCTTGACAGACATCGGATCAGGCGAGATGATCATTTACCGAACCGGTTCGATATGATGTTGAGCCGGAAAACAGGGAGGAGAAACCTGTGACGAGTTCGGAACGCCAGCCGGAAAATCCGGCATCAGGTGGGGCGGAGAAACACGCCTGGTTCAGCCAGGATCGCCTGGGCATGTTCATCCATTGGGGCCTCTATGCCTTGGGAGCCCGGCACGAGTGGTTGAAAAACCGCGAGGAACTGACCGACGAGCATTACCAGCGCTATTTCGACAATTTCGATCCCGATCTCTACGATCCCAAGGAGTGGGCCCGCCGGGCGCGTCTTGCCGGCATGAAATATGTCGTGGTGACGACCAAGCATCATGAGGGTTTCTGCCTGTGGGACAGCAAGGTGACGGACTACAAGGCGCCGAACACGCCCTGCGGCAAAGATCTGCTCACGCCGCTGGTCGAAGCCTTCCGCGCCGAAGGGCTGAAGATCGGCTTCTACTATTCGTTGCTTGACTGGCACCATCCCGATTTCCCGATCGACGTTCACCATCCGCTGCGCAACCATCCCGACGCCAAGGCCCTGAATGCCGGCCGTAACATCGCCAACTACGCGGCCTATATGCGCGAACAGGTGAGCGAGCTTCTGACCGGCTTCGGCCGCATCGACATCATCTGGTTCGATTTCAGCTATCCCGGGCGCGAATATCGCGGCCTGCCCGGCAAGGGGCGCGCCGATTGGGAGAGCGAGCGCCTGGTGGATCTGGTGCGCGAGCTGCAGCCCGGCATCATCGTCAACAACCGCCTCGATCTGCCGCCCGGCACCCTGCCTGACGTGACGACGCCGGAGCAATATACGCCGCGTGTCGCCCCCGCCATCGCCAGCCAGGGGGTGCTCTGGGAAACCTGCCACACTTTTAGCGGCTCCTGGGGTTATCACCGCGACGAAGATACCTGGAAAAGCCCGGAACAGATCATCCAGCTGTTGATCGATTCCGTCGCGCTCGGCGGCAACCTGCTGATGAATGTCGGCCCGACCGGCCGGGGCACGCTCGATGCGCGCGCCATCAGCGCGCTCGAGGTTTATCAGAACTGGATGGCCGTCAACGGACGTTCCATCTATGGGGCAGGGCCATCTCGCTATCCGGTGCCTGCCGGCTGCCGTTATACCCAGCGCGGCAACCGCCTTTATCTGCATGTTTACAATTGGCCTTACCGCCACATCCACATCGAAGGTCTCGCCGACAGGATCGCCTATGCGCAGTTCCTGCACGACGCCAGCGAGGTGCACTGGCTGAGCCATGCCAAAGATGTGGATTCCAATATCGGCGTGACGGTGCCGGAAGGCATGATCACGCTCGAACTGCCGGTCCGGCGCCCGGACGTTACCGTGCCGGTGATCGAGATCGTCCTGAAGGCGTGAGCTCGATCGCACTCGCGTGTCCTTTGCGTTCATGGAGGGAGGAGAAACCCATGAAGGTTCTGAAGAAAACGCTTTTGCTTGCCGCTATCGGCAGCAGTCTTTTTGCCACAGCCGCATCGGCCGAGCAGGTCAACCTGACCTGGCAGATGTGGACCGGCTCCGAAACCGACACCAAGAGTTGGCAGCACCTGGCAGAGATGGTGACCGCCAAGTATCCCGATATCAAGGTGACGCTGACGACGACGGGCTGGGTCGACTACTGGACGCGGCTGCCGGTGCTGGCGGCATCGGGACAGCTCGCCGACATCGTTTCCATGCAGTCGCTGCGCATGCCGAACTTCTATTCGCTGCTCGAGCCCCTGAATGACCGGATCGAGGCCGATAAGTTCGACGTCGCCGCCTTCACACCCTCGATCATCGGCGGCATGTCCGTCGACAAGCAGCTTTACGGTCTGCCTTATGACGTTGGTCCGTGGGTCATCTATTATAACCAGGACGCGCTCGAAGCCGCCGGCGTTCCGCTGCCGAAGCCGGGCTGGACACTTGCCGAGTTCACCGATGCCGCCAAGAAGCTGACGAAGGACGGCAAGTATGGCTTCGGCATCACTCCGACCAACTATTCGGTCCTGGCCGCGGCCTGGGGCGATAAATACGTCAACGATGCCGGCGAGCTTGACTTGACCAGTGCGAGCGCAGTTGCCGCCGCCGACAGGGTGATCGGCTTTGCCGCCAAGGATAAGATCGCGCCGCTGGTCCCGTCGGGTGGCGCGGATCCCGGTGATGTCGTCCAGGGCCGGTTCAATTCGGGCAATGTCGCCATGTATATCGACGGCCCCTGGTCGATTATCGGCATGAAGGACCAGGCGAAGTTCAAGATCGGCCTCACCACCCTGCCGCGCGACGAAGGCGAACTGTCGGCCGTCACAGCAGGCTCCGGCTTCGGTATTTCCACGTCAAGCAAGAACAAGGATGCGGCCTGGAAGGCGATCCAGGTGCTGACCAGCCCGGAAGCGCTGACCTATCTTGCCGAAGGGGGGCGCGCATTGCCGGCGCGCACGGCGGCGCAATCCGCCTGGTACAAGGTGGCGGCCAAGGACATCACCAATGGCGGCGAGGCCATCGACTATTCCCTGGCGCACTCCGTGCCCTACGTGATCACCAACAACTGGGCAGCGGTGGAAAACCTCTTCAACCAGTATTTCCCGCCGGCTTTCGCCGGCAGCGCCGATGCCAAGCAGACGATGGAGTCCATCCAGAGCCTCGCGCAGCAATAAAGCGAGCGCGTCCGACAGGACGCGCTAGCGCCCGCCCGCGGCAGGACCTGCCGCGCATGGAGGAAGATATGTCGCAAAGCGCTGTTGCCGAAGTTTCCTTGCAGCCCGGTCGGCCCCGGCGCTTCCTGAAGCCGGAGACGCAGACAGCCATGCTGTTCCTGCTGCCGAGCTTCCTCGGCTTCATGGTCTTCATGGCCTTGCCGATCGTGGCGTCGCTGGCGCTCAGCTTTACCAACTGGCAGCTGATCTCGACGCCGTCCTTCGTCGGCTTTCAGAATTATATCAGGCTCTTC
Organism: Rhizobium indicum; assembly: GCF_005862305.2. Classification (NCBI taxonomy): domain Bacteria; kingdom Pseudomonadati; phylum Pseudomonadota; class Alphaproteobacteria; order Hyphomicrobiales; family Rhizobiaceae; genus Rhizobium; species Rhizobium indicum. The sequence continues at coordinate 547,757 of NZ_CP054022.1, read as the reverse complement.
ACCGTTGATCCGGCCTTCTACACCATATTGCGCAACACGCTGTTCTTCGCCGTCGAGTATCTGGCGCTGAACCTCGTCATCTCGTTGACGCTGGCGGTCTGGATATCGAGCCTGAAGCGCGGCAAGGCGATCTTCCGGGTAATCTTCTTCCTGCCGACCTTCACGCCCACCATCGCGGCGTCGGTGGTGTGGCTGCTCATCTTCACACCGGACGGGCTGGCCGACACCATCATCCGCGCGCTCGGCCTCGGCTTGCCGAATTTCCTGCTGAGCTCGACCTGGGCCATGCAGGCGATCGTGCTCGTCACCCTGTGGGCGAATGTCGGCTACAACGTCGTGATGTTCAACGCCGCGCTCGACCTTGTGCCGAAGCATTATCTCGAGGCGGCGACGATCGACGGCGCCAATGCCTGGCAGCGCTTCTGGCGCATCCGCCTGCCGCTCATATCGCCGACCATCTTCTTCGGCACCGTGATGACGGCCATCACCTCGCTGCAGATCTTCGACGAGATCTTTGCGATGACGCGCGGCGGGCCGGGCTCGGCGACGGCCACGCTTGGCTTTGCCATCTACCAGAAGGGCTTCACCAATTTCCAGATGGGCTATGCCTCGGCTCTCGCCTGGGTGATGTTCGTCATGATCATGGCGCTCACCATCCTGCAGTTCCACATGCAGCGCAAATGGGTGCATTATGACGACTGATCTGACCTCACGGCATCCGCATTCCGTGTCCCAGCATCGTCACCGCCTATTGCGGCGCATCGGCTCCTTCGCCAGTTACACGGGGCTTTCGCTGATCGCGTTGCTCTTCCTCTTCCCGTTCTTTTGGATGGTGTCGAACGCGGTGCGCTCCAATGCCGAGGTGATGGCCGTGCCGGTCCGCATCTTCCCCGAGGAATATCATTGGGGAACATTCGTCGAAGCCGTGGTTTCCTTGCCGTTCGGAACCTTCCTGTTGAATTCCTTCGTGGTCGCCTGCGGCGTTACGGCGATCGTGATTGCGGTCTCCTGCCTGTCTGCCTACGCTTTTGCTCGGCTGAAATTTCCCGGCCGGGAGGGTCTGCTGCTCACCTATCTCACCACGCTGATGATCCCGCAGGTCATGCTGGTCATTCCGCTCTTCCTCATCGTCAGCAAGTTCGGCTGGATCAACACCTATCACGGCATGATCCTGCCGGTCGCTTTCAGCTCTTTCGGCACCTTTCTGCTGCGGCAGTTCATCCTCGGTATTCCCAAGGATCTCGACGAGGCGGCGATGATGGACGGGGCTTCGCGCCTGCGCATCCTGGTTACGGTCATCATTCCGCTTGCCATGCCGGCCATCGGCCTGCTGGCGCTATTCACCTTCATCGCACAATGGAAGAGTTTCCTCTGGCCGCTGATCGCCACCAGCGGCGTCGAAATGGCCACGCTGCCGCTCGGGCTCACCCTGTTCCAGACACAGCAGGGAACCGCCTGGAACTACATCATGGCCGGTGCGACGATCTCCATGGTGCCGGGTGTCGTGCTGGCCATCGTGCTGCAGAGGGTGATTTACAAGGGCATTACCGTCAGCTCCGGCTTCGGCGGACGCTAATTTCTATAAGAGCAAAATCTTAAACACATCACATCAAGTTTGATGTGATGTCCTTCAAGTTCGGTGGATTTGCGCCGAAGAAGGCGAATTGCGCAGCGGGATTCACGAAAACGGCCACGCTTGCATCCATCGCCTTGGCGATATCGATCTCTGCTGCCAATGCCCAGACGATCGGCGCCGGCGGAGCGCGCGTAATTGCTCCGCCGACCATTTCGCACCATGCGACCACTCGCTCTTCAGCACCAACGAGATTAGATTTGAATGGAAGCTGCCACTAGCGGCTCGTGCCAGGCATAGCGTGGAAGAAGACCGGCGTATTTGGAGGCCCGCACATGCGCTTGCCACACCGCGCCATCGTTCGCCAGAAAGACAGGTGGTTCGGCGTCAGTCCATAGCGCTCCACAACCATTTATCGTCAATCCCGGCCACAAACTCTCCAACACAATCCGCGCCTTGATCTAGTCCCGCCAGTGGCGATGCCCGCCCGTCATGTCCGGCCTTGCTGTTCGGGAGAACCCCCAAAGTAGGCTCCATGGAGAAACTTATTTCGCTCATCCATAGATAGCCGATCACAGATCAGGGGAGAGAGACCCGAGGGGAGAACACTGACCGCCGACAGGTCCGCAGCACGTCATCAGGCAAATGGACACAGTCTGGAATCGCCTCTTCCTCTCAAACCCTTTCTTCAATGAGCGGTATAGGCCCCGTCTACCAAATAGTGCCCCCCGGTGATGAAACTGGCCTGCTCGGACAAGAGGAAACACACAAGCGTCGCGACCTCTTCCGGTTTTCCACGCCTGCCCATTGGTTGAAGCGATGCCATGCGTCGCGTACTCGCGGCCTCAAGGTGCTCTGACAAAAGTGGCGTTTCGATCCAGCCGGGACCGACGGCATTTATGCGGATACCCAATCTCGCATACTCCATCGCAGCGACTTTCGTCAGCCCAACAACCCCGTGCTTGGCTGCGGTGTATGCCGCCGCGGTGGGTAATCCAACGGACCCGAGAGTGGAAGACAAATTCACGATTGCGCCGCCACCCAGCTTAAGCATCGCGCCAATTTCGGACTTCATACAATAGAAAACGCCGTTGAGATTGACGTTCATCACCCTGTGCCAATTGTCGAGCGGATAATCTGCGACCGCTGCGCGAACCCCATCGATTCCGGCATTATTGACGGCCAGGTCCAAGCCGCCACATGTCTCAACGGTAAAATCGATAAGCTTCTGCACATCTCCACTATCACTGACATCGACGACAAATTCATGGGCACGGCCCCCATTTGACCGGATTGCGTAGGCAATCTTGTACGCTGCGTCCGCATCGATATCGGCAGCCACAACCTCAACACCCTCATCAGCGAGTTGTCGAGAAACGGCGGCGCCAATTCCGGAACCTGCGCCCGTTACGATCGCGACTTTTCCTTCCAGGCAAAGCTTCATCGTTTCAGTCCTTGTTGATATGCTAATATTCAATCAGAGGGAGATGGTTGATGCAGGAGGCTTCGCGGATGAACGAATGCGCATGATATTGCGGGGCTTGAGACATTTATCCGCGTGGCAGGCTCATAGTCTGTAGAGGTGGTTGTGGTGTTCAACAAGCGTCTCAATTTTGATTTGACCGGGACTGACTAAATTACTTGGCAGGTAGAAATGGACAAACACCATATCACACGCCGGGGGCTCATGTTGGGTAGCCTAGCGTTGATGCTTTCAGGATGTACTTTGGAGGATCGGTCGCCGCTGGGCTACGCATTTGCTATGGATCCGGATGTCGATCCCCGCTATCGGCGGCAGGAGGTCGCGTATACGGGAAGCGAACCGCCCGGAACCATCGTCGTTGATACAGGGAGGCGCTACCTTTACTTCGTGGAGGCGGATGGCCAGGCCACACGCTATGGTGTTGCCGTCGGACAGGAAGGACTGAGTTTCAAGGGCGAGGCCACCATCGGTCGCAAGGCAGAGTGGCCTTCGTGGAAGCCCACCGACGACATGATTCAGCGCAAGCCCCGGCTGGCGAAATATGCCGACGGCGTACCGGGAGGGCCGCTCAACCCTCTCGGCGCAGCCGCCCTTTATCTCTACCAAGATGGACAAGATACCATGTTCCGGTTGCATGGAACGAATGCTCCCTGGTCGATAGGCCATGCGGTATCAAGCGGGTGCGTTCGCTTGACGAATGCGAACATTGTCGACCTCTACTCTCGTGCTCTTGTGGGCACGCGCGTAGTCGTCATCTGATGCCATTTACCATTTGAAATCGCAGGGTTGGTCATATCGATAGGTATCTGCTAATGTAGGAATGTTGCACGTTGCATCATTTCTGCACTATCTAAAGTGCTATTGTCGCTAAACTTTGAGGTGTAGCCGTCGAAAAGCTATCCCATGATGAGGAGAGGACTTCATGATGAGCAGAATTTTAGTTGTGATCGTCGCGATGTTTGCGGTGGCCAATCTGAGCGCTTGCGGTTCGATGGGCAAGGGGAAGGCCCCACCGCCGGCAGAAGCAGTCTACAAGTAGCATATGGCGTTTGTTCTGAGGAAGGGTCGAGCAGGCCCTTCCTCTTCCTAACAGCATAAACCGCCAGGCTTGCCTTCGTTCGCGATTCACGGCGCAAAAGTGGCGTATCCGCTGACTTCAGGCTCGCGGTTGTAGGGCTTGCATATGGAGCATAGTGATGGCGCTTGGAAGAGGCGGTGTGTCGCTAGTTGTTATGTTGGCGGTCATGGCATCTTCATGCCAGACAGAAGACAAAAGGCCTCTACCGCATTATACGTCGAATGGCAGAGGCGTAGCTCCAACCAATGCGGCTGAAAACAAAGCAAATCGGTATTTCATCGAATTCCGCTCACGCTATGCGCTGACCTACGGCCACACCTACGTCGTTTTTGGGCGGGCGGATAAGAACGGAAATATGATCAATCCCGAAGTCGCCGGACTTGCGCCAGCATCTGACAATGCCGCGCCCTATGTATTAGGCCATTTCATACCCGTTCCGGCCTCGACCGGAGTAACGGATGGTGACCTGGAAGAGCAGTACAGGTCGGCAAGCTGGCGTGTGATGCTGACTGATGATGAATATCGCGACACAGTTGCGTATATACGCAAACTGCAGGCAACCACTCATCTCTGGGAGGCAACGGTTTATAATTGCAACGCCTTCGTGGCGGATATCGCACGGCACATGGGTTATAAGGCGCCCGGCATTTGGCTAAGGCCGCAACAATTCATTGCAACCCTGCGGGAGATGAATACAGGTTGATTGCGTGCGGGCGTTGGCGATCGCGGAAGGCCGATCATAGAAAGGTTCTGGTGACTTGATTTGAATTTATCAGTAGCCGTCGTCGGCGAGATGGTCTGGGTTCTTGGAATTGTGGCATGGTGCATCATTCGATACCCATTTGAGCGTCGCGCGAAGCGAGTGCCGGTCGTCAGCAACCGCCGTACCGGTTCGGAGGCGATCGGGCTTGCTGCAGCTCTCGTCGGGCTTGCGATCGTGCCGGGATTTTACGTCGCGACTGGCATCCCTGAGGTGGCCGACTATACCGCCCATTTGTGGGCCGTCGTGATCGGGACAATACTCTTCTGTGCCGCAATGTGGGTCTTTCGAAGAACCCACAAGCAATTAGGACGAAACTGGTCGATTACGCTGGAGATCCGCCAGCGGCACGAATTGATATGCGCTGGCCCGTACTCCCTTGTCCGCCACCCCATGTACACGTCGTTCCTTCTGATGGGGCTTTCACAAGCGTTTCTGCTGTCGAACTGGGTGGCAGGCATGGCGGGCCTGATCGGCTTCACCGTTCTATTCTTCCTAAGGGTGGACAAGGAAGAACGTATGATGTTGGAAGTTTTCGGCCCGCAATACCAAGCGTATATGGCGAAGACCAAGCGCATCATCCCTTATCTTTACTAGAGGTGGCTAGATGAGAGGCCGAACGATCAAGCTCTCGGCATCGCGACGACTTGTCGGAGATCTGATGAGATTCTCGATCGGGGTGCCACGCGTGACGGTCCAGCGGCAAATGAACCTTCGGCCGCTCCTCGATGCCAGAGACGGACCGGATGCCCGGCCGTCCTGGACTGTGCTTTTCTTGAAGGGATACGCCCTGCTCTCTCAAGAAATTCCCGAATTGCGGCGCGCTTATGTCAAGTTTCCAAGGCCGCAGCTCTATGAATATCCGGCCAGTGTGGCCTCCATTGCCCATGAGCGCGAGCATGACGGAGAGCGGGTCGTTCTGCTGAGCATCATCAAAGGTCCCGAGCAACGCTCCATTTCCCAGCTGGAGACGCTGATCCGCGCAGCAAGGTCACTTCCGGTTCTGGAGATCAAGGAGTTTCGGCGCTCGCTGAAGCTCGCTCGCGCACCTGCCCCTGTGAGGTGGCTGCTCATGTGGCTCGGGCTCAATATCGGGCGGAAGCGTGCGCGTTATTTCGGCACGTTCCAATTGTCTGTCTATTCGGGCCTGGGAGCGGAGTCTCTCAACCCGATCACCCCACTGACCACACTTCTCAACTACGGTCCAATCGGCGAGGATGGATCGGTTGCTGTCCGCATCCACTACGACCACAGGGTCATGGATGGAGCGAATGTCGCTCGGGCGTTAGAACGGTTCGAAAGAATCTTGAACGGCGAGATCGCCGACGAAGTAAAAAGCCTCGCCCAGAGCGGAACCCCTACCATCATGTCGACGGTAGGGACGTCGAAATGACCGTGCAGGATGAGTTTCGTTTGGCTGTCGTCGTGGTTGGGGCTTCCCGCGGCATTGGACGAGCAATTGCAAAGATTGCGGCACGTGAAGACAATGTCGTCGTGCTCGTCGCGCGTTCGCCTGAAGGCCTCGCCGCTGCGGCGGCCGACGTACGGCAGGCCGGCGGCGAGGCGTTCACGCTGGAGCTGGATCTCTTCGCAGCCGATGCGTCGGCGCGTCTCGAGGCTTTTCTAACCGCCAACGATTTGGTCTGCGGCGTCCTGGTCAACAGTGCTGGGTATGGTCTGCGAGGTGCAGCAACGATACTCCCCGTCAACGATCAGCTTGGGATCATCGATCTCAATATACGCGCCCTGACCGATATGACCCTTCGCTTCCTGCCTGGAATGCTGGCGCGCGGACGTGGCGGCGTGATCAATCTCGGCTCCATAGCGGGTTTGGTTCCCGGGCCGTACATGGCTTTGTATTACGCAAGCAAGGGTTTCGTGCACTCTTTTTCGGACGCGCTCCATCAGGAAGTGCGCCGCTTTGGCGTTACCGTGACATGTGTCGCGCCCGGACCGGTATCCACCGAATTCCTTGAAAAGGCCGGCGCGAACCGGGCGGCTCTCTTCAAGATATTGCCCAAGCTGGACGCTGAATATGTCGCTGAGCGGGCCTGGAGCGGTTTCAACTCCGGCCGTCGCCGCGTTGTCCCTGGCATTTCAGCCAAGTTGATCACTCTTGTCGCCGCATTCTTGCCGACCGCAGCTATTCTCCCTCTGATCGGTCGCCTGCAGCGCAGGAGCAAAGATCCATGTCCTTGCGGTTCAGGGAAGAGCCTCAAGGAATGTTGCGGTAGCCGCTCCCCGGCACGGAGCAAGCTGCAGAAATAGTGCCCGTCGACGAGTTTGTCGAAACGATATCCGGAAAGCGGGATGATCGCGTTCAGTTGGTCGAGGAGACTACGGCGGCCGCGCAGAGCTTGACACATGAAACCGAAGGCCTTGCCGAATTGCTGCGGCGGTTCAGAACGGGCAGCGGCCGGGCATCGGAACATCGCCACTACGCGATGGCATCCTGACGTCCTGCCGAAGCAGGCAAGAAAACGCCGCCGCCTCGAAAGGGCGGCGGTGAGCGATCATCGGCCAGCGTCGCCTCAGTGGCTCTCTGATGCGGGACCGTGAGAGTGGCCGGCAATGCTCTTGCGAACATGACGAACTGCCGCCCAGACGGCGAAAAGCACGAGCGGGATGGCGCCGAGAACGGCGAGCTTCGACACGTGCGGATCGACGCCCAGTTCGGAGATGCTTTCCAGGCAGATCTTTGCGAGGCCAACGGTGTAATAGGTGATGGCGATGACGGAGAAGCCTTCGACCGCCTGCTGGATATGGACCTGGATGCGCGCCCGCTCTTCCATTGATGTCAGCAGTGAGGCGTTCTGATCTTCGAGCTGAACCTGCACGGTGGTTCTGAGCAGGTCGCCGGCCAGGCTCACACGTTCGGCCAGTTCATCGAGGCGGCGTTCGGCGGCGTGAACCGCACGGACGGCCGGTTGAAAGCGCCGGTCGATGAAGGTGCCGATCCGCTGGCGCTGTTCGACGCGCTCCTCGCGCAGCTCCGACGATCTGCTTGCGACGATCTCCGCATAGGCTTTCGTCGCGCCGAAGCGGTGACGGGCGAGAGCGGAGAAATTGAGCACATCCGACGAGAGCTTGGTGACCTCGGAAAGCAGGGCTTTGTCGACCTTGACCGCACTCTGCATATGCGCGATCAGCAGGTCGAGGCGCCGGTCGAAGACGGAAAGCTTCGACACCGTCTCGCGTGCCATCGGCAACGCCAGCAGCGCCATCATCCGGTACGTCTCGATCTCCAGGAAACGCCTGACCATGCGGCCGGTGCGATAGGCATTGAGGTTGCGGTTGAAGAACAGAAATTCGACGAAACCGCTGTCGGTCAGCCGGAAGTTCGAATGCACTTCCGCATCGCCGCCGCCGACCTGAGAGGCGACATAGTCGAGCCTCGGTTTTTCCGGACGCTGCCCGTCCTTTTCGTCCCGCACCAGCACCCGAACGGCCGCGATGATCTTCCCGTCGATCTGGCGGCAGTAGGCCTGAAACGCTTCCGGCGGATTGCTGCCGGGCTCGGCCGATGCTGGAACGACGAAGGTCAGGGTGAGGAACTCGGTATGAGCCTCCCACTTCAGCCGGCCGTCGCCGATGCGGCCGATGCCGTGGTTGCCCTCGCGGGTCGTGGAGACATCCTCCAGTCCCGGCAGGGAACTTGGTATCTGAGGAGGGGCATTTTCTCCGACGATGGCGACGTGCCACACATCCGTGTCGCCATCGAAGTAGAGCGACGGCCGCGCGTGGAGCTCGTTGTGAAGTTCCCTTCGCAGCGGATGCTCGGAGCCCATCGGCATGGAAATGCACCTCTATACGGTAGACAGTCGCTGGGTCGCCGGATGTAACCGGGTTGCCGGCATGTGTGAGTTGACCATGGCGCCTGCGAGCCGGCGAAGGCTGACAACGCCTATAGCCTCTCCCGAACCACATGTCACCATAAAGGGCAACGATGTCGGCGGCTTGCACGACATCGTTGCCCCATTGTTCGATTGTCACCCGCTGGACTGGTGAGGCTGGCCTTACGACGAGGTTTCTTCCAGCCGTCGGCCGCCGGTCTCGATCATTCCGATAGCCGCGACCGCACCGATGGCGGCGACGATCGCGAACATCATGAACACCGAATTGATGCCCTGCGTCCCCACCATATAACCGACCGTGGTCGGCCCGACGGCCGACGCTATGCGCAGCCATGATGTCGCAAGGCCGGTTCCGATGGCGCGCATCCGCGTCGGATAGATCTCCGGCGTGTACAGGTACAAGACCGCATTGATCGACCCGACGACGCCATAGGCAAGCGTTGCCAGCACGATCAACGACCAGAGTTGGCCTGCACCACCAGCCGCCAAGGCGCTCAACAGTGCCGCGCCGACCAGGAAGGACACGATGGCCCAAGTTCTTCGACCGATGCGGTCGATGCAGAAAGCGCAAACCAGAAGGATGGCGACCTGGGCGACATTGGTCATCGACGCCGCCCGAAGAGCGCTTCCGAGCTCGAGCTTGTAGACGGTGTGATAGAGTGTTGGCATCCAGTTGTTGAGGCTGTTGGCGACGAAGAACGAACTCGCCCAAAGGACCCAGGCAATCAACGTCCTCACGCGGAAGCGTGGAGACAGCAGCTCGCTCCAGCGGCTTCTCGGTTGCCGGGCGACCTGTGCAGGGGCGGGTGCTGTAGCCGACGCTTCGGGCGCCGATTGCGGCTCCTGTTGATAATCGAGTTTTGCCTTTCTTGCGCTCCCCTCAGCCTGGCGGATGATCGCTTCCGCTTCGTCGAGGCGTTGCTGGCCGATCAACCAGCGCGGCGATTCCGGCAGCCGATAAAGCAGATAGGCGATGACGAGACCGGGAATGCCGCCGATGAAGAACAGCGATGTCCATCCGAGGATCGGCACGAGCAAGGTCCCAACCTGGCCGGTGATCATCAGCCCGACCGGAAAGATCATCTCGTAGAGCATGAAATAGCGGCCGCGTCCCTTCGCCCGCAAAAGTTCGCTGATATAGGTGGCCGCAACCGGCATTTCTCCTCCGACACCGATGCCCTGGATCAGGCGGCACAGGAAAAGCATCTGAAAATTGCCGGTGAGCGCGCAGGCGAGGCCCATGACCGACATCAGCGCTGTGGCCGCTGCCGCCGTGGGGACGCGGCCGAAACTTTCGGCAAGACGGCTGAAGAGCAGGGCGCCGAGCAATTGGCCGATGTAGCTGGCGGCGATCATCCAGCCGATCTGGGCCGGAGAAAGCTCCCATAGCTTGATCAGGATCGGAAGGACGAATGCCAGCGAAAGGGCATCGAAGGCATCGAGGAACGTGGCACTCCCCATGACGATCCGCGCCCGGCGGTGCCATGGTGTGAAGGGAATGGCTTCGAAACGGGCAGTCAGCGCTGCGGCGCGACCGCTGTCGGATGCCGGGGTCGGATCGTGGGCCTCAAGCCCATCTGCGGTCGCGGATGCGGCCAGCGTAATTGTGTTGTCGTGCATTCTATCCTCCCAGATTCAGCACCTTGATGATGGCCGGCGCCTTCGTAGCGCCGGCGTTAGCCGTTAGCCGTTGACCGCCTGAACAGCGACCGGATCGCATCTGCGATCTGGTCGGGGCATTCGATCGGCGTCAGATGCCGCGCCGCGGGCAAGACGGTGAGGGATGCGCCCGGAATGGCCGCAGCGAGATCTCGGGCCGTCTCGACGGGGGTGGCGTAATCCTCCTCGCCGACGACCACCGAAACGGGAAACCGGAAACCTCCCAGATGCCGGCGCAGATCCGCATCGCCGAGCATGGCGCAGGTCGCGGCATAGGCATCGATATCGTTGGCGGTAAAGACCGACATGGCATGCTGAACCTGCGCCGGATGATCCATCCGGAATCGATCGCCGAACCAGCGCGTTGCCTGAAACTCAGCCATCGATGCCAGCCCTTCGCTGCGAGCCTTTGCCGCCCGGGCCCGCCATTCCGTGGGCGCGTTGGCACCATACCAGGCGGTGGTATCGATCAGCAGCATGGCGCGCACCAGCTCGCGGTGCCGCGCCGCGAAGGCCTGGGCCACGCAACCGCCCATGGAGCAGCCTGCGACGACGGCGTCACTCCACCCGAGTTCTCCCATCAGGTCGGCGATATCGTCGCCGAACCGCTCGACATCATAAGGGCCGGCAGGCTTGTCGCTCCTGCCATGGCCGCGGCAGTCCATCGTGACGATATCCGCATCCTCCAGCCGCCCGACGACCCGATCCCAGACACTGGCGTCGAGCGCCAGTGAATGGATCAGAACGACACGCGGCCCACCGGGCCGTCCGCTGCGTCTATATGCAAGGCCGATACCATCGGACGTTCTCGCATAGGCGACGGCGGAAGCCGTCTCGCGCACATTTGCTGCACTGTTGGACATCGACATTCCCTTACCCGGCAAGCGCCATATCGTTTTCGCCCACAAGCGGCACGTTCCACGCATCGTAGCCATAGAGCCAGGAGGTGTCTTCGTTGCCTCCTGACATCCAGGTATTGGCGCTCGAAATCGCCTGGATGCGCGAGGTGCGCGGCTTGCGGTTCGCCTCGTAGCGGCGGAACGCGCCTTCGATGTCGTCATTGTCGACGCCGGCAAGGCACCGCGCCAGCACTGCAGCGTCTTCGATCGAGGTCGCAGCCCCTTGAGCCATATAAGGCGTCATCGGATGGCAAGCGTCGCCGAGAAGCGCCACGCGTCCGTCGCTCCAGCGCGGCAATGGTTCACGTTCGAGGATTGCCCATTTGTGGCAGTCCGGGCATGCATTCAGAACCATCTGCACTTCAGGATGGAAGCCTTCATAGGCGGTGCGCAATTCCTTCACGTCGCCCTTGGCGGACCAGGATTCCGAGGTCAGCCAGTCGGCGGGCTCGGGCACGCTGGTGACGAAGTAGAGCGAGCTGCGATCAGCAGCCGTATAGTAGATGACGATATGGCGGTCGACACCCCACCACTTCGTTCTGGACGCCTGGATCTCGCCGCCGTTCATCAGGCTTGCGTCGAAGACCGCGCGGTAGGCGATCCGGCCCTTGTGGATCGGTTTGTCAGGGCCGACGACGATGTCGCGAACGAGCGAATGCACGCCATCGGCGCCGATTACGGCATCGGCATCCGCCTTCGTGCCGTCGGCGAAAGAGAGGGTCACGCCAGCCTTGGTCTGATCCAGGCCGACAAGCTTCTTGCCGAGGTGAACGATCTCCGGCGGCAGCACGGAATAGAGCGCTTCATGCAGGTCGGCCCGGTGCATGCAGAGAAAGGGCGCACCGTAAAGGCTTTCCGGCATCGGAAGCTCGCGCTTGATCTCGCCGGTATCCCAGACACGGTTGAGATGAGAATAGGGCTCGAACGCAAGCTTTTGAAGCCTGTCGAGGACGCCGATGCCGCGCAGCACGCGCGATGAATTCGGCAGCATCTGGATGCCGGCGCCGATGCGGGCAAATTTCGGTGCCTGCTCGTAGACATTTACGTCGATGCCGACCTGGCGAAGGGTCGCCGCGGCGGCGAGACCACCCATGCCTGCACCAACGATCGCGATTTTCGGTTTATTTCCAGCCATGCGATTTTCCTCCCTTGGCAATCAAGATGGAGGTAGTCGTAGTTCGGCATCTATAGTATGTAAAATATTTATATAATTTATGTCTGAAACCTTTTAAGTTTATGGTGGGCGCCAATGGAATTGAGACACCTCCGCTATTTCGTGGCCGTCGCAGAAGAGGGGAGCATCTCGCGGGCTGCCGCGCGGCTCAACATCCAGCAGCCGCCGCTCGGTCAACAGATCCGCGATCTCGAATACGAGCTTGGCGTTTCGCTCTTTGACCGGCATCCGAAGAAGATCTCGCTTAATGCTGCCGGCGCAGTTTTCCTTGCCGACGCCCGCGACATCCTCAAGCGGGCCGGTCAGGCAGTCGAGAATGTCCGCCGGTACGACAAAGGCGAGGCCGGCCAGCTGTCGGTCGGCTTTACGAGCTCGGCGTCGCTGCATGTTCTGGCGCCGAAGCTGCTGCAGCAGTTCCGTCTTTCCTATCCGCTCGTCAAAATCGCCGTCGAAGAAAGCGAGACCTACGAACTCATTCTCGCCCTGCAGGAGGGGCGTATTGATGCAGCATTGCTGCACATCGATGCTAATCGATTTCCGGATCTGGCAAGCACGGTGCTTTCCGAAGAGGACATGATCGTCGCCGTCCCTCTCGGCCATCCCCTCGCAGATGAAGGCCTCGGGCCAATCACCCTGAAAATGCTGGAGGGGCAGGATGTCGTCGTTTATCGGCGACCCGACGGCCCAGGCATCTTCGAGCGCATCTTGCAGTCACTCGATCGTGCAGGCGTGACGCCTGCGATCGTCGACGAAGTCTATCGCATCGTCGCAGCGATCAACCTCGTTGCCGGCGGTCGCGGCGTCACGATCGTTCCAGCCTCCATGCAGGTCCTCCATCCGGAGGCCATCGCCTATCGCGCGCTCGCTCCCGGCCAACTTTCACCCTTGCCGCTCTGCATCGCTTACCGGCGTGATCTGAAGCTCTCGATCGTGAGGAATTTCGTTGCACTCACGAAGGAAATCGCTGCCGTCCCCGCGCATATGCGTGGTCGTGCCTGACCGTTGAGTGCGCGCGCTAGGCTATGAAGCAGCCGCATCGGCAGCAGAGACAGTTCGACCTCCGCCGAGGCCAGACGTCCAGGCCATCGATTTCGAAACGCATCGAAGCGTTCGAGAGGAAACGAAAAAGCCACGGCCCTGTTGCGAGGCCGTGGCTGGTGCGTGCGCGCATTTTGCGGGACAACGCGTGACCGGTTACTTGGCGGCGAGCGCCTGGTTGACCTTGTCGACGTCGGCATTCATTGCCTTGAAGGTCTCGTCGAGGGAAAGTTCGCCGACGATCAGCTGGCTCATCCTCTGAACGATGAGCTGATAGATGGCGGAGGATCCCTTGAGACGTTCCAGGTCCCGGGCTGCCTGCGGCACGCTATTGCGGCTTCCGAGGAAGACGGCCATCGCTTCCTTGGCATTCTTGCTCTCGAGCTTGTATTGCGGGTCCTTGATGTCGGCGCCCGTCAGGACGACGTAGTTTTCAGCGATTTCACGCTGGACCTTTTCAGAGCCCAGGAACTCGATGAACGCGGCCACGGCCTCGGGAGACTTGGTGCGCTTGAAGCCGACGATCGCGGTGCCGCCGGGCATCGCATAGCAGCCGGCATCGCCGCACGGGGCGCTGATCGCCGTCCAGTCGAAGGCATCGCCGATCTTCTTCTGGAACGGATTGACCATCCAGTTGCCGGCGAGATAGGTCACGACGTTGCCGTTGACGAATTCGTCACCCATGTTCTTGTACTGGGTTCCGCCGGCAGCCCCCCACATTTCCTTGGGGAAGGAGCCGTCCTTCGTCCAGCCGTAGAGATCCGTGACATAGCGCTTGGCGGCATCGTCGGGGAAGAAGAACTTGCCGTCCTTGACGTAGTTCGAACCGTAGGAGAATGCCGCGCCGGAAAAGCGGTGGCCCGAGCGGTCCATCGTGAAGGGGATCTGAGCGCCAGTCGCCTTGGCGACGCGTGCCGAGGCTTCGACGATATCCTTCAGCGTGGCGGTGGGCTTCGGAAGCGGTTCGCCGGCCTGTTCGAACAGCGTCTTGTTGACGAAGGGCAGGTTGAAGGTTTGCGACGCGATATAGCCGTTGATCGACTGCGGATCGTTGACGCCGGGGAAGCGAAGCGTGTTCAGGCTGTCGCCGTGCAGCTTGGCGAAGCCATCCGGGTCCTTCATGTAGGGACGCATGTCGAGGTAATAGGGGGCAAGCTGCCAGTCGGTGATCTTGGCGATGTCAGGGCCTTCGCCGACGGCAAGCTGCACCGGCAGCTGCTTGGCGACCGCATCATAGCCCGAAGAGACGAAGTTGACCTTGACGTCGGGATGCGCCGCCTCGAATTCCTTGCTGAGCGCTTCCATCCGCTCGACGTAAGCCTGGTCGTCGTCGGTGAACAGAAAGGTGATTGTCTTGGTTTCCGCCATGGCCGCGCCGGCCCATGCGAAAGAAACGGTTGCCAACGCCAGTGCGACGGCCCCTGAGAGATAGGTTTTCATTTTCATCCTCCCATGAAAACATTTTCATCAATCGCGGCTTCAGCCATCGATAAATCAATTTCATATACTTGACATTCGTTCCGTCAAGCTATTTTCTGCGGCAATAGCGATGTTTTTGAGCAATTTGCAAAAATGGCGCGCACAAATAACCTAATGAAAATATTTTCATAGGATTGCGGAGGAGGCGGTCTGTGAAAACGGAATGCATCAAGCAGCCGGGCGAGATGGCGCCAGCATACAGTGTGGCCATGGGCCAGACGATCACGGCATGGGCCGATTCCGGCCTGATCGCCAGCTATTTTCCCGGCGAGCCCGCGCCGGCCGAAGATCGCGTAAACTATCGTTTCATCAACGGTTTCGTCGATGTCGGCGACCTGCCCTGCCGCAAGGCCTTCTGGTCGGCCATGGTCGGGCGGCCGCTATTGCCCGACACCGCCTGGCCGACCGAAAGCCTCAATCTTCCCGGCTCGAACCGTCGCGTCGAGTTCACCGGCTTCTGGCACGTACCGACGCATCTTAGGCGATGGCTGAAGGGCACGTTCAGAACGGAGACCGCGCGAGCGCTCAATCTCAGACTGAAGACCTGCGGCGGCGTTCGCATATGGGTCAACGGACAGGAGGCGGTGCGCTTCGAACCCTTCAAGCGCAACACCGAGAGCGCAACCGACATAAGGCTGGCGCTGGACGCCGGCGACAACCAGATCCTCGTCTACACCGAAGACTTGGCCGAGCGCGACACGACGTGGTTCTTCGAGCTCGAGATGCTGGACGAGGAGCCGCTCTGCGTGCTGCTGCCCGTATCGCTGGATCAGGATGAGGTCCGCGAGCTGGAAGCCCTTGCGCGCGGCGTGCGTCCGGCTCGTGACGTCTTCGTCAATCAGCCGCTGGAGATCATCTTCGGCACTGCGCCCGAACGCGATCTGCCGGTAGAGCTCAAGGTCGTCGGTCATGGCCACGAGCGGCCCGTTCTCGCGCATTCCCGATTGACGCTCAAGGCCCATCAGAGCAGCCTCACGGCCGACGATATCTGCGGCATTGCGGACGGTTATCACGGCGTCCACATGACGATCGGCAGCGGCACGGGTTCGGTTACGCGCGTCATCGATGCCGCCTTCATGAGCAGCGTTTCGTCGTTGCCATCAGAGACGTCGCTCGCCGCCCGCAAGCGGCAGGCACTGGAATACAGCGCCCGCTTCGGCGCAAACCGCGTCGGGCGCCTGATCGCCATGATGGAAACCGGCCATCACGACCAGGAAAGCTTCGACCGCATCATCGACGCGACGCTGGCCTCCATCGATGCGCGGGAGGATTGCTCGGATTTCATCATGGTGCCGCTCTTGTGGCTGCTCGGCGCCTATGCCGACCGGATGCCCGATGCCGTGGTCGATCGCATTCGGCATTCCGTTCGCTCCTACCGTTACTGGGTCGACGAGCCGGGTAACGACGCGATGTGGTTCTGGAGCGAGAACCATGTGCTCTGCTTTCACACGAGCCAGCTGTTGGCCGGACTTCTTCTGCCCGATGAGGTGTTTTCGGCCTCGGGCAGGACCGGGCAGCAGCAGGCGGAACTTGCCGGCGAGCGGCTCGGCCGCTGGTTCGACAGCGTCGAGGCCCATGGGTTGGCGGAGTGGAACTCGGCCGCCTATTACCCCATCGATTTCATCGGCCTGATGGCGCTGGAGCGCTGGGCCGAGACGGCGATGTCAGCGCGCGCCCGCGCCCAGATCGATCTCATCTTCCGGATGATCGCCCTTCATACGCTGGCAGGCGTTCCGGCCGGATCGCAGGGCCGCGCTTACGACAAGGAGTTGCGCGCCGGCCCGCTGACCGAGCTTGCGCCTTTCGCCCAGGTCGCCTTCGGGACCGGCTGGCTGAACAATGGTGTGGCGGCATTGACCATGTTCTGCGCCGGCGGCTACGAGCCGCCCGCCGATCTGGCCGAACTTGCGACGCTCAACCGGGGAAGAAGCGTCGAGGCGCGCTACAGCCAGGGGCTCGAGAGCGGAAAACTCGTGCTGTTCAAAAATGAGGCGGCGCAGCTTTCGACGGTCGTCGATCACAAGACCGGCCAGAAGGGGCATCAGCAGCATGTCCTTGACATCCGGCTGGCCGGCCACCCGATGGCGAGGCTGTGGGTCAACCATCCCGGCGAGGACGATCCCTGGGGCAATCAAAGGCCGTCCTATTGGGCCGGCAACGGCATCCTGCCGCGCGTTGCCCAGCATCGCGACGTTGCCCTCCTGATCGAGGACACAAGCGACGCACGCCACGCATGGACGCACGCCTATATCGGCCGCGACGGGCTGGACGATCTCATCATCGAAGACAAGTGGCTCATCGCGCGATCGGGCCGGGGATTTTCTGCCCTCTGGGCGTCGAACGGCCTGGACCTGATCACCGACGGCCCGACCGCCGGCCGCGAGGCGCGCTCCCACGGAGAGCTTTGCGGCTGGGCCGCTATCGTCGGATGCGGCGATGGCGACGCCTTCAAGGCGTTCGTCGAACGCCTGGGCCAAACGACGGTTTCCTTCGATCCCGAGCTTCGGCGTCTCTCCCTGACGCCGCCGGGCGGCCCGGCGATCGACCTCTCCTATGCCGACGGTCTTTCGATCGGCGGCGAGGCGAAGCCCTTCGCCCATGATCAGCCGCACCCGATCCTCACCCACGACAGTGCAGCCTCCGGCGCCGGCACTGACGGGCCGTTCTACTCTTAAAACATAGGTCTCCAGCATGAACACAACATCTGTCGATAACGCCGCCCTCCTGACGACGATCGATCGCGTGGCAACGGCTTTCAGCCGGCTCAGAGGCATCAAGGAAGGTCTCGTGACGGGAAATTCCGCGTCCGGAATCCAGTTCGACGAATGGGACTGGGAAGTCGGCGTTGGTCTTTACGGCTTCCTGCGTCGCGCCATTTCCACCAATGATCAGAAAGCGCTGCAGGAACTCGTCGCCTGGTATGCCGGCCAGATCGAACGCGGCCTGCCGCCGCGCCAGATCAACAGTACGGCGCCGATGCTGCCGCTTGCAATCCTCGTTCAGCATGTCGACCGTCCCGATTTTCGCGCGCTTGTCGAGGACTGGGCCGAATGGCTCGTCAAGGAACTGCCCAAGACCGAGGACGGCGGCTTTCAGCACGTCGTCAAGGAGCGCCTCAACGACGGCGAATTGTGGGACGATACACTGTTCATGGCCTGCCTGTTTCTCGCCCGCGCCGGCGTTCTCTGCGAGCGCAGCGAGTGGATCGACGAGGCCGTCTATCAGTTCGTGATCCACACCCGCTATCTCTCCGATCCGGTCAGCGGGCTCTGGTATCACGGCTGGACCTTCAACGGACGGCACAATTTCGCCAAGGCCTTCTGGGCGCGCGGCAATGCCTGGATCACCGTCGCCATCCCCGAGCTCTTCGACCTCGTTCCGACGCTCGGCGAGAAGGACCGGCGTTTTCTGTCGAACGTCCTCGTCAGCCAGGTACGCTCGCTGAAAGCATACCAGCGGCCGGACGGCATGTTCACGACGCTTCTCGACGATCCGTCGTCGCCGCTGGAAACCTCGGCCACGGCGGGCATTGCCTACGGCATATTGCGCGCCATCGATGCCGGCATTCTCGACAAGGACGACAGGGCCTATGCGGAGCGCGCGCTTGCGGCGGTGCTGGCGCAGATCGACGAAGAAGGCGTCGTCCACGGCGTCTCGGACGGCACGCCGATGGGCCATGACCTCGATTTCTACAGGCGCATCCCCAACGTGCCGACGCCTTATGGCCAGGCGCTGACCATGCTGCTGCTGACGGAAGTCTTTCTCGAGAACGGCCAGCGCCAATGAGCCCCGTGTCTCTTGTCGCGATCGAGCCGGCGGAGGGCGACGATACGGTCCGCCTGCAGGCGGCCATCGACGGCCTGTCGGCTTCGGGCGGCGGACGCGTGGAGCTCATGGCCGGCATTCATGTCTGCCGCGGGCTGCAGCTCAGATCCGGTGTCGACCTTCATCTAGCCGCCGG
This sequence comes from Rhizobium indicum, assembly GCF_005862305.2. Lineage (NCBI taxonomy): Bacteria > Pseudomonadati > Pseudomonadota > Alphaproteobacteria > Hyphomicrobiales > Rhizobiaceae > Rhizobium > Rhizobium indicum. The sequence goes on along the minus strand of NZ_CP054022.1, from coordinate 528,799 downwards.
TGCGATCCTGCGTCCCGTTCCGGACTATGCCGCCTATGCGCATACGACCGTTTCGGTGATCGCCGAAAAATCCGACCGCGGCATGATCGTCGCCAAGGATGCGCGGCGCATCAGCCTGACGGGGAAGGGGCGCATCGAAGCCGGTTGCGACAGCTTCATCGTGGGAGACGACGAGACGGTGGGAACCTTCATCCCGGCCGAATTTCGTCCCCGCGTCGTCGTCTTCGAGGGCTGCGACGAGGTCGAGATCAGCTCCGTCCATATCTGCCGCTCGCCGATGTGGACGCTGCACTTCGTCAACTGCACCGATGTCGCGGTCAGGAACGTGACCATCGACAACGACCGCCGCCTTCCCAACACGGACGGGATCGTGCTGGATGCCTGCCGCGGCGCCGTCATCGAGGACTGCCGGATATCGACGGCCGACGACGGCATATGCCTGAAGACGAGCATCGGTCCTGACCGTGTCGCCATCGGGCGTTGCGAAAACATTCTCGTTCGTCGATGCTCCGTTCAGAGCCTTAGCTGCGCGCTGAAGATCGGCACGGAAACGCATGGCGACGTCACCAATGTCGTGTTCGAGGATTGCAGCGTCTCATCTTCCAACAGGGCGCTCGGCGTATTCTCCCGCGACGGCGGCCGGATATCGAACGTAAGGTTTTCACGAATTGCGGTAGAGTGCCGCGAGACCCCCGATGGTTTCTGGGGCTCGGGGGAAGCGCTGACCGTCAATGTCGTCGACCGTGTTACGGAACGCGCGGCTGGCGCCATCGACAATCTCATCGTCGAGGACATCACCGGGCGGATGGAGGGGGCGATCACCGTCATATCGACCTCGTCGGCCGGCATCAGGAACGCATCGCTGGCACGCATCGCCATTGATCAGCAGCCTGGGCAACTCGGCACGGCGCGATCCTACGACCTGCGTCCGACGAACGCGGACCTTTCCCCGAAAGCCGATGGCGGCGGCCGTGCGAATGCCTGGACGCGCGGGTCGGACGGGCGGGTGATTGGTCTTGAGCACTATCCGGGAGGAATGCCGGCCGTCTACGTGGCTGATGTCACCGGGCTCTCGATGAACGAGGTGCGGATCACGAGGCCGACACCGCTGCCGCAAGGCTGGAACAAAAACGACGCCGTCTTCGAAACGGCGGCACCTGATGGGAGTGGAACATGGCAGAACTGAAACTTTCCAACGTCAACAAGTCGTATGGCTCGGTCAAAGTCCTGCATGACGTCGAACTCGATATCCAAGACGGCGAGTTCGTCGTCTTCGTCGGTCCGTCGGGATGCGGCAAGTCGACCCTGCTGCGTGTCATCGCCGGCCTCGAAGAGGTCACGGAGGGCGCAATCGCGATCGGGCGCCGCGACGTCAGCGCGCTCTCGCCGGCCGAGCGCAAGATCGCGATGGTCTTCCAGTCCTACGCGCTCTACCCGCATATGAGCGTTCGCAAGAACCTCGCTTTCGGCCTGGAGAACCTGAAGTTCAAGCGTGCCGAGATCGAGGCGCGGATTGCCGAAGCTGCCAGGATGCTGGCGATCGAACCCTATCTGGACCGGCGCCCGAAGCAGCTTTCGGGCGGCCAGCGCCAGCGCGTGGCGATCGGCCGGGCCATCGTGCGCGAACCGGATATTTTCCTCTTCGACGAGCCGCTGTCCAATCTCGACGCGGCGCTGCGCGTTCAGACCCGGGCCGAGATCACCAAGCTCCACCGCGAGATCAAGACGACGATGATCTATGTCACGCATGACCAGGTCGAGGCGATGACGATGGCCGACAAGATCGTCGTGCTGCGCGCCGGGCGGGTCGAGCAGGTCGGAGCACCGCTGGACCTGTTCGACAGCCCGCGCAATCTCTTCGTCGCGGGCTTCCTCGGCTCGCCGCGTATGAACATCATCAAGGGCAAGGTCGCTGGCATCGAGGAAAGCGGTGTCGTCATCGATGTCGGCAATGGTGGTAAGGTCGTCAGCGATGTCGATCCCGCCGGCATTGCGGTCGGACAGGCCGTTCTCGCCGGCATTCGGCCCGCGCATTTTTCACGTTCCAGCGAGCAAGGCCTGCCGTTCATCGTCCAGTATCACGAGGGCCTCGGCACCGAGACCTATGTCTATGGCAACCTTGCAGGCCATGACGAGCAGATCATCATTCATGAGGCCGGCCATTTCGCGCCGTCGCCTGGTGATCACATCCTGATCGACGCCGCCCCGGGACGGGTTCATCTGTTCGATCCCGAAAGCGGCCTGGCCTTTGCCCGGCGGCCCGGACAGGGGAGGCGCTGAACATGGCGGCGCTCAAGGCAGGTGCATTGCTGTCCCAGACAGGGGAAACGGCGATGAGAGTGGTCGAAGCCCCAATAAATGTGATCGAGCGCATCTTCGGCCGCAAGCGTATGCCATGGCTGTTCCTGGCGCCGAACCTCGTTCTGTTTGCCATCTTCACGTTCCTTCCGATCGCGATCGCGATCGGTTACGCCTTCACCGGCGGCACCAATCTTTTCGTGTCGGAGCGGCCTTTCGTCGGCCTGGACAATTTCCGCACGCTGCTTTCCTGCGGCAATTATCTGCAGCCGGGAACCTGCCAGGAATCGCTGTTCTGGACGGCCGTGTGGAACACCCTCTGGTTCGTGGCCTTCAATGTCGTCGCGACATTGCTGGTGGCGCTGATCACGGCGCTGATCCTCAATCGGGCGATCGTCGCGCGTGGTTTCTTCAGGGCGATGTTCTTCTATCCCGTCTTGCTGTCGCCCGTCGTCATCGGTCTCATCTGGAAATGGTTCCTCGATCGCAACGGGCTGCTGAACGCCTTCTTCCAGATGATCGGCGTTCCCCCTGAGATCTTCCTGCTCGACGTCGGCTGGTCGCGCTTCTTCGTCGTCGCGGTATCGGTCTGGTTTCACATGGGCTTTTACACGCTCATCCTCTTGGCCGGCCTCCAGGCCATCCCGAAGGAGCTCTATGAGGCTGCCTCCATCGATGCCGCCTCGCCACGCCGCACGCTGTTCAGGATCACGCTTCCCCTTCTGGCGCCGAACCTGTTGGTCGTGTTCATTCTTTTGATGATCAAATCCGTCCAGATCTTCGACGAGGCCTGGGTTCTGACCAATGGCGGCGGCCCGGGCACGGCCAACAGCTTCATCGTCCAGTATATCTACCAGATGGCATTCGGCAGCGATCTTCGCCTCTTCGGACTGGCTTCCGCCGCATCGGTTCTCATGGGGCTGGTGCTTCTGGTTCTCACCCTCATACAGCTGCGTATCGGCAAGCGAATGGAGTCCTGAGATGAACCCGATCAGCTTTTTCACGCGCACACGCCGGGCCGGACGCATCGATATCACCGACATATTGTCGTGGGTCTGGCTGATCGGCGGAACCTTCGTCGTGCTCGTTCCCGTCATGTGGGCGGGCCTCTCCTCGCTGAAGCCGGCCGCCGAGATCACCCGGTTTCCGCCAACGCTGCTACCTCGGGCCGCCGTGGAGCAGACCGTGCCCGGCTTCGACAAACCGCTCAGCCTCTGGCAGGTCACCATCGACGGTCAGATGCGCGAAATGGCCATGGTCCGCCGCATCGGCCTCAAAGCCCAGATGGTCGATCCCGCAAATCCGGGACCACCGGTCAGCGTCGACGTCAAGGGGCTGACGCCGGTGCAGAAGCTGACGATCGCCACGCAGAATTACACCGATCCGCTGACGCGCTTCAACTTCCTGACCTTCCTCAAGAATTCGGTGTTCGTCACCTTCGTCGCAACGCTGCTGACGCTGATCGTCAACGCCATGGCGGCCTTCGCCCTGTCGAAATACAAATTTGCGGGGGATACGACGGTTTTCGTCATCATCATTTCAACGCTGATGATCCCGCTCGCGGTCGTCATGGTGCCGGCCTATCTCGTCATCGTCGGGGTCGGGCTCGCCGACAACCTGTGGGGCGTCATTCTGCCGACGGTCGCCTCTCCGACCGCCGTCTTCCTGCTGCGGCAATATATGCTGACCATACCCGACGAGCTGATAGAGGCGGCGCGCGTCGATGCGGCGAGCGAATTCTGCATCTTCTGGCGCATCATCCTGCCGCTGACGGCGCCGGCGCTCGCGGTGCTGGCGATCTTTTCGGTGCTCTGGCGGTGGAACGATTTCCTCTGGCCGCTCATCGTCCTCAACAGCCGCGAGAATTTCACCCTGCAGGTCGGTCTGAATGCGTTCCAGGGCGAGTTCTCGGTGCAGTGGCACTATATCCTGGCGATGACGTTCCTCAGCCTGCTGCCTGTCACCATCGTTTTCCTGTTCCTGCAGAAGTACATCACCACGGGCATCGCCGGAACAGGCATGAAGTGAACGGCAGGGCATGGAGCTAGACCTCCCCGCAATCGCCGAACAACCGATATCACGTCTTCCTCCCGGCTGAGGCGCGTCGCATTGAACCTAGTTCATGCGGCGCGTTTCGGCCTTTGTCTTCGTGCATGGCTCCCAAAATCGCCGCCCATTTTGTGGGCGGCAGCTCCGCGGCGAGCGTAGCGCGTGCCACCGAGGCCGGCCGCCTCCGCGACCTGATGGGCGGCCGTCTTCGGCTATGTTGACGACGATTTCAAAATGCTACGGCGTCCTGCAAATATCACAAAACGGTTTCGAAGAGCGGGATCAAGGCCGCGCCGATTGCGCCGGGGGCGTCGATTATCTGTGCCACGGCAAGCCTGGGGACGTCGCGTAAAACGCCATGCCGAGGCAGATTGTTGAATTCGGTCCGTTCGATCAGCATTCTCGCGAGTGAGTGCGGAAGCTCGCCGCCGAGGACGATCAATGCCGGGTCGAATATTGCGCAGATCGCATTGATGGCTCGATTGTGGGCCGGCGTGACGCGGTCGACCCACTCCCCAACGCCATCCCAGTCCATCAGGTCCTCGTTCTTCAGGTCCCTCAGGGTCAAGTTCATGCGCCCTTTGGCACGAAGATGTTCAAGCAGGACGCCGAGTGCAGGGCGTTCCTCGTAGTCCTGGCGCCCGAAGAGAACGGAAAATTCGCCGGCGTTGCCGAAATTACCGCGAAACGGCATGCCTCCGGAAACCAGGCCGCCGCCATAGCCATGAAGATGGGCGATATAGGCGAAATCTGCGACATCGCGGCCAACGCCGAAAATGGCTTCCGCCAAGGCTGCGGTCCTGGCGACATTGTCTGCCCAGACCGGCAGCCCCAGTTGCTGTCCAAGCAGGGGTGCCAAGTCGATCAACGACCAATGAGCGAGCGGCAAGGGGCAATTGAATGCCGTCTCCAGCATGCGGTGGCCGGCGACGGCCAGGCCGACGCCGAGGACGTCACGCCGTTTGGCGCCCCGGCGGGCAAGAAGTTCTTCGACCGCCGCGTCGATCCGCTCCATTTCAACGGATAGCGAGGAGCCCGCCTGTGGGATTTCCATGTTTTCCAAAGGTTCGCCGAAACCCATGAGGCAAAGGCCGATCGAGCCGACGTTCACGGAGATGCCCAGCGTTAAACACCAGTCTTTGCGAAGGGTCAGCTCCGGGCTGGGCGGTCCCGGCCGCCGGGTTTCCGAATGGGAAAAGACGAGCATTCCTCGCTCATGAAGCCGCGCGACGATCCTGTGCAACGATTGCTGGGTGAGATCGAGCGGCTCTGTCAGGTCGGAGCGTTCGATCCCCGGAGACTTCCAGATCAGCCGCAACAGGTCGCGCTCGTTGCGGGATGCTACGCGCACGGGTTGCGTGTCTCGCAAAAAATGCGCGGCAACATGGTTTAAAGGATCATACTTCATTTTCGGTTCGTTTTGATTTACACTATGAGTGTGAACCACATTGGGAGGGCATTCTGCTTCTGTCAAACAGGGAATTCGATCCCCGGTTTGCCGGCCCTGCTTACTTCATCGAGGTTGGCCAGGCCAGCCGGGATGACAGCAATAAGGTGGAGGTGATCGTGCCCCAAGCGTTTGGAAGGCACGATATCAGCGTTGCGGCGATCTCAAACGAGATGGAGCGCTTGAGGCGGTTAGCCGGTCGGGGTGTGGAAAGGGAAACAACCGAGTTGCAGATATCGTTGAGATCCGAAAATACGGTGTGCGCTCCCGAGCGTGAAGTATATGGGTTTGCGCCAACCCATGAAGGCACTGACTTCGAGTCGATGGTTCGCGCCTATTCGGCGGGCTACGGGGTGTTTGGCGCGAAGCCGTTGAGCAACGATCGGGCCTTTGCCTGGGCCGCGGACTTGCGAACAAGTGAGGCATTTACGGTGCTTCATTCGGTTTATCAGAGTTCCTGGACAAGTCGGACGCTAGATGAGACGCCGCAACACCTTGCGTTTTACATTCCGCACTCGGGATCCTTCCGGCTTTCCATTGGAAAGACGGTGGTTGAAAGTGGGCCAGGTCGTCTCCTCATGGCCAACAACCACGAGGCTGGCGATCGTCTCATTCAAGGCGGCCCGCACTGCTCGGACGCCCTCTTTCTGGACTGGAAAGTTGTGAGGCGAATGCTCGTTTCACTGGTGGAAATGCCGATCCTCGACTCGCTTGACCTTGAGCCGGTTGTGGATCTCGCAACGCCGTCGGGCCAGCTTATCGGCAGCCTGGTGCAGACGATCGTGCAGGGCATGCGCAATGGCGGTCCACTTCTGTCTTCACCTCTCGCCTTGGCGGCGATGAGCGAAACGCTTGCTAACCTCGTGATCCGTTTTGGCCGCCACCGTCTTTCCGACCATTTGGAAAAACAGAAAGTGTGTTTGATCGCGCCGTGGCATGTCCGGCGTGCTATCGACTATATGCACGCCAATATCGCAGAGCCCCTCACCATGACGATGGTTGCCGATGGTGTCGGTGTTTCGCTTCGTGCGCTGCAAACGGGTTTCAGGGCCTTCCGGGGAACTTCACCGGGCGGTTACTTGCGCACGATCAGGCTGCAAGCAGCCCGCGACCAGTTGCGGGACCCGATGAATCAGCGATCCGTCCGCGAAATCTGCGCGATGTGGGGTTTTTCTCATGCCGGCAGGTTCTCTATTATCTACCGCAGCGCCTTTGGAGAAAGCCCGCGCGATACGCGCCTGCGGGCCGAGCGTTTGCGATAAAGAAGGACGCCGAAAAGTGTGAAGGTTTTCGGACAACATCATGCTCTAGGAGCGCGGCGCCGCGATGCTGCCACGCAAGACGAGATGGCATCCGAGTTCCAGGCGATGGGCCGGCCGCTGCGGATCGTTGGCGATCAGCCTCTGTTCGATGAGCGCCAAAGCGGCAGCCCCGAGCCTGTCTGTGGGAACGCTGACCGTCGAAAGCGGTGGACGGCTGAATTCGCCGGGGACGATATCGTCGAACCCCAGGACCGAAATCGCTTCCGGCACGCGTATGTCACGATCGGCCAATGCCTTCAGGCAGCCGAGCGCCAGATTGTCGGCCGCGCAGAAGACGGCGGTCGCGCCTTTCACCGTGGGATCGCGGTCGAGCAGCGCGTTGATGGCAGCCTCGCCGTGTCTGGGCTCATATCCCTCGGCCTCGACGATCATATCGTCAGGCACCGGAAGCTGGGCGGCAAGATAGGCGTCGGAAAAGCCGTCATATCGGCGCTGGATCGTCGTGCGGCCCTTCCAGGTCAGATGCAGGATGCGGCGATGCCCGAGCGCCAGCAGGTGCTCGATGCCGAGCCGCGCTCCGAAGCGGTTTTCGGGGGTGACCGTATCGACCAGCATGGCGGGGTCTTCTCCGTTGACGATGACAACAGGCATATCAGGGGAGGCGAGGCTTCGGATCAGTTCCGGCTGATCATCGTTCAGGACCACGATGCCGTCGGCACGTTCCGAGAGCGCGATCTGCCTGACCTGAGCGCCGTCGATACGCCGGCCGGTGCTGACGAAGGGTACGATCCTGATGCCGCGGCGTTCGCACTCCCTGCGAAGACCGTTGAGGATCGTCCAGCTCACCAGATTGAGATCGCTCTCCGGTGCGGCATCGTCGGGAATCGCAAGAAGCAGGACGCGCAAGGCCGCAATCGTCGCCTTCTTCCTCCGGCGGTCGAGGTAACCCAGGCGTTTAGCTGAATCCAGAACCCTTTCGCGCACCTCGATCGTCAGCGGCGCGGTTCCGTTGAGCGCGTGCGAGGCCGTGCTCAGCGACACGTCCGCGTCGCGCGCGACATCCTTGAGATTGACTTTGCGTTCCACTTTTTCCGTCGCGAATTGAGGTCGTGCCTTCGAAGGCATCGCTAACTCGATGTTTTCACATAAAAACTTGAGAAAAGCTACGTGCCTGGCGCGGTATTTTTCGTCATTCGGCGATCAGTGAGGTTTGGCAAGCAGGCCATTGAGCAGCAGGTCGAAATAGGCCCGCAGGAAGGCCTCCTTATTGGGAGTGGGCACGCGGCGGTCGTCGAATATCAGCCGCAGAACTGTCGTCGTCAGGATAGGTGCGACCACGATATCGGAGAATTCCACCGGAACTTCGCGAAACTCCCCTGACGCCACACCCTCTAGAATGAGAGAGTCGACCTTGGTGATGATCGGCTCAATGAACTGATCGTGGTGGCGGTCGATCAGGTCGGGGAACCGGTGTCCTTCCGCAATGACGAGCCGCGTCAGCTCGCGGGTCGTGCGATCCTCGGCGATTTGCTCGTAGAGCAGGCCGAGAATGGAGATCAGCCGGTCGGTGGCGCTGCCGCTGAGGCTCGCGGTGATCCCCAGCAGTTCCTGAAACGGCACGGAGAAGTGGTTGATCATTGCTTCGAAAAGCTTCTCCTTCGTCTCGAAGTAGACGTACACCGTACCCTTGGTGACGCCGACCCTGTCGGCGATGTCTTCGACGCGCGTGCCGGTGAAACCGCTTCTCACGAATTCCTCGAAGGCGGCATCGAGAATCTGGATGGGCCGTAGCGCTTTCTGTTCCGCGCGTGTGATCTTCTTCTGAGCTGCCATTTGCCTCGCCTGCCTTGTTGCGCACGCCCTCGTCCCTGCGGCACAAAGTTTCATTGACTAATCCGTCAGTCAATTATATAGGAGCGGCCGTTGAGAGCAAGAGGTCAACTATGAGAACCATTCTGGTCGCCACAGCGATCATATGCGCCATCGGTCTCGGATCATGCAGCGATGAGAGCAGACCGACTGGGCCAACCCCACGAGAGGTCGGCGTCATCGTCGCTAAGCCTGAGCCGCTAGTCCAGGGCGGCGCGGTCACAGGAGAAGTGCGGGCGCGGGTTCAGACCGATTTGTCCTTCCGCGTCAGCGGCAAGATCATCGAGCGGCTGGTGGAAGTTGGACAATCCGTGAAGGCGGGGCAGCTCCTCGCGCGGATCGATCCGGAAGAACAGAAGGCCGACCTGGATGTGGCGGCGGCCAATCTTCAGTCGGCTGAGGCGCAGCAGACCCAGGCGCAGCTCGCATACGACCGCCAGCAGAGCCTGTTTCGAACGCAGGTGACGACGCGTGCGGCACTCGACCAGGCGCAGGAGGCGCTTCTGACCGCGCAGGCATCGACGAAGTCGGCGCAGGCGCTGTTGGAAACCGCTCAGGACACCTTGTCTTACACGGAGCTGAAGGCGGACGCCGATGGGATGATCACCGCCCGCAATGCCGAGGTCGGGCAGGTGGCGCAGGCCGCCCAGGTCGTCTTCACGCTTGCCCATGACGGCGACCGGGATGCCGTCTTTGAGGTGGTCGAAAGTGCGTTCCTGCGCCCGATCGACGGCGACGGCACCGTGACCCTTCTGTCTGACCCGACGCAGAAGATCGCGGCGAAGGTTCGCGAGATTTCGCCGACGATCGATTCCTCCACCGGAACCATCAAGGTCAAGGTCGCGATATCGAGCGACGCTCCGATCCCTCTCGGTGCTCCCGTCGTCGGAAGGTTCAATTACGTCTCGCAGGACGTCATCCAGCTTCCCTGGTCCGCCATGACATCCAAGGACGGCAAGCCGGCCGTCTGGATCGTCGATCCCGCATCGTCCGCGGTTTCGGTCCGAGCGGTCGACGTCGCCGGCTACGAGACCGGCAGCTTTATCGTCAAGGCGGGTGTGTCGGAAGGAGAGGTCGTGGTGGCCGATGGGACCAAGTTCCTCAGGCCGGGTGAAATCGTGTCTTATGTCAAGGAAGCTTCCAAGTGAGTATTCGTCTCAACATAGTCGCTCTGATGGTGGGCACGGCCCTGATCTCCTCCTGCGCACCGCAGGAGGAAAGCAAGGAGGAAGCGCCTCGTCCCGTGCTGTCGATGACAGTCAAGCAGACGGCCGCCGCGAGCCTGGGCCTGACCGGCACGATCGAGCCGACGATCGAGACCGAACTCGGCTTCCGGATTCTCGGGCGGATGATCGCCCGCAACGTCAATGTCGGCGATCTCGTCAAGAAGGATGACGTCGTTGCCGCCATCGATCCGCTGGCGCTGGAGCTTGCCGTGCGCAACGCGCAGTCCGACGTCGAGAACAGCGACGCCCAGCTCAGGAATGCAGTGACCACCGAGCAGCGCCAGCGTGCGCTGTTGGAGTCGCGATCCGGCACCGAAGCCTCGCTCGAAGAGGCTGAGCAGGCAAAGCGGACGGCGGCCGCCGCCGTCGCCAAGGCGCAGGCCAACCTCGACAAGGCCACGGAGCAACACGGTTACGCGCAGCTTCGGGCGGAATTCGATGGCGTTGTGACGGCGACCTCGGCCGAAGTCGGACAGGTGGTGTCGGCCGGGCAGACGGTTGTGACCATCGCCCGGCCGGACAAGCGCGACGCCGTCGTCGATGTCCCGCAGGCCGCCGCCCAGAAACTGAAGATCGGCGCGCCCTTCGAGGTGACGCTGCAACTCGATCCCACCATCCGCACGTCCGGGATCGTGCGCGAAATAGCACCGGAGGCGGAGACCTCCACCCGCACGAGCAGGACCAAGATCGCGCTCACCAATCCGCCCGAAGCCTTCAGGCTCGGTTCGGTCATCACAGCCTCTGCAACAATCGCCGCGGATCCTGAGATCGTGCTGCCTTCCTCGGCAATCCTCGTCGGCAGCGACGGCCCGAGCGTCTGGATCGTCGATGCGCCTGCCGGGAAGGTATCGCGTCGCCGCGTGAAGATCGACGGCGACGTCGAAGACGGCGGCAGCGTCCGCGTCACCGAGGGGCTCGCCCCCAGAGAAAGGGTCGTCGTGGCAGGCGTGCATAAACTTGAAGATGGCCAGGCCATCAGGATCGACCAGGAGATCAGCCAGTGAAGTCCTTCAACCTTTCCGACTGGGCGCTCGAACACCGTTCGCTCGTCTGGTACTTCATGATCGTCTTCATTCTCGCAGGCGCCTTCTCCTACGTGAAGCTCGGCCGCGAAGAAGACCCGAACTTCACGATCAAGACGATGGTGATCACCGCCCAGTGGCCCGGCGCCTCCGCCGAAGAGGTGACGCGGCAGGTGACCGACAGGATCGAGAAGAAGCTCCAGGAACTGGAATCGCTGGACTATACCAAGAGCGAGACCATTGCCGGCCAGACGACCGTCTTCGTTGAGCTGCTGCCGACGACCAAGGCAAAGGATGTCGCTCCGACCTGGCTGCGCATCCGCAACATGATCGCCGACATCAAGGGCGATTTCCCGACCGGCGTCGTCGGTCCCTTCTTCAACGATCGCTTCGGCGACGTGTTCGGAAACATCTACGCCTTCACCAGCGATGGCCTTACCCAGCGGCAGCTTCGCGATCTCGTGGAAAACGCCCGCTCCGAGGTCCTGACCGTGCCCAACGTCGGCAAGGTCGATGTGGTCGGCGCCCAGGACGAGGCGATCTATCTGGAATTCTCCACGCGCCAGATCGCAGCACTCGGGATCGACCAGCAGTCGGTCATCCAGACCCTGCAGGCGCAGAATGCCGTCACGCAGTCCGGCTTCGTCGACGCCGGGCCGGAGCGCATCGCATTGCGGGTGAGTGGACAATTCACGTCCGAGGAAAGTCTGAGATCGATTAATCTTCGGATCAACGACCGCTTCTTTCCGCTGACCGACGTCGCCACGATCAAACGCGGCTACGTGGATCCGCCGTCGGCGTTGTTCCGGTTCAACGGCCAGCCTGCGATCGGGCTTGCGATCGGCATGAAGCAGGGCGCCAATCTTCTGGAGTTCGGCGAGGGGCTCGATGCGCAGATGAAACGTGTCGTCGCTGACCTTCCGATCGGCGTGGACGTCCACCGTGTTTCCGATCAGCCGGCCGTCGTCGACGAAGCGGTGTCCGGATTTACCCGGGCGCTCTTCGAAGCGATCGCCATCGTCCTGGTCATCAGCTTTATCAGCCTCGGTCTTCGCGCCGGCATGGTAGTGGCGATCTCCATTCCCCTCGTCCTGGCGATCACCTTCGTGGTGATGGAATGTTCCGGCATTTCGCTTCAGCGCATCTCGCTCGGAGCGTTGATCATCGCGCTCGGGCTTCTTGTCGACGATGCCATGATCGCCGTCGAGATGATGGTGGCCCGCCTGGAGGCGGGCGATGATCTCAGAAAGGCGGCCACCTATGTATACACGTCGACCGCCTTTCCGATGCTGACGGGAACGCTCGTCACGGTTGCGGGCTTTATTCCGATCGGTCTCAACGACAGCGCGGCGGGCGAATTCACCTTCACGCTTTTCGTGGTCATCGCGGTTTCGCTGATCGTTTCCTGGGTGGTGGCGGTGCTGTTCACCCCGCTTCTCGGCGTCACGATCCTGCCGAAGACCATGAAATCGCATCATGAGAAGAAGGGCCGCTTCGCCTCCGTCTTCTCCTGGCTCCTGGGCCTGGCGATGCGTTGGCGCTGGGTCACCATCATTCTGACGGTCGGCGTCTTCGGCCTTTCCGTCGGCGGCATGGGGCTGGTGCAACAGCAGTTCTTCCCCAATTCGGACAGGCCCGAGCTCATCATCGACTGGAACCTCCCTCACAACAGTTCGATCGCCGAAACCAACAGGCAGATGGCGAGATTCGAAAAAGAGATGCTGGCCGACAACAAGGATATCGATCATTGGACGACCTATGTCGGCCAGGGCGCGCCGCGCTTCATCCTGTCCTTTGACGTGCAGACGCCCAACGTGTCGTTCGGACAGACGATCATCGTCACCAAGGGACTCGACGTGCGTGACAAGGTGCGGGCAGAACTGCAGGACTATCTGACGAAAACCTTCCCCGGCACCGACGCCTTCGTGAAGCTTCTCGACATCGGTCCGCCGGTCGGCAAACCGGTCCAGTACCGGGTCAGTGGCCCCGATATTCAAAAGGTCCGCGACCTCTCCCAGCAGTTTGCCGGCGTCATCGGATCGCACCCGCTTCTGGCGAACATGGTCCTGGATTGGAACGAGCCGTCCCGCGTGGTGAAGGTCGATGTCCTGCAGGACAAGGCGCGCCAGCTCGGCGTATCCTCCGAAGACATCGCTACCGCGCTTAACGGCATCGTCGAAGGCTCGACGGCCACCCAGGTTCGAGACGACATTTACCTGGTCAACGTCATCGGCCGCGCCAGGGCATCCGAGCGCGATTCCATCCAGACGTTGCAGAACCTGCAGCTCTCCACCTCCAACGGCAAGGTCGTGCCGCTCTCCGCCGTGGCGAATTTCCGCTACGAGCTCGAACAGCCGACCATCTGGCGTCGCGACAGGCAACCCACCATAACGGTCAAGGCGGCCGTCGTTGGTCCGACGCAACCGGCCACGATCGTCGACCAGTTGAAGCCGAAGGTCGAAGAATTCCAGAAAGGCCTTCCGGTGGGATACAAGGTGGAAGTGGGCGGCGCGGTCGAATCCAGCGCCGATGCCCAGGGGCCGATCGCGGCTGTGGCTCCGCTGATGCTGTTTGTGATGGCGACCATCCTGATGATCCAGCTGCAAAGCTTCAGCCGGCTCTTCCTGGTGTTCGCCGTTGCTCCGACAGCCCTGATCGGCGTCGTCGCGGCGCTGCTGCTCAGCAACGCCCCCATGGGCTTTGTCGCGATCCTCGGCGTGCTCGCGCTCATCGGCATCCTGATCCGCAACTCCGTCATCCTGGTCGTTCAGATCGAGCATTTGCGCAGCGAAGGAATGGCGCCCTGGCAGGCGGTCGTCGAGGCTACTGAACACCGCATGCGGCCGATCATGCTGACGGCCGCGGCGGCCACGCTGGCGCTGATCCCGATCTCGCGCGAGATCTTCTGGGGGCCGATGGCCTACGCCATGATGGGCGGCATCGTCGTCGGAACCGCGCTCACCCTGCTGTTTCTGCCTGCGCTCTACGTCGCGTGGTTCAGGATCCCGAGGGATGAAGGCGTTCAGACCGAAGCCGCGGCAAAGGCATGAGCATGGGCTTTGACGTCCATCGCATGCGGCCGCCGCGGCGGCCGCTGCATATCCTGGTCTCCGAGGAGAGAGCTCGATGACGGAACAGCGTTTGAACGGGTTTCCGATGGGAGCCAAGGCGATGCTGGTCGCAATCGGCCTGGCGATGCTCGCCGGTTGCGCCACGAGACCGTCGCCCGATGTGTTGAACCCGGTCCATCAGCCCGTTCACCCAGCTCATCTGAATGCATCGCTTCACACTGATGACGCCGCCCCAAGCCGGGTGAATGTGCTCGCTGCGACGAACAGGAGCCTCGACACCGCACGCGGCGGGTTCGGCAGCACCTGGGCTGACAATCTCACCTACGAGCAATATGCGTTTTCGGTCCCTCCCGGCCGGAAGGACACCGCGATCACCTATCCGACCTCGAGGCCGGATCCCGAACGCCAATTTGCCGTCATCAGGCGCAAGCAGCTTGCAAAGGACGCCTTCGTAGAGGAGGCGCTCCACTCTACGCAGTCCGACGGCACTGTCGGCATCTTCGTGCATGGCTATAACTATAGCTATCAGGAGGCGCTGTTTCGCACTGCGCAGATCGCCGCGGACGCCAACATTCCGGGCTCTCCGATTCTGTTTTCGTGGCCTTCGGCCGCAGCCGTCGCCGGCTATGTCGCCGACCGCGATGCGGCTCTCTCCTCGCGTAGCGACCTCGACTCGCTTGTCACGTCACTCTCGGCTTCAGGAAAGGTGAAACGCATCATCCTTTTCGGACACAGCATGGGCGGATTCCTGGTCATGGAAACGGTGCGCCAGCTCAAACTGCAGCATCGCGACGACGTCATCGGCAAACTGGCGGTGATCCTGGCGGCCCCTGACATTGACGTCGATGTTTTCCGCTCCCAGCTGAAGGATATCGGGCGGATGCCGATCCCGATATCTCTTCTCGTTTCGAAGGACGACCGGGCGCTGGTGGCCTCTAGCTTCATAGCGGGAGAGCGGGCGCGCGTCGGACGCCTCGATATTGACGATCCCGTCATCAGGGAGGCTGCCTTGAAGGAGAGGCTTCGGGTCATCGACATCACGTCGATCCAGGCATCCGACGGGCTGGGGCATGACCGCTACGCATCGCTCGCCAAGTTCGGAGCGCAGCTTGCCTCCTTCGAAAGCGGCAGGCGGTCGACCGCCGGCGACGTCGGCGCCTATGTCTTCGATGCTGCCGGCGCCGCGGTCGCAAGTCCGTTTCGTCTGGCCGGGCGTGTCGTCGGCTCGCAATGACCGGACTGAGGTAAGAGCGGCGATGGCTAATCCTCAGGCATCGCCAAGAGATGTGTATAATGTGACTATTAAATTGTCAGATGCACAAATGGAGAGCAGACTTTTGCCTGTGGTCAAATTGACCTCGAGGATATGGGAGGGCATTCATGAGCGTACGAAATCCGTCTCCCTCGTTGTACAACGAGGATCTTGCACCCGCCGAGGAGCGCAAATGGGGTGCATTCAGCATCTTTAACGTCTGGACGTCAGACGTCCACAGCCTGTGGGGCTATTATCTGGCGGCGAGCCTGTTCCTGCTGTGTGGCAGCTTCGTCAATTTCGTCATCGCCATCGGCATCGGATCGCTGGTCATCTTCTGCCTGATGAGCCTGGTCGGCAATGCCGGCGTGCGTACCGGCGTCCCCTTTCCGGTTCTGGCGCGCGCTTCCTTCGGCACGTTCGGGGCGAATGTTCCGGCACTGGTCCGGGCGGTGGTTGCCTGCTTCTGGTACGGGGCGCAGACCGCCGCCGCATCCGGCGCGATCGTTGCCTTGCTGATCCGCAACGACAGCCTGCTTGCCTTTCATCAAAACAGCCACATGCTCGGCCACTCGACCCTCGAGCTCATCTGCTACGTCATCGTCTGGGGTCTGCAGCTGCTGATCATTCAGCGCGGGATGGAAACAGTTCGCAAGTTCCAGGATTGGGCGGGTCCCGCCGTCTGGATCATGATGCTGATCCTCGCGGTCTATCTGGTCGTCAAATCAGGCACCTTCTCCTTCGGTTCCGAGATCCCGCGCGACGTGTTGATCGAAAAGACCAAGGATGCCGGCGTGCCGGGCGAGCCTGGCTCCTTTGCAGCCCTTGCCGCCGTGGCCGCCACCTGGATCACCTATTTCGCCGCGCTTTACCTGAACTTCTGCGATTTCTCGCGTTACGCGACGAGCGAGAAGGCGCTGCGGAAAGGCAATCTCTGGGGCCTGCCGATCAACCTCCTGGCCTTCTGCCTCGTTGCAGGCGTCACCACCACGGCCGCATTTACGGTCTATGGCGAGGTCTTGCTGCATCCCGAAATGATATCGGCGAAATTCGACAGCTGGTTCCTGGCGCTGCTTGCGGCGCTGACATTCGCGATCGCAACGCTCGGCATCAACGTCGTGGCGAACTTCGTGTCGCCGGCCTTCGACTTCGCCAATGTCTTCCCGCGCCAAATCAACTTCAAACGCGGTGGATATATCGCCGCATTGATCGCTCTCGTGCTTTACCCGTTTGCTCCGTGGGAGACGGGTGCTGCGCATTTCGTCAATTTCATCGGATCGACGATGGGACCGATCTTCGGCATCATGATGGTGGATTACTATCTCATCCGGAGAAGCCAGCTGAACGTCGAAGCGCTCTATCATGAGAATGGCGAGTTCCGGTTCCAGAGCGGATGGCACGGCAATGCCTTCATCGCATTCGCGGTGGGCGTGCTCTTCTCCTCGATCCTGCCGACCTTCACCACCATCCTGCCGGACTGGTGGGGAACTTATGGCTGGTTCTTCGGCGTCGCCATCGGCGGGGCGATCTATTTCGTGTTGAGAATGGGCGCGCGGCGCAAACCGGCCTTCGCGTCCTGACCGAATGAAAAGCGCCCGGCAATCGCCGGGCGCCTTTTTATGTCGGGGTTTCCTGTCGCCGTCCGTTTCAGCGGCGAGCGGCAACCGCATGCACGGCTGCACGGGCTGCGGGCTGCGCCATGGTTCTCGCCGTCGAGCGAAGAGCCGAGGACTGACTGACCGCATCGTCGAGCCTGAACTGGGCGATGAGTTCGCGAAGCTTCTGGGCTTCCTGCGCGAGAGAATTGGATGCCGCGGTCGACTGTTGCACCATGGTTGCGTTCTGCTGCGTGGTCTGGTCCATCCGGTTGACCGCGACATTGACTTCGCTGAGTCCGATGGACTGCTCTTTCGCAGAGGTGGCGATCGAATCCATATGGTGATTGATCTGGGTGATGAAGCCGCCGATGGTCTTCAAGGCCTGGCCGGTATCGCGCACCAGCTTGACCCCGCCTTCCACCTCTTTCGAGGAGTTCTGGATCAGGCCCTTGATTTCCTTGGCAGCACTTGCCGAGCGCTGGGCGAGTTCACGCACTTCCTGGGCGACGACCGCGAAGCCCTTGCCGGCTTCGCCGGCTCTTGCCGCTTCCACGCCGGCATTCAGTGCCAGAAGGTTGGTCTGGAACGCGATTTCGTCGATGACGCTGATGATGTTGGAAATCTGCTGCGACGAGGTCTCGATGCGTTCCATTGCCTCTTCGGCGTGGGAAACGACTTCCGCGGAGACCCCGGCGCTGCGATTTGCCTCCGTGGCCACCGTGCGCGTCTCCTCGGTTCGTTTGCTGGAGTTCGACACGTTCGCTGTGATCTCCTCCAGTGCGGCCGCTGTCTCTTCGAGTGAAGCTGCCTGCTGCTCCGTGCGCTTTGCAAGATCGCTCGCCCCGGAAGAAATTTCCCGCGTGCCTTCGTCGATCGTACCGATGCTGTCGGAAATAGCTCTAAGCGTCGCGCCGAGTTGGGTGACGGACTGGTTGAAGTCATGGCGTAGCGCTTCGAAGTCCGGCGCGAAGGCCTCGTTGAGCTGGAAGGCGAGGTCGCCTGCCGCCAACCGCTTCAAACCGGCGGCGAGACCCGAGGTGGCAATGCGCAACCGCTCCGAGGCGTCGGCTTCCGCCTGCTCCTGGGCGGCAAGGCGATCGGCCTCCGCCCTGTTGCGGTTTTCGTCGGCTTCGATTGCCATCCGCTTGTTGGTGATCGCGGCCTGGCGGAAGATCTCCACCGCTCCCGCCATCGATCCGATCTCATCGGCGCGGTTTGCAAATGGAATCTCCGAATCTGTGTCTCCCTCGGCCAGCCGCCGCATCGAGGCGGTGATCCCGGTAATCGGATTGGCGATGCCCGTCAGCACGAAAGCGACGGCGCCGAGAACGAGCAATCCAGCAACGCCGATCGCCGCAAGCAGATAGAACTCTATCGAATCGAAGGTTTGCTTGCTGAGTTCGGCCGCCTTGTTGCTGCCGCTGACGTCCAATTCGACCAGGGTCGTCGTGGCTTCCTTGAGCTTGTCCGAATAGGAGCGCATCTCTCCGCCCAGATATTGCCCGGCTTCTTCGGTCTTGTTGGCGCGGGAAAGGGCGAGCAGCTGCGAGCTGCTGGCGATGTAGCCTCCAACACTTTCCTTAATCGTCCTGATCAGTTCACGCTCATGGTCGGATGAAGCCAGCAGAAGATAGGCGTCCACCGATTTGCCGACTGCATCCTCGGCGACTTTAATGGCGTCTTCGCGTGTTTTCTTTTCCGCATCCGACTGCGCGATGATGTGATCACGATAGGCGAGGCGCAAATTCGTCATGGAGAGATTGATCGCCTGCGAAGCCTGAACGCTCGGCAGCCAATGGGTCGCAATTTCTTCAGTGGAGCCGTTCGTATTTCGAAGACCGTCGACCGCGAGATAGGCGACAAGACCGAAAAGAAGAGCAATGCCGCTGAAAATCAATAGCAAGCTCGATTTTATGTTTGGACGACGCATCGAAAGTCCTCATCGAACGCCGGCTTCATACCGGTTGGCCAAGGACTTTTGTAGCGAAAAAAATTTAACGATTTGTTCCATATGTAAAAAAGCCGTTTACCAGTTTTCCGGAAAATCGCCGCCGCCTTCGTGCTCGGGCTCCCGCTAAAGCAGGAAAATGCCTATCGATGCGGCGTCAGGGATGACACGAGCCAGAAATGATGAAGCGCATATTTTCCGCCCTTTTCGCATGGATCCTTCCGATGCAGGCGGCCGTTTCGCAACCCGCCGACGAAGCGGGGGCACGCAAAGCTCGGTCTATCGCCCAGCTTCAATCGGAAGGCGTGCCGACCATCGATCATCTGCCGACCATCGAGCCCGAGAGCGAGAGCACCCGCCGAAATACAAAGGCTGTCGTTCAGCGCACGATTGCGCTTGCGATCGTCGCCGTGAAAGGCGAGACCGGCGACCACGAAATGGGTCAGGCTCTCATCCGGCAGTTCGACGCGGCAAGTTTTTTCACCCCGAAGGAACGGGCGTTCATGGACGATCCCGATCCCACGGATCAGGATCGGACGAACTTGGCCTGGCGCTACGAGGGCGTGGACGTCATGTTGTGGGCACTCGGGATCAGCTCCGATCTCGACCGTCCCGACCATATTTGCGACGTGCCATTCATTGCGAACACGCTGCGCGAACTCGGGACGGATGGGCTGATGCGTCGTGCCAAGCTTCGTCCGCAGAAAGAGCTCCTGGACGCCGCCGACCTCATTTTCCGCTACGATTGGGCCGCCGTGAACGCGCGGCTGAAGGGAGAGGAGCCTCCAGCCGGATTGGATAAGGGCGTGGTCTACGAGCGGCATTACGCTCTCAACTGGCTGATTGGCTACATGGACCAGGATTGGGACGATATTTCCACGGACACGTGATGCTACCTGGGCGCCTGGCCACGATAAAGGCGGCTGGTACCCACACCGACGCGGTGATGCATGTTTTACGAAATAGCATTATGATCGGCTGAGCGCCTGACCGGCGAAGGGATTGGCCCCGCGGATATATGATCCCCTGCGGGAATGGAGAGGATAGCTGGATTTGGAACGGCTGAAGGATCTGGACAGTGCTCTGGCGCAAGCAGGTAGCGGTTCCACATCGCCTCCGTATGAACGGCCCGGCGTCGTGGCCGCCGCCGTCTATCAGCATGGGCAACGCATTCGCGACATCAGGATAGAAGAGGCCGGCGAATGGCGAAGCCGGGAGAATGCCGTCGTCTGGATTGGCCTGCACGAGCCGGATGAAGTGCTGCTGCACCAGGTTCAGGCCGAGTTCAATCTCCATGCCCTGGCGATCGAGGACGCAGCACAGCCTCACCAGCGCCCGAAGCTGGAGATTTATGGCGACGCGATGTTCATCGTCGCCCGGACCGCCCATATGAAGGATGACGAAATCGTCTTCGGCGAAACACATTTGTTCGTCGGTCGCGGTTATGTCGTCTCCGTCCGCCACGGGGACTCGTCTTCGTACCTGGCGGTGCGGCAGCGATGCGAGGCCACGCCGGCAGCACTTGCCCACGGCGAGAACTATATTCTCTATTCCATCCTCGATTTCATCGTCGACAACTACATGCCTGTCATCGAGGTCGTGCAGGAGGAGGTCGAGAAGCTCGAGGATCTGGTGCTGCGCGAACAGCTGGAAAAGTCCGACATCGAGCGGCTTTACTTGTTGCGACGCAAGCTGCTGCGGCTGCGCAACGCCGTCGTGCCGCTCGTGGACGTCTGTCGGCGGTACGAGCATATCGATCTTCCCGGCATGGATCCCACACTCCAGTCGCTGTTTCGCGATGTGACCGATCACGTGCGCCGGGTTCAGGAAGATATCGATGCGCTGCGCGAGGTCCTTGCCTTCGCCTTCGAGGCCAGCGTGATGATCGGCCAGACGGAGCAGACGGCGATCGCCCGCAAGCTCGCCGCCTGGGCGGCAATCCTCGCCGTTCCCACCGCGATCGCCGGTATCTACGGGATGAATTTCAACGATATGCCGGAGCTGAAATTCCAGTACGGCTATTTCGTCGTGCTTGGCGTCATCGTCACCTTGTGCCTGGGCCTCTTCGGTTTCTTCCGTCGAAAGAAGTGGCTATAGATATGTGATGTAGGGGGCAGACGGAATATCCGGGCTGGCGAAGATACGTCAGCACAAGGCCTTCAGCAGCCGATCCCGATGGCTGCGAACATAGTCCATATCGCTGAGATAGAGCCGGGCGTCTCCGGCAACCACGTCCTCCACGAACGTCTCATCTCCAGCGGCCGCACTCGCCAGCATGAAATCGACGAGCGCCTGAAGCCGCCAGCAAATCATCTCGGGGAGCTGGAGCCGTTCTTCCTTCGTCGCTCCATATGCCGTGCAGAAGAGTTCCGCTCGCCGCAGCTGTTCGTTGAGGCTGAAGGTCACATGAGGATTGGCAGGATCGGAAAGCGGCGCCCAGCGGTAGACCGAATAGGCCAGATCCCATAGGCGCGGCGCGGGATGGGCGGTATCGAAATCGATGATCCCGACAACCGCATGACCTGCCGTGGCGACGTTATAGGGCGCATAATCGCCGTGGCATATGATCTGGCGTGGCTCCTGTGGCGGCAACATCCATGTCTGGACCTCGCGATCCACTTCCAGAAATCCTTGAGATGCCGAATGAAAATCGCTCAGAAGCTTGGCTGCGGAAAGCAGCATGCGCTCCGATCCGACAAATTGGTCGCTCAGGTCTTCGCAGACGCGCCCGCTGACATAACTGACGACTTCCTGGTT
Organism: Rhizobium indicum; assembly: GCF_005862305.2. Taxonomy (NCBI): domain Bacteria; kingdom Pseudomonadati; phylum Pseudomonadota; class Alphaproteobacteria; order Hyphomicrobiales; family Rhizobiaceae; genus Rhizobium; species Rhizobium indicum. Next base: position 507,000 of record NZ_CP054022.1, on the reverse strand, counting down.
TCCGGTTATCTCAATGGGATCCGGCGCTCCCGGAAAACCTCTGCTCCTGAGATGGCGCAAGAACCGGTGCACCGTCGGCGTCCATGCGCCGGCAGGCCTGATCACGGTGTTGCCGTCACGCCAGATCTGCCCAGCTCGCCCGCCCCCCAACAATTTCACTGTCCGGCCTCTTCGATATGGGCTTGAACCGTGGCGCCGAGGTTTGTCTCATGGCATTTCCGATAGAAAGCCACCACGTCGGAAGGCATTCCGTCGGGGATGGGGACGAAGTCTTCAAGCCGCAGGCCGCTTGAACCGTCGAGTTGCGGATCCGCCAGCTGGCTCTTGCTCAAGCTGCCGACACGATCGGCCAGGGCTTGGAAATAGGCGAGGTTCTCATCCACCGCCGAAGGGGAATAGGTCCGGCCGTGCGCCGGGATGACCAGTCTTGCATCCAGGCCACGTATCCGCTCGAGCGAGGAACGGATCAAGCGGAGGTCGTCTGCATTTTTGCTCCAGACTTCGGGAACGGGGTATTCCACCGCATCGACGGCCAGGCAGATGCGAAGTTCGGGAATCCATACGGCGATATGGTCGGGCGTGTGTCCAGGTGTATGAATGAGCTCCAGTGTCAGGTCGCCGCCGTTGAGGGTCATCGAGCCTGCGAACGTGATATCGGGACCGATGAGGTCGACATTCCGAAACCTCGACTCCTGGCTCGCCTTGTCCCTCAGGACTTCGCGTGCGGAAGGGTCGCGTAAACGGTCGAGCGCGGCGGCATGCGCGATAATCGGAGCGCGCCCGGCAATGGCGGCATTCCCCCAGAAATGATCCCAATCCATGTGCGAATTGATGACAATCAGCGGACGGGTGTTCGTCTGTACCTCGAGCAGGTCCAGCGCCGCCTTGCAGAGTTCGGGCGTTCCGAGCGTATCGATCAGGACGTTGAACCTCTGGGTCCGGACGAACACGGCATCAACTTCGTCTCCCGCCCTGACGATCACGATTCGATCATCGAGTTCGGGGTATGAACACAATTCCACCGATGGATTCACGTCTGGTCGCCTCTATTGCAATCGCAGTGATTCATTCGGATATATCAAGTCCCGTTCGGGCGCCTGCTCTTTCAGAACTGTGCGGAATGGGTCACCCTCCCTGGACGCGGAAGACTATCCAAATACGTCACGAAATTTCAAGGCTCGTCTGCGGAATCCAGGGCCTTTGATGCGCGAACGGAGCGGGTCCTATCGATCCCGCGCCAGTGCGGTCGACGATGTCTGCGCATCGCGAATGGCAGTTTCAGTGGAACAACCGCGGCCAACGGAAGTTTGCCTTCAAACCAAACTCGAGCGGCGGCCGATGTCATTCTCTCCAAACCAGGGTGTGTTGAGCACCCCACCCCGGATCTATTATGTCAATCCACTCCTTCTTCAGGGTATCGATGCGTGGCGTGAGGCTTTCGACCACGCTGCGGATACCGGTTTCGATCGTGTGCTGACGGCACCTCTCTTCGATCGGGGCGGGGAGCGCAGTATCTTTGCCTCCCAGGATCTGAATCGTCTCGATCCTCAACTGTCGCTCGGAAGCGCAGTCGAGGATGGGCTGGGACGCCTGGCGGAGGCCGCCCGCAAGAGCGGCGTCGCCCTGATGATGGACCTGATGCTCGACGGCAAGGCCCGGGATCCCAAGGCAGGCTTTCGCCCGGTCGATCCGAGGCGCTCGCCATTGGACCCGGCGGAACCGATGATCGCGATGGAGGCGGAGTCTCAATCGCGGCTGTTGGAAGAATGGACCGAACGGCTGCGAGGGTTGGCCGGTCTTGGGCTCGCCGGCTATCGGGCGCTGGGGATCGATCGCATTGCGCCGGCGGTTTTCAAATCGCTGATTTCGGCGGTGCGCGAGAAGGCGGACGCGCAATTCCTCGCCTGGACGCCCGGCACTGATTTCGGGGTGAGGGACGCGGTCAAGAATACAGGCTTCGATGGATGTTTTTCATCGATGGCTTGGTGGGATTTTGACGAGAGATGGTTCATCGAAGAACACCGCGTCCAGAAGCAGCTTGGCTGGCAGATCGCTTTTCCGGAGCCACCATTCGCCAGGCGGATCGCGCACGGAACCGAGAGCCGCGAAATCCTCGAACGACGCGCCATCAGGGCTCTGCGCCTTGCTGCCTCGCTCGGCGGTGGCGTGATGGTTCCGATGGGTTTCGAATATGGCGCAACCACGCCGCTCGATCCGACCCATGGGAATGGAACGGGCTTGCGGGGGATGCGCCATGACCTCGCTTTCGATATCTCCTCCGAAATTCGCCTTGCGAACACTGAGATCGGCAAGAACCCTCATGCGCGTGCCGCATCGCTGCGGCTTATCCGCAACGCCAACGGACCGGTCTCAGCGCTGCTGCAATCGGCGGTGGAAGACCTTCGCAGCGCCGAGAATGTGCGGTTCATCCTGCTCAACAGGGACCTTCGGAAAAGTGCGCCTGCTCCGGTAACCGCACTGCGCGAAGCGGCTTCCGGTTTTCTTCCCGCCGCAGCCGATGGTACGGCTCTGCGGCTGCGGGCAGGGGAGACCCTGGTGATCGAAGGCAAGGCGCCGGCGCCGATCACATCGCGGCCGATCCTCGATATCGAGCAGGCGGTCGCTTCGCCGCGCCTCGCGATCGAGAGCATTATGCCACGGGTCGATGACGGCCGCTTTCCCGTCAAGCGGGTGGTCGGCGACATCCTCACCGTGGAGGCGGATATATTCGCCGACGGCCACGACCCGATCGCCGCGGTCCTGCTCTGGCGACCGCTCGATGCGGCAGACTGGAATGAGACGGAGATGCAATTGGTCGAAAATGACCGCTGGCGCGCCGAATTCTTGCTGGAGCGCATTGGACGCTATGAATTTGCCGTCGAGGCATGGAAGAACCCGTTTGCGATCTTCCGCTACGAGTTGACGAAGAAGAACGATGCCAGGCTGGACCTGAAGCTCGAACTCCAGGAGGGATTGAACCTCATCCGCTCGGCTGAGATGCATGCCGGCGCAACGCTCAATGCCGAATTGAAGGCCCTCGGCGACAGTCTCGAAAGGGCGTCTGATGCCGAGCGCACGGCGATCCTGCTCGATGCCGGGACATTGGAATTGATGAACAAGGCGGACAGGCGACCGTTTCGGCTTCGCTCGACGGCAAGCGCCGTCGATGCCGAACGCAAGGAGGCTGCCTTTGCCAGTTGGTACCAGATCTTCCCGCGCTCGCAGAGCGGCGATCCGGACCGGCACGGCACCTTCGACGACGTCATCCCGAGATTGCCCGCCATCCGTGACATGGGCTTCGACGTGCTCTATTTCCCGCCGATTCATCCGATCGGCTCGACCAACCGGAAAGGCCGAAACAACAGCCTGAAAGCCGGACCGGGCGACCCCGGAAGTCCCTATGCCATCGGCTCCGGGGACGGCGGCCATGACGCTATCCATCCCGAGCTCGGCGAGTTCGAGGATTTCCGCCGGCTTGTGGAAGAGGCTGGCCGGCATGGCCTGGAGATTGCTCTCGACCTCGCAATCCAGGCGTCGCCAGATCACCCCTGGCTGAAGGAGCATCCCGGCTGGTTCGACTGGCGTCCCGACGGCACGATCAAATATGCCGAAAACCCGCCGAAGAAATACGAGGACATCGTCAACGTCGATTTCTACACAAAAGATGCGCTGCCTTCATTATGGGTGGAGCTCAGGGATGTCGTCCAGCTTTGGGTGGACCAGGGCGTCAAGCTGTTTCGCGTCGACAATCCGCACACAAAGCCCTTTCCGTTCTGGGAATGGCTGATCGGTGATATCAGGGCCCGTCATCCCGATGTCGTCTTCCTGTCGGAAGCCTTCACCAAGCCGAAGGTCATGTATCGGCTGGCAAAGATCGGCTTCTCCCAGTCCTACACCTACTTCACCTGGCGCAATGCCAAGTGGGAGCTCGAGCAATATATGCGGGAGCTGACGGAGACGGCGCCGAAGGAATTCTTCCGCCCGCATTTCTTCGTCAACACGCATGATATCAATCCGGATTTCCTGCAAAATGCGCCGCGCCCGGCCTTCCTGATCCGCGCAGCACTTGCCGCCACCCTTTCGGGATTGTGGGGCGTCTATAACGGTTTCGAACTTTGCGAGGGGCGTCCCGATGCCAAGCGCAAGGAATATGCCGACAGCGAGAAGTACGAAATCCGCGCCTGGGACTACGACCGGCCGGGCAATATCATCGCCGAAATCAGGACGCTCAACCGCATCCGGAGCGAAAACACCGCGCTGCATTCGCATCTCGGGCTGACGCTGCTGAATGCGCGAAATGACAATATCCTGTTTTTCGGGAAGGCGAGCCGTGCCCGCGACAACGTCCTGCTCATCGCCATCAGCCTCGACCCCCACAATTTCCAGCAGAGCGACGTCGAGCTGCCGCTCTGGCAGTGGTCGCTGGGCGACGGCGGCACGCTGGATGCCGAAGATCTGATCGGCGGGCATCGTTTCAAATGGACCGGCAAATGGCAGAGCATCAGTCTCAATCCTGAGGTCCTGCCCTATGCGATCTGGCGTATTCGCTCAAGGGAGGCATGAATGGACACGATGAATGCAGATAGCGCGCCGCAGCCGCTCTGGTACAAGGATGCGATCATCTACCAGCTGCACATCAAGTCGTTCTACGATGCCAATGGCGACGGGGTCGGCGACTTCGCCGGCCTGCACCAGAAGCTCGATCACATCGCAGCCCTCGGTGTCAATGCCATCTGGCTCCTGCCTTTTTTTCCCTCTCCGCGCCGAGACGACGGTTACGACATCGCCGACTATGGTAGTGTCAGCCCCGATTACGGGACTGTGGAGGACTTCCGGGCTTTCGTCGACGCCGCCCACCAGCGCAATATCCGCGTCATCATCGAGCTCGTCATCAACCACACCTCCGATCAGCACCCCTGGTTCCAGCGCGCCCGCCAGGCGCCGGCGGGATCGCCGGAGCGCGACTTCTACGTCTGGTCGGATACCGATCAGAAATTTCCGGAAACGCGCATCATTTTCATCGATACGGAAAAATCCAACTGGACATGGGACGCGGTCGCCGGCGCCTATTACTGGCACCGCTTCTATTCCCATCAGCCCGACCTCAATTTCGACAGTCCCCTTGTCATGGAGGAATTGCTGAGGGTGATGCGCTTCTGGCTGGAAACCGGCATCGACGGTTTTCGTCTCGACGCGATCCCTTACCTCGTCGAGCGCGAGGGGACGATCAACGAAAACCTGCCGGAAACCCACGCGATCCTCAAACGCATACGCGCCGCGCTCGATGCCACCCATCCCGGCGTGATGCTGCTTGCCGAGGCCAATCAATGGCCAGAGGACACGCGCGAATATTTCGGAGAGGGCGACGAATGCCACATGGCCTTCCACTTCCCGCTAATGCCGCGCATGTATATGGCGATCGCCAAGGAGGATCGGTTTCCGATCACCGATATCCTGCGCCAGACGCCGGAGATTCCAGACAACTGCCAATGGGCGATCTTCCTTCGCAACCACGACGAGCTGACGCTCGAAATGGTGACCGACGCCGAGCGGGATTATCTCTGGGAGACCTATGCATCCGATAAACGTGCCCGCATCAACCTCGGCATAAGGCGGCGCTTAGCGCCATTGATGGAGCGCGACCGCCGGCGGATCGAGCTGATGAACGCGCTTCTTCTTTCGATGCCGGGAACGCCGGTGATCTATTACGGTGACGAGATCGGCATGGGTGACAACATCTATCTCGGCGACCGGGATGGGGTGAGGACGCCGATGCAATGGTCTCCGGACCGCAATGGCGGTTTCTCCAGGGCAGATCCGGCCCGTCTCGTCCTGCCGCCCGTCGCCGACCCGCTCTACGGGTTCGAGGCCGTCAACGTCGAGGCGCAGAGCACAGACGCGCATTCGCTGCTCAACTGGACGCGCAGAATGTTGGCGTTGCGCGGCAGGCATCCCGCCTTCGGGCGTGGCACGCTGCGGTTCCTTTCGCCGGAAAATCGCAAGATCCTTGCCTATCTCAGGGAGTATGAAGGCGAGGTCTTGCTTTGTGTTGCAAGTCTCTCAAGGTTGCCCCAGGCCGTCGAACTCGACTTGTCGAGCTTCGAGGGGCGCGTTCCCATCGAACTGACCGGCATGTCGCCGTTTCCGCCGATCGGCCAGTTGACCTATCTCCTGACCTTGCCGCCCTACGGTTTCTTCTGGTTCCAGCTGACGGCTGATGCCGACCCGCCGGCGTGGCGCACCGCACCGCCGGAACAGCTTCCCGATCTGTTGACGATGGTCATCCGGCGTAGCCTGCTCGACCTCGTGGATGAACCGGGTCATGCACGCATCCTGAGCGGCGAAATCCTGCCCGCCTATCTCTCCAGGCGGCGATGGTTCGGGGCAAAGGACCAGCCGCTTCAGGCCGCCCGACTGATCTCCGTGACACCAATCCCATTCGCCGACGGCGTCGTCCTCGGCGAGTTGGAGGTCGTGCTGCCGAACCACAGCGAATCCTACCAACTGCCGCTCGCGGTCGCCTGGGACGATGCGCACCCTTCCGCGCTTGCCCAGCAGCTTGCGCTTGGGAGGATTCGCCAAGGTAGACGCGTCGGTTTCCTCACAGATGGCTTCGCAGTGGAGGCAATGGCGCGCGGCATTCTGCACGGACTTCGCGACCGCTCGCGCACCACCGGCCGGACCGGCACGCTCGAATTCCTTGGGACGGAACAGCTCGACAGCCTCGATATTTCAGGCGAACTGCCGGTGCATTGGCTATCGGCTGAACAGTCCAACAGCTCGCTGCTCGTCGGCGACGTAGCGATGATCAAACTGATCAGGCACATCTTCCCGGGCATCCATCCGGAAGTCGAGATGACGCGCTATCTCACCCGCGCCGGCTATGACCATACGGCGCCCCTGCTCGGCGAGGTCGCGCATACCGATTCCAGCGGACGCCGTTCCACCTTGATCATCGTCCAGGGGGCGATCCGCAACCAGGGCGACGCCTGGAACTGGATGCTGAACAATCTGCGCCGTGGGGCCGACGAACTGGTGCTGAACGATCCGGCGGTCCAACCAGACGACGACGTCTTCCGGTCGCTGATCAGTTTCGTCGCGATGGTGGGCCTCAGGCTCGGCGAATTGCATGTCGTGCTCGCCGCGAAGACCGGGGACGAGGCCTTCAGCCCGGTGGTTGCCGGCGACAGCGAGGTCGAGGCGATGAGGAAGGCCGTTGCCGGCGAGCTCGCCTATGCCATGTCGAAGCTCGATGAACGCGACGAGAATACCGGCCCTGCAATCGACTTGCTCGCAAAGCCGCTTCTCGAGCGTCGTTCCGAACTCGCAGAGCTCGCCGGGACGCTCGCGGAGAGCTGCCGCCATACACTGATGACACGCACGCATGGCGACTTCCATCTTGGCCAGATCCTTGTCAGCGAGGGTGATGCCGTCATCATCGACTTCGAGGGCGAGCCTGCGAAAAACCTGACCGAGCGCCGCGCCAAGACGAACCCGCTGCGTGATGTCGCCGGGCTTTTGAGATCGCTGAGCTATCTCGTGGCCACCGCCCAGCTCGATAACGACGCGGTCATCGAACATGAGAACGAAGTCCGCCGCGAGGCGATCGCCCGCTTCGGGCGCAATGCCGAGGAGGCCTTTCTCGATGCCTATTCGCAGGCTGTCTCCGTATCGAAGGAGCTTGACATGCCACCCGATCAAAGACGCAGGGTTCTCGATGCCTTTCTTCTCGAAAAGGCCGCCTACGAGATTGCCTACGAAGCTCGCAACAGGCCGAAATGGCTTCCGATCCCGCTATCCGGCCTTACCGAAATCGTATCGCGTCTGGCGGGGGTCACGGCATGAATGTTGAGCGCTCGGAACTTCTGGCGGGCATCGGACAGGATGCGCTATGGGCCTTGATCGAGGGGCGTCATGGCGATCCGTTTTCGATCCTCGGCCCTCACCGAAGCGGTGGCATGACGATCGTGCGGGTGTATCTGCCCGGCGCGGAAGCGGTCGATCTCATCGATGCGACGAGCGGCCGGGTGGTGGCGCCGTTCAGCATCGCCCACCCGTCCGGCCTGTTTGCGGCGGCGGCCGCCTCGAGGACGGGATACCGGCTGCGGATCACATGGCCGGATGCAGTTCAGATCACCGAGGACCCCTACAGTTTCGGTCTGCTGCTCGGAGAGCTCGACCTTCATCTGATATCGGAGGGAACTCACTATAGTCTGAGCCGGACGCTCGGCGCGGTTGATATGTCGATCGACGGGATATCAGGCGTTCGTTTCGCCGTCTGGGCTCCGAATGCGCGCCGCGTCTCGGTTGTCGGCGACTTCAACGCCTGGGACGGGCGGCGAAACCCGATGCGGCTGAGACCGTCGGCGGGCGTCTGGGAGCTGTTTATTCCGCGCCTCGCCCCCGGCGAAAGGTACAAGTTCGAGATCGTCGATGCTGAGGGGACCTGCCTGCCGCAGAAGGCCGATCCGGTCGCGAGGGCAAGTGAGGCCGCTCCGTCCACCGCCTCCATCGTCGCCTCGTCGACGCCGTTTCGATGGACTGATGACGGTTGGATGAAGGGCCGGTCCCGGCAAGACAGGCTGGAGGGCGCGTTCTCCGTCTATGAGGTGCACGCCGGCTCCTGGCTTCGCGATCTAAAGGACGGCAACAGGTCGCTCGACTGGGTCGAACTCAGCCAGCGGCTGGTTCCCTATGTCGCCGACATGGGCTTCACCCATATCGAGCTGCTGCCGATCATGGAGCATCCGTTCGGCGGCTCCTGGGGTTATCAGCCGCTCGGTCTATTCGCTCCGACAGGCCGATATGGGACGCCTGAGGATTTCGCCTATTTCACCGACCGGTGCCATGGCGCCGGGCTCGGCGTCATCCTCGACTGGGTGCCGGCCCATTTTCCCACAGACGTCTGGGGGCTTGCCCGCTTCGACGGTAGCGCTCTCTACGAGCACGAAGATCCGCGCGAAGGCCTTCACCGCGACTGGAACACGCTGATCTACAATCTCGGCCGCAACGAGGTGAAGGGGTTCCTGATCGCCAGCGCGCTGGAATGGCTCGAGCGCTACCATATCGACGGTTTGCGGGTCGACGCCGTTGCCTCGATGCTTTACCGCGACTACAGCCGCAACGAGGGCGAATGGATTCCCAACCAATATGGCGGTCGCGAGAATCTGGAAGCGGTCGAATTCTTCAAGCACCTGAACAGCATCATTCACGAGCGCTGCCCGCACGCGATGACGATCGCCGAGGAATCGACGGCCTGGCCGGGCGTGACGAAGCCGCCAGAGCAAGGGGGGCTGGGGTTCGATATCAAATGGAACATGGGCTGGATGCATGACAGCCTGAGCTATATCGAGAAGGATCCGATTTACCGGAGCTATGCCCATGGCACGATGACCTTCGGAATGATCTATGCCTATTCCGAACGCTTCATTCTGCCGATTTCACATGACGAGGTCGTCTATGGAAAGGGCTCGCTGCTGACGAAGATGCCGGGCGACGAATGGCAGAAATTCGCCAACCTGCGCAGCTATCTCGCCTTCATGTGGGGCCACCCCGGCAAGAAGCTCCTGTTCATGGGAAGTGAAGTCGCCCAGCCCGGCGAATGGAACCATGACGGGTCAGTGACCTGGGATGTGCTGGACCGGCCTCAGCATGTGGGGATCCAGCGGCTGGTGAAGGATCTGAACGGCCTCTACGCGGACGAGCCGGCATTGCAGTTCGGAGACTTTCATCCCGAGGGCTTCGAATGGGCGGCAGCCGACGACGCCGTCAATTCCGTGCTCGGGATGCTCCGTTATGCGCCCGATCGTGCTTCATCGGTGCTGGTCATGTCGAACTTCACGCCGGTGCCGCGTTACGGCTACAGGATCGGCGTGCCGAGCGACGGTGTGTGGATCGAACGGATGACGACGGATGCGCGGGAATATGGCGGCTCGGGCCTGGTCAATGGCGCAGTGTCGACCGAACCCGTGCCCGCCCACGGCAGGCCGGTCTCGCTGTCACTGACGCTGCCGCCGCTATCGACGATTTTTCTGCAGGGGCCGTCACCCTGACGGCGCCGCCGCGGAACGGTCAATTCGGTGGCGGTTTTACCGTCACGTGAGACGACCGTAGACGATCATCTCGGTGACGGTTCCACCGTCACCTGAGATAATGGATATGCGGGCGCGAATGATAGGGAGAGGTTTCGATACGGGCCTCGACGGAGAAGACGTCACGCAGAAGGTCTTCGCTCAATACGTCCTGCGGTGCGCCGGAGGCAACGATCCTGCCCTGCTGCATGATGATCAGCTGGTCGCAGAACATGGCGGCATGGTTGAGATCGTGCAAGGCAACGATGCTGGTGATCGGCAGGCCGGAGACAAGCCGCATCAGGCCGATCTGGTGCTGGATATCGAGATGGTTCGTCGGCTCGTCGAGGATCAGTTCCTGGGGCAACTGGGCGAGCGCCCTTGCAATATGAGTGCGCTGCTTTTCGCCGCCCGACAGGCTCTGCCAGCGATCATCGCGCTTCCCCGCCATGCCGGCGCGCGCCAACGCCTCTTCGACTGCCTCTTCGTCGGCCCTCGTCCAGCCCGAGAACATCGACCGGTGCGGAAACCTTCCGAGCTTGACGACGTCAACGACCTTCAGATTGGCATTCGTCGTGGCATGCTGCTCGACGAAGGCGATCCGCCGGGCGATCGAGCGGCGGCTGATGGTACCGATGTCGCTCCGGTCGAGCGTGACGCGGCCGGAATGCGGCCGCTTCAGGCCGGCGAGAAGCCGCAGCAGCGAAGTCTTGCCCGAGCCGTTCGGCCCGAGCAGACCAAGCATCCGGCCGGGCTGCGCTTCCATGGAAACGCCATCGAGAATGGTCTTCCTGCCAATTTTCCAGATGAGGTTGTCGGCCTTGATGCTCATGATGCGCGCTGGAACCGATAGAGGATGATCGAGAAGAAGGGGACGCCGACCAGCGCCGTGACGACGCCGATCGGCAGGATCTGGTTGGGAATGAGGGCGCGCGCGGCGATGTCGGCGAGCACCATGAAGATCGCCCCTGTTATGGCGCAGGCCGGCAGCAGGCGGACATGCAGCGGCCCGACGACAAAGCGGGCGACATGCGGCACGACGAGGCCGACAAAGCCGATCGACCCCACCATGCTGACGATCGTCGCCGTCATCATCGCCGTCAGCGCGAAGAGCACCATGCGGGCGCGCCCGACATTGACGCCGAGCGAAGATGCCGCTTCGTCGCCGAAAGCGAAGGCGTCGAGCACGCGGGCGTAGAACAGACAGGCGGCGAGGCTGAGGCCTACGACGATCGAGACCAGCGCGAATTCCGGCCAGCGCACGCCGCCGAAACTGCCGAGCAGCCAGAACATCACGTCGCGGGCCTGCTGCGCATTGGCCGAGGTGGTGACGATATAGGAGGTCGAGGCGTTGAAGAGCTGCGATGCGGCGACACCGGCGAGGATGGTGCGGTCTGCCCCGCCGCGGGTGCCGTTCGACAGCAGCGCCACGAAAAAGAAGGCCGCGAAGGCGCCGGCAAAAGCGCCGGCGGAGAGCGAGACTGCGCCGGCGCCGATCCCTAGGATGACGATTGCGACGGCGCCGGTCGAAGCGCCGGCGGAGATGCCGAGAACATAGGGTTCGGCAAGCGGGTTGCGCAGCAGCGACTGCATGATCGCGCCCGACAGCGCCAGACCCGCGCCGCAGAAGGCGGCGACGAGTGCGCGGCTCAGGCGATAATCCCAGATCACCGTCTCGTGGATGCGGTTCAGCTCGATCGCGGTCCATCCGAGCCGGTTGGTGACGGCCGAAAACGTGGTTGCAAGCGAGATCGGCAGGTCGCCGATCCCGACGCTGACGCCGATGGCGACCGCGATGAGGCAGAGGGAGGCCAGGAAAAGTGCCGTGAGCGCTCCCAACTGCCGGAAGATACGGCCCGCGTCCGTCACTTCAACAGACCGAGAGCCTTCAGCTGGCCGGCCACCTGCTCAGCGCCGTAGACCGTCCGGACGGTCGGGTTCATGGCCTGGCCATCCATGATCACGATCGCCTTGTTTTTGACGGCGGGGATCTGACTGACGGCCGGATCGGTGTTCAGGAAGTTGATCTTGGCCTCCGGCTTGTCGAGCTCCCAGCGATTGCGGTCGAGACTGGCGACAACGATGACGTCGGGATTGGAGGCGATGATGCCTTCCCAGCCGAGAGTCGGCCATTCCGCTTCCGCTGATATCGCGTTGTGGCCGCCGAGCAGGTCGGCGATGAAGCCGGACGCGCTGTTCTTGCCACCAAGATAGGCGTCGGCCGACGGGCTGGGGCTGGAGAACCAGAACACGTAAGAAAGGTTCTTGCCGTCCTTCGAAACGCTGGAGCGAAGCTTGGCTTCGCGCGCCTTGAAGTCGGCGATCAGCGCCTGGCCGCGGTCGGCGACGTCGAAGATCTGCGAGAGTTCATCGATCTCCCTGTAGAGAAGATCCATGTTCCACAGCTCGGCGCGGCTGCCGTACTGGTCCTTGACGTCCTTGGTGCTGAGGCAGGTGCTGGGCGAGAGATAGGTCGCGACGCCCACTTTGTCGAAATCTTCGCGCTTGGCGACCTTGCTGTTCGGCCCGACCAGGCTCGGCAGAGCCACCGCCACGAAGTCGGGATTTTCGGCGAGGATCGATTCGAAGGTCGGCATCTCGACGGTCAGAAGCTTGACCTTGGCATTGGCTTGTGCGAGCTGCGGCAGAACTTTGCTCGGCCAGAAGGCCGTGCCGGCCATCTTGTCCTGAAGGCCGAGCAGCAGCAGGATTTCAGCGCTGTTCTGGCCGAGGCCGATCGCCCGTTCGGGCGCCTTCTGGAAAGTCACCTGCGCGCCGCAGTTTTCGAGCGTCAGCGGGTAGGTCGTCGAACCGGCCAAAGACGGATTTGCGGCAAGGCCGATCAGGGCGGAGAGGCCGCAGGCGGCCAGAATTGATTTGAGGATGGTCACGAAGAAATTCCCGGTGCGTGAGTATATGCGGCCGCCGTATAGCCTCAGAAACATGCGGAAAACAAGACCAAATAAATCAACTTATCGCAAAATTGACAGCGCATTGCTACGGGGCAACGTGCATCGCCCGTCGAACAGCAGCCGCGATTACCGTCTAAACGGGGCCGACCGGTGACAGCGACTTGCCGTAGACTTCGAGGATCGCGGCGATCTCCTTGAGGATACCGGAGAGCGGAAGCGTGCCTTTTCTATCGAACGCCATGTCACTGCGTTCGAAAAGGGCGAGGCAGATCTCGCTCGAATCATGGCGCGACTGGTAAGCGAGGCCATCCGGCCGATCGGCATGGTCCCAAAGCGCGTCCGTCCAAAGGCCGCATGGTCCGTAGGGGCCGGCGGAGATGGCATTATCGGTGCCGAGGACCTGCAGGCCGGTTCCGTGCATGCGCACGATCTTCAGTGGTCTGCTATAGCTGAGCTCGCTGATGGCGCGTGTGGTGATTTCGGTCGCGGACACCATCAACCGCTGGGGATTGCGCAGGATCGTTTCCGCAAGCGCTCCCCTGCGGCTCATCCCGACATAGAGAATTCCGAAACGTCCGCTGGCGCTGTCGAAACGATTGGTGGCGGCAATCCCGGGGCCGGGGCCAAAGAAGATGGGATCGAGATGCGTCCGATGGACCCTATGGAGAACCTGCCCGGGCGGAATGAGGTCGATCGGCAATGACGAATGGGCGAGCCAAGGGGGCGGGGGCAGGGCAGCTCCCGACGGCCCTCGGTCCGCATTTGACGGCATCAGGCAAAGCCGTCAGAGGTTTCAATCCGGATCAGACGCTGGACTGCTTCACGATCGCCGTCGCGCAGCGCCTGCAGAGCAGTCCGACCACCGAGAACCGTATCGGAAGCAAGCAAAAAATCCAATGCGATCCAGGGACCGGCGGCGGCAAAACCACGCACGACGTCGGATATCCCGGCGATCACCTCACCTTGATCCAACTGGCCGAGCGGATAGCGCCAGTCGCTGCCCTCGCGCACCGCAAGCAACGTGCCGGCCCGCCGTCTCTTGTCGATGGCCTGCCTGCTGATGCTGAGGATCCGTCCGGCGTCCTCGGCCGACATCGTTCCGCCTGCCCGCTCGACAAGATTTTGCCGATGTTCAACGTTGCGAGCCAGCGCCGGAACCAGCGGGTCGAGATCGTTTATCGCCGCGCCCACCATATCCGAGCGGCTGAGAAGCTGTGCCAACGATCCGGCGTCGGTCGGGGCTGAAAGCGCATCGGCCAGGTCCTTTGCCGGCACATTCGCCGAAATGCGCTCGAGCGCCGAGGTCGCGCGTCGCAGAAACGCGGTCCTGATGGAATTCGGCTCTTCCTGCGCGGTGGCGGGACCGGATGCGTGGCGGGCCATGGAGCGCTCCTTGGTTGACAAGGTATTTATATGGCTAATGATGATATGAAGTCAACCAAACATGCGGAGCCGGACAGCTCGGACGCGAACCCGCCCGGGACCGCCGTCGACAGTTGTTCAGCGTAAAGCCTTCGAACATGTTCAGGTCAGCTTTCCCACGAGCTTGGCGTAGTCCGAAAACGTAAGTCGTTCGCCTTTCTGGCTTGCCTGATTGGCAAGCAGAAGCACGCGAAGGGGAAACAGGGTTGCCGCGCGGTTGGCGTCGGACAGATCGTGCCCGTTATTTTCTTCGACGCTTTTCCTGGCCTTCGACAGCGCAACGTCCAGCTCCTCATGAGTGAGGAGTCCTTTTTCGACGATTGCATCTGTTATCGATGCGATCGCCATGATGAGGCCTTCGAGCTGCAGGTTCGCTGTATTCATTGTGCCCTCTAAGGAAGTAAAGCGGTCTCTCCGGCCGCTGTCATAGTGGAGTCAGTCTTCTTGAACCGGGCGGATCGTGTCGACCGAGATCACACCTTCGACGACCCCGCGTTTGACGTCACGTCTATCCCGATCGATCTCGATGACGGTGTAGAGCTTGTCGTCGCGGAAGGCGCTGGCATTGACCGTGGTGACATCCTCGGCGGGAGCTGCATCCACTTCCATGAAATCGAGCTCCCGAGCCGCGGCAACGATCCTGGCGTCGCCCGGCGTTCTGGCGGCCACGACGATAATGCCATGTCCGGGGGAGTTTTCCCATCTCGGATCGTCAGGCGCCGCGATCGGCTCCAACCGGTAGATGTTGAGCATCTCGCCGCCGACGTCGGGCGACGCTTGCGCAGCCGCATCCGCAATTTGCGCCTGGCTCTCGACCGACTTTCCGAAGGTGGTCGGGCTGGTCGCGTTGTTGATCTCTTCCTTGCCTGTCCTTGAGACGTTCGACATGTCGCTCTCCATTGTCAGGACGGAAACGACAGCCGGCAGCAAAGTGTTCCCCGCGCACGAAAAACCGCAAATTCCACCGAGACGGTTTCCGGCGAGCACTTCAGATATCTGCAACTGTCGGGCTCATTTTGGGCGGTGAATCATGTTAGAATGTGGGCGGGACGGCCCATACCATTTTCTGAGTTGAGCACTAAATTACCAGTCGTCGAACAGGGGGATTTTCGTGAGCAACCAAACCAGCGAATTCGCGCGCGACAGCGTTGCGGCAGACAGCCTCAATGGGCATGACCACAAAACGATGGCGTTCGACGACGCCAGCGCGCTTCTGGAAGTCCTTGTCGCGGTCCGGCGCGGCGACTTTTCCGTACGGATGCGGTCCGACCTGACGGGTCTCACCGGCAAGGTCGCCGATGCCCTCAACGACATCATCGCCGCCAATCAGCGCATGGCCCAGCAGCTCGAGCATGTCGGGCAGGTGGTCGGCCGGGACGGGCGAACGAGCACGCGCGTACGCTTCGGCCTGTCGGACGGCTCCTGGTCCGAAATGGAAGGATCGATCAACGGTCTGATCGACGATCTCTTGTGGCCGACGACCGCCGTCACGCGCACGATCACGGCGGTCGCCAAGGGGGATCTCTTGCAGACCGTGCCGCTTGACGTCGACGGGCGGCCGCTCAAAGGCGAGTTCCTGCGCTCGGCCGATATCGTCAACACAATGATCAAGCAGCTGAGCGTCTTCACTTCGGAAGTGACGCGCGTCGCGCGCGAGGTCGGCACGGACGGAAAGCTCGGCGGCCAGGCACAGGTGCCGGAGGTGACGGGCGTCTGGAAGGATCTCACCGAAAGCGTGAACTCGATGGCGTCGAACCTGACGGCGCAGGTGCGTAACATCGCGGAAGTGACGATCGCCGTTGCCAACGGCGATCTTTCCAAGAAGATCACCGTCGACGTGCGCGGCGAGATCCTGCAGCTGAAGGAGGCGATCAACACCATGGTCGACCAGCTCAGGTCCTTCGCCTCGGAAGTGACGCGCGTCGCCCGCGAGGTCGGCACCGAAGGCAAGCTCGGCGGACAGGCGTTGGTGCCAGGCGTCGCCGGCACCTGGAAGGATCTGACCGACAGCGTCAACGCCATGTGCGGCAACCTGACGGCGCAGGTGCGCAACATCGCCCAGGTGACAACGGCCGTGGCGCGCGGCGACCTGTCGCGCAAGATCACCGTCGACGTCTCGGGCGAAATCCTGGAGCTCAAGGAAACCATCAACACGATGGTCGACCAGCTCAACGGCTTTGCCGGCGAGGTGACGCGCGTGGCGCGTGAAGTCGGCACAGAAGGCCGCCTCGGCGGCCAGGCGCAGGTGCCTGGCGTGGCAGGCACCTGGAAGGACCTCACCGACAACGTCAATTCCATGGCATCGAACCTCACCGCGCAGGTGCGCAATATCGCCGAGGTCTCGACCGCGATCGCCAATGGCGACCTGTCGAAGAAGATCACCGTGACGGTGTCGGGGGAAATCCTCGAGCTGAAGGAAACGATCAACACGATGGTGGATCAGCTGAATGCCTTCGCTTCGGAAGTCACCCGCGTCGCTCGCGAAGTCGGCACGGAGGGACGGCTTGGCGGCCAGGCCAATGTGCGCGGCGTCGCCGGCACCTGGAAGGATCTGACCGAGAACGTCAACTCGATGGGCGGTAACCTGACGGCGCAGGTGCGCAATATCGCCGAAGTGTCGACCGCGATCGCCAATGGCGATCTGTCGAAGAAGATCACCGTCGACGTGAAGGGCGAAATCCTGGAACTGAAGGAAACCATCAATACGATGGTCGATCAGCTGAACGCCTTCGCTTCGGAAGTGACCCGTGTGGCCCGCGAAGTCGGCACAGAAGGCCAGCTCGGCGGCCAGGCCAATGTGCGCGGCGTTGCCGGCACCTGGAAGGACCTCACCGACAGCGTCAACTCCATGGCCTCCAACCTGACCGGGCAGGTGCGCAACATCGCCGAAGTCGCGACCGCGGTTGCCCAGGGAGACCTTTCCAAGAAGATCACCGTCACCGTGTCGGGCGAAATCCTCGAACTGAAGGAGACCATCAACACGATGGTCGATCAGTTGAACGGCTTTGCCGGCGAGGTGACGCGTGTGGCGCGCGAGGTCGGCACGGAAGGGCGGCTCGGCGGCCAGGCGAACGTGCTCGGCGTCGCCGGCACCTGGAAGGATTTGACCGACAGCGTCAATTCCATGGCGGGCAATCTGACGGCGCAGGTGCGCAACATCGCCGAAGTCTCGACCGCGATTGCCAATGGCGACCTGTCGAAGAAGATCACGGTGTCGGTCTCGGGCGAAATCCTCGAGCTCAAGGAAACGCTGAACACCATGGTCGATCAGCTGAACCGGTTCGCCTCCGAAGTCACGCGCGTCGCGCGCGAGGTCGGAACGGAAGGCAAGCTCGGCGGCCAGGCGCAGGTGCCGGGCGTCGCCGGCACCTGGAAGGACCTCACCGAAAACGTCAATTCCATGGCCTCCAACCTGACCGGTCAGGTCCGAAACATCGCCGAAGTGACGACGGCCGTGGCGCGCGGCGACCTCTCGCGCAAGATCACAGTCGACGTGAAAGGCGAAATCCTCGAACTGAAGAATACCATCAACACAATGGTCGATCAGCTCAACGCCTTCGCCGGCGAAGTGACGCGCGTTGCCCGCGAGGTCGGCACCGAAGGCAAGCTCGGCGGCCAGGCGCAGGTCTCCGGCGTCGCCGGCACCTGGAAGGACCTGACCGACAGCGTCAATTCCATGGCGGGTAACCTGACGGCGCAGGTGCGCAACATCGCCGAGGTGGCGACCGCGATCGCCAATGGCGACCTGTCGCGCAAGATCACCGTCGACGTGCGCGGCGAAATCCTGCTGTTGAAAGACACTTTGAACACCATGGTCGATCAGCTTCGCTCCTTTGCCGGCGAAGTGACGCGCGTGGCGCGCGAAGTCGGCACCGATGGCAGGCTCGGCGGCCAGGCCGTCGTTCCCGGTGTTGCCGGCACCTGGAAGGACTTGACCGATAACGTCAACCTGCTCGCCGCCAATCTGACAACCCAGGTTCGAAACATTGCCGAGGTGACGACGGCCGTTGCGCGCGGCGACCTGTCGCGCAAGATCACCGTCGACGTGAAGGGGGAAATCCTCGAACTGAAGAATACCATCAACACGATGGTCGACCAGCTCAACGCCTTCGCCGGCGAAGTGACGCGTGTCGCCCGCGAAGTCGGCACCGAGGGCAAGCTCGGCGGCCAGGCGCAGGTGCCTGGCGTCGCCGGAACCTGGAAAGACCTGACCGACACCGTCAACGTCATGGCCGCCAACCTGACCGAGCAGGTCCGCGGCATCGTCAAGGTGGTGACGGCTGTGGCGAACGGCGACCTCAAGCAAAATCTCACCGTCGCATCGAAGGGGGAGGTGGCCGCCCTTGCCGAGACCATCAACAACATGACCAACACGCTCGCGACCTTTGCCGATCAGGTGACCACGGTTGCGCGCGAGGTGGGCGTGGAAGGCCGTCTCGGCGGTCAAGCGAATGTTCCGGGTACTGCGGGAACCTGGAAGGACTTGACCGGCAACGTCAACCTGCTGGCAGCCAACCTGACGACGCAGGTGCGGGCCATTGCCGAGGTGGCGACCGCCGTCACCAAGGGCGACCTGACGCGCTCGATCAAGGTCGACGCGCGCGGCGAAGTGGCCGAGCTCAAGGACAACATCAACACGATGATCGACAACCTCAGGCTCACCACCGAGCGCAACACTGAGCAGGACTGGCTGAAGACCAACCTGGCTCGCTTCACCAACATGCTGCAGGGGCAGCGCGACCTGACGCTGGTCGGCAAGATGCTGCTGTCGGAGCTGGCGCCTCTGGTCGGCGCCCATCAGGGGGTCATCTACCAGGTGGATTCCGACGAGCGGCAGCCGATCTTGTCGCTGCTCTCTGTCTACGCGAAAGGGGGCGAGGCGGCGCACCCGGCGCGGCTCGAATTCGGCCAGGGACTTGTCGGCCAGTGCGCCAGCGACGCCCGCCGCATCCTGGTCACCGACCTTCCCGACAATGTCGTTCCGATAAGCTCCGGCGTGTTCACGACCTTGCCGAGGAGCGCCATCGTGCTGCCTGTGCATTTCGAGGGACAGGTGAAAGCAGTGATCGAGCTAGCCTCCGTCGGCGAATTCACCGACTTGCAGCTCTCCTTCCTTGACCAGCTGACGACATCGATCGGCATCGTCCTCAACTCGATCGAAGCAACCATGCAGACCGAAGGCCTGCTCAAGCAGTCCCAGCAGCTTGCCGCCGAGCTTCAGACGCAGCAGCGCGAGCTGCAGCAGACCAACGAGCAGCTCGGGCAGAAGGCGCAGCAACTGGAGGAGCGCAACGTCGAAGTCGAGGCGAAAAACCAGGAAATCGAGCAGGCCCGGCGCGCGCTCGAGGAAAAGGCAACCGAGCTCGCGCTGACATCGAAGTACAAATCCGAATTCCTCGCCAACATGTCGCATGAGCTGCGCACGCCTTTGAATTCGATCCTCATCCTCGGCCAGCAGCTGGGAGAAAATCCGGATGGCAACCTCTCGGGCAAACAGGTCGAGTTCGCAAAGACGATCCACGGTGCGGGAACCGATCTGTTGAACCTCATCAGCGATATCCTCGACCTGTCGAAGATCGAGTCCGGAACGGTCTCGGTCGATGCCGAGGAGATTTTTGTCAGCAACCTGCTCGAGATGATGGCGCGGCCATTCCGGCACGAGGCCGAAAACCGGGACCTGTCATTCTCGGTCGATGTCGGCGCCGATGTCGCAAAGAGCCTCATTACGGATTCGAAGCGACTGCAGCAGATCCTCAAGAACCTGCTGTCGAATGCCTTCAAGTTCACCGCGCAGGGCGGCGTGACACTTCGCGTCGCGTCGGCAACGAGCGGCTGGTCGTCTGATCATCCCTCGTTGAGGCACGCGCCGTCTGTCATCGCCTTCGAAGTCGTCGATACCGGCATCGGCATACCGCCTGAAAAACAGCGCATCATTTTCGAGGCGTTCCAGCAGGCGGATGCTTCGACGAGCCGCAAATATGGCGGCACCGGCCTCGGCCTGGCGATCAGCCGCGAATTGGCGAACCTCTTGGGCGGCGAGATCCAGCTGCGCAGCACCCCCGGTGTCGGCAGCACCTTCGTCCTCTACCTGCCGCTCACCTATGTCGGCGCCGGCGCGGCTGCGCCCAAGACCGTTCCGTCGGCAAATGTCGTGGAATTCGCCGAGGCGGCAGCAAACCGCCGCGCCGAAAAGCCGATCGAACATGTCGAAGACGATCGCCATCAGATAGTGGCCGGCGACTCGGTGCTGCTCGTCGTCGAGGACGATGCGCATTACGCCCGCGTGCTGGTGGATCTCGCCCGCGACAATGGATTCAAGGTTTTGGTGGCGATGCGCGGCAGCGATGCGCTCGCACTCGCGCAGGACTACAGGCCGGCGGCGATCTCGCTCGACATCTTTCTGCCCGACATGCTCGGCTGGACGGTGCTGAGCCAGCTCAAACAGAATCCGCAGACGCGGCACATTCCGGTCCAGATCATCAGTCTCGACGAGGATCGCCAGCATGGGCTGACCCGCGGCGCCTTCGCTTTCATGAGCAAGCCGACGACGCCGGAAGGTCTCGGCAAGGCGCTGTCGCGATTGAAGGCCTATGCGCAGCCGCGCCGCAAGCATCTGTTGCTCGTGGAAGACAACGAGGCCGAGCGTTTGAGCGTCACCGCCCTTCTCGGACACGACGACATCGATATCACCAGCGTCGGCTCCGGATCGGAGGCTCTCGCCGCTCTTCGGCAGAATGCAGCCGACTGCGTGGTGCTCGACCTCTCCCTTCCCGACATGTCCGGCTTCGAAGTGCTGGAGCAAATACGCGACGACGCCGAGATCGGCGAGGTGCCGGTGGTCGTGTTCACCGGCCGCGAGCTTTCCGCTGAGGAAGATGCGACGCTGCACAGCATGGCCCGCAGCGTCGTGGTCAAGGGGGTCGAATCGCCCGAGCGTCTGCTGGATGAGACCGCCTTGTTCCTGCACCGGGTTGTCGCCGACCTACCGGCAGCAAAACAGGCGACGCTGCAGGACCTGCACAGCTCGGACGAAGATCTGGTCGGCGAGACCGTCCTGCTCGTCGACGACGATGCCCGCAACATTTTCGCGCTGAGCAGTGTTCTCGAACGCCGGGGAATGAAAGTCCTGACCGCGACGACCGGCAGTGAAGCCATCGAGGTCATCAACAACGAACCATCCGTCGCCATCGTGCTGATGGATATCATGATGCCTGGGATGGACGGCTACGAGACGATGCAGGTCATCCGTTCGGAGCCCCGGTTCCGGCGGCTGCCGATCCTGGCGTTGACGGCAAAGGCGATGAAGGGTGACCGCGAGAAATGCCTGGAAGCGGGCGCGTCCGACTATCTGGCGAAGCCGGTCAATACCGAACAGCTTCTGTCGGCTCTTCGCATGTGGCTGCATCGCTGAGGATCTGGCCATGAACCCCGTCAACATCCTCCTCGTCGACGACCAACCGGCAAAACTCCTCAGTTACGAGGTCATTCTCGAAGAACTCCAGGAAAACCTCATCAAGGCGCAATCCGCTCGCGAAGCCTTCGAGCACCTGTTGCGCACTGAAATCGCGGTGATCCTCGTCGATGTCTGCATGCCCGAACAGGATGGATTCGAGCTCGTCAGCATGATCCGGCAGCATCCGCGCTATCAGAACACGCCGATCATCTTCGTTTCCGCCGTGATGCTGGCGGAACCGGACCGGCTGCGCGGCTATGCTGTGGGCGCGGTCGACTACGTCTCCGTCCCGATTGTCCCCGAGGTGCTGAGAGCCAAGGTGCGGGTCTTTGCCGATCTCTACAGGAAGACGAGGGAGCTCGAACGCCTGAACGCCGAGCTGGAGGCCCGCGTTCACCAGCGTACCGCCGAACTCGAGGCCTCGGCAGCGCAGTTGCGGGAGCTCAACGAAGAGCTCGAGCACCGGATCGATCAACGGACACGGGAGCGCGAAGAGGCGCTCGCACAGCTGTTCGAGGCGCAGAAGCTCGACACGATCGGCCACCTGACCGGTGGCGTGGCCCACGACTTCAATAACCTTCTGATGGCGGTTCTCGGCAGCCTGAACCTTCTGAAGAAGCGGCTTCCGGCCGATGAACGCAGTGAACGCCTGGTGACGAACGCGATCCAGGCGGCCGAACGCGGCACGGCGCTGACCCAGCGCCTGCTTGCTTTCGCACGTCGCCAGGAGCTCAAGCCGCAGGCGGTCGACTTCTTCAGGCTGTTCGAAAATGTCGAGGATCTTCTCGCCAAGGCGGTGGGGCCGCGCATTGAAATCCGCAAAAGCATCCCGGCGGATCTGGCACCCCTTCTGGTCGACAGCAACCAGTTGGAACTGGCGCTGCTCAACCTGTTCGTCAATGCCCGGGATGCGCTCGAAAGCGGCGGAGCCGTGACGGTTGCCGCGGCGGCAGCCGAAGACGCCCGCCCGGCCGGGCTCGCGGGCGGAAATTACATCCGGATATCGGTGTCGGACGATGGCGAGGGGATGGACGAGGCAACGGTCTCGCGTGCCGCCGAACCGTTTTTCACCACCAAGGGGGTCGGCAAGGGCACCGGCCTCGGCCTGTCGATGGTGCATGGCCTGGCGGCGCAATCCGGCGGCTCGATCCAGATATCGAGCATCAGGGGCAAGGGCACGACCGTTTCCCTGTGGCTGCCCGTTGCCGAAACTTTCGTCAAGGTGCAGCCTCCCGTTGAACCTCCGGCGACGGAGCCCTTGAAACCGGCGTCGCGGCCGCTTGCCATTCTCGTAGTTGATGACGATGCCCTTGTCAGGACCGGAACCGTGGCGATGCTGGAGGATCTCGGGCACCTGCCGCAGGAAGCGTCTTCCGCCTCCCAGGCCTTGGAATTCTTTGCCGACGGGCAGGGTTGCGATCTCGTCATCACCGATCATGCCATGCCGGGCATGACGGGCGCCGAGCTTGCGCGTCACCTTCGCTCCTCCTTTCCAGGCCTGCCCATCATCCTTGCCTCGGGCTATGCCGAGTTTTCCGAGGACCATGGCCTCGGCCGGATGCTGCGGATGAAGAAGCCATTCACGCAGGAACAGCTTCAGACGGCCATGGATCAGGCGCTCTCGGGCAAAGTCGCGGTGGCCTGAGGGTCGAAGCGTAACGATGCCAAGGCGAACGGCGCGGCTATCCCGGTGATAGCGGCCGTTTTCGCGCGTCCGCGTGCGGACGAAACTTTTCGCTCCCGCAAAAGTTAGCCAAATCTCATCCCATTTTCATCGAAGGCTTTCCCTTGACCAAAATGACGTTCGGACCGGCATTCACTGAAGAGGGCATTCTATTCCGCCTCTGGGCTCCCCTGCATGAAAGCGTGTCGCTGAAACTCAAAGGCGCTGATCCGCGGCCGATGCAGGCGGTCGGGAACGGCTGGCACCACTATACGGTCGCGGATGCCGGTGTCGGTACGCGCTACCGCTTCGTCCTGCCGGACGGTCTCGAAATTCCCGATCCCGCCTCGCGGTTCCAGCCGCAGGATGTGCACGGGCCGAGCGAAGTGGTCGACCTTTCCTCCTATCGCTGGAAGACGGGTGACTGGACGGGTCGGCCTTGGGAAGAGATGGTCATGTACGAGATGCATATCGGCTGCTTCACGCCGGAGGGTACTTTCAAGGCCGCGATCGAGCGGCTCGACCATCTGCAAGCGCTGGGCGTTACGGCGCTGCAGATCATGCCGCTTAGTGAATTTCCCGGCCGTTACAGCTGGGGTTATGATGGCGTGCTTCCCTACGCTCCGGACAGCAGCTACGGCCGGCCGGAAGATTTCATGGCGCTGGTGGACGCAGCGCACCAGCGCGGCATCTCGGTTTTCCTGGACGTGGTCTACAATCACTTCGGGCCCGACGGGAACTATATCCCCGCCTATGCGCCGCTCTTTACCGACCATCACAAGACGCCCTGGGGCAACGGCATCAATTACGATGGCGACGGATCGGAGATGATCCGCGAGTTCATCATCGAGAACGCCATCTACTGGATCACCAGGTTCAGGCTCGACGGTTTCCGCTTCGATGCCGTCCACGCCATCAAGGACGACAGCGCCGAGCATCTGCTTCACGCGCTTGCCCGCCGCGTCAGGGCCGCGGCCGGCAACCGGCATGTTCATCTGATCGTCGAAAACGAGGAGAACGACAGCGACCTGTTGACGCGTGACGAAAACGGGGAGGTGAGGCTGTTCACCGCCCAGTGGAACGACGACGTACACCATGTGCTGCATATCACTGCCACCGGCGAAACCTTCGGCTATTATGCCGATTACGCTGGTGATGCCGGCAAGCTCGGCCGGGCGCTGGCGGAAGGTTTCGTCTTTCAGGGGGAGCACATGCCCTATCGCGGCGGAAGCCGCGGCAAGCCCAGCGGCTATCTCCCGCCCACCGCTTTCATCTCCTTCATCCAGAACCATGACCAGATCGGCAACAGGGCGCTGGGGGATCGGGTTCTGGCTTCGAGCCCTGCAGATGTCGTCAAGGCGGTCGCCGCCATCTACCTGCTGGCGCCCGAGATCCCGATGCTGTTCATGGGGGAGGAATGGGGCGCCAGAGAGCCTTTCCCCTTCTTCTGCGATTTCGACGAGGATCTGAACGAGAAGGTCAGGAAAGGCCGTCGCGAGGAGCTTTCGCGTCTGCCAGGCTTCGACGCCGACGACCTTCTCGACCCGACGGCGCCATCAACCTTCGCCGCCGCCAAGCTGGACTGGTCGAAACTCGCCTCTTCCGAGGTCCTTGGTTTTTACAGGGCGCTTCTCGACCTCCGGCACCGCAGGATCGTGCCTTTGCTGAAAGGCGCTGGCGCCGGGAACGCGGTCTATCGCTCGGCGGGAAGCGCGCTCGCGGTGGATTGGACCCTGGCACAAAACCGGCGTCTTCAGCTGCACGCCAACCTCGGCGCCGAGGCGGCGCCGCCCGTCTCGCAGCAGGACGACGGCGAGACGATCTTCCGTCTCGGCGGCAACGATGGCGGCGATCTCGCACCCTGGACGGTGATCTGGAGCATCGGCGAGGCTTGACGGCGTGCTGACAGGAAGGCGATCGAACGATGAAATCTGCTGAGCTCGACAAGCTCGCCCGCCGGCACGGCATCAGCCTGACCAGGCCCAGTCCCGACAATCGGGAGCTGGCGATATCAGCCGAGACCAAGCGCAAGATCCTCTCGGCACTGAAGATCGACGTGCCGGGAGCGGCCGATCCCGAGACCGGCGCGCAGGGGCGGGAGTCCAAGCTGGCGGCTAAGAAGATCGCCAGGTCATTTCTGCCCGATTTCCTTTCCTGCACGCGCGTCTGGGGCTTAAGCCTGCAGCTCTACGAGCTCCGTTCGGCACGCAACTGGGGCATAGGAGATTTCGAGGATCTGTCGGATATGGCGGATCTCGCGAGATCGCTGGGCGCCGATTTCATCGGCCTGACACCGCTTCACGCGCCGTTTCTCGCCGATCCCGACCGTTGCAGTCCCTACGAGCCGTCGAGCCGCCAGCATCTCAACCCGCTCTATATCGCGGTCGACCGGTTGCCGGGTTTTGCCTGCAGTCCCGAACTCGAACGGCAATTGGAAAGCCTTCGCCAAACCGATCTCGTCGACTACGTCGGCGTCGCACAGATCAAGCTGAGGGTCCTGCGCGATCTTTGGCCGGCCTGGCGACAGCGCAGCGTGATCGACGAGGCCTATGATCCGGCCGCTTTCGACGCCTTCATCACGCAAGGCGGTAACAGCCTGCGGCTGCATGCGCTTTTCGAATGCCTCTCGTTTTCCATGGTCGAGCGCGGGGTGGGCGCCGGCTGGCAACGTTGGCCAGCCGATTTCCAGCGCTTCGACAGCGCCGCTGTCTCTGAATTTGAGCGCGGACACGCGGACGATGTCCGCTTCCACATGTGGCTGCAATGGCTTGCTCACCGGCAGCTGATGCAGGCGGCGGAGCGGGCGCGAAAGGCCGGCCTGCGGATCGGGCTCTATCTCGATCTTGCCGTCGGGGAGGCGGTCGATGGCTCGGCGACATGGAGCGAGCCGGATATCTATGTCTCGAAGGCCACCATCGGCAGCCCACCCGATCCATTCGCCGTGGACGGGCAGGACTGGCACCTTGCCGGATATCTGCCTTCCGCGATCGCGGCAGGAGAAATGTCGCCTTTCCGGCGCATGGTCAGCGCTGCCATGCGATATGCGGGCGCCATCCGCATCGACCACGCCGCAGCGCTTCGCCGCCTCTTCCTGGTGCCATTGGGCAGCAGGCCGGACGGCGGCGCTTATGTCCGCTATCCCCAGGATCGGCTGCTGCAGATCCTCGCAGAAGTGTCCGCCGAGCATCGGTGCCTCGTCATCGGAGAAGACCTGGGACTGATCCCCAAGGGATTGCAGGACGATCTGGCGGCGGCCCACATTCTCTCCTACCGCATCCTTTCCTATGAACAGGACAAAAAGGGCTTCAAGCCGGCGGACGTCTATCCCGTCCTGGCTTTGGCCTGCATTTCGACGCACGACCACCAGACCCTTGCCGGCTGGTGGCGCGGCGCCGACATTCAGGCCCGGTGCGAGCACGGCATCGTGCCGCCCGATCTCACCGAGATACATCTCGAAGACCGCAAGCGCGAGCGGAGGAACCTGAAAGCGGCGCTGAAGGCTGCCGGCCTCGAACTGCCGGCCAGGCTTTCCCAAGCGCGGGCAACCGACGAGACGCTGAGGGAATTGACCGTCAGCGCCTATCGCTTCATCGCCAGGACGCCCTCGCTTCTCGCCGCGGTCCGTCTCGCCGATCTCACCGACGAAAAGAGGCCAACCAATGTGCCAGGCACCAGCGACAGCTATCCGAACTGGAAGCCGAAGCTATCGGTTTTGCTCGCGGATCTGATGTCGAGCCCGCTGCTGAAGAGCGTCACGGCGGCAATGCGGGAGGAAAGGCCGCGGGAGTGATTAAGGCTGGCGGGCCGTCCGCTTCATCAATGTCGTTCAATAAGGCCTGCTGCGCATATGGAAATCGCTTCGCGCAAGGAACGAATAGGAAGCCGGCGAATTTTCAAGGAATAGGGACAGGCATTGCCGAGATGAGGACCCGTCCGCTTTCGCCGCGTCAGATGCGGCGACTATATTGATGGAAAAAAGACCATGACGAGCGCATTCATCCTTATCGCATTGGCTCTGATCATCATCTACGCCGGTCCGACATTGCTGTTCATCTGCGTCGGATATGCCGATTATATGCTGGAGCGGCGAAGGCATATGGCGGCGTTGAAGCACGCCGTGAAGCGTCGCAGCGACGAGTTTTGAGCCTTTCGCGGGAAAACCGCTTCGCACTTCTCCTGGAGTGGCTAGAGGTGGTGGACACCTTTCGTCGGCTTGGATGTTACTCTGATTTCCCAGAAAAGGATGCAGAGGCAGGTTGGCAAAACCCGCCTCCGGCAGCCGGCGTTCGTGAAGCGCCTCTGCGAATAGTTAGTCGTTCGCCGTGACCTTGACGCCAAGCACCGAAGGAATGGTGTTCGGTGCGCCCATGGCAGCGCCGATGATCATCGGGACGGGAACCGGCTTTTCCGGCGCGGCGCTGATCGTCAGGCTTTTCGGTCCGTCGAGATAAGTGTTGACGGCAGCCGCCACCTGGTTTTGCAGCTCGGGCATGTTGAGCTGCGCCATCATCATCGGCACTAGACCTTTCAGCGATTGCGCCAGCTGGTCGCCCGTCACGCCCTGCTGCGAGCCGGCATAATCGAGCGCCTTCTTGGTGATCGAGGCATCGTCGAAGCGGATCGAGGCGCTGTTGATCGTCAGCTGCTGCATCAGCCCCAGCATCGCAAGGCCGGTGGCCTGGTTGGCTTCTTCCTTGTTCGGATTGGCCTTGGCAGTCTTCACCGCCTCCTGCAGCGATTTGATGAAGCCCAGCGTGTAACCGGAGAAATCGACGGCGAAATTCAGCCGGCCGACATTCTTGAAGTCGAAAGCATATTCGTCGACAGCGACCTTGCCGCTTTCGATTTCCCAGATGCCCTTCATCGTCACCGTGCCGTCGAGCGTCGTCAGGCCCAGTTTCTCGATGGCCTCCTTCGCATTCGAATCCTCGACCTGCGACAGGTCGGCCTTGAGACCGGCGACATTGGCGTCATAGGCAAAGCCGCCATCCTGGCGTTCGAGGTTCGACTCGATGCTGTCGATCGCGAGCACGTCCTTGCCCTTGATGTTGAGAGCGATCGGGCCGGTGCTGACGGTTTCATAGAGGAGGATGTCGTTCAGCGTATCGCCCGTCGCATTGGCGGGAATCGTCAGGCCTGTGATCTGGATCTCGTTTGCGGAAAAACGTCCTTCCTCCTGGCTGATATCGATATCCGGGAAGGAGACGGTCTTGGCGTGATAGCCACCGCCTTCGATTTCCTCGACGCCCTCGAAGGTGAGGTCGCCGATCTTCAAAGTGTCGCCGGGCAGGCTCGAGGATCCCACCTGGACACCGGTCGCCGTTACCGTGTCGCCATCGGCTTCCGCCTTTTCGAAGGTGATGACCGTACCGCCGGCACTGGTTGCGGCATTGAGCTTCTTCATCATGTCCGTGCCATCAAGGGCAAGCGCCGGGCCGGCCAGCGTCAGGAACGCGGTGCTTGCCATCATCAGGTGGAGATTACGCATATGCTTCATGGAGATGTCCTTATGTAGAAAATAGATGCGAGGATTTCGAAATTTCCAGACGGGCCGAGTCCCGCTCTCAGGTCAGAAAAGGCGGTCCACGAAGAGCGCCGCTCGATTTCACGGCTTTCATCTGGTCAGCTAATTTGGGGGCGGTGAGGTCAGGATCAGCCGGAACGTTGCGGCTGAAGGAACATAGATATCCCTCCGCCGGTGAGGGGCGGCAATATTTTCTCTAGCAGGGGTAGCGTTGAGACTCATCCATTACACAAAAATTGTATTTCTTCGATTCTTGCAACCCTTCGAAGTTCGAATGCCGAGATGGGAGTCGCTCGTCCGCGGGGCGCTGCATGATTCAATTGCGCATTTCCGACACTCGCCCGCGCAACAAGTAGGCGAGCGCAAAGACCACCAGGAAGGGGTAGACGAGCACGATGATCGGCAGACCGGCAGCCAGCGCATCGTCTTGCATATAGATGTTGAGGATGCCGGCTCCGAGCACTAAGGGGTACAGCGGCGCAAATCTGTCGAACCACATCCTGAAAGGCCCAGCCAGGAGCAGAACGAGCGCCGGCAGAATGAAAATGCCGAGATTTCTTGCAACATTCATGAGCTCGGGACCGAACGGTTCGGTGGAGGAATAAAGTCGGCCCATCTGGCGGGCCGCCCACAGAGCAGCGATTGCGGCCCCGGCATATCCGGCTGGTCTTGCTAACATCGCCGAACTTCCTTTTGTTCACGCGCCGCGTTGGTAGGGTCGTCCTCTGACTATTATGGCCGCATATTGTCTGCGGCGTCGACGCATTCAAGAATTGTCGTGCGGCAAACGCCGGCCTCCTGCTGCATGAGAGGTTGCGCGCGCCAGGCTCGGTAGGCGATCCGGAATTCGATGTCCTTGTAAAAATAGGTCTTGGCTTTTGGTCGCACGCGGCTCCTGTCCAAAGCGTCCGCCGTTACGACAACATGTGCGGCAAGCCGTTTGAATTGCCATGGCGGCGAAGCTCGCTCCTTCTCGATCACCTCGACATGGTAGTAAAGATCGTGATCGGCAGGCTCCGGATGTTTGTGGACGGTGGCCCAGCGAACGGTCCGTGGTGAGAGGGAGAGAACGACGGTGGAAACATCAGGTGGTTTCACAGCGTCGGCACGCGCGAAGACCGCTGCGCCCAAAATGGTCGCGACAGCAAGAAGGATAGCTCCAGGACTTATGCGCATGTGCGATCGCTATAGGTAGGATTTTCGCTTCGGGTCGAATATCGGCGGATAATCCTCTTCGTCCAGCATGTCGAGAAAAGGGTTCAGTCCCTTCTCCTTGATGAAGCGGTACTCCGCATCGGAAATCAAATTCACCGTGAGGATCTCGACCGGATCATTCTCGACCATAAGCGCTGCCGCAATGCGCTGGTCAGTTTCGATGATCGGCGTGAGAAAGAGAAATGTCCTGAAATCGCATCCCTCGACCGGTGGGGTCGGCATCGGCACCCGATGGCCGAAACCGAACCAGGTCGCATCCATGAATGGAAGTTCGGCAAGCCAGCGCAGATTGACGATAATTTCGGGCGTCGGCTCACGCACGTACCACATCAGTTCGGCTCTGGGCTTTTCGCCCTTTTCCCGGTGCGAGGTCGGCAGCGTCATTCGCCGATCGCTCATGCCGTTGGTCAGGAGCACGTAACCTTCGTCCGTACCGACCGGCGCGAAGTCGCGTCCGAACGCATGAATTTCAATGCCGTCCGATCGGTCGTCTGCGAAGGAATATTCCGGTTCCTCCAGTTCATTCTCATAAACGGTGCGACGGTATGCGTTGAGAGATGTCGTTTCTGCTCCTGGCATCGTCGCCGTCTCTCCATTCTTTCCATTCCACGCAGACCTGGCAGGCCGGGCCGGCGCAGCACTACAGGCCAAGGTCATGGCCAGAAAACGCCTTCGACTGCATGCTCTGAGAAGTGGGAACATATTTAGAAGCACAACCACGCTTTGAATGGATTTTTAATGCCACCGGCCTCTGAAAAATTCAACGTCAACGTTAGGGGATAGACGACTGCTTGCGCTCCGACCGAGCGACGCGATGGCGCGGTCGTTCCGGTTTCGGGCCGAGGTCTCGCCTGCACTGATGTCTCCGGCCAAATTCTGGAACAATGTCTGTCGTCCCCTGTTACATTGACGATAAAAGCGGGTGTCGCGTGAAGACGAGGCAGTTGGAGGGATCGATGAAGCGGAGCATAGCAGTTGTGCTGGTATTTGCGCTTGTGCTGACAGGCTGCACGACCAGCGCAGGCAGTTATTCGTCGGCAGGACTGGCGCCCATTCCCGGCAGCATCACGTATAGTGGCCAGCCTCGCACGAAGTTGACGAAATCACCCGTGGGCTCTTCCTTCCCCCACACCTTCACAGATCAGTGGGGACGCCAGGTCGAGGAGATCTACATCATCCAGCCCGACCGGAGCTTGCTGATCGCCGCGCGTCACTACCGGCCCGTCTTCTCGCTCGACGACGACTAGAACAGGATGATTTCAGGCCCGGTGGGCCCAAAAAATCTGAATCTTGTTCTACATTAGATAGTTAGCAGGATGTCGGCTGAAGACCGCTTACACCTTTCGGCATCAAGTTCTAGGAAGGAGAAATGATCATGCCGCGCCGCAAGAGCACTGAGACGACGACCCTCGACACCAAGGGAGCCAAGATCGGCGAGCCCGTTCCGAAAGCCGTCATCGATACGAATACGGCCTCGGTCGGCGTTCCCCGGCAGACTGATCATAACCTGGCCGAAGAGCTCGGCGCGCTGCGACAGCAGATCGGCGCGCTCCAGCAGCAGGTCCTCGATGCCGCCCGATCGGCAAAGGGAAATGCCGGGAAAGCCATGCGTCAGACGGAGGCAGCGGTGAAGCTCTACCCGGCCTCAACGCTGCTGCTCGTCGCGGCGGTCGCCGGCGCACTTGCCTTTGCCGGACGCCGCGCCGCCCTGCCGCGCCGTAGGCATCAACCGGCACTGCGGGAGTTAAGGGATCTCTACGACACGATCCGCGAACGCCTCTGACAAGATTTCAGGATTGTCAGCATCGCGATTATGGCCGACGCTTCATTATCGAAGCGAGGGGATAATCATGTTCGATATCATCTTACGCAGCGCTCTTGATATCGTTGGGCGGACTGAGCGCCTTATCGAAGCAATGAGGCGACTGCTCCAGAGCGACGACCTCGACGAAGTCGAGGTCTACGATCTCGATTATGAGATCGAGCGGCTCGGGGACGTGGTTTTCAACGTGGACGAAGCCGTTCGATCGTTGGCGCGCACGGTCGAATGCTGGCCGCAGGCCACTCTCGCACACGGGATCCGTCGGACATTGCATTGACGGTTGATGGCCGCCTTGGCAACTAACGCGCCACCAATTCCGCCCTGAGTTGGCAGTGTCGATTCTGCGTGTCACGCCGATGTCACGCGACCGTCGCAGCAATATGTGCTTGATAGGCACCGTTAGGCTCACACCAGGGCGCGGTGGGGCTAAAATTGCTTTTTTCGTTGGGGCATCGCAATGACCTTGAAAACCTCGGGGGAGAAATCTCAACCCCATGAATTCATCTTTCCGGTTCACACCCGGACGATCGCAGAGATCAGGTACAATAGTCTCAGCCGCATCATGACGGTGGTCTATCACGACGGCCATTCCTGCACGACTTCCGGCATACAAGGCCCCGCAATGCTGAGGATCCTCGCCCAGCGTCCGTTGGAGAGCTCTCCGTTTCTGTTGCAGACGGTCATCTAAGGGGAAAGACGTTGCCGGCCCTTGCCGGTACGGCGCTGCTGGGCATCGGTTTTAATCAGCATGGTCGTGCATCTATTTCCCCTGGGCTGCGTTCACTCCCAACAGCCAGACCTATGGAGGGAACGCCGATGACCTTTCCACCACCGAAGACCGAATCCCCTGCGCAGCGCTTCGAAGAGGCGACCGCAGCTGCGCGCGACGCTTTGGAAAGGCTGATTGCAGCCGCCAATGAAGCCGGCTGGGGCACCGAGGAGGTGACCGCGGCACTGCTTAAGGCCGCGCAGTTTCTGAGCGATGCCAACAAGAGAGATCCCGATCCGGCCGACGATCCCTCAATCAGCGATTTGCCTGCAAGGGAGCAGATTGGTCACGGCGAACTCTACGATTAGACGGCGTAGCACTGGTTTTCCAACGCAATGAGACAAGGGTTGCCGGAATTCATGTCGAGTGTCGCACGTCTTTGCGCTCGGAACCCGTTCGCAATATGCAAAGGCTCGCTGGCCACGCGGGCGGTAGGGACGAATTTCAAGGCGTTGGTCAGCGCATGAGCAGCGCAACCAAACCAACCCGGGAGTTCACCCCGAGCTTGGAATAGATGTTTCTGAGGTGGGTTCTGACTGTTTCGTAGCTGATGTGATCGGCTATGGCCACCTCCTTTGGAGAATGGCCCGAGGCAATGCTTGATGCGATCCGAATCTCCGTCGCAGTCAGTTTGTAGGCTTCCATTAGGAAATCTCGCCGCTCATTGAGTGGCGTGGCCACCATCGGCTCGACAATGACGGCCACGGTCGGCCCCTCCAAGAACTCAGTGAACGCATCGGACTGGAGCCGGAGGAGTGTGATGCGATAGCTAGCCTTGTCCTTCGCTTTTGCAATCGCCGTATGCGGCCTTGTTTGCATACCCCTTCTGGAAGTCAGGAAATTAAGAACGGCAGTCGACCTCTCGCATTGAAGTTCGAGCTTGCCGCTTGGAGCGACTTGCACAGGAAAGCCAGCCTCCATTAAGCCTTCCGCGCTCTTATTCCATTGACGTGCTCGCCCTTGCTCCGAAACGTAGATCAGTCCGACGCCGATGCTATCAAACAGGGTTTGCGTCGTCTGTCTTTCCGGGGCGAGTAGATCGCGCTTCCGGATGAAGTCGAAAGCTCTTTTCAAATGAGGCGCGAGTATCGTGTAACGCCCGGCTGCCTCTTTGTTGAAATCGGTGTCGGCTGACGACGTCCAGGTCGATAGCACGAAGGTGCGGGTTTCCTCCCGAATGATCGAGACACCGATGCTCGTCTCGCATTGGGCCTGTCCCTTCAGCCAATCATTGTAGAATTCCGATTTGAGCAAGTCTTCGCGTGGAAAGATTTCGTCTCCGCAGACACCTTGACCAACCGGCACAAAGCTCAATCTCGGAATCCAGGGGTTCACTGCGGCAAAGTGGCTGCTGAACTGGTCGACCTCATTCCTCGAAAACCCCGATACGTAGGGAACATGGGCCACAGGCGAGGCCAGATCGTGGTAATGGAGGGCAGCCTTTCCATTCGGCGAGGTTTGCGCAACGCGATCCAGAAAATCCTGCCAGTTGCACTCACCGAATAGACTTCCATAGATCAAATCTATCAGCTCAGATGAAGCGTCTTTTGACTGGAGCATGATCTTTCTGAAAATCCCACAGCGAGTATTTTCGGTATTAAATAACGTTGGTCAGGCAAAGACAACAGCAACCCCATGTAATATCAAATCGGCGACGATGGACATCAGTTGCGATCGCAATGCGGTACTACTCGCTGCTTCAAGCGATGCGGGTATGGCCAACTCAATAGGTTTCACTGGCCGATCGCCGCGACGGAGCCGCGCAGGATGAGGCTGGTGCTGACGCGCAGGCGTTCGACGGCAAGAGGGGTGCGTTCGATACGGGCGATGAGCCGCTCGCCGGCGAGCTTGCCCATCTCGTAGACGCGCTGGTCGACGATGGTGATCGGCGGAACAGTGACGCTGGTCCAATCGGCGTCGAGAAACGAAATCATCGACACGTCCTTGGGGATCGACAGGCCGAGCGATTGCAGCGACTTGAAGATGCGCAAGCCGACGAGGCTGTCCGATGCCAGCAGCGCCGTCGGCGCAGCGCTGTCGGCGAGCAGGCGTTTGATCACGCCGTCCGTCTGATGCTGATCCGTGGCGCCGAGCCTGACATAATGAAGAGGGTTCGGCAAACCCGCCTCGGTCAGGACGCTGACAAAACCCTCCACGCGTTCACGCACGGCGGAATTCGAGATCCGCCCGATATCGGTGAGCCCGCCGCCCTCGGCATCCATGGCAGAGACGTAGGCGAGGCGGCGATGTCCTTGCCCGATCAGATGCCGGGTCGCCGAGATGGCCGCATCCCGGTCGTCGCCGGTCACGGCGTCGACATCGAGTTCGGGGATCGCCCGGTCGAACAGGACGAGCGGCACGCCGGCACGGCGGACGTGGTGGAGATGATCGATACTGTCGCAGCGGGCCGGCGTGACGATCAGGCCATCGACGCGTTTGCCGATCAGGAGGTCGACGGCCGATTTTTCCGCATCGAGCTCTTCGCCCGAATTGGCGATGATGACGTTGAAGCCCGCAAGACGGGCCGCATCGCTAATGCCGCGCACTGCCAGGCTGAAGAAAGCGTTCTCGATGTCGCCGACCACGATCCCGATGATGCCGGATCTTCCGGTGCTCATGCTGCGGGCGAGTTCGTTCGGGCGATATTCGAGGGCGGCGGCCGCCGCCATGACCTGATCTGTGATCTTGGCGCTGACCACGCCGTAGCCGCCGAGAACGCGGGCGGCCGTGGCCTTCGAGACCTTTGCGGCCTTCGCGACGTCGGCGACCGTGACTGAACGTTTCGGATGAGCGGAATCTTCCATGGGCCGAGGACTACAAGAGTTGTTGACGACCGGTCAATTGACGGATATCAAATATGTTGTGAGACCGGTCTCTTTATATCAGAGACCGGTATCTTGTCCATAAATCTCTACCGCAACTGCGCGGCAGGGCAGGGCGACCGACAATGCCGACAAGAGCATTCCTTTCAGAGTGGAGAACGACGATGAAGCCTTTTCTATTTTTTCCGACCATCACGGCCCCGTTGCGGGCCGGCCTTGTCACATGCCTTCTTGCGATGGGCGCAAGTTCTGCGGCCGCCGTCGACAATCCCTATAACCTGATCGAGCCCGGGACTATCAGCGTCGGCACGATGGGCGATTCCAAGCCCTATACGTTTGCCACGGCGGACGGCCAGTTCACCGGTTTCGATATCGAGCTGTTTCTCAACGTCGTCTCCCGCCTCGGCTTTCAAAAAGACAAGGTGACGTTCACGGGTCAGGAATTTTCAGCACTCCTGCCGTCGGTCGCAAACGAAAGGTTCGACGTTGCCGTTGCGGCGATCGGAACCACCGAAGCCCGCAAGAAGACCATCGACTTTTCCGACGGCTATCTTGCCGGTTATCTCTCCGTCCTGACCCCGGATGCCGGTATAAAGGATGCCGATGGCCTCAAGGGCAAGCGTCTCGGCGTCGTGCAGGGGACCTTGCAGGAGGTCTATGCAGCCAAGAATTTCGGGGGAACCGATCTGGTGAAATTTCCCGACAACAATTCCGCGGTGGCCGCCCTCA
This sequence comes from Rhizobium indicum, assembly GCF_005862305.2. NCBI lineage: Bacteria > Pseudomonadati > Pseudomonadota > Alphaproteobacteria > Hyphomicrobiales > Rhizobiaceae > Rhizobium > Rhizobium indicum. Next base: position 470,599 of record NZ_CP054022.1, on the reverse strand, counting down.
ACAACGGAACGGTCGATGCGCATTTTCTCGACTACGAGGCCGCCAAGCAATATGGCGAGCGCTATCCCGCGCTGAAGGTTGCCGTGAATATCCCGTCCTTCGATGCGCCTGCTGGCTTCGTGGTCCGAAAAGGAAATGACGCCTTTCGCACGGCGCTCAACGGCGCGCTTCACGATGCGATGCAGGACGGCACCTGGAAGACCCTTTACGAAAAGTGGTTCCCCGGCTCGCCGATGCCGGAACAGTATCTTCCCAAGAAGTGACGCCGCAAGCCGCCCGCTCATCGCGGGCGGCTTACCAAGGCTCTGCCGGACGGCGGCGTCCGCGCCGGGCAAGAATTCATGGGGATCTGAATGAACTGGCTTGAAAATCTGCGCCGCAGCTTCCTGGACTGGGACGCCATGGCGGAAGTTCTGCCGAGCATGATCAGCGTCGGCTTGAAGAATACCCTGATCCTCGCCGCTGCCTCGACCGTGCTCGGCGTCATCATCGGCATGGCGCTTGCCGTGATGGGCATCTCGCAGTCCCGCTGGCTGCGGCTGCCGGCACGCATCTACACCGATGTTTTCCGCGGGCTACCGGCGATCGTCACGATCCTGATCATTGGCCAGGGTTTTGCCCGGATCGGGCGTGAGATCTTCGGTCCGTCGCCATTTCCGCTCGGCATCCTGGCGCTCAGCCTGATCGCCGGAGCCTATATCGGTGAAATCTTCCGGTCGGGCATCCAAAGCGTCGAACGCGGCCAGATGGAAGCCTGCCGGGCGCTCAGCATGAGCCACGGGCAGGGCATGCGTCTGATCGTCATTCCACAAGGCATCAGGCGCGTTCTACCGGCGCTGGTCAACCAATTCATCGGAAACGTCAAGGATTCCAGCCTTGTCTACTTCCTTGGATTGCTCGCCTCCGAGCGGGAGATCTTCCGTGTCGGCCAGGATCAGGCCGTCGTCACCGGCAATCTTTCGCCGCTGCTGCTGGCAGGCGTTTTCTATCTCGTCATCACCGTGCCGCTGACCCACTTCGTCAATTATATCGATGCGAGACTGCGGCTCGGAAAACAAGGCCGCGGCTCGGGTGCCGCGAGCGGATTGGTCGAGGTGAGCGAACTGCGGGCCGCTGCCGGCAAGCATCCCACGGTCAAGGCGGCCGAGGAGAGTACGCCGCGCTTCAAAGGCGGCGCCCTGAACATCCGGGACCTCACCATGGCCTATGGCGATCTCGACGTGCTGAAGGGTGTCGATCTCGACATCGCCGCTGGTACCGTCACCTGCATTATCGGTCCTTCCGGCTCGGGCAAATCGACGCTGCTGCGCTGCATGAACAGGCTTGTCGAACCGAAAGGCGGCGACATCCTGCTCGATGGCGAGAGCATCCTGGCGATGAAGCCGGAGAGGCTGCGCCGGCGTGTGGGCATGGTGTTCCAACACTTCAACCTGTTTCCCGACCACACGGCACTCGAAAACGTCATGCTTTCGCTGACCAAGATCAAGAAGATGCCGAGGCTGGAGGCGCGGCGCATCGCCGAGGCGCGTCTGGCCGAGGTCGGCCTCGCAGAGCGTAGGGATCATCGGCCCGCAGGTCTGTCGGGTGGGCAGCAGCAGCGCGTCGCCATCGCCCGCGCGCTGGCCATGGATCCCGAGGTCATGCTCTTCGACGAAGTGACGAGTGCGCTCGATCCCGAACTGGTGAAGGGCGTGCTCGACCTGATGGCCGCCCTCGGCCGCCAGGGCATGACGATGGCCGTGGTGACGCATGAGATGGGATTTGCGCGCAGGGTTGCCGACCAGGTCGTCTTCATGGATGAGGGCCGCATCGTCGAGGCCGGCTGCCCGCAGCAGATCTTCGACAATCCCAAAAGCGAGCGGCTGAAGCGCTTCCTCGCTGAAGTTCTCTGAAGCCTCAGGCAACGCATGGTGCTCCCGGTCGTCCTCACCCCGGGCGTGCCGGATTTCACTCGACCTAGCAAGAGCAGACAACAAGGTTATCGACATGAATGCTTCCACCAAACCTTCGAAGGTCGTCGTCATCGGCGGCGGGATCTTTGGCGTCTCGACCGCTGTCCATCTGGCCCGGCTCGGGGTCCGCACCGTGCTCATCAATGATGGCCCGCTTGCCAACGGCGCCTCCGGCCGTTCGCTCGCCTGGCTCAACTCGGCGCGCAAACGCACCGATGTCTATCACCGGCTGCGGTTGGCCGGCATAGATCGCTACCGCACGCTGGCCGTCCGGTATCCCGATGCGCCGTGGCTGCGCTTTGACGGCGGCCTAACCTGGGATGCGGACGATGCCGGCAACGAGATCGCCGAGATCTTCGACTATGAGCGCGATCTCGGCTATCACGCGCAATGGCTCGCGCCGGAGGGAATTGCCGCGGCGACGCCGGGTGTCGATGCAAGTGCGGTGACGCCGCAAGGCGCGATCCTCAATCCCGGGGAGGGCTGGGTCGATCTTCCGTCCTTGATCGGCACGCTCGTGGAAGAATTCCGCACGCTGGGCGGCGAGATCGTCACGGACGCGGGTCGCGCGACGGTCGATGTCGAAAGCGGGAGCGCCCGTGGCGTGATCACGGCAGACGGCATGCGCCGGGATGCTGATGCCGTGCTGCTTGCTGCCGGCGGCGACGTTCCGGCCATCGTCGCCGAGGCCGGCCAGCATATCGGCGATGCAACGCCTGTCGCCCTTCTCGTCCGGACCAAGCCGATCCGCCATCCGCTGAAGGCCGTGCTCAACACCCCTCGCGTCGCCATCCGGCCGACGCCCAACGGTGGTTTCGCGCTCGACGCCGCCTGGTCCGAGGAAGAGGTGAGCGTGAGGCCCGACGGCAGCTATGATGTCAGGCAATCGACGCTGGAGGGGCTGCTGCGCGAGGCCTCCAGGGTTCTCGAAGGCAATCCGGTACTGGAGGTCGAAGATTATGGGGTCGGCCCGAAGCCCATCCCAGGCGACGGCGAGCCCGTCTTCGGCGAACTGCCGTCGATCTCGGGTTATTTCGTCGCTTTCAGCCATAGCGGCGCCACTCTCGGCCTGATTGCCGGCGAACTGCTGGCGGACGAGATCGCCACCGGACACCGCCATCCGCTGCTGGCGGACTTTCGGCCGGAGCGTTTCAGCGCGTCGCGAAGATGAAGGCAGGAGCGGAGGCCGATGCATCCTTCTGAGCCGTCGAGCGTTCTATCGCCAGGAACAACTGGAGACGCATCATGTTCAAGGACGAACTCGGGGACACCGGCACAAACAAGGATATGCGCGACGGTGTGGAAACCGCGCAGGCCTCCTTCGAAGAGGCGAGCATCAACCCTGATCTTATCAGACGTGAGGGTTTCGCCAGCGAGGCCGAATATCGGGCATATATTGCGACGCTCGGTGGTCATGCTTTCGTTGGAGACACCGTCGAGGAGCCTCTCCCGATCTACGAAGGTCATGTCCTGGAAGGCCGTCTGCAAGAACTGCGAGAAGAGCTCGAAAACCTCCGCGCTCGCCTTCATGTGATCCAACATCAGGCCGCGACCGTCGTGACGGAGAACGTCCGATGGGCCGATGCCAGCGCCCATGCGCAGCTCGGCAATCAGCCTTGGCTCAAGCTGGCAGGTGCAATGGCGGCGACCTTCGTCGTCACGAGGGGCATCATGCGTTTGCCGCTGGGAGCCGTGGCGACGACGGCGCTACCGTTGGTGGCGGCGGCGATGAACCGGAAGCTTGCCCGGTGAAAGCCGTCAGACGACGGATCAGGCGAAGCCGATTTCCGCGAGCAGAGGCAGGTGGTCTGAGGCAATCCTTGTCAGGCGGTTTTCGAGGACCGCCGCCTGTTTGACGATGAGATCGTCAGTGACGAAGATGTGGTCGAGGCGCATCAGCGGGTAGCGCGAGGGAAAGGTCGCTCTCGGCGCGGCGCTGCCTGCGAGCTGGGCGTCTTTCAACGACCGCGCGGCAAGTCGGTAAGTCGCCGATGACGGAATGGCGTTGAAATCGCCGCAGAGGATGGTCGGAAGAGGTTCATCCGCCGTGCCGCGCAGCCAGCCGGGGTTCAGCAATGTCGTCATCTGCCGGATGCGCTCGCGGCCGCGAAGGCCGAGATGGGTGTTGACGACCAGCAGTTTTCTGTCGCCGACCACTATTTCGACGGAAATGGCGCCGCGCTGTTCGCCGATGGATGGCAATGGTCCGGCCTTGACCGCGCCTGTCGGCAGCGAAGTGATGATCGCATCGCCATACTGCTCCTCGGCAATCGACAGCGCCGGATGGAAATGAGCCTGCATCTTCAGAAGCGAGGCGATAGCATGGGCCTGGTCGACGCCGCCGGTCCTGCGCCGGAGGACATCGACCTCCTGAAGAGCGACGATATCAGCCTCAGCCTCGGCGATGACAGAAGCGATGCGGCCGGGATCGAGCTTCCGGTCGCCGCCGATACAACTGTGCACATTATAGGTCAGGATTTTGATTGATTGATCCGGCATAGGCCCTGCTGGCTCGTTCCCCCCGGGGAGAACATAGAAGTTCCCCCGGAGAACATAGAACTTGGTCTCCAGGGAACACAAAACTCGTTTGATCGTTCCCGATTATCGAACCATCGCGCTCGCACTCCTGAGGACAATCGATGAGCTTCAAAAGCATGATATGGAATGGACTGCTCGTTGCTGCCCTTTGTCTTGCGGTCTTTCTCCTCTATCGAATCTTCCAACAATATAGCCTCGATCAGATCGTCCAATCGGTTCGCAGCATACCTCTTTCGACCTTTTGCACTGCACTTCTCTTTGCTGCGGCGTCCTATCTGTGCCTAAGCTGCTTCGATCTCCTGGCAATCCGTTCGCTCGGCAAATCCTTGCCCTATTCCAGGATTGCGCTGGCTTCCTTCATTAGCCTTTCGCTCGGCCACAATATCGGCTTTGCCGGGCTGAGCAGCGGCGCATTTCGCTATCGTTTCTATTCGCGCTGGGGGCTGACGGCGGAGGACGTGGCGAAGATCATCCTGTTTTGTGGTGTCACGGTGGGGCTCGGGCTGATCACACTTGGCGGCATCGCCATGATCGTCAATCCCGGCGATGCCGGGCGCCTGCTGCGCATCGATCCTGCCAGCGTCCGCATCTTCGGTTTGCTGGCGCTGGTCGTGCCGGTGGTCTATGCGGGCCTTTCGTTTTTCATCCGCGGCACGTTGCGGCTGTGGCGCTGGTCGTTTCAGCTACCGCGATTTTCGATCGCGGTCGCACAGGTCGGGGTCGGGACGATCAATTTCATGCTCGTCGCCGCCTGCCTGCACCAGATGCTTTCGGCCTTCGGCGACGTTGCCTTCTTCAGGTCGGTGACGGCTTACGTGCTTGCCAATTCGGCGATCCTCGCAACGCATGTTCCGGGCGGTCTCGGCGTGCTCGAGGCGACGGTCTCCTATGTCGTGCCGAAGGAGGCGTCTATCGGCGCGTTGATTGCGTTTCGCTGCGCCTATTTCTTCATTCCGCTGGCGCTCGGCACGACGCTGCTCGTCATCAGCGAAGCCGTTTTCCGGCGGAGGTCACGCGGGGCGAATGAGGCGGCGGACGAGCGCGCCGAGGCCCAGTCGGTCTAAAACCGTTACGGGTCGAACCGGGTCGAAGATCGCCGTGCCTGAAATCGGTGAAATGCTGCCCGACAGCTCGACGGTGAATTCCCGTAAACCCCGAGGCCCGTCATTGAGCGCGTCGACCGCCTGGATCAACGAGCCGCTTTGCATAAAGGCTGCGGCAAAGCTTTCCGGTGTGGTTCCGAGATATTCCGAAAGCAGGCAATTGCGCAGGTCCGCGATCGCGCGGCGATGCTCGTTGTTGCCGGCCTCGAACAGCATGTCGCATTCGCCATCCATCCCTTCCGAGCGATTGTTGAGGTTGGAGGAGCCGATGCGGACCAGCTCGTCATCGGCGATGATCAGTTTGGAATGGACGAGCACCTCCACGTCGCCGCCCTCTTGCGGCGTGACTGGCCCGGGCACGATTGGCCCGGGCACGACGGCATAGTAGACGCGCAGGCGATCGGCGCGATCGGCTCGTTTGAGGCGGCGGATGACCCGGTCGCGATTGCCGCCCATGACAAGCTTTTCGATCAGCCCGTGAGAGCTGCGCGTGCAGATGATGACGACTTCAGGCCCGTTCTCCTCCTGCAGCCGCGCGGCAATGGCGTCGGCGACGCGGAAGGAGGCGAGATATTGCGCCTCGATGTAAAGCTGCCGCCGCGCCCGGGCGATGACATCCAATGTCATGGCGATGCCGTCGCTGATGCCGGAGCGAAAGGCGGTCGACGGCTCCGTCAGCGCGAAGCTGACCGCGATCTCCCTCATCGAAACGGCGAGATCGTCCGGCCAGGAAAAAGGGACATCTTCGGCCAACGGCAGGTGGCTTTCACTGGTGGCGTTTTCCCAGCGCCGCCTGGCGATATCGCCGATCAACCTGGCAGCGTCTCCCGTGACCATTGCCTGAACGTCGTGCAGCGGATCATAGGAAACGCCCTTGGGGTCACGTCGCAATTTATCCTTGGCACGGTGGAGCCAGGTGTCCCACCGGCGCGACGTCAGGTCTATGCCGCCGATGAAGGCAACGGCATCGTCGATAGAGACGAGTTTCTGATGGTGGCAGCCGCGCAATGTCGGCTGAAGCTCGAAGCGCAGATCGATCTGCGCATTTCTGGGAAAGTTCTTCTTCCGCAGCGGCTGCAGGGACTTGCCGGAATAAACGGGACCGAGTGCCCAGATGAGGATGCGTATTTCGAGTTTCGGATTTGCCGCTGCCAGGGCATGCAACAGGTCGGCCAGCGTTTCGTCGGACTTATCGGGTTCCAACCGGATGTCCGGATTGAAATCCCATCCGATGATCCAAATGGTGCGCCGCGCCTGCCGCAATGCGCGCGCCAGCTCGGCGAAATAACTGTTGCCGTTGATCAGGAAGGCCGCCTTGGCAGCGCTCCCTTCCAGACACAAGGCGTTGCCCTCCTGTTTTTGGCGGGCGCCCGGCCGTTGTGATTTTGTCTGGGGCAAGCTCGGGTTATTGAAGATGGTTTCGAATGTCGTCATGATTGCCTCGGCCTCTAACTGGGAGAGCAAACGCTTGGAATATTTTTGGGTTCCATGCGGCGCCAGATGAGGCGGTCGGGTTGGTAGGGCCGGCGATACGAAGTGCAAGGATGCGAAATGTCACAACGAGCAGGCAGCGCCGATCTTCCCCTTCACGGGGGACGCGTACCGCATTGGCTGGGCGACCGGATGACGCGGTTGGGGACGCTGATCACTGAGGCGATCGTCCATCACTATGGCCGCGACGAATTCCTGCGGAGGCTCGCGCATCCCTTCTGGTTCCAGTCCTTCGGCGCGGTCATGGGCATGGACTGGCATTCTTCCGGTATCACCACCAGCGTTCTCGGCGCGCTGAAGCGCGGGCTTAAGCCGCGCGCCGGAGAGCTCGGGCTGCATGTCTGCGGCGGCCGCGGCGCGCATTCGCGCAAGACGCCGCAGGAACTCGTCTCGATCGGCGAGCGTGTCGGTCTCGACGGGGAAGGGCTCGCGACCACGAGCCGTCTTATTGCCAAGGTCGACAGCGCTGCCCTTCAGGATGGGTTCGATCTTTATCTGCACGGGTTCATCGTCGCCGATGACGGCCATTGGGTGGTTGTGCAGCAGGGCATGAACGGCGACAGGCGGCAGGCCCGGCGGTATCACTGGCTGTCCGAAGGCCTGGAGAGCTTCGTCGATTCGCCGCATGCGGCAATCGAAGGAAGGAGCCAGGGCGAGATCGTCAATCTTGCCGACCGGCGCGCCGAACGCTCGCGGCGCGGTCAGCTCGATCTACTGGCGACCCTCGGGCCCGACCGGATCATCCGCGAAGCCGCGGCCTTGCAACGTGCCGAAGCGCCGGCGCCTGAACCGGCCGAACAGCCGATGCTGCCGCGCCTGATCATGCCTGCCCATCACGATGTCCGCGAGAGCGACGTCAACATGCGGCGCTTGCATGGAAATCTGGCTGCCGCTGCCGACCGCGGGCCGGCGGATTTCGAAGAGCTGCTGCTCGTGCCAGGCGTCGGCGCCCGCACGGTGAAGGCGTTGGCGATGGTGGCGGAAGTCGTTCACGGCGCGCCCTGCCGTTTTTCCGATCCGGCGCGCTTCTCGATCGCCCATGGCGGCAAGGACCGTCATCCTTTTCCGGTTCCGCTCAAGGTCTATGACGAGACGATCGCCGTGATGAAATCGGCGGTGCAGAAGGGCAGGCTCGGACGCGAGGAGGAATTGCAGGCGCTCAAGCGCCTGGACGATCAGTCCAGGCAGATGGAACGCTACGTGACGGGTCCCGACCTCAAGGAAATCATTGCCGGTGAATTCCGCCAATCCGCCGATTTCGGCGGCCGGAGCGTCTTCGGCTGGGAGGAGCCGCCCGCGAAGTAAGGCATCCCTTTTATGCCATTACCTTAAGTCGCTGAGCCAGGCAGGGCGACCTCGCCGTTTTCCTCACCATCCCAGTACCGGATGGAGGACGCTGAAACCTTGATAAGAACGATCCCAGGAGTGTCCACTCCTTCAGGAAACCACCGCTCGAGATCGGGGATCCAATGTTCTTCGAGTGCCGCCTTGTCCCGTACCAGCGACGCTGCGCCCTCGACAGCGATGAAAATCCCGGGCTTGCCGAGGAGGCTGGGAGGCGCCGTGAAGGTCAGCGAGACGGTTTCGATGCCTTCGATCTCCGTGATTTTCCTGCTGTCTTCATAGGAAAAGAACCAGGAATCCCCGTCATATTCGACGTCGCCGTTGTTGCTCATCGGTCGGGCCGAGATGCGGCCCGACCCGGCATTCGTCGACAGCATGCAGAAATCGATCTTCTTCAGTTGCGAGGATAGGTCTTCGAGGGTCATGGACATTGCAATCTCCCAGGTTTGTATGCTCGGGAGTAGCGTGCAAGCGTCCAGATTGTTCCAAGGTGAACAGCCCCGCATTCCGCTTTATGGTGCGACGACCACTTTCCAGTCCTGTTTCATGCTGACGACGTGAAATCCATATTTGCTCGCTGCATTGAGTGAATAACCGTCAGGCTCCGCGTAGGCGAATTCCCGGTCCGCATCGTCGTGGTTTATAAGAAGCTGGAAGCTCGGACCTTTCCGGTCTTTCGACCAGCGCATCATCGCAATGTCGCCACCGCCACCTTCATTGCCCCCGACGAAGACGGGACGCATTCCGAGAGCAAGGTTGATCGTCGGCGGCTTGCCTTCGCGGTCATTGACGTGATCGACGCTGCCATCGAAGACGAGCACGGTCTTGCCGCCACGCTCGTCAAGCCTGGTGCCGGCGGTACTTCCCATGACACGCTGCGGCGGAATGCCGAGCATGGCTTCGGAAACCGCCCGGGTGAACAGGATCGGACTTCCGCTGCAGATCCAGTTCTGGAACCCGTTGGCTTCAAGATAAGCGAGCAGTTCACGCATCGGCTGATAGACAGCGCGCGTGTAGGGAACGCCAAATCTCTTTTCCGGCGTCTTCTCCATCAGCGGCAATATCTCCGCAGAGAACTCTTCCGTGGTCTTTCCGTCCGTTGCCGCCGCGATGAGCTCGTTGAGGCCCTGTTCGCCGGCAGCCGCGAGTGCCGCCTCGTCCCCGCGCAAGAATGCCTGGATGCCAGGCTTTTCGGCGAGCATCGGTTTTGCGGTGATCGCGGCCTTGATATCGATGATGATCGGGATGAGTGCCGCAGGAACAGGTTTCTCCGGAATGAGTGTTCCATCCATGTCGAATACCGCCACGCGCTCTTCCTCGGGCACGAACTCGGGACCGGCGGGTGTCGTGACACGGGCGACAAAATCAATGATGGCCGCCTTGGTGGGGGTATCGTTCCAGGAAGCCAGCGGATCGGACTGAGCTAACCCTTGCTGCACGGCAAAGACGCAAAAATAAGCGGCAAAGAGACTGGCCAGAACTGCACGGCGCGTCAGTGGCATTGCTCCGAAGACGGCGATGGGGTTTGCGGGAGCGACGTGATCTTCGCCGCCGACAAGCGGCAACGACGGGAGCATGGTATCGGAGGCCTGGAAACGTCTTCTCATTTCGCTTTTCCTTCCGTGCGCCTGATGCAGCGGAAGCCGACATGGCTGGTGGAAGTATCCTCGGGTTCGGCGTGGCGGGCGGCAGGACGGTAGCGTCTGCAGTAGTTTGGAGCGCAAAGATGGGAGCCGCCCTTCAGCACCCGGCGCGCTATCCGGATTTCCGGCTGGCGCGGATCGTAGCTTGCCTCGGCGTCACTGCCGCGCGGGTTGCTCGGAATGCAGCACGAGTGTTTCGCCGGTTCGGGATGCCGGGGCGACCAGTAGTCGCTCGTCCATTCCCAGACGTTGCCGATCATGTCGTAGAGGCCGAAGCCATTCGGCGGGAACGATCGCACAGGCGAGGTACGTTCGTGTCCTTTCGGCTTCATCGCGTGGGTAGGGAACGTGCCGCTCCAGGTGTTTGCCATCGGGACGCCGCCCGGCGCGAACTCGTCGCCCCATGCATATTCCGCGTCATCCAGCCCGCCGCGGGCGGCAAGCTCCCATTCGGCCTCCGTCGGCAAATCGAGCCTGGCCCAGTCCGCATAGGCAGCGGCGTCCGCATAGGCGACATGCACGACCGGATGGTCGAGCTTGCCGCGCAGATCGCTGAGGCCGCCGAGAGGGCGGCGCCAGTTCGCACCGAACTTGAATGTCCACCACTGGGAGATGTCGGCGCCGTTCACGGCTTTCGGTTGCGTGAACACCAGCGACCCCGCCCTCAGCATCTCAGGCTTCGCACCGGGATAGTCCTTCGGATCGGGAGCTATCTCTGCGACGGTGACATATCCCGTCGCCTCGACGAATTCCTTGAACTGCCTGTTGGTGACCGGCGTCAGCGAAATCCAGAAGCCGTCCACCTTGACCGGGTGGGCCGGGGCTTCCTCCGGATAATGATGGTCGGATCCCATCGTGAACGACCTGCCGGGAATCCACACCATGCCCTCGGACTCGCGCCGGGCTTCTGTCGCGCTGTCGAATGCCAATGCCATCGCGGCCTCCAGAACCGATGTCCCGACCTTAGCTCCCGCGCGCCGTCAGGAAAGAATGTTACTGTTAACTCGACGTAACAACGCGTCCGTCATGCCACCGGATTGAGGGCGGGTAGGGCGGATTTTCGCGCTCGCCCCTTGTTCGTCGCTGCCAGGGTGATGGAGTCCGCGAACTTGCCGCGATCCAATTGCATGTCGCGCGACCGGAAGAGGCGCCGCTCGAGAATGGTGACCTGTGCCGAAAGCCGGGGATTGCCCTGCGCTTCAGCCCAGTCGGAAACCGACCGGAATCCGAGACTTCCGCTCCAATCCTGAAGCGCCCGATAGATTGCCGGATCGGGCCCGACCCTGATGATGGTTCGAAGGCGGCGAAGTCTTCTCCGTGGAGAGTTTCGGCGGCTCATTCGACGCCGCTCCGCCCATGCGCGGATTGCCGAGCCCTTTTGCCACGCGACAATTGCCGCGAAGCAGGCGAGCACGGCCGCGCATGATAACAGCACTACCTGCCAAGCATTCTTTCCTTGATCTTCGCCAGGGGGATCGAATTTCGGATCGATGCGCTCGGTTGAGGCCGCCTTCGCCACGACGATATCGACGGCCGGAAGGGTCGCCGTCGCTCCGGCATGGGCATCGAGGTCGAACCATTGGTAGGAAACGGCCGGCGCCTGGAAGCTGCCTTCGGCCGAAGCCGTGTAGACCACCGTTTCGGTCCGGGTACTTCCGGTCTCGACGCTCCGGCCGATCCCGCGCTGTTCGACGCCGTCCGTCAGTGACGGCGGCTTCAGATATTGCGCGACCCCGGCTGCCCGTCCCAGATCGACCGGCGGGATCAGCATGGCCTGCGTGTCCTCGGCAAAGACGACGATCGTCCGCACGACAGCGTCGCCGGCCTTCAAGGTTGACGGGCTTCTGTCGAAGGACTGGGTTACCGTCAGGTCGCGGGCGGCGAAGGGCCTGGCGGTCTGGTCGGGAGCGGCCACGACCTCGAAGGCGGGAAGGGCTACATGCAGCTGCGCCTTGATCGCGCTTCCGTTCGCCGAATAGCCAAGATCGACCGCGATTTCGGGCAGCACGAAGGATCCGGTCTTTTCCGGGACGATCACGTAGCTCCTGCGTATTCCCGAATATTGGACGTCCGCGATCGTCTGGACGAGGTTCTGGGCACGATCGTCGGGAAGCGTGACAAGGGCATCCGGGACCTCGAACAGCGGATATTGCGGCGGCGACGTGAAGAATTCCGGCGCGAAAATGTCGACGACGACGTGGACCTGCTGGCCGGGGACAATCCCATCTGCGCCTTCGATGGCGGCGCGTCCGAAGGGCTCGGCGGCGATGGCCTGTCCGCATATGAACGCCCAAAGAAGCGTGGCTGAAAGCCTCATGGAGACTGCCTCCTCGCTTCGAGGGAAAACTTGCGGGCCATCAGGTCCGCCGGGCTGACGTTGATGTTCTTCATCCACATCTCCGAAGTCTGCTCGGCGATATTAATCTGACCTTCCTTGCCCTCCTTTCCCCTCTCGTCGAACTGGACGCTGTCGGGATCCTCGCTCGGCTGTTCGGGCTGTTCTTCCTGCTTTTCCTGCTGTTGCTTCAGGAGTTGCCGTGCGACGGCGAGGTTCGCCTCGGCCTCCGGCCATTCGCTTCGTTTATCGAGAGCCTTCTCATAGGCTGCGACAGCCTCCTCGAACTTCGATAGCTGGAGGAGAGCATTGCCTTGGTCGTACCAGCTCTCCGCCGTATCGATGTAAGCAAAGGCGTCGATCGCCTCCTCGAATTTGCCGGCTCGATAGAGGGCGACGCCCTTCCACATCGGATCGACGAAGCGGTCTGTGGCCCCGTCGTAATTACCCCGCTCGAAGGCAATGCGGCCCTGCTGATCGGACGTCAGCCATATATCGATCAGCCCGTCCGCACGGGCGCTGCCCGGCGACAGCATCCGCAGGGCGAGCAGCAACGTGGCTATCCGCACCACCCAGCCCTTGCGGAACGACAGGGCCATCGCAACCGCGACCGGGACGACCAGCCACCAGCCGAAATCGCGCCAGCGGTCACCCTCCGTCTCCTGCTTCTGCGCGAAGTTACTGCGGATACGCTGCATGATCCAGCGAACATCCGTGTCGTCGTCCGTGATTGTCGCGACATCTGCCCCGGTTTCATTGCCGATGGCCTCGAGCCCGGCGACGTCGAGCTTAGGAAAGAGACGTGTGTCGGATGCATCCGAGAGAAATCCGCCATCCGGCGTCTTGACCGGTCCGCCCGCCGACGTGCCGATCCCGAGAATGACGACGCCGTCGCCGCTCGACTTGAGTGTCTGCGCTGCAGCGGCTTCCAGTCCGTCGGTCAGCAGCAGGATCGTTCCGGCGACCCCTTCTTTGTGCAGGAGGCTTTGTCCGAGCCGCAGCGCGGCTGTCGTGTCCTTGCCCGGCGTCGGCATGATGCGCGTCGCCAATGCCTCGGAGTAGCTTTCAAGCAGCGCCGCATCCTCGGTCGGCGGCAGGACCAGATGGGCGGTGCCGGCATAGGCGACGATCGCCGTGCGCGCGCCCTGTCTGGCCTCGATCACGTCCTTGATCTTGAGTTTCGCCCGCTCCAGCCTGGACGGGGTCACGTCGATGGCGTCCATTGTCTGCGACAGGTCGACGGCGATGACGAGAGGCGCTGTGTCCTCGACGAAGGGCGGCGGCTCACGCTGCCATGTCGGCCCTGCCGCCCCAACGATCCCGGCAGCCATGACGGCCGCCAGCAACCAGGATGGCCGCATTCTTGAGCGCCCCGAAGCATCGACAACGAGGCGGTCGAGCAGATGCGGCGCGATCATGCCCTTCCACTGTGCACGGATGTCGCCGGAGTGTGAAACCATCCAGAGGATCGCAGCCGGCAGTACGAGAAGGAGCAGGAGCCAGGGACGCAGGAAATGAAAATCCGCAATCATGCCGCCGCCCTCCGCTTGAATGCGGCCGCCACTCCCGAGGCGAGATAATAGGCCGCCAGCAGTGCGACGGCGGCCAGCAGCGGCCAGTGGAACAGCTCGATCCGCGGCCGCCAGGACAGGTTCTTCTGATCCTCCGGGGTTATCTGGTCGAGCACCTCGTAGATCGCTGCCAGCTGCGACTGGTCGCCTCCGAAGAAATAGCGACCGCCGGTATTCGCGGCGATCTTCTGCAGCGTCGCGGTATCCAGCTTGTCCTCGCCCGTCGCAGCAGGGTCTCCGATACCCACCGTGTGGACGATCACGCCCTTCGATTTCGCGATCTCCACTGCCTTCAGGGGTGGCATCCTGCTGGCCGTGTCGTTACCATCAGTCAGAACGATGAGCACCTTTTCCGGAGTGGTCGTCTTCTCGAACATCTTGATCGCAAGACCAAGAGCGTCTCCCAGCGACGTCCGCGGTCCGGCCATCCCGGGAACGGTGTCGGCGATCATCGTCCGGACGAGCTCGTGATCCATCGTGAAGGGTGCGAGCGGATAGGGCGCGTCTCCGAAGACGACGAGACCAATCCGATCGCCGGGTCTTTTCTCGACGAAGTCGGCGACGACCTGCCTGACGGCTTCGACGCGGGCGAGGCGCGCGCCCTCGGCGCCAGGGAAGTCCCGCGCATCCATCGACTGCGACAGGTCGAGGGCGAGAAGGATATCGCGTTGCGGCTCGATCTTCTCGATCGGCGGTTCCACGAGCTGGGGGCGTGCCAGGGCGAGCATCACCAGGCCCCAGGCCAGGGTCTCGCAGACGAGCTGTGGCCATGTCCTGCGCGTCACCACCGATCCCTCAGTCGGACGAACGCCCGCCGCCTCGGCGACCTGCGAGAAGAAGGGCAGTCTCACGGACGCCGATGTTTCCCGATGAGCCGGCAGCAGCCACCAGAGCAGCATCGGTAACGGCAGCACAAGCAGAAGCCAGGGCAAATCAAGCTGATACATGATGTTGCTCGATCCATTTGCGGGCGGCGATGACGAGATCGCCGCAGACATTCGACGGCAGATCCGCGACGATCTCCGCGCCATGATATTCGAAGTCGTCCAGGAGGCGTTCGAGCGTGTCTCCGGCCCCATCCTCGTCATGCGCGTCGAGAAATCGAACCCAGCCGTTACCGGAAAGGGAGGCGACTTCACCGCGCGGCCAGGCTGCCAGCGCTGTGCGCTTCAGAACTTCTGCGAGATCCTTTATGGCGTCGGGGCGCGTGGCGGGGTGTCGAAGTCTGTCAGAGATCCCTGCCAGCAAGGTCAAGGCCTCGCGCCTGTAGGCGTTGGCGCGGTAACGCCTGATCCGCCGGAAGATCGCCAGGAGAACGGCGAATGCAAGCAGGGCTGCCAGCAGAGCCCAGCCCCAGGTCTGCGGCCACCATGAGACCGGCGCCGGAACCATGATGTCGTGCAGCGAACGCAGCGCCATGTCCGTCATCGGATCAAGCTTTGCTGCCGGCTCCATCAACGCCTCCGTTGCCGCCACGCAGACTGCTCCAGCAGACGTCTGAGCTGCGGAGCGGTTTCCTCGGCGGCCGATATGGGCAGCATTGGAAGCCCGAGCTGACGCTGCCACGCTCTCAACTCCCGGCCGCGGTTGCGTGCGAACGCGTCGATCGACGATCGGACGCTTGCTGTTCGCAGAACCAGCTCGGCCTGAGGGCCGCCGCCGCTGACGACGATGTCGCCCGATGTCGGCAGGTCCAATAGAAAGGGGTCGTAGACGAGCAGGCAGATCACGTCGTTGTGGATGGAGAGCCTCAGCAGGATGTCTCGTGTCGTCGCGGTATGGCCGTCGAAGTCGGAGACGACGACCACGAGATGGTCGTGGTGGGCGATATTTGCGACCGCCGACAAAACCTTGTCCAACGCTTGCGGGTCAGGTTCGCCTTTGCTGTCTGCGCGCAGGCCCGCGTTCTGCCGTGCGATTTTCTCCGCAAAGGCAATCACCGCATTGCGGCTGCGATGCGGTTTGACCTCGTTCGTCCCGCTTTCGCCGAAGACGAAGCCGCCGACCCGGTCGCCGGAACCCAGTATGCGCCAGGCGCAGAGCATCGCGGCTTCCGCTGCCGTTACCGATTTCATCGATCGCCTGCTGCCGAAGAACATATTGATCCGCTGGTCGACGATGATCAGCGCGGGCCGCTCCTTTTCCTCGGAGTAGACGCGGACCACCGGTCGGCTGGTTCGCGCCGTGACGCGCCAGTCGATGGAGCGGATGTCGTCACCGGGCAGATAGTCGCGAAGTTCTTCGAAGATCAGTCCCCGGCCGCGCATCGCCGATTGCATGCGGCCTGCAAGCTGCTGGTGGCTGCGTGCCTTCTGGACGAAGCTCAGATCTCGGGCTCTCGCTTCGAGCGCGACCAGTTCGTCCGTCGAAACATAGACGCCCGCATCGCTCATGAGACCGCCACCAGTTCGACGATGCGGTCGATCACCTTGTCCGGCGTGGCGTTCGACGCATGCGCCTCGTAGGACAAGATCAGCCTGTGGCGAAAAACGTCGTGGACGATCGCCTTGACGTCATCAGGGGTCACATAATCGCGCCCCTTCAGCCAGGCATAGGATCGCGAAACCTTGTCGAGGCCGATCGCACCGCGGGGGCTGGCGCCCACCTGCAGCAGCGTCGCGAGATCCTTGTCGTAGCGGTCGGGATAACGCGTGGCGAAGACGAGCGCCACCATGTACTTCTCGACGGGTTCGGAAACGGTGACAGCGCCGATCTCCTTGCGGGCGGCGAATACGGCCTGTGGGTTCAGCCTTTCCGGCGACGGCGGCTTCGCGCCGCCATGCGCCTCGTTTTCTTCATTGCGGTTGAGCCGCATGATGGCTGCCTCCGACGCCTCGTCCGGATAGCCGACCTCGACATGCATGAGGAAGCGGTCGAGCTGGGCTTCGGGCAGGGGATAGGTGCCCTCCTGCTCGATGGGATTTTGCGTCGCCATCACCATGAAGAGCGGCGGCAGGGGATAGCTCTTGCCGCCAACGGTGACCTGGCGTTCCTCCATGGCCTCGAGCAGCGCGGACTGCACCTTGGCCGGCGCGCGGTTGATCTCGTCCGCCAGGATGAGATTGGCGAAG
The DNA here is from genome assembly GCF_005862305.2 of Rhizobium indicum. Lineage (NCBI taxonomy): Bacteria > Pseudomonadati > Pseudomonadota > Alphaproteobacteria > Hyphomicrobiales > Rhizobiaceae > Rhizobium > Rhizobium indicum. The sequence continues at coordinate 453,551 of NZ_CP054022.1, read as the reverse complement.
ATCGGCCCCTGCTGGAACCTGAATTCGCCCTTGCCGCCCTCGCTGAAGTAGATTTCGGAGCCGGTAATGTCGGCTGGCAGCAGGTCGGGCGTGAATTGAACGCGTGAAAGCTCTGAATCAAGGTTCTTTGCCAGGCTCTTGATTGCTCTGGTTTTTGCGAGACCGGGAAGGCCCTCGACCAGCAGATGGCCATTGGCAAGCAGCCCAAGGAGGAGCCGTTCGACCATGGTCTCCTGACCGATGATCGACCGGCCGATACGCGTGCCGAGATCGAGGATGTCGTCGCGAGCCGTCATGGGGGGCCTCGGTGAGAAGGAGAGGGGCGCGCAGACCGCTGCGCGCCTTGGTGCGTTGCCTACTTCTCGATACCGCGATCCTTGAAGGATTGGTCAATCGCCTTGTCCACCTCCGCGCGGACGCCTTCGATGTTGAAGCTGGCGACCCGCTGGCTGGGCGGATACTTGACGAATGTTTCCAGGAAGGCCGCTCCCTGCAACTGACCCTTCACGAGCAGGTAGTCGTTGCGCGTGAGCCAGTCATTATACTGGTCCGAAACGGTGTCCGCGCGCTCGTATGGATCCATCCGCAGGTTGAACAGCTTCGGAATGCGCCAGGTGACGAATGGAGTCTGCCAGACGGCAAAGCCGCCCGGAGCCGGCTGTTCCTTGAAGACGACCTTCCAGTCGTCGTAGCGCGTCGCCACCAACCCGCCGTCGTCGTCGAAGTAGTAGAAGTCGCTGCGGGCGCTCTTATCGGCCTTGCCGGTGAGGTAGTCGAGCTGGTTATAGCCATCCAGATGGTTGCGGAAGCTGTTGGCGCTTCCATCCGGCTTCCAGCCACTCAGGAGGCGGCTTTTCACGTCGGGATCACCCGCGGCCGCAAGCAGCGTCGGGAACCAGTCGAGACCGGATATCATTCCATTCGAAACCTGGCCGGGCTGGATGTGGCCCGGCCATTTGACCATGGCCGGGACGCGGAACGCGCCCTCCCAATTGGTATCCTTCTCGCTGCGGAACGGCGTCGTCGCCGCGTCCGGCCAAGACCATTGGTTCGGCCCGTTGTCGGTGGTGTAGACGACGATGGTGTTGTCGGCGATCCCGAGTTCATCGAGCTTTTTCAAAATCTTTCCGACCATCTCATCGTGCTCGACCATGCCATCGGCATATTCGTTTCCGACCATGCCGCTCTGGCCCCGCATCGACTCCCGCACGTGCGTGAAGACATGCATGCGCGTCGCGTTCATCCAGGTAAAGAACGGCTTTTTCGCCTTCACCTGACGGTCCATGAAGTCCATCGCCGCAGAGCTGGTCTCATCGTCGATGGTCTCCATCCGCTTCTTGGTCAGGGGACCGCTATCCTCGATCTTGCCGTCGGCCGACGCCTTGATGACGCCGCGCGGCGAATAGGCTTTCAAAAACTCGGTGTCATCCTTCGGCCAATAGGGCGCTTCCGGCTCCTCTTCGGCGTTCAGATGGTAGAGGTTGCCGAAGAACTCGTCGAAGCCGTGTTTGGTCGGAAGATACTCGTCCCTGTCTCCCAGGTGGTTTTTGCCGAACTGGCCGGTCGCATATCCAAGCGGCTTCAGCGCCTGGGCGATTGTGATGTCGCCGGCTTGCAGACCGACCGGAGCACCGGGTGCGCCAACCTTGCAGAGACCGGTGCGCAGGCATGTCTGGCCGGTGATGAAGGTCGAGCGGCCCGCCGTGCAACTGTTCTCGGCATAATAATCCGTGAACATCATGCCTGATTTGGCGATGCTGTCGATGTTTGGCGTTTTGAATCCGACGACGCCGAAGGAATAGGCGCTGATATTTGTCTGCCCGACGTCGTCGCCGAAGATGACAAGAATGTTTGGCTTGGAGGTATCGGCTGCGGCCGGTGCTGTTGCCGCCTGCTGCGCGAATACCGGGGTTGCGATCGCGGCCGAGGTCATGGTCATCGCGACGGCGGCCGTGGCGGCAAGGAGTCGTCGATAGATGGGCGTACTCATCACGGGTTTCCTTTTTGCTTGCGGTTCGACATTTCGGTCTGCTTTTTGACCGGATGACTTGACGGGGATACTGCTTCAGGCCCAGCCAGCTGGTAAGCTTGTAACTGTTACTTCCAGGTCGGCCGGAGGTAACAATCGCCCGCCCAAGCCTGTTATTGTGTCAGAGGCTTCGACTGGGCGGTCGTTGTGCAGGCTGTCTCCCAGCTCCGTTCCTGTCGGCTGCCGCTTTCTTGCCGCCTGTTCGATGATCACAAGTGGTGCTGCAACTGCAGCGCCTGCGATCGTGCCGACGGTGCGCGCTGTCCCGCCCACGACGGCGGCGACGCCCTGTCCGAGAGAAATGTTGGAATCCGTCAGCGTTTGCCCGGTCATCAGACGCTGGCCGATGAGCTGAACGATGCCGGGACTTTCGGCGAACTTGCCATGATGGAGGCTGTCGCCGGTCTCGATGTCGCCCGGGGCATGGTCGATCCTTATTGTGCTGCAATGTTCATCGGCTTGGTGATCGACAAGGGCATCGAGATCGTCAGATAGACGGCATCTCCCTCGGCGCGGTTTTCGGCGGCGAACTCGTGAAAATACTTGATACGGGTCGATATCGGCACTTCGCCCGCTTTGAACGTCCAGCCTATGGTCGCGCCTATGGCCGCGACGCGCCCCTTGAAATCGCCGGAGGCGCCGGCGCCGCTATCGCCACTCACCTGGTCGTAATAGTAGCCGACGAGACCGGCGTCGAACTGCTCGTTGAAGTGCTGGACCGCCGCCCACTCGACATGGAATTCGTTGCCCGTGCGGTAGTCGGTGGCAGGGTTCTCGGCATTGAACGTCATGCCGACAGCCGCCGAAAGATCCAGACCGATCGTCGGATCAAGCCAGGTCACGGCCGCGCTGATGTCAGCGCCCCAATGGTGGAATGCCAAGTTGGAGATCTCGCCATCCTGATAGTCGCCGATCGGAACATTGACCAGAACACCCGTCGTCCAATGGAAGTTGCCGGCGTCCCAGCCGAGTGTTCCGCTGACGACAGGATCGCCAATCGTGAAGATCGTGTCGGTGATCGAGCCGCTCGCAGTTCCACCCCTCGGTCCGGCAAGCGTCAAGTCGGCATCCGTTTCCATCCAGCCAAAGGGAACGGTTGCGCCAAAGCCGAGACGGCCGCCAAGCACCTCCTCGGGCAGGACCCAGAGGACGGTCGGCGCTGCCAACACCGCTTTGCCCTCGACGCCGACGGCAATACGTCCGCCGGTGGGCAACTGCTTGCCGCCACCCAGATTGCCATTGTAGATCCAGATGTCGTTCTGAAAGAAGACGCCTGGAGGAGGAAGGATACCGGCCGCCGGCCCTTTGGAGCCCAGCAGATAAAAACCTGCGCCGCGTTCGGCCGCGAAGGCAAGATTAGGCAGCAGCGCCACCGCCGCAATCATCGTCAGTCGTCTTCCAACATTCCAGATCATGGCAAATCTCCACTCCGTGAAGCTTTCTTTGCGGCCAGCATCGGCGGAACCGGCCGCCGCGGCGAAGCTCGTGCCGGTCCCGAGCGCCGATTGACGCCTGTGGTCACCACCGCGGGATCGGCCAGTATGTTGCCTGTGAGAAAGGTGGAGGCGGCTGAGAAGACAGGCAGCTTGCGCATCATGGCGCCCCTCGACATCATCACCCGCAATCTGCGGACAGATCGAAGGAAAGCCGTCGAAGGCTGCCGGACAAGGATGTTACTGTTACATCGAGCCATTGCTGGCGAGTTCCGGCGATTTTAGGCCCGCCTCCAGAATGCCTGTTCGAAGAGCAGCTTTGAGACTGCTGTCAAAACGCGCTCCGGAGAACATGGCTGCGACTGTCCGGTCGAGATCGGGATGCTGCAGACGAGCTGCGGCTATCTCCTGCTCCGTCACCGGCCGGTCACCGAGGCGAGCGATGGCGGCCAGCTTCAACACGGTCGTCGGCGTATCGGTTGCCGGGACTTGCCGGGCAAGGAAGACCGCTTCGGCATAGTTCCCCAGGCGGTAGGCGTCGAGGATCATGACGAAATTCGCGTCACGTATCGTCTGGCCGACGAGGTCGGTCGCCTCTTTCGCAAGGCGGACACCCTCTTCCCAGTGCCCGCTCAGGAAGAGGGCCATGGAGAGCTTCGCCAGCAGATCGGCATTTTCCGGGTTCAGGGCGACACCGCGCCGGCCGGCCGCGATCGAGGCGTCGTTCTGGCCGACCTGATATTGCGTCGCCAACTGGGCAAGCGCTGCCCTTGTCGAGGTGGGCGATACCGTTGCAGCCCGGTTCGCGAGGTCGAGACCGCGGCCGAAGTAGCTGTCGTCGCCGGTCGTGCGACCGGTCCACACGAAGACGCGCGCAAGTGTCGCCATCGCGTCGGCGTCAGCCGGATCCGCAGCGATCGTTGCCTCCAGGCAGGGGCGGGCCGCTTTCAGAGCGGCCAGGCCGCGCTGTTCGACGGCAAATTCGCCCTTCAGCACGCAGATGTTGCCGGTCGTGGAGGCCGGCAGATTGCGCCGCAGTTCCATGGTGTTGACGACGCCGACCGGCCCCGCGATCCTGCGGGACACGCCGTAGACGAGCGCGCGTATCGCGTCATCTCGCGTCCCTGTTCCGGTTTGGCGTCGATCCTGGTCGGTCCAGACGGCCTCTCCCGTGGCCGCGTCGGAAACCTGCCACCACAGGGAGACGGATGTCGCATCCTCACCGTAGCGCATCCTGACCTCGTAGGTCGTCTGCTCGGCCGGGTCGATGCCCGGCCTTGCCGCCCTGGCCTCGGATTTGAGGCGGACGGTCCCGAACCGCGCAATCGACACGGCCAGATCTTCCATGACCGCCTCTCCGGCCACGGTATCCTTCTGCGTCGCGTTCAGCGATAATGAGACGAATGGCTTTTGTGTATCCAGGGGCACGGGCATGGCGGCGCGGAAGACTGCGTAGCCTCCGGCGAGGGCAATGGCGGCAAGGCCCGCCAGCGCGACGGCAGCGTAAGGCTTTCGGCTGACGGTGGACCTTAACGAAGCGGTCGCGTCTTCGGCTGCCGGGACGACGTCCTCTTCGACATCGGAAACATCGTCGCCTGGGCATGGCGGCTGCTCCCGCTCGACGAAGACAGGAACATATCGCCCGCGGGGAATTTCCAGGCGCGCCCCAGGCTCGTCGCCGAGCTGCTCGTAATATTTCGCCAAGGTCTCACGAAGACGCGTCGCCTCTATGCGCACGATCGGATCGGATGAGGGATCGAACGACGGAGGCCGGTTGAAGACGTCGATCGCGATGGAATAGGCCTTCACCGCGTCGCTGCGCCCTTCGAAAACGGCGTCGACAATGTACCTGAGAAACGCTCTATGGCGATCGGAGACATGAAGCCGCGGGTCAGCCAGAAGCCGCTCCGCCTCCGACCTTGCCTCGCTCTCACAGACCGCCTGTGCCCCGCTGCTCACGCCGTTCGCTGCCATTACGCACCTCACGCCCGCCCGTCCATAAGCTGTCGCGAATATGCGTCATGTCACTGAAAGTTGCAATCCTGTTCGCTTGCATGTTGGACGAATAGTCAGGAGCGTCGGTCCGGCCGCGGTCGCGCCATGCGTGCACGGCAGCGTATGACAATGTCGGATTCAAGCGCCTGGCACACGCCCCGGTACTCTTCGACGAGCCCGTCCTCGCCGTCGCCGGGGCGCTGGACAAGGCGTTCCAGCGTGGCGGTCGCATCTTGATAAGCCTCGCAGAGAGCCTCGAAGGACGGATCGTTCGGCCAGAGGCGCTGAAGCTCGCCACGCAACGACGGCAGCCGCAGCATCAGCTTCAAAAGTCCGCGGTGGGCGGCATCTCTGACAGTGTCCATGGCGAGCAAGCGTTCCTTTCGGACAGGAGGCGTGCAATGAAGCGCGATGCGCCTCGGTCCATTCTCGCGCCGGTCAACCGCAAAAATCGAGAATGTTACTGTAACAATCGTACGATAGCGCCCGCCTTCCGGATCACGGTAACCGTTACAGCCTGCGGCCGAAGACAGTTTCGTGCTGAAGTGCCCGCGGTCGATAGAGGAGGCTTCCGTGCGCCCGTATGCTCCAGCATTCCCGCTACTGCTGGCATTGGCTTGCCCCGCCGGTGCCCAGGAGGCGCACAACGCCGTCAACGAGGCCAACAACCCGCTCACGCCGAAGATCACCATCAACCTTCAGGACTATTATATTCCGAGCTTCATCGACACGCCGGGAGAGCCCGAGGCGAACCAATTCCTGCTGCGCGGCCTCATCCCGTCGGACATGTTCGGGCTGCCGCAGCTTCTTCGCTTTACACTCCCGATCGCGACGTCCCCCGACGTTCCAAACGGATATGTCACGGGGCTCGGCGACCTCACGCTGATGGATCTCTTCATCCTGCCGAAGCATGGAGACGTCACCCTCGGCGCCGGTCCGCTGCTCGTCGTTCCCACAGCCACGGACGAGTCCCTTGGAAGCGGCAAATGGCAGATCGGAGCGGCGGGCGTCGTCGTCGCACCTCAAAGCTGGGGCCTCCTCGGAGCCCTCGCGACCTATCAGACGTCCTTCGCGGGCGTGGACGACCGGGAGGATGTGAGCCTTTTGACCATCCAGCCGATCCTCAACATCAACCTGTCGGACGGCTGGTATCTGCGCTCGTCGGCGACGTGGAACTTCAATCTCGAGAATGGCCACTCCTACATCCCCATGGGCGCGGGCGTCGGTAAAGTGTTCCAGCTCGACAAGGGCGTGACGATGAATGCCTTCGTCGAGCCTCAATATACGGTCTGGCACGACGGACCGGGTGCGCCTCGTTGGCAGATCTTCGCCGGCGTCAACTTCCAGTTACCGGTCGGACAGTGATCGACCGGCAAGCAGGGCGAGATGACGTTCCTGCTATTTTGATCGTTTAATGACCGTCGGGCGGGACGGCCTCAGTCGGAACCGACTCTTTCAGATTCTTCCGGTGGAAGATGAAGAGCCCCGCAACAACGATGATTGCGGCGCCGACGATGATCTGCGTATCGGGAACATCGTTGAACAACAGGTAGCCGAGGACGATCGCCCAGAGCAGCAGCGTATATTGCAGCGGCGCGAGCAGTGATGCCGGTGCGAGCTTCAGCGAGCGGGTGATGAGCAGATGCGCGCAGGAGGCGACGATGCCGAGCAGCAGCATGCCGGACCAATCGATGAGCGTTGCCGGCTGCCAGTGGCCGACGCTCAAGACGATGCCGGTGACGAGCGCGGCGATCGTCTGCCATGTCACCAGCGTCGTGTCGCTGGTCGAGCGCAGATAGCGGCTCATCACCAGCGACAGCGCAAAGGCAAGGCTGCCGGCAAGACCGAAGAACGATGGAAGCGACAGCATCGCCGTGGACGGACGCAACGCGATGACGACGCCGGCGAAGCCGATCAGAACGGCGAGCCACCGGCGCCAGCCGATCTTCTCTCCGAGAAAGAAGTGCGAAAGCGCCGCGATATAGATCGGTCCGGCCATATAGAAGGTCATGACGTCTGCGAGCGGCAGATAGGCGACGGCAGCGTAGAATAGTGCGACATCGCAGGTCGCCATGAAAACACGGATGAACTGCAGGCCCTTCTGCTCGACGCGGAACAAGGCCATCGGCCCTTGCCGGAGGATCATTGGTCCGAGCACGATGAAAGCGCCTACCGAGCGGACCACCAGCACTTGGCCGACGGCAAAGCTTGCGACCAGCCATTTGCCCATCGCATCGTTCAGTGCAAAGAGCAGATCGCCGAGCAGCATCAGCATGACGCCGGTCATGATCAGGTTTCCGACGTTGGCGGCAGCCGTCTTGGTCTTCATCTCTCGTATCCTCGCAAAACGGCCGCGCATGCGCGGCCGAGTGCGGCTTCTGCCTTAACAATGCCAATGTCAAGCGCATCGCTGATGCGATGAAGCAGCCGGTATAAGGTCAGCGGTGTCCCCGCCGCACCTTAACCAAGATACTTAGATAATTTCGAGGATTGCTGCCATAACGGGACGGCTGCTTCGCGCCAAAGGGAGATTTCAGCTAAATGAAAAAGGCATCGTGAGATGTCCATCGATCTGGCACAATTCGCCTGTTCGCCGCGAGGTGCGCAGGTTCGAGTTTGAACTTCGAAAACCAGCGTCAATTGATGGTTTCGAAATCGCCTGGCTTCCAGCCGTCAAATGCCAGTGGCTGCGGACCGTAGATACGGAAGTAGACGAACCATCCTTTGCCCGGAAGCGTCTTGATCCAACGGCCTTCGCTGCCAGGCGGTCGCTCGGGGCCGAAATACAGATCGATCGTCTCGCCCTGTAGGTCCTTCAACTCAAACAGGGAGCGCAAAGCCGCATTCTCCTGATCGGTCTGTATCTGACTGCGCGTCTGGGCATCGTAAACGGTGATAGACCAGAACAGTCTGTTTGGTACCGGTAGCGGGACCGTCAACTTGTAGGTCTTGCCGCCGTCCAGATAGGCCCCCGCCTTGTCCGTCAGTCCAAGCCAGTAGAGTGAGCCGGCAGCGGGATCGCGCCGGAACATGGCAGGTGACGTGGCGATGGCCTGATAGAACCATTTGTCGAGGGCGTAGTTATCCCTGTAGTCCTTGGCGTCGAAAGTCCCGTTCTCGTAGCGCAAGGCCGCCCATTGCCATTGCCGGTCATTCCAAACAACCCGATCCGGCCTACGGTCTGCGAGTGCTTCCACCCGCATCTGTGCCGATGCCATCTTCGCCGCCTGTACCAGAATGTCCTTCATACGTTCATCGGGAGCAAAGGGCTGGCCTTTCATGATGCCGAGCGCGGCTAGATCGCCATATTGGCTTCGCGAATCCTCCAACGGCGGCTCGCTCTCGATGACGGTATGGAGCACTTCCCAAAATTTTATACTTGCCTCCCACGCCGTCGGTGTCTGGTTCTGGGGTTCGGGTGTCTGATCGTACCATGTGGGGGCGACCCAGCCGGCAGCGGGATTTAGTGGATGCACCTTGATGGTCTTCAGGCGCTCGACTGCACCCTTGACGTCGCCCCCCTGAGGGATGGCGCGCAGGCCGGCGATGACGCGATAGGATGTGGCCCGACCGACAAAATATCCGTCGGGGACTTCGCCTTCATATCCGGGAGGGAGCAGAAGATGCTTGCCGCCCTTGCCGGCGTCCGGGCCTGGCAAGCCCATGTCAATGATCCAGCGCTGGTTTATATCGAGGGCAGCACCCAGCAGCGGACCTGGAGGCACTTCGATGACAAGTGGCCCATCCTTCAGGTCGAGTATCATGCCGCCATAGGGCGTGTCGGAGTTAAGCGTGAAACCGACATGCTTAGGCATGGTTTCCAGAAAGCCAAAAGTCTGGTTGGGCTTTGCCCCAACGCGGATCATTTCCTCGTAGATCGCAGCGCTCGACACCGTCGGATAGAAAAAGCGATAGGCATGAATCGCACGGTTGAGGTCCAGTTCGTTGTAGACCTTCTCGACGGTTTCCGGTGTCGGATAGCCGCCCGTGAACTTGTACTCCTGCGCGACGGCAGTGTTGGCGAACAGGAGAGCCGCGATGGCGGAGATCGCCAGCGGTCGTCTCGTCGAGCCCATGTTGATCATAACCCATCTCCTTACGCTTTACGGCGAGCCGTCTCCGACGCCGCGATATTTGCGCCCCCTGTTTATTGTTCGGCAACCTTCTCGACGTCCGGCAGCACCCACGCCTTTTCGAAGAACTCCTTCTTCGGGCCGTAGGCGCGGAGCATCAGTTCGAATTCCCGCAGCGGATCGGTCGGCACCCAGTTTGCTTCCTTGCTCGCAGGCGGGGTCGGGCCGAAGTACAGGTCGACGGAGCCGTCGGGATTTTTCCGGACCTCGGCATTGTTGGAAGCCCTGCTTGCGCGCGTCATGTTTCTCACCAGACCGTGCGTCTGGCGGTCGTAGACGGTGACAGACCAATATTGGTCGACCGGAGCGTTCGCCGGTACCGTCAACTTGTAGTTTCGCGCACCATCGAGATTTTCGCCGTCCTTATCCTTCGGCGCAAGCAGGTAGAACTGGCCGGCACCGAGACGCTTTATACCGATGTAGCCCAGCGTATAAATCATGCCGCGTACATCGGTTGGATAAAGGCTCGTGTCGGCATATCCGTTCGAAACGGCCTTGGCGAGCGCCGGCACGCCAGCCGGACGCCATTGCGTTCCTTCGTAGAACGGCTCCCATCCCGCTTCATACTTCGCATCGAGAAAGGCTTTCGCCTCCACTGCGCCGGCATCCAGCAGAGACCGGGTCTCGGCATCAGGCTTGAAGGGTTTGCCTTTCTCGATGCCGAGCGACTTGAGCGTGTCGATCATCGCCATGTCGCGAGCAAGCCACGGTTCGTTCTGCACGACACGGTTCAGGTGCTCGAAGAAGGTCGAATCGAAGCGGATGGTGGAGTCGAAGAGAACATCCTGCGCGTCGGTGAACACCGTCTGTGACGGGTTGTCTGCCTTCGAGAGCGGGTAAACCTTAACCTTCTTGCCATACGCGACGGATTTGTCGACATCGTCGCTGCTGTGGCTGGCTAGGTTCGACCTTACCAGCGCGTAGCCGCCAAAGGTGTCCGATTGCAGCGGCGTAAAGCCCTTCGGAACGGTCCCCAAAAAGCCTGGCGGCAGGACGACGAACTTACCACCGGCGCCCTTGTCCACGCCGAGGAGGCCCACATCTTCGAGCGGCATTTGCCACGCGGTGACGATATTGCCGTTGAGCGAACCTTCTTCCGCAGCCGGCACATCGATAACGATGGGACCATCATGCGTATCGAAGAAGGTCATGAAATATATCGTGTCGGGATTGGGCGTGAGCGTCTGATTCATCCAGTCGAGCGCGCGGCCCCAATAAACGATCTCGTGCTGTCCGGCTTTGGTTGTGGTCAGCATCTCCTGGAGCATCAAGTCATAATTGACCGCCGGCATGCCCCAGATCACGGCCTCAACCGCGCGGCGCTCGATGGCACGGTTCTGAAGTGCCTGCTGCGAAAGATTCTCTGCCAGCGAGGGCATCGCAATAAAAATCAAACAGACGATCGCGGCAATTCTCTTCATCATGGCGGTTACCTCCAGATTGAGGTGAATCTTGCGCGCCAGGTGAAAAGAAAGGAAGTACGTTACAGTTACATGGCCGTAAACTGACACAATTTACAGCGAGGAGGCTTCGGCAAGTTCGCCTTGGAATTCAATGATGGCGACGACCGCTACGGGCCGACGGGAGCCTTTAGGCACGATCATCCTGTGGGGCAATTCCACGGCAAGATCCTCAATCTGGCACTGCTTATGGCCGTTGACGATGGCAGTGAGCGTGGCGGTCAGGTCTAGAGCGCCCAATCATCCCAATTCTGGACTTCGGCAGCTTTATCCTCGCGGCAAATCGTTTCCAGCGCCAGCGAGGCTCGACTGGAGTGCCTTTGTTTATGCCGCAGGATCGCAAATTGGCGGGACGGCAGGGGGAAGCGCGCCTTTACCAGCAGACCTTGCGTCAAGAGCGGCGCGGCCACGGCACCTGAGACGACCGTCGCGCAAAGGCCCTCTCTTGCTGCCGATATGACGGCTTCGTTCGACGGCAGCTCAAGCGCGACAGCCAGATCTCCGGGGACTATGCCGAGATTGGAAATCGCCGTCTCGAAAGCCGACCGGGTTCCGGACCCCTTTTCCCGCATGACCCATTTTGTGCCCGAAACCAGCTCTGCCGGTGCAATTGGTTTGCCACGCGCCCAGGGATGGCGCGGACCGACGACGACAAGGAGTTCGTCCTCGGCAAGCGGCTGAACATGCAGCGCCGGCTCATCAACGCTGCCTTCGACGAAACCGACTTCGGCCAATCCATCGAGAACCGCTTTTGCCGCCGTGGTCGTGTTGCCAATCATCAGCTTCAGGTCAATGCCCGGGTAGCGGATCTTGAAACGCATCAGCATCGCCGGTAGCCAGTAGCTGGCGATCGTCTGGCTTGCAAAAACGACAAGCTCACCCTTTTGTAGGCCGCCGAGATCGGACAAGACAAGCGCTGCCGCCTTTGCGCGCGCCAGCGTCGCTCTAGCCTCTCCCAGAAACACCCGTCCTTCATATGTCAGCTCTATGCGGCGTCCGACGCGATGGAAAAGCTCGACGCCATAGGAGGTTTCGAGATTGCGGATAGCCGAGCTGACGGCCGATGGCGTGAGTCCGATCGCAAAGGCGGCTTTGGTCAGATGCTCGCGTTCCGCAACCGCAACAAAAATGGAAAGCTGTTCAAATGTCATGATTCAATCGTTCGATTTTACCGAATGAACCATGCTATACTATTCAATGGAAGTCGACAATTGAGTGTGGGAGACTACGGTCCTCCGCAAGGTCCTGCCGATGCTCGTTTCCGCCTCACGTTTCCTGTCGCTTCCTGCCGTCCTGCCGGGACTCGTCCTGTGTGCGGCAGTCACGCTCTCTGCCTATTTCGTTGAACAGCTGCAGATGATGGTTTTCGGCTCGCATTGGATCGAGAGCCTCGTGCTCGCCATTCTGATCGGCATTGCCGTGCGCTCCTCGGTCTGCTTGCCGCAGACCTTCATTCCCGGCATCCAATTCGCCGCTAAGACACTGCTCGAGATTGCGGTCGTGTTGCTCGGCGCCTCGCTCAGCACGGCTGCCATCAGGCAGGCCGGACTGCCGCTTGTCGGTGGAATTGCCGTTCTGGTTGCTCTGTCTTTGGTCGGCAGCTTTGTTATCGGGCGGCTCTTCGGGCTGTCGGCCAGCCTGGCGACGTTGGTTGCTTGCGGCAACTCGATCTGCGGCAATTCTGCAATTGCCGCCGCAGCGCCGGTGATCGGCGCCAAACCCGACGATATCGCGGCCTCGATAGCCTTTACCGCACTGCTCGGCATCGGTGCAGTGCTGACGCTGCCGCTTCTTCACCTGCTCTTTGGTCTCAGCGCTGTACAATATGGCGTTTTCGCAGGAGTGACAGCCTATGCCGTCCCGCAGGTCTTGGCGGCCACGGCCTCTGCCGGAGCTGTCAGCACCCAGGTGGGCACGCTCGTCAAGCTGATCCGCGTGATGATGCTCGGACCCGTCATCCTCGTGCTCGGCGCAGTTCATGGCCGCCGTCCTGGCGGTTCGCCGGTCAATCTCCGCCATGTTCTCCCATGGTTCATCCTCGGTTTTGCAGCCATGGCGACGCTTCGTTCCCTCGACGCTATCCCGGCGCCGCTGCTGCCCGGGATGGCGACTGTCTCCGCCGCCTTCACCGTCACCGCAATGGCCGCTTTGGGCCTCTCCGTCGATGTCAGATCCGTCGCTCATACCGGCGGTCGTGTCCTCGCAGCGGCTGCGCTGTCGCTGCTGGCGTTGGGGGCTCTCGGGCTTTGCCTGATCGGGCTGCTGAATATCGTCTGATCGAGGTGATATGCCCAAAATACTTGCAAAGATTCCGGTTGCCTTCCAAACGATCAGCGGCTAGCCTGTATATACAGGTCAGACGGAAGCAAAGATCGTCATGCGGGTCATCTCTTCACAGCAAGCTGCGGATCTTCTCGAAGACGGGATGACTGTCGCTGCTTCCGGTTTTGGAGGATGCTGCCATCCCGAGGCCATCACGGCCGCTGTCGAGGAGCGTTTCCTCGCCTCTGGAAAACCCCGCAACCTGACGCTTCTGTTTGCTGCCAGCACGGGCGATCGTCAGACGCGTGGCATGGGGCACTTCGGTTACGAAGGCCTGGTCGCCTGCGTGATTGCAGGGGGATGGCGCGGAACGCCGCGCCTTGGAAAGCTTGCGATCGAGGAAAAGATCGAAGCGCATTGCTGGCCGCAGGGCGTCATCGCGCAGCTCTATCGGGCGATTGCCGCCGGTCAGCCTGGGGTGGTCACCCATATCGGGCTCGGCTCTTTCATGGATCCGCTTCATGGCGGCGGCCGCATGAATGCGACGACGCCGCGTCCCCTTGTCGAGCGTGTGTCGTTGCGCGGCAAGGAATGGCTGCTTTATCCGTCGATGCCGCTCGACTGCGTGCTCTTGCGCGGAACGACGGCCGACGAAGACGGTAACATCACCCTCGAGGATGAGGCCTTCCCGCTCGACGTGCTCGCCATGGCGCAGGCGGGCCGAAACTCCGGTGGCATCGTCGTCGTGCAGGTCAAGCGGATTGCCGAGCGCGGCTCGCTGCAGCCCAATGACGTTCGTATCCCGGCGGCGTTGGTCGATTATGTGGTCGTCTGCGAGGATCCGGCCCAGCACGGCATCAGTTTCGCCGAGACGGACAATATCGCCTATACCGGACGCGTCCGGATGGCGGCGAGCCGCCTGCAGCCGGCGCCGCTGTCGGTCGATAAGATTATTCAGCGACGTGCCTTCCTGGAACTGGCGCCGCTGAACCGCCCGACGATCAATCTCGGCATCGGCATTGCCGCCGGGATCGGCCGCATCGCCAGCGAAGAGGGATTCGACGATTATACGGTGACGATCGAATCCGGCGTCATCGGCGGCGTGCCGGCCGAGGAGCTGTCCTTCGGCGCCGCCGTCAATCCGACTGCCATCGTCCCACAGGCATCGCAGTTTGACTTTTACGACGGCGGCGGCCTGGATATCGCCTTCCTCGGCATGGCAGAGGTGGATCGGCATGGGGCGGTCAATGTCAGCCGCTTCAATAATTCCATCGTCGGGGTCGGTGGATTCACCAATATCTCGCAGACGGCCAAGCATGTTGTCTATCTCGGCGCGTTTTCGGCTGGCGGCGCGCAAATTGCGGTTGCCGACGGCAGGCTCGACATCATCAGGGACGGCCGCCTTTGCAAGATCGTCGAGGCTGTCGACCAGATCAGTTCGAGCCCGGCCTTTGCGCCGGAGGGACAGTCACAGCTCGTCGTCACCGAGCGGGCGGTTTTTCGGGTGATCGGCGGATGCTTGACGCTGACGGAGTTTGCCCCCGGCATCGATCTTGCCGCCGATGTTCTCGACCGCCTGCCGAAGGGCATCGCGGTGTCGGACCAGCTGAAGCAGATGGATGCGCGCCTGTTTTCGACCCATGCCATGAAGGGCTTTGCCCCATGAAAATCGATGGAGCCGCCATCATCGTCACGGGCTCGGCAACGGGCGTCGGGGCTGCATGCGTGAAGCAATTCGCCGAGGGCGGCGCCCGGGTGGTCATCAACTACAGCCGCAGCAAAAAAGAGGCCGATGAGACCGGCGATATCTGCCGCAGTCTGGGCGCAGAGGTCGAGATCGTCCAGGCCGACGTTGCCGACGACGCGGCTTGCCGTAGGATGGTCGCGGTTGCCGTCAATCGATGGGGGCGGCTCGACGCCCTGGTGAACAATGCCGCAATGACGGTCAAATCCGATCCTTTCGATCTGGAGACATTATCGGGCGAAGATTTTCAGAACGTTTTCGGCGTCAACGTCATCGGCGCTTATCAGATGTGCCGGGCGGCGGTGCCGGCGATGCGGGACAGCGGTGGAGGTGCGATCGTCAATGTCTCATCCAACGTTGCCTTTACCGGCGGCGGCAGCTCGCTTGCCTATACGGCCTCCAAGGGCGCGCTCAATGCGCTGACTTTGGCTTTGGCCCGCACCTGCGGTCCCGATATCCGCGTGAACGCGGTTTGTCCCGGCATCATCGATACGCGCTGGATGCGCGACACGCTCGGGCCGGATGCCTATGGAGCCATTGCCAAGCGATTTTCGGAAACCGCGCCGCTCGGTCGGGTTGCGACACCGGAAGACGTTGCCGGCGCGATTGTCTGGCTTGTTCAGGGGGCAGACTTCGTCACCGGCGAATTGCTTTCCGTTGACGGCGGCATCCGCCTGTCCGGTGGCGTTCGCAAACCCGTAGCATCCGGGGGAGCCGCTTCGTGACGCTATCGGCCCAATCCATCCTCGATTTTCCGGTGCCGCAGGCAACACATGTGGTCACCGCAAGGGATGCCATCCTTTACGCCCTGTCGGTTGGCTACGGCACCAACGCGCTCGACGAAAAAGCATTGAACTACGTCTATGAACGCGATCTCGTGACCGTGCCGACCCTTGCCAATATCGTGGCGCATCCGGGGCCATGGATGAAGGACACAGGCGTCGACTGGGCGCGTCTGGTGCATTCCGAACATCGCCTGACGATCCATCGGCCGGTCCCCCTCGATGTGCCGCTCGTCTCCCGCTCGCGCGTCCTGTCGGTGATCGACCGCGGCGTTGAGAAAGGAATGTTCGTCAGCTTCGAGCGCTTGATCGCAACCGTGGACGGTAATGAGCCGATCGCGACCATCGTCCAGACGAATGCGTGCCGCGGTGACGGTGGATGCGGCTCGGCAGGATCTGCGCCCGAACCGTTGCCGAAAGTCCCGGACAGAGAGCCGGACCTTGAATTCAATATCGACATCCCTGACAACGCCGCACTGCTCTATCGCCTGAACGGCGATCTCAATCCGCTGCACGTCGACCCGCAGGCAGCCGGCAAAAGCGGCTTTGACCGGCCGATCCTGCATGGGCTCTGCAGCTTCGGTTATGCGGGCTACGCCATTGTCGCTGCTATCGATCCAGGCATGGCCAGCGGCTTGACCGCCATCGCGGCGCGTTTCAGCGCGCCGATCTTTCCCGGCGAAACGATCACCGTGCAGATGTGGCGGAATGATGCCGAGATTCGCTTCCGAGGCCTCGTTGCTTGTCGCGGCGCGACCATCCTCGACAATGGCATGGCGAGGTTGTCATGACGAAAGCGGTCAAACCGGCCGCCGGCGAGGCGCGCCATTATATCAGGATCAAGGAGCAGATCCTGGCCGAGATCGCCGAGGGCAAGCTGCAGCCGGGAGACCGGGTATCCTCTGAGAGCGAATTGGTGGCGGCATTCGGCGTCAGCCGCATGACGGCGAACCGGGCGCTGAGGGAGTTGATGTTCGAGGGTGTTCTCAAGCGATCCGCCGGGATCGGAACATTCGTTTCGCCAAAGCACCTCGATGTCGATCTGCTTCAAATCCGCAACATAGCCGACGAAATACTGGAACGGGGTCACAAGCATCAGGCAGCTGTCGTCGCGGCCGGCTTGATGAAGGCGGATGCCAATGTTGCCGATGCGCTCGAACTCATCCTCGGCGCGGAAGTGATGCATTCGCTGATCGTGCACATGGAAAACGACCGGCCCATTCAGGTCGAGGAACGCTACGTCAATCCCCTGGTCGCGCCCGACTATCTCTCGACTGATTTCCGCAGCATGACGCCGCACGAATATCTGACGAAGGTGGCTCCGATAACGGCGTTCGAACATATCGTCCAGGCCGTCAAGCCGGATACGACGATACGCAAATATCTTGGCCTCAGGAATGATCACCCTTGCCTGCGCGTCTTTCGAAGAACCTGGTCAGGCGAGGCCGTCGTGACCTGCGCGCTGTTATACTATCCCGGCGCGCAATATCGGCTGGAAGCACGGTCCACCAAGGGACCCTCCAGGCCCGTCGCCATTCTCGGAGAGAAACTGTGAGCGCCACCCATTCTCCATCGATCACCTTCAGCGCGACGCCGCCGACGATCGAGGACATCGCAGCAATTGCCCGTCGCCACGCCAGGATCGAAATCTCCGCCGAGGTCGAGGCCCGGATTGTGGCCGCGCGCGCCGTCGTCGATCGCTATACCGAAAAGGATCTGCCGGTTTATGGCCTGACGACGGGACTGGGAGCAGGGATCGATACACGACTTGCAACGGAAGACCTGGTGGCGTTCCAGATGCGCGTGCCGCAAGCCCGCTCGGTCGGCGTCGGAGAACCGCTTGCCCAGGAATTCGTGCGGGCGATGATGGCGGTCAGGGCCGCCGGCATGGCGGCGGGCGGTTCCGGCGTTTCGCTGAAAGTCTTCCACGGTCTGATTGCCGCCATCAACGCAGGTGTGCATCCTGTCGTCCCCTCATTGGGCTCGATCGGTGCGGCGGATTTGGCGCCGCTTGCCCATATGAGCCGGGGCCTTCTGGGCTTCGGTGAGATCGAGCTTGGCGGCGAAGTGCTGCCGGCCGCCATCGCCCTTGAAAGGGCCGGCCTGAAGCCTCTCGAATTCGCGCCGAAGGACGGGCATGCGCTTGTTGTGGCCAACAGCCTCTCCATCGGCCTCGCCTGCTTGACGCTTGTGGATATCGAGCAGCTCTTCGATTGGTCCCTGAAGGCGATTGCCGTTAATTTCGAAGCGTTTCGCGCCAATGTCAGTGCCTTCGACGACCGCGCTCTGGCTGCAAGACCGGCCTTTGGGCAGCGCCGCGTCGCGGCTCAGCTGATGGAGCTTCTTTCGGGCAGCTCCTTGCTTGCCGCCGATGCAGCAAGGCGTCTCCAGGATCCTTTGAGCTATCGCTGCACACCGCAGGTCTGGGGCGCGTTGAGGCATGCGATCGATGAGGCAAGGCAGGCGACCGACATTGAGCTCGTCAGTTCCAGCGACAATCCTGTCGTGATCGCATCCGAAGGCGTCATTCTTTCACACGGCAATTTTGACATGACCGCGTTTGTGCTCGCCTGGGAAAGGCTGGGGCAGGCGATGGCACATTGTGCGGCAGGCACCGCCTATCGGATCATGAAAATCATGTCGCCTGCTATGTCCGACCTGCCACGCTTTCTGACCCCGATGGGCCAGAGCCGTACCGGTTTTGCGACCGTGCAAAAGACCGTCTCGGCCATGGAGGCCGAAATCCGCCATCTGGCCATGCCGGTTTCGCTTTCGCCCATTCCTGTCGCCGATGGCGTCGAAGACCAGGCATCGATGGCTCCGAGTGTTTTGGCAAAGGCGCAGGCAATCGTCGAGCGCCTGCGCTATCTGGTCGCCATCGAACTGATCGCATCGGTACAGGCCGTCGAACTCAGAGGCGTCTCGGGCGAATTGGGCAAGGGATCGGCGCAAGCCTATGCTTTCGTGCGCACCCACGTCCCGGCGCTTGAAGAGGATCGCGCGCAAGGGCCGGATTTTGCGACGATTGCCGCATTGATCGGGCTCGGCCCGCAATAAGCCGGTTCGCCACTGCCCCGGCAAGAAGGGCAGGGTGCCGACCGGTCATGCCGACGGTTATTCCGGGGAATGCCGTCGGTTCGTTCATTGAAAAGTCAACAAGAGGGAATGACTATGAAAAATTGGACAAAAGGCATCTTTGCAGCCGGCATCATGACAGCCGCCATGTTCCAGTCTGCATCCGCGGAGACCATCAAGGTCGGCAGCAAGAATTTCACCGAGCAGTTCATCCTCGCCGAAATGTACGCCGCCGTTTTGGAAAATGCCGGCATCACCGTCGAGCGCAAGATCAACCTCGGCGGCACGCTGATTGCTCACCAGGCATTGGTAGCCGGCGAGATCGATCTCTATCCGGAATATACCGGGACGGCGCTGGCTTCTGTCGTCAAGGGTGAGATGTCGACCGATGCCGAGAAGGTCTACACGCAGGTCAAGGATTTCTACGCCAAGCAGTTCAACCTCACCTGGCTGAAGCCGAGCGGCATCAACAATGGCTATGTCATCGTGGTCCGGCAGGAAACGGCGCAGGCCAACAATCTGAAAAGCCTGTCGGATCTCGCCAAGGTTTCCAAGACCCTGGTCTTCGGCGGCGGCGCTGAATTTCCGGACCGCGCCGATGGCCTGCCCGGCCTGAAGCGTGTCTACGACGCCGAGTTCAAGGAGTTCAAGCAGTTTGCCAAGCTTGGCCTTCGTTATGATGCGCTGGAACAAAAGGACATTGACGTCGCCAATGGCGCCGCGACCGACTGGCAGATCGGCTCGAAGAACCTCGTGCCGTTGGCAGACGACAAGGGTCTGTTTCCGCCCTACTACGTGGCCCCGGTTGTCCGCCAGGACGTGCTGAAGGCCAATCCGAAGGTTGCCGAACTGCTGGAAGCCGTCGGCACCCATCTCGATAACGAGAAAATGCGCGTCCTCAATGCCAAGGTCGAGACCGATCACGAGGAAGCCAAGGACGTGGCGGTTGAATTCCTCAAGGAAAACGGCCTGCTGCCGAAATGATTGTCACGCCCGCGGCCGGGTATCGATCCGGCCGCGATCTGGTGTGGCGATCTTCTTACGGTGTTTGTTCGAAAATCCGTCCGTTCAGCAGCCGGACAGGAATGTGGAGAAGCGGGAAATGCAGGAAATCTGGATCGATTATCTCAACGCCCTCGATGCCAAGGCGCTGGCGCTGACGAATGACGAGATTCTCGATGCGGTGTCGAAAGCGCTGGATGCGCAGGGCAGGGGCGAAACCGTCATCGAGCCGCGTGTTCATCTTGTGCCGGAGAGCTCCGACAAAGGCCATTTCAACGTGCTTCGCGGTTATGTCAAAGCGCTGAACTATGCCGGCGTCAAAGTCGTCGGCGATTTCGTCGACAACTATAAGGTCGATCTGCCCTCGGAGCTTGCGGTCCTCAACCTGTTCGACCCGAACACGGGCGTGCCAAAGGCCATCATCGACGCAACTGCTATCACCGACATGCGCACCGGCGCCGTGACCGCCCTTGGCGCAAAGTATCTCGCCCGCAAGGACAGCAAGATTCTCGGCCATATCGGTGCTCGCGGAACCTCTTACTGGAATGTCCGGCTTCTCGACCATCTCTTCGATTTCGATGAAATCCGCGTACACTCACGCCGCCCGGAAAGCCGCGATGCCTTCGCAAGGCGTCTCGAGGCAGATATCGGCAAGAAGATCATCGTCACCGACAATTGGCAGGATTGCCTCAAGGGCGCCGATATCATGGTCGAGGCCAGCCGCCTGCCGGAACCGGCGCCGCTGTTCAAGACGGAATGGGTGAAGAAAGGGGCCTTCGTCGTGCCCTATGGCACGATGAGCGCGCTTGAATTCGATCTCACCGATATCATGGACAAGGTCGTCGTCGACGATTGGGGACAATGCGGCCCCGGCAAGCCGTTCGGAGCACTTCGCCGTCACGTCGACGAGGGCAAGGTGACGGCCGAGAACCTGCATGCCGAAATCGGCCAGATCGTCTGCGGCATGAAACCCGGCCGCGAGAGCGACGAGGAGACGATCCTGTTCTGGCATCGCGGCCTCAGCACGACCGACGTGGCGCTCGGCGCCGCCATGGTGGAGAAGGCCAGGGAGATGAATATCGGCCAGCGCCTGCGGTTCGCCTAAATAGCCATGGTCATATCCAAGCCAATCGCCTGTTCGAGAATGTACAATCTCAGTCCGCGCATTCGCGGCCTGTGGGACGCGCTGTTTGCGCTGGTCAGCCTACGTTCCGGCGTCGAGCTGGAGATCATCGCTCATGCCGCACCAGCACCCTTGTCGGCGTTATGGGCGAGGCCGGACATGGGAGCGGTCTTCATGTGTGGCTATCCGTTTTCGCGCATGCCTGAGGGCCTAAGACCGGCTGCCCTTGCTGCACCCGTCTCGAGCGAAGCATGGTCTTTGGACCAGCCGTTCTATGCCAGCCACATCCTCGTCGCCTCCACCGGGCCGGTGAACGCGGTGGCGGATCTCGCTGCGGCACGCTGGGGCTGGACCGTGCGCGATTCCCAATCGGGCTACCACGCGGCGCGCTCCTACCTTGCCGGCCGATTTGCGGGCACGATGAAGCAGAGCACGACGGTCGGACCACTGCTCAATCCCTCAGGCATCGTCGCAGCCCTCAAGGATGGTAGGATCGATGCGGGCGCGATCGACGCTTATGCCTTTCAATTGTTGTCGATGCACGAACGCGACGCGATCGATGGCCTTCGCATTCTGGCGACGACTGATCCGCTTCCTGCGCCGCTGTTGGTTGCCGCGCAAACATTACCCGCGGACATCGCCACAGCGTTACAGCGGAGCCTCGTGACGTTGCATGAAACGCCTGAGGGAGCGGCGGCTTTGGAACGGCTCGGCCTCAGGCGATTTTCGTCGGTCGCTCCGTCGGCCTACGATGTCCTGCCGCAGAGAGCCGACGACGCCGATCGCAGATTGGGGATCTCATGGTAGACAGGCGAACGAGCGCCCGGACGCGGAGGTCTCGACAATGAAATGGGTCCCTAAACACCTCGACCGGCTATTCGAAGCGCTGTTGGAGCACCTGTATCTCGTTTTTTCCTCGGTCGGCATTGCCCTGGTGATCTCGCTGATCGTCGGGATATGGGCGGCAAGGCGGCCGCGGAGCTTTGCGGTTATCATCATCTTCACCGGTATCCTGTTCGCCGTGCCGAGCCTGGCGCTGTTTGCGCTTCTCATTCCTGTCATGGGGATTGGGGCGGCACCCGCCATTACCGGTCTTGCCGCCTACTCGCTGATGATCCTGATCCGCAATATCGGCATGGGGTTTCAGGCAATTCCGCGTGACATACTCGAAGCTGCCGATGGCATGGGCTACGGCACCGCGCGCCGGATCTGGGAAGTCGAGCTGCCGCTGGCGATGCCCTATATCGTCGGCGGTATCCGCATTGCCATGGTGACGGTCATCGGCATCGCGACCGTTGCCGCCTATATCAATGCCGGCGGGCTCGGCGTCATCATTTTCGAAGGGATCGACCAGCGGTTTCCCGAAAAGATCATCGCGGGCGGGCTGCTGACGTCATTTCTGGCGCTCTTTGCCGACTACTGTTTTGCATCGTTCGAAAAGCTGCTGCGCCGGCGCAGTGGAGGTAAAGCAGCATGATCGCTATCGATGCATTCAGCTGGATCTTCAACAACTCCGGTACCTTCTTCAACGCTTTCAATCGCCATCTTCTGATGTGCGTCCTATCGCTCGGCATCGCTTTCGTCATTGCCGTGCCACTCGGATTTGCCGTTGCACGGGCACCTCGTGCCGCCTTTGCAGTGGTCAATATTGCCGGCGCCTTGCGCTCCATACCGAGCCTTGCAATCCTGTCGGCGGCGATGCCGTTTCTCGGCATCGGATTGTTGCCGTCGGTGGTCGCCCTCATCGTCCTTGCCGTGCCGCCGCTGCTGTTGAGCACGATCATCGGCATCCGCGAGATCGACGCCTCGGTGATCGATGCGGCCGACGGAATGGGCATGAGCGCGGGTCAGATGCTGTGGGAGATCGAACTTCCTCTGGCCGTTCCGTCGATTCTGTCGGGCGTCAGGACGAGTGCCATCCAGGTCATCGGCGGGGCGGCGCTGGCCTCCTTCATCGGCGGCGGCGGGCTTGGCGATTTCATCAATGCCGGCATTGCGATCATGAACATGCCGCGCCTTCTCGTCGGAGCGGTCCCGATCGCGTTGCTCGCGATCTTTGCGGAACTGGCGTTCGGCGCACTGGAGCGCGTCTTCACTCAACGGCGCTAAGCGGCCGAAAGCGGATATCAGGATGATTCATCTCGACCATGTTACGAAGAATTACGGCGGAAGCGGCTCGCATGCGGTCGACAATCTCGATCTTCTGATCGAGACCGGTACGACGGTTGCCCTGATCGGCCCTTCAGGCTGCGGCAAGACCACGACCATGCGCATGATCAATCAGTTGGAAACACCCACGACGGGACGTGTGCTGGTCGATGGCAGAGATATCGCCCGGGTCGATCAGAAAGAGCTGCGCCGCAGCATCGGCTATGTCATCCAGCAAGTCGGTCTGTTTCCGCATATGTCGATCGCGCGCAATGTCGCGACCGTGCCGCGGCTTCTCGGTTGGGAAAAGGCGCGCAGTGATCGCCGGGTCGACGAACTGTTGGATCTCGTGGGGCTTGATCCGGCCATCATGCGGCAGCGCCTGCCACACGAATTGTCGGGCGGGCAGCGTCAGCGCGTCGGTTTCGCGCGTGCGCTCGCCGCCGACCCTGCCATTATGCTGATGGACGAACCATTCGGCGCGATCGATCCGATCACCCGCGTTCGGCTTCAGGACGAATTCCGCGATATTCTCAGGAAGGTGAAGAAGACCGTCGTCATCGTCACCCATGATCTCGATGAGGCGATCAAGATGGGTGATCGCATCGCCATCATGCGGGATGGCCGCCTTCTTCAATATGATACCCCGCAGGAAATCCTCGCTCGTCCCGTCAATGAATTCGTCGAGAGTTTCCTCGGCCCCGACCGAGCCATAAAAAGGCTGAGCTTGATTGCCGTATCGATGATCATGACCGCGCCGGAACCGTCGAACGGCGATGCCGAGATCGACGCTGACGCCACGGTTCACGACGCCTTGGCGCTTATCCTCTCCGGTGAGATGCCGGGTCTGCACGTTAGAGCCGCGAATGGGACGCTTGCGGGATATTTGTCTCGTGACACCTTGTTGCGCGCCAATCGGCTGTAGAGCATCCAGCAAAGTGCGCAGCGGTCTTGCGCCCGAAATTGCACAAAACCAAAAAAGATAAAGCGTTTCCATGGCGCGGGGAAAGCGGAAGTGCTCCGGCTGGGTCGTTTGCGGAGCAGGACGACATCGCCAGTCGCTATGACGACCGGTATTAACCTTTGAGCGCTTGCAGGCAGGCATCGACCGCCACACGAGTGGATAGTGTTGAAATATATTTCATAGCATGAATTATATTGACAGCGCTCTGCCGTTGCGATTATCTGCCCATACCGGACTTCGAGGAGGAACTCCGGTCTTCAATGGATCATCGGCAGCTGCTGAGGCGCCGCCGGATATTTGGGAGGGGCTTCGGCCTCGAGGAGGAAACTTGCGCAAATTTCTAAGCACGACCGCATTGGCGGTCCTCGCATCGACGCTTTATGCCGGCATGGCCAGCGCGGACACGGAAAATCCGTTCCGCTGCAAGCCCGGTGAAAAATACGTCATGAACGTCATGGTATCGGGCGTCGAATATTGGTTCCCGGTCTATGAAATGTTCAAGCAGGCCGGTCAGCAGCTCGGTTGCGAGACTGCCTATACCGGCACGCCGGAATATGACGTCAACAAGCAGATCGCCACTTTCGACCAGGCGCTGGCCCAGAACCCGGCCGGTATTCTCGTTCACCCGATGAACTCCGACCCGTTCATCGAGCCGATCAACCGGGCGATCGACCAGGGCACGGCGGTCGTGACCTTCGCAGCCGATGCGCCGCTCTCCAAGCGCATCTCGTTCGTCACCTCGGACAATACCCGCGAAGGCACCTATGCGGCCGACGCGATTGCCGAAAAGATGGGTGGCAAGGGTGAATATGCCGTTCTGGAAAATCCGGGCCAGGACAACCACGACAAGCGTATCGCCGCCTTCATCGCCCGTATGGAGGAAAAATATCCTGATATGAAGCTGGTCGGCCGCGCTGCGTCCAACCAGGACCCGAACAAGGCCTATCAGGGCCTGATGAGCCTGGTGCAGGCACATCCGAACATTGGCGCCGTCTTCATGCCGGAAGCGAATTCGGCCATCGGCGCTTCGCAGGCCAACAAGGAAAGCGGCGGCAAGATCCTCGTGATGTGCGCCGACGTCAACGCCAACATCCTCGACATGATCAAGGCGGGCGAAGTGTTCGGCTCGATCAACCCCAACCAGGGCATGCAGGGTTACATGGGCTTCATGCTCCTGTGGCTTGCCAAGCATCCAGAACTCATCGACCCGATGAACGACGCCAAGCGCGTTGGCTTCAACCCGATGAGCATTCCGTTCGTCGACAACGGCCTGTCTATCGTCACGGCAGCCAATGCCGACGATTTCTACTGGGACAAGTATCTGAAGCGGCGGGGCACCAAAGGCATCGAGGAATAGACCTTTGTGCTGGCTGTCCGGGGCACGAAGCTCCGGACAGCCACCGCAAGCGTGAGGAGGAGACGATGATGGCGTCGGTGCCGGTTCTGGAAATCCGCAATGTCAGCAAGCACTTCGGTGCGGTGAAGGCGTTGACGGAGGTGAGCTTCAGCTTGGAAAAAGGCGAGGTTCATGCGCTTTGCGGCGAAAACGGCGCGGGCAAATCGACGCTGATGAACATCATTGCCGGCGTGTTGCAGCCGACCGAGGGCGACGTTCTCGTCGATGGCGCGCCGGTAAAGGTGACGTCGCCGGCCGTGGCGCAATCGCTGGGGCTTGGCCTCGTGCATCAGGAAATCGCGCTCTGCCCCGATGCGACGGTGGCCGAGAACATGTTCATGGCGGCGACCAACCGCCGCCGCTCGCCTTTCATGAACTATGGCCGGCTGGAGCGGGATGCGCAGGTCGTGATGAACCGTCTGGCGCCGATCGACGTGCGCCGCAAAGTCGGCGACCTGTCGATCTCCAGCCAGCAGCTTGTCGAGATCGCCAAGGCACTGACGCTCGATTGTCGGGTGCTGATTTTCGACGAACCGACGGCGGCATTGACGGAATCGGAGACGCAGATCCTCTTCGGAATCATCCGCGACCTCAAGGCGCAAGGTATTTCGATCATCTATATCAGCCACCGCATGGCCGAAATCTTCAGCCTCTGCGACCGGGTCACCGTGTTTCGCGATGGCCGTTATGTCTCGACGGAGAAAGTGGCGGACGTGACGCCGGATGATGTGGTGCGCCGCATGGTCGGACGCGAGATCACCCAGCTCTATCCGGAAAAGCAGGCGCCGACGGAGCGGACCGACGAGATCATTCTGAGCGTCCGCGATCTCGGCGACGGCAGCCGCTTCACGGATGTGAGCTTTGACCTGCGCAAGGGTGAAATTCTCGGCGTCGGCGGGCTGATCGGCTCGGGCCGCACCGAGATAGCCGAAGGTATTTGCGGATTGCGGCCGGTAACCGGCGGCGAGGTGCAACTGCATGGAGAGCGGCTGCGGGCGCGCTCTTATGCGCAGGCCGCGCAGACGGGCGTCGTCTATCTGTCGGAAGACCGGAAAGGCTCCGGCATTTTCCTCGATCTTTCCATTGCCCAGAACATTGCCGTTCTCGATTTGAAATCGCTGACCGGACCACTGGGACTGTTGAATTCCAAGGCCGAGGCGGATCGTGCCCACAACCTGGTCCGGCGGCTCGGCGTGCGGATGGGTGGCATCGACATGCCGGTTTCGTCGCTGTCGGGGGGAAACCAGCAGAAGGTGGCGATTGCCAAGCAACTGGCGGTCGATCCCAAGGTCATCCTGATGGACGAGCCGACCCGCGGCATCGATGTCGGCGCCAAATCGGAAATCCACCGGCTGCTGCGCGATCTCGCGCGCTCCGGCATCGGCATCGTCGTCATCTCGTCGGAACTGCCGGAGCTTCTCGGTCTGTGCGACCGGGTGCTGGTCATCCACGAAGGCACCGTTGCAGGCGAGGTCGAGGGCGAGGCGATGACGGAGGAAGCGATCATGCGGCTCGCCTCGGGGATCGGCGGCCACAACAATTCAAAGGCATCAGAGCATGCCGCGTAGGGAAAAAGCAGGGGCAGGAGACAGGGTCATGGCGGACGCTACATTGGCAACGGCACATCAGGCGCGCGCGCCCGGCTGGAAACGGTTGGGGACGATGCGCGAGGCGGGACTGATCGCGATCATCCTGGCGCTCTGCATTGTCATGAGTTTTGCCTCGCCGCATTTTCTGACGCTCGGCAACTTCCGGGCGATGCTGATGTCGTTTTCGGTGGAAGGGATCGTCGTCGTCGGCATGACCATCCTGTTGATCGTCGGCGGCATCGACCTGTCGGTCGGCTCGGTGGTCTGCTTCTCGATGGTGCTGTCGGGTTCACTGTTCCTGATGGGGCTCGATCCGTGGAGCGCATCCCTGATCGGGATCATTGCCAGCGGTCTGATCGGCTGTGTCATGGGCTTCTTCGTCACGGTTGTCGGGCTCAACCACTTCATCACCTCGCTTGCGGCGATGGTCATCGTGCGTGGTATCTGCCTGATCATCACCAAGGGCACGCCACTGTCGCTGTTTACCTTGCCGCCCTCGTTCAAGGCGGTCGGGCAGGGCACGTTCTATGGCGTCCCCTATGTGATCCTAATTTTTGTTGCGGTCGTCGTGCTGTTCGATTTCCTGCTGCGCCGGGCAACCGCCTTCCGCAAGGTGTTCTACACCGGCAGCAACGAAAAGGCGGCGCTCTATTCCGGTATCAAGACCAACCAGGTAAAGTTCTGGGTGACGGTGCTCTGCGCCACGCTGTCCGGCGTTGCCGGGGTGATCTATATGTCCCGCTTCGGCGCCGCGACCCCGACCTTTGGTGTTGGCATGGAGCTCAACATCATCGCGGCGGCGGTGATCGGTGGTGCGTCGCTGAATGGCGGCTCCGGCACGATCCTTGGGGCTATTCTCGGTATTGCCCTGCTGTCGGTCGTAACAAGCTCGTTGATCTTGCTTGACGTGTCCGTCTATTGGCAAGACATGATCAAAGGCTGCATTCTGCTTGCCGCCGTCTCGATCGACCATTTCCTGCACAAGCGGAAGGCTGCCTGATATGCCGATAGCCAAGCTCAAACCCGCAAATGCGCCGCGCGAGGAAATCGTCATCGCCCGGCAGATGCACCAGGCCCTGGTCCTACATTTCCTCGAGGGACTGACACAGGCGCAGATAGCCGATCAGCTCGGCATCTCGCACGCCACCGTCAATCGCCTGATCAAGCGCGGCCGCCAGCTCGGCCTGGTCGAGATCAAGATCAAGTCGCCGGTCGAGCCGCTGGTCGATATGGAAGAACGGCTACAAGCGCTTGGCGGCATCGGCCGCGCCGTGGTGGTGCCGACAGTGTCCGACAATCCGCAGACGGCGCTTCAAGCCGTCGGCGAGGCAGCAGCAAGGTTGCTGCTGGAAGAGATCACCGACGGCGATACGATCTGCATCACCGGCGGCAAAGGGGTGAGCGCCGTCGTGGCCGGTCTGCAGCCGCCGCGTCGGTTCAATGTCGAGGTCATTCCGGCAACCGGCTGCGTGCAAGGTAAACACTATACCGATGTCAACCATGTCTCGACCTTGATGGCTGACCGGCTTGGGGGGCGTTCCTACCAGATCCATGCGCCCCTCTTTGCCGATGATGCCGAGCAGCGGGCGATGCTGATCAACATGCGTTCCGTTGCAGACGTTTTCAAACGGGCGCGCGAGGCGAAAGTGGCGGTGGTCGGCATCGGCTCGATCCTCTCGGACGATTCGAGCTATTACGACCTGCATCCGTCCTCGAGCACCGACCGCGCCGCGATCGAGCGCTCCGGCGCCTCCTGCGAATTGCTGGCGCATCTGCTCGATGATCATGGCCAGGTCTGCGATTACAGCCTCAACCGTTCGCTGGTGTCCCTGACTCTGCCGGAATTCGCCTCGATCCCCACCAAGATCGGTGTGGCGAGCGGGCCGAACAAGGCAGGGCCGATCCTCAGCGTTCTGCGCGGCAATCATCTCGATACGCTGGTGACCGATGAGGCGACGGGTGCCCGCGTGCTGGCACTGGCGAATGGCGAAGGAAAATGGGCATGAGCGGACAGCAATTGACACGTGAGATCGGCAAATCGGGCGTTTCCGCTTCGGCGGTGGGACTCGGCACCTGGGCGATCGGCGGCTGGATGTGGGGCGGGACCGATGAGGCCGAATCCATCGCCGCGATCCAGGCATCGCTCGATGCCGGCGTGACGCTGATCGATACGGCACCGGCCTATGGGCTTGGACGTTCCGAGGAGATCGTCGGCAGGGCGTTGACCGGGCGACGCGACAAGGCTGTCATCGCCACCAAATGCGGCCTTGTCTGGCATACGCAGAAGGGCCGTCATTTCTTCGAACAGGACGGCAAGCCGGTGCACCGTTATCTCGGCCGCGACGCGATCCTGCATGAGGTCGAGGAAAGCCTGAGGCGGCTCGGAACCGACTATATCGACCTCTACATCACCCATTGGCAGGACCCGACGACCCCGATTGAGGAAACGATGCGGGCGCTGGAAGACCTGCGCATATCGGGCAAGATCCGGGCGATCGGCGCAAGCAATGTCAGCCCCGACGACCTTAATGCCTATATCGCTGCCGGTGGTCTCGATGCGATCCAGGAGCGGTTCAGCATGATCGACCGGGAGATCGAGGCGGAGCTTCTGCCGCTGACCGAGGCCAACAGCATTGCGACGCTGAGCTACTCGTCGCTGGCGTTAGGATTGCTGTCCGGCACCATCGGTCCTGACCGTGTGTTTTCCGGCGACGATCAGCGCAAGGGCAATCCGCGCTTTTCAGTCGGCAACCGCCAGAAGGCGACGGCGCTGGCCGACGCCATCCAACCGATCGCCGAAAAACACGGCGCCAGCATCGCCCAGATCGTGATTGCCTGGACGCTGGCGCAGCCGGGCGTCACCTTTGCACTTTGCGGGGCGCGCAATCCGGCACAGGCGCTCGACAATGCACGGGCCGGGACCATCCGGCTGGATGCGGTCGATCTTGCCGCCATCGATACGGCCATAGCGGCGAAACTGACTGACATGGACAGGTAGCGGATCGCCATCATGAAACGGCAAGAGATATTGGACGGGCTCCGCCAGAGCCCGAAGGTGGACGTCTGCGTCATCGGCGGCGGCATCAACGGCATCAGCGTCTTTCGCGAGCTGTCGCTGCAGGGACTGAACGTGCTGCTCGTCGAGAAACACGACTATTGCTCCGGGGCCAGCTCGGCGCTGTCGCGCATGGTGCATGGCGGGCTTCGCTATCTTGAAAACGGCGAATTCAAGCTGGTGCAGGAATCCCTGGTCGAGCGGGACCGGCTGCTGCGCAACGCGCCGCATTACGTCGCGCCGCTGCCGACGACGGTGCCGGTGTTCGATATATTTTCCGGCCTTGGCAATGGCATCGTCCGCTTCCTGGGCCTCAGCCGCCGCCCGAGCCGGCGTGGCGCCGTTGCCATCAAGGCGGGCCTGAGCATCTATGATTTCCTGACGCGCAAGCGAGCATTGATGCCGCGCCACCAGTTTCGCGGCCGGCGCACGACGCTTGCCAAGTGGCCGGCGCTCAATCCCGACATCAAGAGTTCCGCCACCTATTTCGACGCCTGGGTCAGCCACCCGGAGCGGGTGGGCATCGAGCTTCTGCAGGACGGTCTTTCAGCAAAGTTTGGGGCGATGGCACTGAACTATGCGGAACTGCGTCGGACAGAGGATGGCCAATATCGTGTCGAAGACCAGATCGGCGGCGCGTCGGTTACCGTCGAACCGGCGCTGATCGTCAACGCCACCGGCGGCTGGATCGACATCGCCAATCAGACTCTGCTTTCGCCAGAAGCGCGGCCGTCACCGCTGATGGGCGGCACCAAGGGCTCGCATCTGATCATCGACAATGCCGACCTGCGCGACGCGCTCGCTGATCATATGATCTACTATGAGAACGAAGACGGGCGGATCTGCATCCTCTTTCCCTATCTCGGCAAGGTTCTCGTGGGTTCCACCGATATCCGCGTCGATGATCCGGAAACGGTGCGCTGCGAGGCGGACGAGCGGGATTATATCCTGCAGTCGCTCGCCTTCGTGCTGCCTGATATTGCCATCCGGCCGGAACAGATCGTTTTCCAGTTTTCCGGCGTGCGGCCGCTGCCGGCCAGCACCGACAGTTTTACCGGGCGCATTCCGCGCGATCATTTCTGCACGGTCGTAGAACCGACGGATGGTGGCCCACCGGTTCTGTGCATGATCGGCGGCAAGTGGACGACATTCCGGTCCTTCGGGGAACTGGCGGCCGACATGGCGCTGGAAAGGCTAGGCAGGCAGCGCCGTATTACGACAACCGATCGGCCGATCGGCGGCGGGCAGGCATTTCCCACCAACGCGCCTGTCTGGCTAACGCAGGTGGCGGCCAGCAAAGGCCTTTCCATCCAGCGCATGGCTGAGCTGTTTGCTCGATATGGCACGGATGCCGAGGCGGTTGCCGGTTTCATCGCGGCGGGCACCGATGCGGTGCTGCCGCACGCCGGCTACTCGGTGCGCGAATTGCAGTTCCTGATCCGCGGTGAAGCGGTGGAACATCTCGACGACCTGCTTTTACGGCGCACGACGCTTGCCGTTTCGGGCGAGCTTACGCTCGACATGATGGATGCCGCGCTCGACCTGCTGGCGCAGGAAAAGCACTGGACGCTCGCGCATCACGCCCGTGAGCGCGATCGTTTTCTCACCCTTCTTACCGAACGCCACGGCGTCGACGAAGATATGCTTTCGGCAAGGAACGAACCAAGGAGCACAGAATGCGACACAACAGCAAAGTCCGGATGAACCGGCTGTTCGGCGGCGGCCGCTGCCTCGACGTGGCGATCGATCACGGCGTCTGCAACGAACCGTCCTTCCTCAACGGGCTGGAGGATATTCAGGCCGTCGTCAAGGTGCTGGTTTCTGCCGGGCCGGATGCGATCCAGATGAACTACGGCCAGGCGGACCTGCTGCAGGAGGTGCCCGGCAAGGACAAGCCGTCGCTGGTCATGCGCATCGACATGGGCAATCCCTATAACCGGATCCGCCACCGCGACATGTGGGCGGTGCTGCAGAACGAGGCCGAGCCGTTGATCGGCGCGATCGAAATGGATGCGGCCTGCGTCGTCGTCAACCTGTTCATGCTGCCGGACGAGCCAGACCTGTTCCGCCAATGCGTGCAGAACATTTCCCGCGTGCGGGCCGATTGCGACAAGTATGGCATGCCCCTGATGATCGAGCCGCTGGTGATGCAGCCGGTCACCGAAAAGGGTGGCTACATGGTCGATGGCGATGCCGACAAGATCGTTACGCTGACGCGGCTCGCCCGTGAGATGGGTGCGGATATCGTCAAGGCGGATCCGACCACCAATGCCGAGGATTTCCACAGAGTGGTGGAAGCAGCCCGTTGCCCGGTTCTGGTGCGCGGCGGCGGCAAGGAAGATCTTCGCGCCGTCTTCGACAAATCCGCAGCCTTGATGCGGCAAGGCGCAATGGGCATGGTCTATGGGCGCAACATCTATCAGCACGCCAATCCGAGTGCCGTGGTGCGCGGGCTGATGGCGATCGTGCACGAGGATGCGAGCGGCGAACAGGCCTTTGCGCTCTACCAGCAGGGCTGAGCAGCGATTTCGAATCTGGGGAGGGGTTCTGCATGGGAAACTATCTTTTGGGGCTCGACGCCGGAAACACCGTCATCAAGGCGGTGATTTTCGACCGCGCGGGTAACGAGATCGCGGCTGCGTCCGAAGAGGGACACAGCCGCATGCCAAGCCCGGGGCATGTCGAGCGGGGGCTGGACGAATTATGGGCGAATGCACGGCAGGTCATTCGCGCCTGCATCGAAAAGGCAGAGATCAAGCCGGAGGAAATCGCCGCGATCGGTTGCGCCGGGCACGGCAACGGTCTCTATGCGCTTGATCGCGACGGCGCTCCGCTCATCGGCATCCAGTCGCTCGACACGCGGGCGGCCGGGCTGGTCGACGAATGGCGAGAGGCCGGCGTTGGAGACCGGACCTATCCCATTGCCCGCCAGCGCCCGTGGCCATCCCAGACGCCGACATTGCTTGCCTGGTTGAAGCGTCACCGGCCGGAACTGTTCAATCGCATCGGCACGGTGTTCTTCTCCAAAGATTTCGTCGTCAACCGTCTGACAGGCCGCCGCGTCAGCGAGGTGTCCGACATGTCGGGGGCCGGCCTGCTCGATCTTGCCGCGCGCCGCTACGACAAGGCACTGATGGAAGCCTATGGACTGGGCGATTGCATGGACCTCTTGCCGCCGCTCATCGAAAGCGCCGACATTGCCGGTACGGTAACGGAAGAGGTCGCGACGCAAACCGGGCTCGCCGCCGGTACGCCTGTGGTCGGCGGGCTGTTCGACGTCGTCGCCTCGGCGCTCGGCTCGGGCGTTTCGCGCACCGGCAGCGCCTCTATCATTGCCGGCACATGGAGCATCAACCAGGTCGTTATAGACAGTCCCGACCTCGACGGGCCGGTCTTCATGTCCTCGACCTTCGATCGCAGCCGCTACATGGCGATGGAGAACAGCGCCACCTCGGCTGCCAATCTCGAATGGCTGGTGAGGGAGTTCTTCGAAGGCGAGCATGCGGAAGGCGTTTCGCCCTTCGATGCCTGCTGCGCGCTGGCCGGGGCGATCGAGCCCGCGGCAGACGACCCGCTCTATCATCCCTATCTCTATGGCGCCCAGCAGGACGGTCACGCACGCGCCGGCTTCTACGGCATTGCCGGCTGGCACACCAAGGGGCATCTCGTTCGCGCGCTTCTCGAAGGTGTCGCATTCGGTCATCGCCAGCACATCGAGACGATCCGAAAGGCGGGCGCGGTGTTCAACGAAGCGGTGCTGTCCGGCGGCGGCTCGCGCAGCCTGATCTGGCCGCAGATCTTCGCCGATGTGCTCGGCGTTCCGGTCAGCGTTACCCGCTCGCGCGAAACCGGTGCCCTGGGAGCGGCGATTGCGGCTGGAACCGGCGTCGGCGTCTTCGCTGATTTCGGCGCTGGTGCTGCGGCCATGGTCCGCACCGAGCGGCATTATCGTCCGGATGTCTCGCTTGAGGTGCATTACGCGCGACGCTACGCTCTCTATCAGGATATCGCCGAAGCAATGGCACCGCTCTGGCGGCGTCTGACGGCGGTCCCGCCGGCGGCAGCGGGGGCGGCGGCGTGAACATGCGTGTGGATGATGTGGCCATTGATGCGGGAAGCTACGACTTCATCATCGTCGGTGCGGGATCGGCGGGATGCGTGCTGGCCAACCGGCTGTCGTCCGATCCGAAAACCAGCGTCCTGCTGCTCGAAGCCGGCGGCAGCGACCGCTATCATTGGGTGCATGTGCCGATCGGTTATCTCTACTGCATGGGCAATCCGCGCACCGACTGGATGATGAAGACGGCGGCGGAAGCCGGCCTCAACGGCCGGTCACTGCCTTATCCGCGTGGAAAAGTGCTGGGCGGCTGCTCGTCAATCAACGGCATGATCTACATGCGCGGTCAGGCGTCCGATTACGACGGCTGGCGGCAGGCTGGCAATTCCGGCTGGGGCTGGGACGACGTGCTGCCCTATTTCCTGAAATCCGAGGACAACTATCGTGGCAAGTCGCGGATGCACGGGGCTGGCGGCGAATGGCGGGTGGAAAAGCAACGGCTTTCCTGGCCGATCCTCGATGCTTTTCGCGATGCGGCCGAAGAACTCGGTATCCCGAAGCCCGCCGATTTCAACGATGGAGACAATGAGGGCTCAGGCTATTTCGAGGTCAACCAGCGCGGTGGCCTGCGCTGGAACACGACGAAGGCCTTTCTACGCCCGGCGATGAAGCGGCCCAATCTGCGTGTTCTGACCGACGCCGAAACCGAGCGGCTGGAATTCGACGGCAGGATGGTGACCGGCGTGCGGTTCCGGTTGAACGGGCAGAGCCACTTGGCTCGCGCCGGTCGCGAGGTCATCCTGTCCGCCGGTGCGATCAATTCGCCGAAAATCCTGGAGCTTTCCGGGGTCGGTCGCCCGGATGTGTTGTCCGCTGCCGGACTGGACGTCGCCCATGAACTTCCGGGTGTCGGCGAAAACCTGCAGGACCATCTGCAAATCCGTACCGTCTTCCGCATCGAGGGCGCAAAGACGCTGAACCAGCTGTACCACAACCTGTTCACCCGGGCGGGTATGGGGCTTGAATATATGCTGCGCCGGTCCGGGCCGTTGTCGATGGCGCCGAGCCAGCTCGGTATCTTTGCCAAGAGCGATCCGGCCGTTGCAACCGCCGATCTCGAATATCACGTGCAGCCCTTGAGCACCGACCGGCTCGGCGAGCCGCTGCACAAATATCCCGCCGTCACCGTCTCTGTCTGCAATCTGCGGCCGGAAAGCCGGGGGACGGTGCATGTTGACGGCCCGGACCTTTCCGTGGCGCCGGAAATCCGCCCGAATTATCTTTCGACCGTCGGCGACCGGATGGTTGCGACGAAATCGATCCGGCACGCCCGCCGGCTCATGGAGGCCGGTGCGATCGCCAAGTACCGGCCGCAGGAGATGCTGCCGGGCATGGAATACCGGACTGACGAGGAGCTGATCCGTCGCGTCGGCGATATCGCCACGACGATCTTCCATCCGGTCGGTACCTGCAAGATGGGCAGCGACATGATGGCGGTTGTCGATCCACAATTGCGGGTGCATGGGCTGGCGAAACTGCGGGTGGTTGATGCCTCGATCATGCCGACGATCGTGTCGGGCAATACGAACTCGCCGGTGATCATGATTGCCGAGAAGGCCGCGGAAAGCATTCTATCAGGGGTGTGATGAGTTCTTCGCCGTGATGAACTCTCGCATTGTCTAAAGCGAATGCGTGGAACATCCCCTTTTGTCAGAGACAAAATGCTCAGTTTGCCGCGACTGCGCTGGCGTGAGCGTCGTCACGCGTCATATTCGGAATTTCCAAGGTGCTGACGTCAAACGACACGCTCAGACCTCGATTGCCGTCGGTTCGGCTTAAAGCATGTCGCACAAAACCGTGCAGCGGTTTTGCGACAACGACGTGCGTAGCACAAAGACCTAAAGCGCGAGAGCGAACCTGAAAGATCGCGACGCGCTTTAGAGTACGAAGGCATTCGCGCCCACGACTCGTGAGGATGAGCCCAACCCGCTCAACGCAGGCTGGGCCACCTTCGATTTCGATCAGATGGTCGAGACGTTCTCAGCCTTCGATTTCCCAGTCTTGCGATCCTGTCCAACTTCGAAGCTGACCTTGTCGCCTTCGCGGAGCGACCCGCCGCTCTGCAGTGCAGACACGTGAACAAAAACGTCCTGGCCGCCACCCTCAGGGGTGATGAAGCCGAAGCCCTTGTCGTCATTGAAGAATTTAACGGTACCTGTCGGCATGAGATAACTATTTCCTTGTATCGTTCGACGATTTGCGAAGGCGAAACTATAGCTTCGGAGCTTCTCTATCAACCCTTTAGCACGCTAGAGGCTCTTTGAACGCAAAAAGATATCAGCTCCGACGAAGGTCAATGCGGCTCGTAACAACCGATCGACCTGTAGCGGGGTCTGTGTCGACGGTTGTGAGGCGCATGCCGGATGCCCCGGTTTTTTCAATCGTCATCTGCGCACGTCGGTCACCATTGACCTCTTTCGCCCATTTGATCGCGAGGCTTATGGCATTACCAGCGCGCTTTCCGCCTAGACCCGCAGTGCCGGTGCCCGCGCCCACATAGGAGCCGGTGTAGCTGTCACCGCTGGCCTTGAGTTTAGCGCTGATGACACGGGAAAAAACGACGAGACTGGTGCAGCGTCCATTGAGTGCAAGGGAACTTGCATTCGCGTCCGACTTGAAACGGCAAGTGACTTTAATCGTGGGTGCATTTGTCCGCACTTTCACCGTACCGTTACCGCTCCAGTTTCCCGCCAGTGTTTTGAGGAAGGCGGATTCGTCGGCGTGGGCGGCGCCGGCCGTGAGCATTGACGCCGTAGCAGCGGCGATGGCGCAGGCAAGGATCTTGATCATCTGAGTAACTTTCGGGCCACATAACATCCGCATCATGACGCTTGGCTCTTCGAGGAGGAGGGGTGTCATATAACCGCTCGGCGATGGTTTGGTTCCGTAGGGGAGGCATTCGATCGCGTTCTCAACGCAGTGCGGACGTTTTCAACAAGATCAACGTACAAATGATGCCCACGCACGCTGAAAGGGATTGCCGATCTCCCGCCTCAGGCTTTAGATCGGTCTTACACAAAGAGATTGTGCAAGCCGGCCGCAATGGCGTCAATTCCGCTATAGCGCCGCGCGTTGCGCAAAGGACGCGGCAGCGCTTTGAATTGCTGCCTCATTGGCCGCTGCCTGAGCTTGCCAGCCCATTGCGCTGTCACATATGAGGGGTCCGACGCCATTGCCTTCACTTGTTCTTCCTGGTCGCCCGCTTTCGTTGGCGCGCAACGTCATCTCCACGCCGAATGCTTACTTCTGGGCAACGCCCATCATCCTCGCACTGGCTGTCTTTCTATTCGTCTCGGAAGCGCCAGGGGTAATCCGCGATTTCCAGATCAGCCAGAACCCTTTGACGCTTGAAAATGGCGACGTGCAAAACGGGCGATGCACGACACGCAAGGCAGTCTTTACCGATTGCGAGGCACGCCTGGTCTACAGCTACGGTGGACGAGACTACGACACCGAAGTCGAGGTCATGTTCGTCGATTTCCATACCGGCGACTACGAAACGGGTCTGGTGATATCAGCCGATCACCCGGAACTTGCGACGATGAGCCTGGGTCTGGACATGCTCTGGAACCGGATCATCACGCTTACTGTGTTCGCCGTTCTGCTTGGCGGCATGGGCCTGGGGATGATTTTTCTCGCTATCCGCATTTGGCGGGTCAAGGGCCAACTGCTTCGGCCTGCCTTGCTGACCCCTGTCCCGGTCGAGATCACCGCATTCGACCGCAAACGCGGCGTCCTTTCCATCACCTATAGCGACAAGATCGCCGACGACAAAACGGGACGATCGGCTTACACGCGCATGAAGAATGGAGAGGAGCCTCTGATCGTCGGTGAAGCCAATGGCAAGGCGATCGGACTGGCCGTCAGGCACGGCAATACGGCCCTGCCGGTGCTTCTCGACGATCGTCTTCAGCGCGTGGAGCTTACGGATAATGAGCGCACCGCAGCTCTTGCACCTTTCGCGTATCAGCAAGAACGCGATCGGAATGCGCCGATTTTGATTGAAGAACCAAAAAGGACGGTATCGATCTGGAAGCGGCTGCAGCTTTTCTTCGGTGTGTTGCTTCTGATCGTCGTGGGTGTGGTCGGCTTCTGGCTTTGGTACGTCACGACCTCCACGACAGCGTTCCAATCGCCTGGCATGGACATCAACAATCTCATGCCAGCGCCGTTGAACGAGTGGGGATGCGAGCAGTTGAAGAAGCGGTTCGGTCAGGATCGCGCGCCGTTTGGTTGCGTCGCCGACGATTATACGAGCTGGAAATAGAAAGATGGCCCCCGCTGTCTGACCGAGCCTTCACGGTCGGTGGCGGACCGGAGCGGCACGAAACCGCGTCACTCTGGTCTGCGAGCGTAAAACGTGTTCCACCCATCGCCGTCACGGTTGATCCTGTGTGCGTCCCATTCAAGAGCGAGCCCCGCCTCCTTGATGCACAGCGCGAAATCGTCCCGGCGCCAGTAGGACATATGGTAGGCGCCGCTTGTCTCCCCGTCCCCATCGCGCATCGACACCAGGAAGACGCCTCCCGGGCGTAGCGCAGCGACGATCTTTTCGAGAACCGGGCCGGTCTGGTCACGAGGCACATGAATGAGGACACAGAGAGCGACCACCGCGTCATAGGGGCCGTCAAGGTCGTCGGTGATGACGTTGAGGAGCTCGCCCTTCTTGCCGCGCGCCGCCTGCAGTTCCAGAAACCGTCGCGTCGCATCGGTTCGCCTTACCGAAACGCCCAGTGTCTCCAGGAAATCCGCATCCCATCCGGCCCCCGAGCCGATCTCAAGGATCTGGCCGCCCTTGCCGGCGGCGCTGGCGACCTGACGCAGTGCCGCCTCGAGGCTCGGCCAGGGAAACTGATCAACGATGCGACTATAGTCATCGGCACAACCTTCATAAGAATCGATCGTGCGTTGGGTGTTGGCCAAGGTGGCGGAAGAGATGTTCATTTGACCTCCGGATGTTCGCATTTGGGCGCCGCTCGGCGCGCGCTATATGAACACCCTCGGCCTAAGGCCGGCATAAGCACATCAGGCAACATACCTAGACAATCAAATAGGAATGCAATGACTGTATCGTGCGAACGACAGACACCGGAAGGGCATAGCCAGACAAGCGAACTTCAGGCGGGATCTACGATCCGGAGCCGGTGGGCCATTGCGGCCGCGGCGCCGCGGCTGGGGACGGAGAGCTTGCTCAAGATGTTGGAGACATGAACGCTCGCCGTTTTCGAGGAAATGAACAGATGGACGGCGATCTCGCGATTGCTCTGTCCCGCGGCGAGAAGCCGGAGCACCTCGAATTCCCGATCCGTCAGGCCGAGGGGTGCCTTCGGCATGCCACCCTCCTTCCCGTTTCCAAGATCAATGCGGGCCTTTTCGGCGAGGGTCTCGATCTGATTGCCCAGGAGGGAAGCGCCGGTCGAATGGGCAAGGTCTGCGCCTCGTCGGAAATGGCCCGCACCCTTCGCGCGCTGGCCGGCATTCACCGCAGCACAACCGGCCTGCATAAGAGCATATGCCTGCCGAAAGGGCCGGCTCAAATCAGCCCAGCTTTTGGCAACCGCTTCCCACGCCTCGAGGTCGGAACCCGTCGAGCGCGACATCTCGGCCAGGATGCCCAGCAGCTCGGCTTCCTCCACCACATTGCGGCACGAGGACCGAGCGGCAAGGTCGGCAAACCGCCGCGCCACATCTTTCTGGTTCGTATCAACGGCAACGCGCATCGCCGAGGCCAGGAGTGGCCAAGAGACGCGTCCTTGTTTTTCGCAATGGGTCAAGACGGATCTTGCCAGGGTCGCAGACTGATCCATGTCACCCGCCAGCGCGCGGCTTTCGATGTCAAATCTCAACAGATTGGCCGCCATGCGGCTCGCAACCTGAGGGCCGGGTGGCAGACTGCGCAAGGATCTCGCCGCAACGGCAATTCGATCCGAATTCCCCAATACCAAGGCGATCTCCGCCTGGCATTCGAAAACATGAACGAGCCCGAGCGGCAGCGGATCCAATGCCGCCATCCGCTCGCATGTCTCAATGGCTTCGGAAACGCGGCCCAAGGCGAGGAGAGCGCGGCATAAAGGCGAACCGATTATCGCCCCGATATAGCGCGCCTGGCCGAACTCGACCGTCCGCGCAAAGATCGCCGGTCCGATTTCGGCGACCTGAGGATATTTTCCGGTCTCAAGCAGGGCTCGAAGCAATGCGGCGCCCGCCAGCACCTCGACTCGTCCGATGGAGGCCTGCCTGGCGCGGTCAATGACGCTCCAGAGGCTATCGATGTGGTAACTGCCCGATGCCATCTCCAAAGACTCGGCGACGATCAGTGCCTCTATCCGGTACTCCTCGTCATCGAGCCTTTCAGACAGGTCCTTCAGTTCGTCGCCCAAGCGGCTGGCGCGATCAAACTCTCCCCTTAATATCAGTGCGCGGGAAAACTGTCCCAGTCCGTCCGCGCGCAGCCTTGTGGAATCGGGCGCATGATCGAGCGCGCGCTCCAGGTCGGCGATCTCGCCTGGGATAAGCGCGTGTTGACGCATCACCGCGCGCTGCAGAAGAAGTGCTGCCAGTTGCTCCTTGTCGCGACCGACATCCACTTCGGCGAGTGCGCGTTCGACAAAAGCCAACCCCTGTTCCGCCTCCGCTGCCCAGCAGGCCGCATCGGCAGCGAGTTCCAACACCTTGCAGTGATCCGCGCCGATCACTACAATCGCATCATCGACCTCGGGCCATACTGCCAGCACGAGCTTCAGCATTTCCATCTGGTCTGCATAGGCGAAAGTAGCCGCGGCCTCAGTGGCGGATTGCCAGGCCCATCGCAGGCAATTCTCGGCTTGGCCGGCGCCGTACCAGTGGCGCGCGAGCGCTACGGAATGCCAAACCCGGTAGCTTGGAACCGGTCCGCGTTCGAGCACGTCCGCATAGGCGCGATGGATGGCCACCTTTTCGCCGGCGATCAGGTCACGCCGCACCGCTTCGTGGATCAGTGCGTGGCGGAACGCATATCCATCATGATCAGGCACCAGGATCCCAGCCAAAATCGCTGGACGCAGCCATTCCGCTAATTCAAGATCGGCCTTGTTCGCGACGCTGCGAAGAAGCGCATGAGTGATATGCGGGCCGCCGAGCGCCATCACCTTCAAAAGCTCGGCCGTCGACGCCGGCATGTCCCTGACGGCTCTCAGCAGGTAGTCGTTGAGCGAACCAGGAAAATCTCTGCGCAAGCCTCCGCTCGCATCGATGAGTGCCTCCGTGAAAAGCGGGATTCCGCAGCACCGCGCATGGACCTCGTTGATCAGCGCAGGTGTTGGGGGGCGTCCCAGCAGCCCCTCGAGCTGCACGGCGACCTCCGCGCGCTGAAGGCGGGGAAGCGTCAACACCTCGGCACCCTCGGAAAGTGAGAGGTCCGCGATGGTCGTCCGCAGGGCGTTGGTGGCGCTGGACTCCTCGGGTCGATAGGTGACGATCAGCATCAGCCGAATTTTCTTCAGCCGTGTCGCGAGGAAACGAAGCAGATCGCAAGTTGCCTGGTCGGCCCAGTGAATGTCCTCGAAGACCACCACGAGCGGTGTCTCCCGTGCCAGCTCCTCTAACAGCTTTCGCAGCACCTCGAACAGCCGCGCTCTTGCGATGCCCGCATCAAATCTTTCGGAGCTCTCGCCGAGTTCGGGAAGAAGCCAGGCCAGTTCTCGCGCACCCTCGGCGCCGACAAAGGATTTGACTGCCGGCGCGCCGCGCAGCTGAACAAGTTCATGCAGAACAGCCGTTACCGGCGCGTAGGGCAATGCCGATTCCCGCTGCTCAATGCACCCGCCTTTCAAAATCAGGGCGCGGCCGGACAGTCGGTTGGCAAACTCTTCAACCAGCCGCGTTTTGCCGCCGCCTGCTTCTGCCCCGACAAGAAAGGAACGTTGCCGCCCGCCGGACACATCTCGGAAAGCGGACTCCATCGAATCGAGTTCTACTGCACGGCCTGAAAACCGAGACCTTCTGAGGGATGTCGACACAAGATGCTCCGAAACCTGAAGTTCGAGATTAGCAGAGATGAAAACATAGTCATCCCGACGGTGCAGAGTAGCGATGCGGAGATCCCAAGTGCCGGCGATGTAGCCTCCCGGAACCTTGACCTGGATCCGACTGGATCACCTGATGCTGCCAAAGTGGATTTTAGGCCCGTCATACTCAAAATGCCCGATGCGACACCACCCGCCTTAGCCACAGGGTGGGGAATATGCGGACGTCGAGTGGCGTTCGCGTGGAAGCCTGCGGATACGAAGGCCTGCGACTTTCGCCGCTTCACCCAAGCCAATAAAGGATGCCGCCAAGTGACTGAACGTATGATCAAGTTTGACGACGTCGAGATTGCCACTCAGGCTTTCGGCAATCCGGCGCATGAGCCGATCCTGCTCATCATGGGCGCCATGGCTTCAATGTTGTGGTGGCCGGACGGATTCTGCCAAAAGCTTGCTGATCACGAGTTCTATGTCATCCGCTACGATAATCGAGACACCGGCCGCTCGACGATCTACCCGCCGGGGGAGCCGCCCTATGCAATGGACGACATGGCCGAGGACGCCATAAGGGTACTTGATGGCTACGGCATCGACCGCGCCAATCTGATTGGAATGTCGTTGGGTGGCACGATCGCCCAGATCGCCGCACTGTCAAATCCGAAGCGCGTCAAGACACTAACGCTGATCTCCACCACGCCGGTGGGCGTTGATACCAGTGCTCTACCCCACACCACAGACGCCTACATGGAGCACGCAGCGACGGGTGAGCACGTCGATTGGACAGACAATGCCCAAGTGATCGAATTCCTCCTCAAGGATACCCAGATGATCGCCGGTTCGGTGCACCCTTACGACGAACGGCAGGCGCGCGCCTTTGTTGAACGCGACGTCAAACGGGCCAAAAACTTCGTCAGTGCTACCAATCATTTCATGCTGAAGGGCGGCCAGGCCTTAAGGGGCAAGTTGGGTGAACTTGCCGCGCCCCTCCTTGTCATACACGGAACCGCTGATCCGATTTACCCCTTTGAGCACGGTGAATTGCTGACACGAACCGTCAAGGGAGCGAAGCTCATTCGGCTCGAGGGCGGTGGCCACGAAATTCATCTCCAGGATTGGCAGGAGATCACTTCTGCTATCGAAGCTCATTGCGGTCGGTAGCTTGTGGCGTCAAAAAGCAGGCAGGGCGTGCCGAACAACAGCTACGCCCTTCCGTACATCCGGCTCGCGCGCAGTAGGCGTTGCGAGTAGGGGTGTTCGACCGCACCTCTTCGGAGTGCGCCGACATCGACCTGTTCGACGATCTCGCCCGCTTCCATGATGGCGACGCGGCTGCACATATGCGAGACGACGGCGAGATCATGGCTGACGAGCAGATAGGTCAGACCGCGATTGGTGCGCAGATCCTGGAGGAGATTGAGGATTTCGGCCTGAACGGACACATCGAGCGCCGATGTCGGTTCGTCGAGAAGCAGAACGTCCGGATCCAGCATCAGCGCGCGGGCGATCGCCACGCGCTGCCGCTGGCCCCCAGACAGCTGGTGCGGAAATCTGTAGCTCAGCGCCGGGTCGAGGCCGACCGATCTGAGGACCGCGTTCATGTCGACAGAGTTCGTATCCAGCCCCTGGTTGCGCAACGGTTCCTTCAGCTGCGAGCGAATGGTCTTGCGGGGGTGAAGTGATCCGTAGGGGTCCTGGAACACCATCTGCACCCGGCGGAAGAAAGGTCGGCTGCGCTGTTGACTTAACGGCTCGCCGTGGAGCTCGATCCGGCCGTCATAGTTGGCGTTGAGGCCGGAAAGCGCCCTCAGGACAGTAGACTTCCCGCAGCCGGACTCGCCAACCAGGCCGAAAGCAGTTCCTTTTTCGATGGCGAAGCTCACGTCTCGGACGACAGGCCGCTGCCCGGGCCCGAAACGGACCGTAAGATTGTCGATTTTAATCACCGCGGCGGCTCCAATGCGAATTCTTCAAGCCAGGCCGGATCACGTTTCAGGATCGGCAGACGGGAAGGCGGATCTTCGATCGTCGGCAAGGATGCCAGCAACCCTTGCGTATAGGGATGTCGGGCCTTGTCGAGATCGCGCGCCTCGAGCACTTCCACGACCCGCCCCGCATACATGATGAGGACGCGATCGCAGAAATTCCGGATGAGATTGAGATCATGACTGATGAAGATCAGCCCGAGATTGCGGCGCAGGACGAGCTCGTCGAGCAGGGCCAGGATCTCGAGCCTCACCGTCACATCGAGCGCTGACGTCGGTTCGTCTGCGATCAGCACTTCGGGTTCGGCAATCAGCATCATGGCGATCATCGCCCGCTGGCCC
Source organism: Rhizobium indicum (assembly GCF_005862305.2). Lineage (NCBI taxonomy): Bacteria > Pseudomonadati > Pseudomonadota > Alphaproteobacteria > Hyphomicrobiales > Rhizobiaceae > Rhizobium > Rhizobium indicum. Next base: position 408,917 of record NZ_CP054022.1, on the reverse strand, counting down.
ATCCCGCCCGAGATTTCGTGCGGATAAAGGCGGGCCACACGCTCCGGATCGCGGATCTGGACGGCCTCCAGCATATCGAGCGCCTGCTTCCAGGTCTTTGCCCTGCTCGTCCTCGGATGATGGAAGCGGTAGGTCTCGGCGATCTGTTCGCCGATTCGCATGACGGGATTGAGCGAATATTTCGGATCCTGCAGGATCAGGCCGATCCGCCGGCCCCTTATCGTCATCATCGTTTTTTCGTTCGCCTTGAGCAGATCGACGTCGCGAAAGCGCATCCGCCCGGCATTGACGATGGCCGTCGGTGGCAGCAGCTTCATGATCGCGCGGCCAACGGTCGACTTTCCCGACCCGGATTCGCCGACGATCCCGAGCTTTTCCTGTCCAAGGGAAAAGCTCACGCCGCGCACGGCCCGCACCTGTCCGCCGCCAAAGGCGATTTCGAGATTTTGAATATCGATCAAGGGCTCTGTCATTCTGAACCTCGAGGATCGAGAACATCGCGAAGCGCATCGCCGACGAGGTTGAAGGCGAGGCTGACGAGCGCAATGGCAATGCCGGGTGCTGCGATGACCCAGGGGCTGTCGAGCATGAATTCACGTCCGCTGGCGGCCATCGATCCCCATTCCGGCCATGGCGGCTGAGCGCCGAGGCCGAGGAAGCCGAGACCGGCGGCAGTGATGATGATGCCGGCCATGTTGAGGGTGACGCGGACGATCACCGAGGGAATGCACATCGGCAGGATGTGGCGAGTGATAATCGCGAGTGATGTCGCGCCCTGCAGGCGTACGGCGGCGATGTAATCCGCCTTGCGGAGGCTGAGCGTCTCTGCGCGCGCAAGGCGCGCGATCGGCGGCCAGGCCGTCAGTGAAATCGCGATGATCGCATTGGTGATGCCTGGACCGAGCGCTGCGGCAAAACCCAGCGCCAGCACGAGGCCGGGGAAGGAGAGAAAAATATCGGTGACGCGCATCAGGATTTCATCGACGATGCCGCCGAAATAACCCGAGACGGTGCCGATCAGCAGGCCGAGCGGGGCGACAATGACCGTGACGAGCATGATAATGTAGAGCGTCGTGCGGGCACCATAGATCACCCGTGAAAAGACGTCGCGGCCGAAATTGTCGGTGCCGAGCCAATGGCTCGCCGATGGCGCGGCAAGCCGCCCGGCCATGTCCTGAACGATCGGATCATAGCTCGTCAGCACGGGTGCGGCCAGCGCCACCACGATCAGCAGCAGGATGATGGCCAGTCCCGCCAGACCAAGCGGATGCAGGCTGAATTTCCGCCAGCCCTGATGAATTTGCTGCGCCGATGACTGGAACCAGCCTCGGGGCTCCGGTGCGAGCAGCCAGTTGCGAAGGCCGCCGGTGTTGACGCTGTCTGCGTGCTCAGAGGAGATCGTCATGGCTCACCGTGTCCTCGGATCAAGAATGCGATAAAGGAAGTCCGACAGGATGTTGATCGTCAGGAAGACGGCGCCGATCGTCAGCACCGAACCCATGACCACGTTCATGTCGTTCATCTGCAGCCCCCGGGTCAGGTACTGGCCGAGCCCCGGCCACCCGAAGACGGTCTCGATAAGCACCGCGCCTTCGAGCAGCCCGCCGAAGGTCAGCGCCATGATGGTCAGAAGCTGCACGCGGATGTTCTTGAAGGCATGGCGCCAGACCACCTTGCGGGTGCCGAGCCCCTTGGCCCGCGCGGTGATGATGTATTCCTGGCTCAGTTGCTCCAGCATGAAGCTCCGCGACATGCGGCTGATATAGGCGACGGAATAGTAGCCGAGGATTGCCGCCGGCAGGATGATGTGGCCAAGGGCGTTGTAAAACACGTCCCATTGGCCCTGAATCGCCGCGTCGATCAGGAGAAAGCCCGTCATCGGCGTGACGAGGCCCTCGTAGAAGACATCGATCCGGCCTGAGGCGCCGACGAGCTTCAGCTTCGCATAAAAGACGAAGAGCGCCATCAGTCCGGTCCAGAAGATCGGGATGGAGTGGCCGGCAAGGGCGACGATCCGCGCGATGTGGTCGATAATGGTTCCGCGCCTGACCGCAGCGGTGATCCCTAAGGGAATGCCGACGATCGCCCCGATGATCATGGCGATTATCGCAAGTTCGATCGTCGCGGGAAAGATCGTCAGGAGATCGGTGAGGATCGGCTGGCCCGTCGTCGCCGACATGCCGAGATCGCCTGTGGCGATCTTGCCGACGTAGGAGAGGAACTGCATCCAGATCGGCTGCCCAAGACCCAGCTCGTTATAGACGCGATCGTAAACCTCCTTGCTGACTTCCGCCCCGGTGATGGCGAGCACCGGGTCGGCGGGCAGCAGGCGGCCCATCGAGAAGGTCAGGAAGAGCAGGCCGAGCAGCGTCGTCACGACTGCCACGACACGTCCCGCCAGGCGCCGCAGCAGGCTCAGTGCCGGGTGAGGGGCCGCCTCGGCGAACCCGCCCGCCGGGGAGGGCAGGCTGCTCCCCCCCTTCGATGTCATATCGGCGCTCGCCACGGCGTTCTACTCCTTGGTCACGTCATGCCAGCGCGTCGACCATGTCGTATGCCCGTGATAGCCCTTGACGTTGGCGCGCATGACATAGGGGTCGGTTCGCTGGAAGAAGATGACCAGCGGCGAAGCCATGCCGGCATAGATGCCGTCCATCTTCTTGAAGATGTCGGTGCGTTTTTCCGTGTCGCGCTCCTTCATCGATTGGTCGATGAGCGTGTTGAGCTCGTCCACCTTCATGCCCGTGCGCCAGAGGTAATAGCTGCCGAGGCGGGCCTCGTCGCTATTGTCGGGGTTGAAGGCATATTGCGTGGCCACGGCGAAGGGATCGGGCAAGCGGGCGCCGGAATTGCCGAGCAGCACTTCGAATTTGCGTTCGCGGAAGGCGGGCGTGAACTCGCCGGGCACGAGCTCGAGATCGAGGCCGGCGGCGCGCGCACTCGCCTGCAGCGCTTCGGCGAAGGGCAGGGTCGGGGCTCCCGACGGATTGAGCACCTTCTTCAAGCCATTGGGATATCCGGCTTCCGCCAGCAGCTGCTTGGCCTTGGCGGGATCGTAATCGTAGCGGACCGCCGCCTCATCGGGAGCGCCGATCATGCCGCGCGGGATCATCGACTGCCAGGGAAAGCCCGTATGGCGCATGATATTGCCGGAGATCGCTTTCCAGTCGAATGCATGCTGGAAGGCCTCGCGAACCTTTGGCTTCTGCAGATCCGGGTCTTTCTGATTGAGGGCGATATAGTAGAAGCCGAGACCCGGGACATTCTCGATGACCATGTCCTTCTTGGTGGCGAGCGCATCGAGGTCGCCGCTTGCAACATACTGGCCGACATCGACGTCGCCGGCTTCGAGCTGCAGCCGGAGATTGCCGGATTCAGGGATGTGACGAGCGACAACGCGCGCCATGGCCGGCTTGCCGTCCCAATATTTCGGCTGCGCATTGAAGATCGCGACATCGTTCGGCCGCCACTGCGCCAGGCTGAATGGGCCGCTGCCGGCGGAATTGGCGGAAAGCCAGGCGCCGCCGAAATCGCCGTTTGCCTCGTGCGACAGCACCGTCTTCTTGTCGACGATGCCGATCGACGAGCCCGCCAGCGAATAGAGCACCAGATCGGTATTGACCGCTTGCGGCAGCTCGATCTCGAGCGTGTGTTCGTCTTTTGCGCGAACGAGCTTTTCGACGTTTTCAGGTGTGAAGCCCCAGAGCGCGATGTCCGTGGAGCCGACCTGGCCCATCTTGATGACGCGCTGGATCGACCAGGCAGCATCTTCGGCGGTCACCTTGTTGCCGCTCTGGAAGACCGCGTCGTCGCGTAATGTCAGCGTGATGATCATGCCATCCGCCGAGACGCTCCATTGCGTCGCGAGCATTGGCTTCAGCGTTTTAAGATCGTCCGGCGACAACTGCACGAGGTTGTCGTAGAGATTCGAGATCAGCTCCGAAACCGTGCGGGCATTGTTCTGGGCCGGATCGAGCGTCCTTATGCCGGTGAGATTGGTGCCGATCACCAGCATGTTGGGCGGCGACGCCGCGAAGCTGGGCTGCGCCGTCGTCAGGGCGCCGGCAATTGCGATCGTTGTCAGTACTTGTCTCAGCATCTCAAGACCTCCCAATCCTGTTGTTTGTGGATAGTGTCGAAATCAGCCGGCCGCCTTTACGGCCGGCTGGTCTGAATGAGTTTGAATGTCGCCTTCGGCCTCCCAGCCTTGAAGCAGCCGATGAAGCTCCTCGCGGTCATGCTGGTCGAGCTGCGGCAATCCCGGCACACGCACGGGACCGACGTCGAGACCGGAATAGGTGACGGCTTCCTTGACGACGGTCACGTTCGCACCATTGCGGAATTTGGTTCGCATCCGCTCGAATGGCTCGAGCTTGTTGACGATCGCCCTGGCGGCGGCAAAATCGCCTTTTTCAAGCGCAGCGTGGACCCCAAGCGAGAGCTTCGGCGCGACATTGACGAGGCCGGATGTGAAGCCGCGCGCACCCGCTGCCGTAAATGTCGGCGCCCAGCTCTCCGCCAGGCCGCAGACGAACAGCGCGCCGCCGGGGCTCGCCGCCGGGATCGCCCTCGACAACAACATCAGATCGGTCGTGGCGAATTTGATGCCGGCAATATTGCCGTGATTTGCGAGGCGGACGATATCAGCGACGGCGAAGCCGTCCGCCCTGACATAGGCGATGAGCGGCAGGGCGGAAGCATCCGCAAGATTGCAGAAATAGTCGATCTGGGCTGCAGGTGCTGCGAAGGGATCGACGGGTTGATGCGACATGACGGCGGACGCGCCGATCGCCGCCGCATCTTTCGCCATCCCGATCGCCTCGCGCAGCGACCGGCCGATCGCCGCCGTCACCGGCGCCTTGCCGTTAACGCCTGAAACCGCCGCCTCGTGGACGATCCTAATCTCCTGCGGCGTCAGAGCATAGAATTCCCCGGTATTGCCGGCAGCGACGATGTTGTGAATACCCGCTGCCGCCACCCGCTCATAGACCTTCGCCGTGATCCGGGGTTCGACTTCACCCTGGCTGTCATAGGCGGTGACCGGAACACCCGATACGCCTGTAAGCGCCTTGCGCATGGTTGCGATGCTCATCTTTCTCCCCCGTTATCTTTCCATCAATCCGCCGTCACCCGGAGGGTGATCGGCACGTTGTCATCCGACGGGATGCTCCCCGAAGCGGAAGGGCGGCAGGCCCTCTGCATCCACGTCGAAGGCGATCACCGTCCCCGTCTCGAAACGCCCGCTGCGATCCGTCGACAGGCTCGTGACGAAGAGGGTGCGTAGATCCGGCCCTCCGAAACACGGCATCGTCGGTGCGGGGACCGGCAGAATGTAGATTTCGACGACTTCGCCTTCGGGCGATATTCGGTTGAGGCGACCGGCGGAAACGCCGGCACTCCAGTAGAACCCGTCACGATCGGTTGTCGCTCCGTCCGGCCGACCCTCGTCTTCAGTGAAGCTGCGGAGCCGGCGCCCATCGCCGAGGTCGCCCGTATCAGGATCGAAGTCGAATGCCTGCAGGAAGCATTGCCGGCTGTCGGAATGATACATCCGCCGGCCATCCGGCGACCAGGCAAGGCCGTTGGAGCTCGTCAGGTTCGTGGCCACGGTCCGCGTGCTGCCGTCGGCGCTCACGCGGAAAAGTGCGGCCTCATCGATCTGCGGCTTGGATTCACTGATCGAGCCGATCCAGAAGTGCCTGTCGGGACCGACCTTTCCATCGTTGAGGCGGCAGTTGATGTCGCGTCCGACCGGATCGCACAGAAATTCCAAATCTCCTGAGACGGGATCGAAAAGATGGACGCCCGTCTGAAGCGCCACGACGATCCTGTGATCGCGGCAAAGCCCGAGGGCGCCGATTGCAGCCGGCATGTCGAAGCGGTCGATCTTTCCAGAAGCCGAGAGCTGGACGAGTGCCGGCGCCAGAATATCGACGAACCACAAAGTGCCGGTCTCTTCGTCCCATACCGGTGATTCACCGACCGTCAGCGGCTGCTGGAACACCGGACGGACGTCCGGGCGGATGATCCGAGGCGCAGTCATTCGACCGTCTCCAGGCTCTTGGCCAGGCCCTCGGCATCGCGCATGCGGATGGTACCGTCGTGATTGATCTCACAGAACCCGCCACCCTGGAACGCCAGCGCGACCGGCCCCTCGGATCCCTCTTCGATGCGGGCGTGATCACGCGGCCGGTCCTGTGGCTGGTAGCCCAATCGTGCCGCCAGATCGTTCTCCCACCACATCTCCTCGGTGTCAGAAACGCCGTAGACCACTGTTGCTGCGATCAACGGGTGCGAAAGGCCGATCCTGACCAATTGCGCCAGGTCTCGCGCGCTGATCCAGATCGCAACCGATCGTTCGCTGTTGGGATAGGTGCCCGCATTGCCGATGCGGATGGAAAGAGAGCGAATGCCCGACGTGTCGTAGTAGAGCCCCGCCACAAGTTCGCCCCAGCATTTGGAAAGTCCGTATGGGCTGTCGGGGCGCATCGGGTCGAGCGGCGACACCAGCTGGCCGCGCGGATAAAAGCCCGTGGCATGATTGCTCGATGCATAGACGACCCGCTGGACCTTGTTGATCCGCGCGGCTTCGTAGAGATTGTATGTTCCAAGCACGTTCGCGTGCAGAATGGCATTCATGTCCGTGCCGCTTGCGATACCCGCCAGATGGACGACGCCATCGATATCCTTCAGCGCAGCCGTCGCCTCGTCGAGCTTTGTAAGGTCGGCCTTGACGAAATTCTCGTTTTCGCCAAGCCCGTCAGGTTCCTGGAGATCGATCAGGCTGAGGTGCTCGACATGCGACCGAAGAAGCGGGCGCAGTAGCGTCCCTACACGTCCGGCAGCACCCGTCATAGCGACCCGTTTCATCGTCTCTCCTCCCATATCGCTCAAACGCCCTGGAACATGCGGGCACGAGCATTCAATATGTGTTTTTTCATCGCATCATGCGCTTCGGTTTCCCGGTGCGCGAAGATCGCCTCAACGATCACCGCATGCTCATCCTGGACGCTGCGGATCTGTTCCGGCGTTCGCTTCAAGCTCAAGCTTCGCGTAACGGAATGCCCGATGGCGAAATGCGGCTTGAACCACTCGCGCAGGGTGATGTGGAACTGGTTCCCGGTCGCCATGGCAATTGCATCATGCAGAGCCTGGTCCTCCTCGGCGCCAAGCTCCCCGTTGCGCAAACATTGCTCGATCGACAGAAGCGCTGCCGTTATCCGCTCCCTGTCGACCGGTTGCCAGTTTCGCGCTGCAAGCTCCGCCGCCTCGGCTTCGAGACCGGCGCGGAATTCGAAGAACCGCTGGACATCGGCCAAGGAGCCGACCGGCACCATTTTCAGCATCGACGAATCCGGCCTTTGTCTGACATAGGAACCGGAACCCTTGCGCGAAACGACCAAGCCATCGGCTCTCAAGCGTTCGAGCGCTTCGCGCACGACGGGTCTCGATGCGCCGAAATCAGCGGCGAGCTTCGTCTCCGGCGGCAGCCGTTCGTTCACCGGAAAGTTGCCGTCGGCGATCATCCCCACGATCTTCTCGTAGATGATGTCGCTGAAGCGCGTTGCGCCCCTGTTCGAAACGGCATCGACGGCGAGTGTCATCATGGTCCTTTTCTCTCAAGGCCGCGTGCGCCGGGTCAGCGGCCACACCTTGGCTGTCGCCGGCCATGATGTTCAGGGCGGCGACAGCATCTGACAGATCCAACGTTTTTCGTCCTGCTGGCCGTATTTCAGCGGCACAACGTCGCATTTCAATGCAGCATGGCTACAAAATTTGTAATTATCTGTCAACTCTTGTAATCATTTGAGAACGTGTCTATGGTTTCGATCGTAGCGCCGAGGAGGGCGTCAGCGTCGGGTCGGGAGCCCGTCGCATCAGCCGGCGCAAAGGCTGCGCCGGCACAAAAGGGAGGAATTCGATGGCCAAAGAAATACTGTCGCGTGGCGTCACCCGCCGCGCCGTGCTTGGTGGCATGGCTGGTGTCGCGGCGCTGTCTATCGCCGGTCGCGTGTCTGCCGCAGGCGGCGAAGCGCCGGCCCTTGCGCAGCTCGCCAAGGATGGAAAGCTGCCGCCGCTGGCTGAGCGCCTGCCGAAAAAGCCGATGGTCGTGACGCCGTTCGAGAAGGTCGGCACCTATGGCGGTTCGCTGCGCCGCGGCCTTCGCGGTTCATCCGACCATAACGGCATCCTGCGTATGGTCGGCAACCAGAGCCTTGTGCGCTGGAACCTCGATTTTACCGCCGTGCAGCCGAACCTTGCCGAGCGCTGGGAAGTCAGCGACGACGCAACACAATTCACGTTCCATCTGATCGAAGGCGTGCACTGGTCCGACGGTCATCCCTTTACGGCCGATGACGTCGTTTTCGCGATCGAAGACTGCGTCAAGAACACCGAGCTCTACAGCTCGACACCGGCGCAGCTTGCCGTCGCCGGCAAGCCGGTCACCGTCGAGAAGATTGACGACTATACGGTGAAGTTCACCTTTGCTGCGGCCAACGCGCTTTACCTGGAAAACCTCGCCACACCGCTTGGCCAGCATCCGACGCTGTTCCCGAAGCATTACTGCAGCCAGTTCCTGCCGAAATATAATCCCAATATCGAGGCCGATGCAAAGAAGGCCGGCGTCACCAGCTGGACGGAGCTCTTCCGCAGCCGTTGCGGCGACATCGAGATCCCGTCGCGATGGGGCAATGTCGACAAGCCGACGCTCGATCCATGGGTGGTCAAAGAGCCCTATGCCGGCGGCGCGACGCGCGTCGTCATGACCCGCAATCCTTATTTCTGGCAGGTCGATACCGAGGGCAACCAGCTCCCCTACATCGATGAGATCAACTTCGGCATCTCGCAGGACGTCGAATCGCTGATGCTGAACGTCATCTCTGGAAAGATCGACATCCAGGAACGTCACATCAGCGTTCTCGCCAACAAGCCGACGCTGTCCAAGAATATGGAAAAGGGCGATTATCGGCTGCTGACGCTCGTGCCTTCGGCCTCGCAACAGTGCCAGATCTATTTCAACATCACCCACAAAGATCCTGCCATGCGCAAGATGTTTGCCGACAAGGCGTTCCGGCAAGCGCTGTCGATCGGCATCAATCGCCAGGAGCTCATCGACATCGTCTATTTCGGACAGAGTGAGCCCTATCAGGCCGGGCCGCGTCCGACCCATCCCTGGTATAACGAGAAATACGCGCGCCAATTCACCGAATTCGACGCCGACAAGGCAGGCGCGATGCTCGATGAGGCCGGCTATAAGAAAGGCAGCGACGGTTTCCGCCTCCGGCCTGACGGCCAGAAGGTGTTCTTCTCGATCGACGTCATTCCGACGCTTTATCCCGACCTCGTCGATGCCCTGGAACTGGTCAAGGCGCATTGGGCTCAGATCGGTGTCGACATGAAGGTCAACACGATCGAGCGGGCGCTCTATTACACCCGCGGCGACGACAACGCCCATGACGCGGCGGTGTGGCCAGGTCCTGGCGGTCTCGATCCAATGCTCGATCCGCGCGATTTCTTCGCCTTCCATCCGCAGGGTTCGCGTTACGCCATTCCGTGGACGCTTTGGTACACCTCCAACGGTGCACGCGGCGAAGAACCGCCGGAAAGCCAGAAGAAGCGCATGAAGCTCTTCGACGAAGCGCGTTCGACGGCCGATCTCGACAAGCGCGGCGCGATCATGAAGCAGATCTTCGACATCGCGGCCGAGGAGTTCGAGACCGTCGGCCTTTGCCTTGCCGTCGGCGGTTTCGGCATCATCCGCAACAATCTGCGCAATGTTCCCGAGAAGGAGCCGGATAGCTGGTCCTGGCCCAATCCCGGCCCTGCAATGCCGCAGCAATTCACCTTCACGAGCTGATTTTCGTCATAAGCGCCGTACCATCAGGTACGGCGCTTTCTTTCAGTTCGCCCTCCGAGATGCCTTGCCGGCCCTGACGGCCGACAAGGCCCGGAAGGCGGCGTTCAATGCAAGAGGCGCCTCATGCTGGTCTTTATCGCCAAACGCTTCCTATGGATGATCCCATCGCTGTTTGCCGTCAGCTTCCTGGCTTTCGTGCTGATCCAGCTGCCGCCGGGCGATTATGTCACGACCTATATTGCGACGCTGGCAGCCTCCAACGAGATCGTCGATCAGAACACGGCGGCGCAATTGCGCGAGCGCTTCGGCCTCGGCGACCCGATGCTCGTCCAATATTTCAAATGGATGTGGGGCATTCTCACGCGCGGCGATTTCGGCATCTCCTTCGAATGGCAGCAGCCGGTCTCGGACCTGATCTGGGAGCGCATGGCGCTGACGCTGGTTCTGGCCCTGTCGACATTGATCGCCACCTGGGCGATCGCGCTGCCGATCGGCGTCTATTCCGCCGTGCGCAAATATTCGATCGGCGACTATTTCTTCACCGCCTTCACTTTCTTCGGCCTGGCCGTTCCGTCCTTCTTGCTGGCGCTGGTGCTGATGTATGTCGCGGCGGTCGAATTCGGGCAGGATGTCGGCGGGCTCTTTTCGCCGGAATACGAGAACGCGTCCTGGAGCTTCGCCAAAATGGTCGACCTCTTCTCGCATCTCTGGCTTCCGGTCATCATCCTTGCCGTCTCCTCGACGGCGAGCCTCATCCGCGTCATGCGCGCCAACATGCTCGATGAGTTGCCGAAGCCTTACGTCACAACGGCCCGGGCAAAGGGTCTCTCTGAGTTCCGGCTGCTGATGAAATATCCTCTGATGATCGCGCTCAATCCGTTCATCTCGACGATTGCCTGGCTGCTGCCCAACCTCATTTCCGGCTCGGTCGTTGTCGCGATCGTCCTCAATCTGCCGACGGCCGCACCTTTGCTGCTGCAGGCGCTGATGGCCCAGGACATGTATCTGGCCGGCGCCTTCGTCCTGCTGATCTGCGCGCTGACGCTGATAGGCTCTCTGATCAGCGATATCCTGCTTGCGCTGGTCGATCCCCGCATCCGGTTGGAATAGGAGCCCCACGTGGCCGACATCACCGTTACAAACATTCCCCCGGATCGCGCCGCCGTTGCATCGCAGTGGCAACTCATCTGGTGGGCTTTCCGCCGGCACCGGCTGGCCATGGTGGCGCTTGTCGTCACTGTGCTGATGTATATCGTCGCCCTGCTTCCCGGCTTTTTCGCCATCAACGATCCGTACCTGCAAAATGCGCGGGCGACCTTTCACCCGCCGCAGAAATTGCATCTGATCGATACTGAGAACGGGTTCTCCTTCGGCCCGCATTATTATCCGATGAAGCTCACCCGCGATCCGGAAACGCTGGCCGCCATCTACAAGGAAGACACGACAAAACGTGTCGACGTCCAGTTCTTCGGGCGCGGCTATGAATATTCCGTGTTCGGCCTATTCAGGACCAACATCCATCTGATCGCCTCGCCCGACAAGACGACGCCGCTGCTTCTCTTCGGCGCCGACAGGCTTGGACGCGATGTCTTCAGCCGAACTGTGCAGGGCTCGCAGATATCGTTGTCGATCGGCCTCGTCGGTGTCTTCTTCTCGTTGATGCTCGGCATCGTGCTCGGCGGCATCTCGGGGTATTACGGCGGCCGCATCGATTTCTTCCTGCAGCGGGTGATCGATTTCGTGCTGTCGCTGCCGACGATCCCGATCTGGCTGGCGATGGCCGCGGCCCTGCCACAGGACTGGCCTGCGACGCTACAATATATGATGATCACGATCATCCTGTCGCTGACCGGCTGGGCGCAGCTCGCCCGCGTCGTTCGCGGCCGCTTCCTGTCCTTGCGCACCGAGGAATTCGTCGCCGCCGCCAGGCTCGACGGCGTTCGCGAAAGACGCATCATCTTTCGCCACATGCTGCCGAGCTTTGCCAGCCATATCATCGCGTCGATCACGCTTGCGGTGCCGGCAATGATCCTTGCCGAAACCTCTCTTTCCTTCCTGGGGCTCGGTCTGCAGCCGCCGACCATCTCCTGGGGCGTGCTTCTGCGCGAGGCCCAGAACATTCGCTCGATCGCCACCGCGCCATGGCTCTTCATGCCGGGCTGTGCCGTCGTGGTCGCCGTGATGGCGCTCAACCTTCTCGGCGACGGCCTGCGCGATGCAGCCGACCCCTACAACAAATGAGGCCGGCATGACCGATACCCTTCCTATTGCCGGCAGGCCGCTGCTCCAGGTGAAAAATCTGACGGTGGAGTTCCCTCTGCGCACCGGCGTCTTTCGCGCCGTCAGCGATCTGTCTTTCTCGATCGAGCCGGGCAAGACGCTCTGTGTCGTCGGCGAAAGCGGATCTGGCAAATCGGTGACGGCGCGTTCGATCCTGCAGATCGTCGATGCGCCTGGCCGTATATCCGGCGGAACGATCATATTGAACGATCAGAACGGCGGCTCGATCGATCTAACCAGCCTCAATCCGCGCGGGCGTCAGATCCGGGCGATCCGCGGCCGCGACATCGCCATGATCTTCCAGGAGCCGATGTCGTCGCTGTCGCCGATCCACACGGTCGGCAACCAGATCGTCGAGGCGCTTCGCCTTCACACCCGGATGAGCAAGGCAGAGGCGCGCGCTGAAGCCATATCGCTGCTCAGCCAAGTCGAGATTCCCTCACCGGAAAAAGCGCTGGACCGATATGCCTTTCAATATTCCGGCGGGATGCGCCAGCGCGCGATGATCGCCATGGCGCTCGCCTGCAAACCGCAACTGCTGATCGCCGACGAGCCGACCACGGCCCTCGACGTGACGACCCAAGCCGAAATTCTCGACCTGATCGCCCGGCTGCAGAAGGCCAAGGGCATGGCCGTTCTCTTCATTACGCATGACATGGGTGTCGTGGCGCAGATCGCCGACGATGTGCTCGTCATGCACAACGGCGTCGCCAAGGAATATGCGCCGGTCGAGCAGATCTTTCATGCGCCGAAAGACGACTATACCCGCATGCTGATCGGCTCGGTGCTGAAGCTGGAAGCGAAGGCCGAAATCCGGCTGGCGCGCCCGCCGCTCGACACGACGGCGCCACCGATCCTCGAACTCCGCAATGTCTCGATGGATTTCGGCGAGGTGAAAGCGCTGGACGATGTTTCCATTTCGCTTCTGCCGGGCGAGACGCTCGGCATTGTCGGCGAGAGCGGATCCGGCAAGACGACGATGGGTCGCTCGATCATGCGGCTGATCGATCCGACTGCCGGCGAAATCCTCTATCGCCGCGCCGACGGCGACATCATCGATCTGGCAACGGCAAAAGGGCAGACGCTTGCCGCCGCAAGGCGGGAATTGCGGATGGTGTTTCAGGATCCTTTCGGCTCCCTCAACCCACGCATGACCGTCTCACAGATCATTGGCGAGCCGCTGCTCGTCAATGGCGTTGCAAAAGGGCGGGCGCTGGAAGAGCGGGTTTGTCACCTGATGGAGCAGGTTGGCCTGGACCCGAGGGCACGCGAACGCTACCCGCACGCATTCTCCGGCGGCCAGCGCCAGCGCATCGGCATTGCCCGCGCCATCACCCTCAATCCGCGCGTCATCGTTGCCGATGAGGCGACCTCGGCGCTCGACGTCTCGGTGCGCTCGCAGGTGCTTGATCTGTTGATGCGCCTGCAGGACGAACTCGGTCTCGCCTATATCTTCATCAGTCATGACATCGGCGTTATCCGCTACATGTGCGACCGTGTCGGCGTCATGTACAAAGGCCAGCTCGTCGAAATCGGCGACGCGGAGAAGGTCTGCCGCACACCCGAGCACGCCTATACGCAGGCGCTCATATCAGCGATTCCGCGCCCTGATCCGCGTGATCGCGATCAATCGCGGCGCTTCCGCTACGTCGCGCCGGACATTTTGAAGAATGGGAGTTTTCAGCGATGAAAATCACCGGAATCCGCACTTTTCTCATGCATGTCGGTCAGCCCGATCCCGCGAACTGGGCTTCCGACCAACGCTCCAGTAGTGGCGTCTCGAAACAGTTCGGCGGCACCAGAAACTGGCTCTTTCTGAAGGTCGATACCGACGAGGGCATCACCGGCATCGGTGAATGCTCAGGCTGGCCGCGCGTCGTCGAGACGGCGATCCATGATCTCGCCCCACTCCTCATTGGCGAAGATCCGGCCCATATCGAACGGCTATGGCAGAAGATGCATATCGCGATGATGGGCCATGGCATGCTCGGAACGGTCGGAGGCGGTGCGATGACCGGCATCGACATGGCGCTATGGGACATCAAGGGCAAGGCGCTCGGCGTGCCTGTCTGGATGCTGCTCGGCGGCAAGGTGCGCGACCGGATCCCGATCTATTCGCATGCGAATACGCCCGAGCGTGCGCTTGCCATCAAAGCGCGAGGCATAAAGGCGATCAAATGCGGCGGCGTCGCCGATCCGGTCCGCAAGGTTGCTGCGCTGCGTGACGCCGTCGGTGACGACATGGACATCGCCATCGATCTGCATGGGCCGCCGTGGCTGACGCCTGCGGATGCCTGCCGGCTGGTGCGGGCGCTCGAACCCTATGAATTGATGTGGGTGGAAGATCCGATTGCGCCGGAGAATATCGACGGCTACCGGCGCATCCGCGACGCAGCACATGTGCCGCTTGCCGCCGGCGAGCGCTCGGCGACCATCTTCGGCGAGCGTGAGCTCATAGAGAAGGAACTGGTCGACATCATCCAGCCGGACACCGGCCGGGCCGGCGGCATCACCCAGATGAAGAAGATCGCGGCCATGGCCGAAGCCCATCATATCCAGATGGCGCCGCATTCGGGTTCGCTCGGGCCGGTGGCGGAATATGCGGCTCTGCATCTGCTTGCAGCGATCCCCAACGCCCTCATCCTTGAGCGGCTCGACGACGACTGGGACGGCCGCCGCCAGACGATCGTGCCGCACCCGCAACAGGTCGACGGCTTGATCGCCGTTCCCGATGGCCCGGGACTTGGCTGCGATATCGACGAGGCCTTCGTGGCGCGCTTCCCCAGCAACGGCAATGTCTCGGTGCCGCAAAGTGCCGGTGCCTACAATCCCGGAACCGACAACGAGCATCTCTACGTGCAGACGCGCCAGTCGCGCCGCACCTATTTCAATCGCTAGAAGGACAGAAAGATGAAGATCGACCGCATGCGGGTTTTCATGACCCGCGACAAGGACCGTCCGCGCGTGATCGTCGCGCTCGACACCGATGACGGGCTGACGGGTTGGGGCGAATGCTACAATCACGGCCCCGACAAGGCGCTGCCGCCGCTGCTCGATTATCTCTACGGATTTGTCTCCGGCCAGGACCCGACACGCGTGGAGTATCTCGTCAATCTGCTGATCCAGCAGAGCCGCTTTCCGCCGGGGGCGCTTGGCCTTGCCGCGATCTCCGCGCTTGATCACTGCCTGTGGGACCTTGCGGCCAAGGCGGTGAATGTCCCGGTCTACAAGCTGCTCGGAGGCGAAGTGCGCGACCGCATCAAGGTCTATGCCGGTGTCTATACCGCGCCGGATGCGCCGGCGGCCCGCGACGAATTCGATCGCCTGAAGGAGGGATGGGGGTTCACCGCCTTCAAGCTCAGCCCCTGGCGGATCGACATGCACTCCAACCGCTGGGGTAATGTCGTCAAAGCCTCGGCGGATTATTTCCGCTCGCTTCGCGAAACGGTCAATGACGAATACGAAATCGCCTTCGATGCCCATGCGAAGATTTTCGAACCGATCGCCGCTCGCCAGCTCGGCAATGCGCTGGCGCCTTATGACCCGCTGTTTTTCGAGGAGCCGCTACGTCCTGAAAATATCGAGGCCTGGGGCGATCTGAAACAGGGGCTCAACTGCACACTTGCGACCGGCGAGTCGCTCTATAACAGAAACGAGTTCCTGCGGCTGCTGCAGGTTAAGGGCGCCGACCTCATCCAGCCCGACATCTGCGTCGTCGGCGGCATCAGCGAAATGCGCCGCATCGCCACACTCGCCGAAGCCTTCTTCGTCGGCGTGGCGCCGCACAACCCGATGGGCCCGCTTGCGACGGCGGTCAATGTTCATTTCTCGGCGGCGGCACAGAATTTCCGCATCCTCGAATACCGGCTGCCGAAGGGACAGGCCTATGTCTATGGCGGCCTCGATATCGAGAAGCGGGAGGGAGAAACCCGTTACGTCGTCGATCCCTATCTGCCGAAGGACGGCTATCTGGAACTGCGTCCCGACCGGCCGGGCTGGGGCGTCGAAATGGACGAGAAGGCGATGGAAGAGGAGGGCTACATCCATTGGCAGCGACGCGTGCCGAAGCGGCCCGACGGCTCCTACGCCTTCGCCTGAGGGCATTGCCCGTTTAAAAAACAGGAGCTGACCGCCCGGATGGCGCGGCCAGCTCCTGCAGGGCGACGCTTCTAGAGCATGATGCCGAAAAGTGTGAGCGGTTTTCGGGTGACATCATGCTCTAACTATTTAATTTAGAACAGGATTCAAATTTTAGGCCGGTCGGCCTAAAATCATCCTGTTCTAGGCATCTTTCGGCAGCACTGAGCGAACCCTTGCGATGAAGACATGGAAGTCCTGCATGTAAGTGCGAAGGAAATCGGCGGTTTTGTCGTTGGTGACCTCGCCGTCATCGGTGATCAGCCCCGGTGTGAACTGGATGTAGGCTTCCGGGGCATTCATCTGGGGAGAGTTGCAGAAACTGAGCACACTGCGCAAATTCTGCTGGGCGACTGCCGTGGCAATCGCGCCCGGCGACGTGCCGATCACCGCTGACGGCTTGCGTGTGAACGAGTTGGTGCCATACGGGCGGCTCGCCCAGTCGATGGCGTTTTTCAGCCCGCCGGGTATGGATCGATTGTATTCGGGCGTGACGAACAGCACGGCGTCGACGGCCGCGATTGCCGCCTTGAATGCCTTGCCAGCCGGAGGGTAGTCGGCGTCGTAGTCGTAGCTGTAGAGCGGCAGGTCCTTGAAGGATATCTCCGACATTTCAAGTTCCGGCGGGGCGAGCCGCACCAACGCCTTGGCGAGCTTGCGGTTGATCGAGCCCTTGGCGAGGCTGCCGATAAGATAGCCTACTTTATGCGTGGTCATGGCGTTCTCCAATATCTCGCATGATAAGGGACGTATCATACGCAAGAATCATAGAAGGGGTGTCTTGTCCTTCGTTCGCAGGTCACTAATCGCCGAGGAACGTGACCGTCTCGCCGAGCGGGGCGCGGCCCGTACGGGCGTAACTGACCGTGGGATCTTCGTACCCGATCGACATGCCGCAGAAGAGGATGAGCCCGTCCGGGGGTGATAGGACCTCTGCGACGGTCTCGCGAACCTGCGACCACGCCATCTGCGGGCAACTGTGCAGACCTTCGGCGCGGAGCAGCAGCATGACGGTCTGCAGATACATGCCGACGTCGGCCCATTGCGGTAGGCCCAGGTCACGGTCGATGTAGCAGAACAGGGCGGCGGGCGCGCCGAAACAGTTCCAGTTGGCGATTGCTGCCCGCTGGCGCGCCTCCCAGTCCTCGCGCGCAATGCCGAGCGCGCTGTAGCGCTCCTTGCCGAAGGCGGACCGGCGCTCGCCGTAAGGGGGCTTCAGCCCGGCCGGGTACATCTCGTACTGCCGCTTGTCCCAGGCGTCGCCATGGGCCACGCGCTCGACGGCGGACGTTTTGAGCTCTGCCAGCGGTGCGCCGGTCATCACGTAGGTGTTCCACGGCTGGATGTTCGATCCTGACGGCGACCAAGCTGCGGCGGACAGCACACGCTCAAGCACGTCCCTCTCCACAGGCTCGTCTTTGAATCCGCGCACCGACCGTCGACTTTTGACTGCCTCATATACGTCCATGATCGCCTCCATGGCGCTGGCCGTTCGTTACGTCCATACTCATGGCCGCTTCCTCCTGACTGTTCCGTTTCTGATGTGGTTCATTATCTCCATTCGCAATGGAGGCGTAATCACACCGTGGTCTAGGAGGCGTACATCAAACGTACATCAGGGATCGATGCGTTCGGGGGGGCATGTGGGCGAAGCATCGCGGGGCTCCCGCGCCACGGGCGTCCCGGCCTGGAATGACGCCCCTGAACGGCCTCAGCTTGGCGCTTACGCTCAAGCCGCAGTCATCCTTTTCGCCGTCTTCGCCATTGCGCTGCTCTTCGTTGCCGCGGCGCCGATCCCGAGTTGCCTACAAGATCATGCTCCAATCATGAGCCGCAAGAGCAACGCTTCGTCGTCTCGTCAGGTGCCTACGGCTTGGACGCGTTCCACTGGGGGGCGAGGGTGCCATCCGAAGATGTCGGCAAGCGTATTGAGCATCGCCGTGGCCGCGGCGGATTGAAGTGAATAGTAGATCGTCTGGGCAGCCCTTCGGGTCTGCACGAGTTCCTGCTCTCGAAGAATTGCCAAATGCTGGGAAGTCGAAGATTGGCTCAATCCCACCTCGTCGGCCAGGACGCTCACGGACATTTCTCCTTCGGCCAGCAGATGCAGAATGTGAAGCCGTTTGGCATTCCCCATGGCCGACAGGAAGTTTGCTTCGTTGTCGAAGACGTTGGTTTCAGGGGAAGGCGCGGCTGACGATTGATTGTTCAAAGCGAGATCTCCTTGGGGAACCAAAGCCGGGTATCTGGTCATATCCCCGAGCTTTAATTTAGAGATAACGCATGGGTGCGGGGCCGAAACCCATTATCGGCGCCGCATCGTCTTTTCCGGCGCAAATCGGATACGGCGCGCATCAAATGGACAGCGGCGGCAGATCATCTTCGAGGCCGGCATCCTTCGCCTACTAGCGCGGGCCGACCTGGCGCATTTGTGCGGGCAGTGTTTCCCAGGCCCGGATCAGTTCGCCGATGGAGGCCGCCTCCATCTTGTGCATGACATTGCTGCGATGCAGCTTGACCGTCACCTCGCTGATGCCGAGATCGAAGGCGATCTGCTTGTTGAGGCGGCCGCGCGCCACTTCATGCAGGACCTCGCGCTCGCGCTGCGTCAGTGTCTCCAGGCGCTTGATATTGCGCTTGGTGACCGCCGCTTCGGCTCGCCGTTCGGCGTCCATCGCAATGCCGGCAGTCACGGCGTCGAGCAGCGTCTGGTCCCGCACCGGTTTGGTGAGAAAATCCACGGCGCCGGCCTTCATCGCCTGGACGGTCATCGGGATGTCGCCATGCCCGGTCAGGAAGATGATCGGCTTGGAAATGCCGTTTTCGGCCAGATGGCTCTGCAGGTGAAGACCGCTTGCGCCTGGCATGCGTACGTCGAGGATCAGGCAGCCGGGGCTATCCAAGATATCGGCGTCAAGCAATTCACGGGTCGAAGCAAAACTGGTCGACTGGAAACCCGCCGACAGGATCAGCTCCGACAGCGCCTCGCGAACCGATGCGTCGTCATCGACGATAATGACAAGCGGCTGGTTCTCTTCATAACTGCACTGCAATGATAACGGCGCCGATCTCCGCAGCAACGGCTGGTCAACTCTCATGTCACCCTCCATCTGTCGATTTATGCAAAGCGTTGGCAATGGCCGCCAGCAGGGCCTGGGCATCGAAGGGCTTGCGGAAAAATCCGCTCGCGCCTTGAGCGCGTCCCTGATCTGCTATCTCGTGGCGGCCCGTGATCATGAATACCGGCAGCTCCGGCCGTGATTTCCTCACCAGGTCACGAAGTTCGAAGCCGTCGATGCCGGGCATTCCGATATCGGTAATGAGCAGGTCGAGGTCCGACAGCCCGTTGACGAGCAGCGAGCCCGCCGATGAGAAGCTGCGGGCCACATAACCCGCGGATTCCAGAAGGTCGCCCATCGATTCAAGCAACCTTGGATCGTCATCGACAATTGCCACGACGTGTCTTGTCTTGTTCATGTTTCAATTCCCTCCCACTCGGCGCGAGTGGGTTATCGGTATTTCCAATCTCTCCGCGATCCGCACCAGATCGGCGAGCGATGCCGCCGCCATTTTGTGCATCACGTTTCTTCTGTGAATCTGCAGCGTCACTTCGCTGATCCCCAATTCGGCTGCGGCCTGCTTGTTGAGAAGGCCGCTGACGACCAGCGGCAGCACCTCGCGCTCGCGCGGCGTCAGGTCGAGATAGTGTTGTCTGAGCATGTCGATCTCGGCGCGCTCGGCTCTCTTTTCCCGATCCTGAGCAATCGCCGCGTGGATTGCCGCCATGAGATCCGCATCGCTGAACGGCTTGGTCAGGAAGTCCACCGCGCCATGCTTGATCGCACGCACGGAAGAGGGAATGTCGCCGTGTCCCGTAATGAAGACGATCGGCGGATGATCCCTGTCTGCGATCTGTCTCTGCAGATCGAGACCGTTGATGTCAGGCAGCTCGATATCCAGCACGAGGCAGGCGGGCACGTCCGGCTTGTCCGCTCTCACGTAGTCGCAGGCCGATTCGAAGGTAATGGCGTGCATGCCGTGCGAGTCCAGCAGCTCGCCGAGCGCTTCCCGGATACGTTCATCGTCGTCGACGATAAAGACGATATGGTCGTCGGCCGTCATGGCGCCGCCTTCGTTTCAATAGGCAATGTGAAGATCAACGTTGCTCCGCACGGATTGTTCTTCTCGGCCCACAATCGTCCGCCGTGCAGTTCGACGATCGAGCGGCAGATGGCCAGCCCCATGCCCATGCCGTTTTCCTTCGTCGTAAAGAACGGCTCGAACATCTTTTCGGGAAAGTCGATGCCCTGGCCGCGATCGCTGATCTCGGTCTGGAGGATATTCCCGATCTGGCGCACGCGGATTTCGATGACCCTGTCGCCTGTCGTGGCGTCCATTGCCTCGATGCCGTTGCGGATGAGATTGATCAGAACCTGCTGGATCTGGATGCGGTCGATTGCGATGAGCGGAAGGGTGGCGTCGACCTCCACCTCCAGCCTAACGTGACGACGCCAGGCCTCGTCGGCCATGAGGTTGCGCGCTTCGTTGACGATGCCGGAGAGCGTCGATGGGATCCTTCTGTCTGCGGATTGCTTGAACAGAGCGCGAATGCGGCTGACGACATCCGCCGCCGAGTTGGCATCTCGGATGATGCGCTCGACCGTCCTCTGTGCCCGCTCCATATTCGGCGGTTCGGCCATGAGCCAGCGCTGGCAGGCGTGTGAGTTGGCCACGACGGCCGCAAGCGGCTGGTTCACCTCGTGCGCGATGGAGGCTGAAAGCTCGGCCAGGCTCGCCACTTGGCTCGCCCGTGCAAGACCCTCTCGCGCTCGGCGCAGATCTTCCTCCGCGTGAACCTCACCGTCGATATCAAGGCAGATGACATTCCACTGGACGATGACGCCTTCGGCATTGCGCATCGGTGCCGCACGCGTCTCGACCCAGCGATATTCACCATCATGGCGCCGCAGACGGTGCCTACGCGCATAGGGCTCGCCAGTGGACAATGAATGGGCATAGTTTTCTTTGACCCCTGCCACATCGTCGGGATGAACACCGGCATCGAGTGTGCCGTCCAGCCGGGTTTTGCCCGTTCCGTCCAACTCCTCGAGATTATAGCCGAGGAAGTCACGCAGTTGCTGGCTGCGATAGATCGGTTCTCCATCAGGTGCTGCGCAATCGATCATTGCCGGCAGCGTTTCAACGAGCTGCCAGAGCGATCGTTCTCTCTCCCGCAGTGCCTCCTCGACGCGCAGTTGATCGTCGATGTCATGCGACAGACCATACCATTGGACGATCCGGCCGCTCTGATCCCGCAGCGGCTCCGCGCTGCCTTTCACCCAGCGATAGACGCCATCGGCGCGCCGCAGGCGATACTGGCTGGAGAAGCGCTCCCCCGTAGCGAAGGAATGGTTGAGCGCTTGCTCGAGGCTGGCTGCATCGTCGGGATGGACGGCGGCCTCGATGAGCGCCGCCAGCCGGCTGACGCCCGGCTTTTCCATATCGGCAATGTCGAGACCTAGAAAATCGATCAGGCGCTGGTTGAAGAAGGTTGGAGCGCCTTCCGGATTGAGCCGCCAGAGCAGGCTCGGAACCATGTCCACGAGTTGCGAAAGCTCCCGCTCCCGGTCGCGTAGCGCTTCCTGCGCGCGCATCTCATCGTCGATATCGACGGATATGACATACCATTGCATGATCGCGCCGCTTTGATCGCGTAGCGGCTCGGCTCGGCCATCGACCCAGCGATAGGCTCCGTCGAAACGGCGCATGCGATATTTTATCGAGAAGGAATCGCCGGTGGCGAGGGAATGGTGAACCGTCTCCAGCAACCTCGATGCGTCATCGGGATGGACGAGAGTGTGAATGACCGAGGAGAGGCGGCTCATGCCGGGCCTGTCCATATCGCCGACATCGAGACCGAAAAAGTCGATCAGGCGCTTGTTGAAGAAGACCGGTTCGCCTTCCGGCGTCAGGCGCCTGATCTGGACCGGGACCATGTCCACGAGCTGCGAGAGCTCGCGTTCGCGGTCGCGCAACGCCTCCAGCGCGCGCACCTCCTCGTCGATATCGAGGGAGACGCCGTACCATTGCACGACCGTTCCGTTGTCATCGCGGCGCGGCTCCACCCTGCATTCGGCCCAGCGGTAGACGCCGTCCTTTTCAAGCCAGCGAAACCGCATGACGGAGCCGCCGCCGGTTTCGAAGCAATTGCGTAGCGTGCGCTGCACGTCGGGCGCATCCTCGGGATGAATCAGCTGCCGCAGCAACTCGTCGATGCGCGGTTCGGCCCGCGCGTCGAAATTGGCGATGACGGCACGGAAATGATCCTGGTAGCGTTTGTTGAAGTAGGTCGATCCGCCTGTCGGTTCCACGCTCCATATGCGGACCGGCACGGCGTCGATCATCTGCTGAAGCTGTCTTTCGCTCCGCCGAATGGCCTCTTCGGCACGCATCTGATCGTCGATATCGTGACAAAGCCCGTACCACTGGACGATGTTTCCGGCCTGATCGCGCATCGGCTCGGCGCGGCTCGACATCCAGCGAAAGAGACCGTCGGCGCGCCGCAGCCGATACCGCATGACGAAGCTCTCGCCGGTGGCGAGGCAATGGCGAAGGGCGTCCCTGAACCCGGCTGTATCATCGGGATGAACGGTGGCCTGCAGGACCGCCTCCAGCCGGCTCATGCCTGGCCTGTCCGAGTCCGCCACGTCAAGACCCAGGAAATCGACCATCCGCCTATTGAAGAAGGTTGGCTCGCCCTCGGGCGTCAGACGCCAGACATGGCTCGGAACCATGTCCACGAGTTGCGAGAGCTCCCGTTCCCGGTCGCGCAACGTCTCCACGTTTTGGCGCAATGTGAGTACTGCAAGCTGGTGCTGTCGGGATATGGCGGCGACAATCAGCGCCGAAAATGCCGAGATGGCCAGAAACAGCTGCAGCATGATCTGATTGTGTTTCTGGGATTCGGGATCACCGGCAAACTGGCTGGCGCCTGTTATCGTGAATACCGCCGTGATCAGAGCAAGCAGAGCGAGCGATACCGCAGCGCCCTTGAACTCGAAGCGGACTGCGGCCCAAAGGAGAGGCGGCATGATAATATAGGCGAAAGGAAGGTAGCCGCTCAGTGAAAGAGCCGCGACACCGAGAAAGATCAGCGCCAGGACGCAGGCTTCCACCCATTGCGCGGCCGAGAACTGCGTCTTGCTGCGCCAGCTGTGAAAGAGGACCAAGGCCAGCGGCGAAACGATGAGGACACCGGTTGCGTCTCCGATCCACCATAGCGGCCAGGCCGTCGCGAAGGATTGCGATTGAATCGCGAACCAGGCAAGCGTGGCACTTCCCACGGTCGCGCTGACAATCGGTGCAATTCCGGCAGCCAGGATGACAAATGTGAGAACTTCCTGCAGAGTTTCCAACTGAACTGGGTGCTTCAAGGTCCGGTTCACCAGCCATGCCGCGACCATTGCTCCAAGAGCGTTGCCGACATAAATCAGGAAGGCCGCAGGCACGGGGCTGTAGAACCACAGGAAATTGCTGAACATCTCTGCCAGGCAGCCCGCCAGGATCCACCATGGCCAGCTGCGCCTGGAGGCAAGGATGAGGGTCGCGACGAAAAGCCCGCCCGGAGGCCAGATGGAAATACCCGTTCCCGGCACGATTGCCAGCGACTGTGCGAAGCCGCAGGCGAGTACATAGGCGAGGAAGAAAAGCCCCAGATGTAGGAAACGGGGACGGTGCGACCAGACGCTCAGCATCAACTGCTCCTGCCGGACAGAGAAAACCGGGGGATCATCAGCATTTCCTGCAGCAGTCGTTCTCGATTTCGGGGCTGGCGAGCTCATGTTACAAAGCGTAATCCCGCCGCACCACAACCGCAACTCATGGAAACCCATGCATCGCGCGGGAACGTAGCCGGAATTTTCGGGCGGACGACGGATCGGAAGACTGTCCTGTTTTCCCGATGGCGCATCCTAGACGTCAGGCTGGTACCGCTATGCCCTTCGGCTAGGGCGCCAGACCTCAAGAACGATGGAAGGCGTCCGGCTTTCCGGTCATTGTCGATCGGCGTGAGGCATTGTAGACGACATGCAACAGAGGATGCCGATATGAAAGTCACGGTGGTGGGAGCAAGCGGTCTCATCGGAACGCGGCTCAGCGAGAAGTTGCGCCGATCGGGCCACGACGTCGCGGCCGCATCATTGTCGCTTGGCGTCGACACGGTCACCGGCAAGGGTCTGGACGTGGCGATGGCGGGAACCGAAGTCGTTGTAGACGTGACCAATGCCGCATCGTTCGGCGACAGTTCGGCGTTCGATTTCTTCAAGGCGTCGACGAAGAACTTGCTCGCAGCTGCGGCGGAAGCCGGCATCAGACACTATCTCGCACTCTCGGTCGTTGGCACGCCGCGCCTCGTGGAAAGCGACTATTTTCGCGCGAAAATGGTACAGGAAAATCTCATCCGGGCTTCAGGTCGACCCTATACGATCCTCCGCTCCACGCAATTTTACGAGTTCATAAACGGATTGATCGACATCGGGGCCGAAGGCAATGTCTTTCGATTGCCATCGGCCTTGATGAGACCGGTCGCAGCCGGGGATGTCGCAGCATTCCTGGCGGAACTGACAGCCGGTGCTCCCTCGGGCGATGTCGTCGAAATCGGCGGCCCGGAGCAATTCGGCATCGATGAAATCGCCCGGGTCTATCTCGCCGCGAACGAAGACGAACGGCAGGTGATAACCGATCGATC
Organism: Rhizobium indicum; assembly: GCF_005862305.2. Lineage (NCBI taxonomy): Bacteria > Pseudomonadati > Pseudomonadota > Alphaproteobacteria > Hyphomicrobiales > Rhizobiaceae > Rhizobium > Rhizobium indicum. Next base: position 383,895 of record NZ_CP054022.1, on the reverse strand, counting down.
CACGTCGTATTTCGGTGTCGAACTGACCGACGACGCACTGATTCCCGGCGCTGGCGCGCGCGTGGCGCGCCAGACGCTTTCCGACTGGCTCTACCAATCGATGGCCGCTTAGCAACCGGCTTCTGCGGTAAGCATCGGGTTTGAAATTTTCCAACGAAGGTAATACTTTCCAACAGGAGAGTATTACAAAGGCGCCCGATATGGCCACGACCGTTACCGCGAAAGGGCAGGTGACCATTCCCAAGCGGGTCCGGGATCTGCTTGGCATCGTTCCGGGCAGCCAGGTCGATTTTCATCGCGCTGCCGACGGCAGTGTGGTTCTGACGCGCGCTGACAGGAAGCGGCCGGTCAGTCGTTTCGAGAAGCTACGCGGCCATGCCGGCAAGGGCCTCGACACCGACGCTATCATGGCTTTGACGCGTAGCGAAACGTGACGCTCGTCGACACCAAAGTTCTTCTGGGCCTCGTGACCGGTGACCCGAAATGGTCGAGTTGGTCCATAGCCCAGCTCGAGACGGCGAGCATCGAAGGTTCCCTGCCGATCAATGATGTCGTCTATGCCGAACTTGCGGTTCGATACGACAGGATCGAAGCGCTCGAGACTTTTCTGGAAGAGGCCGGCCTCGATATGAGGCCGATGCCGAAGGCCGCCCTGTTTCTTGCGGGCAAGGTCTTCACGCAATATCGCAAGGCAGGCGGGTTGCGCACCGGCGTGCTTCCCGATTTCTTCATCGGCGCTCACGCAGCCGTAGAACAACTGCCGCTGTTGACCCGCGATATCGGCCGCTATCGGTCCTATTTCCCATCATTGAAATTGATAGCGCCTGTTTCCTAAGCTCCCTGATAGGGCGTGTGTCGAAGCATTCAACAAACCTTCATGAAGCTCAGGGTTGAAATGGTCGCGCCCAACTCCAAATCCCGTCGGCGGTAGTCGAAACGCGAGGGGAGGGCGTATGGGCAACGCGCATATCGATCGGATCGGCCGGGACAAATCGGCCTTGGGCTTCGTTCTCGTCATTTTCTGCCTCCTGTCCTGCTCCCAGGCATTGGCGGCACCCGCCGATATCGGCGACCTGACGGTGAGCCTGCCCGATGCCGCTTCCGGCTGGAGGAAAGCCGGCAAGGGCAATCTGTTCATGCTGCAGAAGGATTTTCCGGAAACGGAGGATGACAAGCGCGGCAGTGCTCTGATCCAGATCACCAAGCCGCTCCCGGCGGCGCGCAATTCTCTGCAGGCCGGCATGAAGACCTTCGTCGCGACGCTTCCCGACATGGCGAAGGAAGATATCCTGATCAAGCATTATGGGGTCACGGTGAACGGCTACGACATCCGCGTGGAAGAACGCTGCTGCGTCCATCAGAAGAACGTGACCATTAACCAGATCGTCGTCGGCATCGCCGGCGACGAGCGGCAGACCTATCTGCAGCTCGTGTTGCTGAATGTGAACGGGGACAGAAGCAGTAGCGCCGAGGCCGATTTCGCAACCCTCGTGCGCTCGGTGAAGCTTGATCCTTCCGACAAGGATTTCGATCTCGTGCCGGCGAGCGATGACGGCGGGCTGGACGGCGTTTTCACCCATCTCGATACCGGTCTCCGGCCGAATGTCTTCGGTGGTATGGATTTCTATTCGGACAGCACGATCACCACGTTCGATCCGAAAGGGCTGTTCAGCACGGAACTGCCGAAGGGCGGCCGGAGCATTGCCGAACATTGCAGGGACACCCCGACCGATTGCGGCCTCTACAAGCTTGCCGGCGGCGGGTTTTTCTCCTCCGCCGGGTCGATCGAAATGCGTAGCGTCACCTCTGCCTACGGCACAATCGAGATCGAGACGAAACCATTCTCGAAAAAAGGCGAAGACCTGGAAATTGCCGACGCAGACTACCGCGCCGTGCCGCCATTTGATGAGGGTGCGACGCTCGACGGCGAATGGGTATCCACCTTCGCCTCGAGCGGCATGACCGCGACCTCGTCGGGATCGGTGGCGTCCAGCCATACGATGACGCTTCGTCGAAACGGTACTTTCGAACGTACAGGCTGGTCCGGCGCCTCGATCACGAACGAAATCGGCGGGTCGCAATCGGGCGTCACCACGTCAAGCAACCGGCCGGGCGCAAGCGGACGCTACAAGCTTTCCGGCTACCGTCTCGACCTGACCGATGCGAGCGGCAAGACGGAAAGCATGAGCATATTCGAGCCGGACAAAGGTTCCGACGACCTTCTGGTGATCAACGGCAACAACTACCTGAAGGACGATGGGAAATAGAGAGAAAGCGCCCAAGCTATTGATACATTAGGCTTATATGGCGACGCGGTTGACCTCCCGGTCGGCTGGAAAGCCACCGTGGTTAGTCACTTCGAGTGATCGGCAATGCGTGAATCACTTGAAATCTGGCTCATGTCGCCAGCCGCCGCGATGGCGCTGAAACGGACGGTTTGGTTAAGCATTTGTAAATTGGTAACGAATCGAGGCATATAGTAACTGCGCAACTGAAGCGCTTTCGTTCAAAATTGCGCAGTTACTTGGGAAAAAGATCATGCAGCCGAGCCTTGCTCTTCAGGACGATCAAGAGCATCTCCCGTCGCTTCTGGCAACAGATGCGAAGGAGTTATCCTATCAACTTCAGCAGCATCAGGCAAAAATCTTTCCCCCGCTCTCGCAAAAGACCATCAGAACATTTTCGCCGGCGGAAGCTGCGGCCTTCATCGGTATCGGCGAAGGTTATCTCCGCCAGGTGGCCGCCGACGGCCATGGGCCTGATCCGCTCGCAAACGGACGGCGGCTTTACAGTGCAACCGATATGGACCGGATTCGCCGGGTCCTCGACGAGCGAAACGGAACGCCGAAATATGTGCCGGCCCGCAGGCCGGGGGAAAAGCTCCAGATCGTCTCCGTCATGAATTTCAAGGGCGGCTCGGGCAAGACCACCACCGCGGCCCATCTGGCGCAGTTCATGGCGCTCAGGGGCTACCGCGTGCTCGCCGTCGACCTCGATCCGCAAGCCTCCTTGTCCGCCTTGTTCGGCCATCAGCCGGAATTCGATGTCGGAGAGGGCGAAACGATCTACGGTGCGATCCGATATGAGGAGCCGCGCCCCATCGCCGACATCGTGCGTGCCACCTACACGCCCAATCTGCATCTCATTCCGGGCAATCTCGAGCTGATGGAATTCGAGCACGAGACGCCGAAGGCGATGGCGTCGGGGACGGCGGAGACGATGTTCTTTGCCCGCATCGGCGAGGTCCTGACGGAGATCGAAAGCCTTTACGACGTCGTGGTCATCGACTGCCCGCCGCAACTGGGGTTCCTGACGATGTCGGCGCTCTGCGCGGCAACCTCGGTCTTGATCACGGTCCACCCGCAGATGCTGGATGTCATGTCGATGTCGCAGTTTCTGACGATGACGAGTGAGCTGATGTCGGTCGTGGAAAAGGCCGGCGGGCGTACTAGCTATGACTGGATGCGCTATCTCGTGACGCGGTTCGAGCCGAACGACGGACCGCAAAGCCAGATGACCGGCTTCATGCGGGCGATCTTCGGCAATCGAATGCTCCACAACGCCATGGTGAAGTCGACGGCGGTCGCCGACGCCGGCGTCACCAAGCAGACACTCTACGAGGTCGAGCGGTCGCAGTTCACACGCGGAACCTACGATCGGGCTCTGGAGTCGCTCAACCTCGTGAATGGCGAGATCGAGGCGCATATTCGCTCGACCTGGGGGAGGAAATAGATAGATGGCGCGCAAGAACCTCATCGAAATCTCCGCTCCGAGCCCGGAAAGAATGGACGCAGTCGCACCGCGCGACAATCGCCCGATCGCGGGATTCGTGCCGCAGGAGCGCAGTGCAGCGCCGGTCGGCGGCATTACCAAGACGCTCGGCAACATTACCGAGAAAATGGAGCGGGCGAGTGAGCTGGAGCGGCAGCTTGCCACCGGCCAGACCATCGTCGAACTCGATCCCGGCCTGATCGACGCTTCCTTCGTCAGCGACCGATTGGCGATCGATGCGGCCGAACTCGCGCAACTTGTCGAGCAGATCCGCGAGCATGGGCAGCAGGTTCCGATCCTTGTCCGCCCGCATCCCGAAACCAGGGGACGCTATCAGGTCGCCTACGGCCATCGGCGCCTGGCTGCCACCCGAGAAATCGGCATCAGGGTGCGTGCGGTCGTCCGCGATCTCACCGACGGTCAGCTGGTCGTCAGCCAGGGACAGGAAAACAGCGCTCGAACCAATCTCTCCTACATCGAGCGCGCGCTCTTCGCATCGCGGCTCGAGGAACGCAGCTTTGGCCGCGATGTCATCATGGCGGCTCTCGGCGTGGACAAGGCGGCGCTGTCGAGAATGCTGATCGTCATACGACAGGTCCCCCTTGATCTCGTCAACGCCATAGGTGCGGCACCTGATATCGGCCGCCGGCGATGGTTGGAATTGGGCGAGCGGCTTGAGAAAGCCGATGTCGAAAGGATCATCGCGGAGTTGTCCGCGGACGACGCGCGTAAAATTTCGAGCGACGAGCGGTTTCAGCGGGCACTCGTTCTGGCAACGAAGAAGACGGCTGCGCCGAAGCCGGCGGTGGCCAAAGCCCAGGTTAGTGGCGTGCCTGTCATGATCAAGAAGACAGCATCCGGTGCGACCTTCGTCTTCGACGGCAAGACCGCGCCCGGTTTCGATCAATTCGTCCAGGAAAGGCTGAAGGGCCTGTTCCAGGAGTTCAACAAGGACAGAGGAGCGTAGCGCGCAAAAGAAAAAGGCCCCCAACGACGACGCCGTGGAAGCCCTTCTCAGATCTTAAGCACATCGAGAATCGCATTTCCCCGAATCACAGTCAAGCGTCTTAGGCACCAAATTGGTGGATGGTTTTCTTTTGCCTGAACGAAGGTGAAGGCAAATGGAGAGTGGATATGTGACGACGCCCTTTGGGCGGCGGCCGATGTCGCTTGGCATGCTGGCAAGCCAGCAACTGGCCGAGACCATCGAGCCGGGAATGAAACGCAGTAAATGGAAGCTGTTCAGGGCGATCTGCGAAGCGCGGCCGGCGCTTGGCGTCACCGATCGGGCGCTGACGGTGCTCGATGCGCTTCTGACCTTCTACCCTGACGACGAAATCTCCGAGGAAAAAGGACTGATCGTCTTCCCGTCGAATGCGCAGCTTTCGTTGCGCGCTCGAGGCATGACCCCAGCCACCCTCAGGCGGCATCTTGCCGTCCTGGTCGAGGCCGGCCTGATCCTGCGCAAGGACAGCCCGAATGGCAAACGCTATGCGCGCCGCGACAGGGCAGGGGCCATCGGCGAGGCTTTCGGCTTCAGCGTCGCACCGCTTCTGGCGCGTGCTGTCGAAATCGAAACCCTGGCCGCCCAGGCGGTTGCCGACCGGGAGCTGCTGCGGGTGACCAGGCAACGCATGACGCTGTGCCGGCGCGATATCTCCAAGCTGATTGAGACGGCCCTCGAAGAAGGGGTTCCCGGTGATTGGGAAGGCATTTCGGCGATGTTTCGAGCGCTTCTTGCCCGACTTCCACGCGTGGCGACAGCCGAAGACCTGGCACCGCTGCTCGACGAGATGGGGCTGCTGCGTGCCGAGATCGTCAACATGCTGGAAATACGGATAAAAACAAAAAAAATAGACGCCAATGAGTCTCAAATTGAGCATCACAAACAGAATTCAAATCCCAACTCCATTTATGAATTTGAACCAAGCTTCGATACGAAGCAGGGCGAAAAGGCAGCGGCCGATAATGACCCGAACGCCGGGCCGTCCGACGAACGAAGATTGAAACCGCAAAAGCCTTCCGGCGGGATGAGCAACAGGACGGGGGGCGCGGCCGATCCAGGCGCCGGACCAAGCCTGAAATCCTTCCCGCTCGGCCTCGTCCTCCAGGCCTGCCCCAGTATTCTCGATTACGGGCCTGGCGGAAGCATCGGCAATTGGCGAGACCTTATGTCGGCGGCCGTCGTCGTGCGCTCGATGCTCGGCGTCAGTCCCTCGGCCTATGAGGAAGCCTGCTCGGGCATGGGGCCGGAAAACGCCGCAACCGTGATCGCCTGCATCTTGGAAAGGGGTGGGCACATCAATTCGCCCGGCGGTTATCTCAGAGATCTGACCCGAAGGACCGAAAGGGGCGAATTTGCGATCGGCCCGATGCTGATGGCGCTCGTGCGGGCGAATGGGCCGGCGGCGAGGCATGCCAGTTGATCGTGAGAAAGCGACTGCCTCGACATTCGCGTAGGCAGTGCGCAATCACCTCTTTACAGCTAACATGTTAGTTTGCTACATCTGATCCGTTCATTGGGAGGAAGCATATTTGACACAAAAATTCGGGCTCTCGGTTGCTCTTGCCACGCCGTTCGACAGCAATGGCGATATCGCGATCGAGGCGATGATCGAGCAGGCACGGCGCAGCCTCGCGGCCGGCTGCTCGAGTGTGACCCTGTTCGGGACGACGGGTGAAGGCTCTTCCCTCGGCACCCAGGAACGTGAGCGTATCCTCGCTTCCATGCTCGACAGTGGGATAGCCGCAAAGCAGATCATCGTCGGTGTGCTGGTCGACGCTGCCGAGGATGCGGCGATGCAGGCCGGTCATGCGCTCTCCAAGGGAGCCCGCAATATCCTTCTTGCGCCACCGTCCTATTTCAAGAACGTGAGTGACGACGGCGTCTTCCAGTGGTTTTCGGCTGTTTTCGCTATTCTGGGCGACAAGGCGCGAGACATAATCGTCTACAACATTCCTTCGGTCACCATGGTTCCGCTGAGTGTATCGCTAATCGGCCGGCTACGAACCGCCTTTCCCAATGTCGTTACGGGCGTCAAAGATTCCTCCGGCGACTGGCCTTTTACGGAAAAGCTGCTGAAGGCGCATGGCGATCTCGTCATCCTGGTGGGCGACGAACGTCACCTGGCGAAGGGCGTGCGGCTTGGCGGCCAGGGTGCGATCTCCGGCATGGCGAATTTCGTACCTCGCGAAGTCAAGCTGATGGCGGAAGAGGGCAAAGACGATTCTCGCATAGAGGATTTCGTGGCCGAATTGTTGAAATTTCCGGTGACCGCTGCCGTGAAAGCGATGGTCGCTCACTTGACGTCGGATGAAATCTGGCTTGCGGTTCGCCCACCACTCGTTTCAATATCCGACGAAGGGCAGGCGCAACTCGCTCTTGCGTTCGACACTCTTTTCCGCTCGAAGGCGGCATAGGTCGGAGATGTTTCTGGGAGAGGCGATGGACGGAACGGACGAGCAGCCGACACTGCGGGAAAAGGCGTATGAGAGCTTCACACGCCATCTTCTTGCGCGTGACGTGCGCCCCGGCCAGTTCGTTTCGCAGCGGCGCCTCGTCGAGCTGACAGGGCTGACGCTTGGCGCCATCCGCGAACTCATCCCGAGGCTCGAAGCCGAAGGTCTGATCAAGACGGTGCCCCAGCGGGGGTTGCAAATCGCGCATATCGACCTGAACCTCATTCGCGAGGCGTTCCAGCTGCGCGTCTTCCTGGAGAAGGAAGCGGTCGCGCTTTTCACCCGCTCCGCGTCTGACGAGACGGTCGCCGGGCTTGTGAAGCAGCATCGGGATATCGCCGACGCCATTCGAAATGGCGATGGATCGCACGAATTGGAAGTACACGCGCAAGCTGTCGATTGGGGCATGCATGACGCCTTTATCGATGCTTTGGGAAATACCATCATCTCGAACGCCTACCGGGTGAACTCGATCAAGATGCGCCTGATCAGTCAGGACCGTTTTCGCATCGATGGTCACGTCGGACCTGTCATGGTTGAGCACCTGAAGGTGCTCGAGGCAATCGAACGACGATCGGCGGAGGACGCCGTCAACAGCCTTGTCGCACATATCAATCATGCAAGAGATCGTGCGCTCAGGATATAATCGGAAATAAACAGCCGGGGATGAGGAGATCGCCGGCAAAAGGAGGAGGAATCACATGTCATCGTTTTTGAACCCGACGAGACGCGGCTTTCTGGCAGGTACGGCCGCTTTTGGCGCCAGCAGCATGCTCGGCGTCCGGTTTGCATCGGCTGCCGTCGATTGGAAGCGCTTTGCCGGCACGACGCTTGAAGTCAACCTGGTCAAGAGCCCGCGCAGCGAAATACTTCTGAAGTACCTGTCCGAATTCGAGGAGCTCACCGGCATCAAGGTCAATGCCGAAGCGACACCCGAACAACAGCAGCGCCAGAAAACGACCATCGAGCTGAGCTCCGGCAAGCCGAGCTTCGATGTCGTGCACATGAGCTATCATGTCCAGAAGCGGCAGTTCGAAAAGGGCGGCTGGCTTGCCGATATCGGCGGGTTTCTCAAGGACCCCTCGCTGACCGACCCGTCTCTGGTTGAAACCGACTTTGCCGAAGCCGGCCTGACTTTCGCCAAAGATCCGGACGGCGTTCTGCGTTCGCTTCCATTCTCGGTCGATTACTGGATCATCTACTGGAACAAGACGCTGTTCGAGAAGAAGGGGCTGGCCTACCCGACGACGTTTGAAGAACTCGCCAGTGCTGCGGAAGCGCTCACCGATCCTTCGAGCAACACCTACGGCTTCGTCGCCCGCGGCCTGAAGAACGCCAATACGCCGGTCTGGACGTCGCTGCTGCTCGGCTATGGTTCGAGCCCGCTCGGCCCTGATGGCAAGCTGCGCACGACATCGCAAGAAGCGATCGATGCAGCCAAGCTCTATCAAAAGCTGATGACCAAGACCGCCCCTCCCGGCGTCTCCGGCTTCAACTGGGCCGAGGCGCAGTCGGCCTTCCTGCAGGGCAAGATCGGCATGTGGCTGGACGGCGTCGGTTTTGCGCCGCCGATCGAGAATCCGGAAAAGTCGCGCGTCGTCGGCCAGGTCGGTTACGGCATCATGCCGAAAGGTCCGAAGGCACAGGCCGCGGGCACCTTCGGCGACGGGCTCGGCGTCGTCGCGGCAAGTCAGAAGAAAGAAGCCGGCTACCTCTTCTGCCAATGGGCGATTTCGCATGAAATGGGCGCACGTCTGCTGCAGGCCGGCGCCGGCGTTCCTTTCCGCCAGTCCGTCCTCGAGGATGCGAAGGTCCGCGAAGGCGTCAAGATGCCGGGCGCCTGGCTTGATGCCGTTGTCGGTTCCGGCAAGATCTCGCAGCTCGCGCTGCCGGTCATCATTCCGGTCACCGAGTTCCGCGACGTCTATGGTGTCGGTCTCACCAACATGATCGGCGGCGCCGATCCCGAAACCGAGCTGAAGGCAGCGACGGCACAGTTCGAACCCGTCCTGGCGAAAAGCGAGGGATAATGGCCTCGACAAGCATCGAAACGGCCGCAGTGGCCAAGACGTCGAAAGGAAGGAGCAAACCGGATCGGTTTGCTCCCAACTACTGGCCTTTCGTCATCCCGGCGCTCATCGTCATTGCGGCCGTCATCGTTTTTCCATGGGTGTTTACCCTTTGGATGAGCGTCAACAGCTGGACGCTTGGCCAGTCCCAGGTCTTTGCGGGACTGGACAACTATGCCCGCCTGGTCGTGGATATGCGCTTCTGGGACTCGCTGTGGCATACGGTGCTCTATACGACGCTCTCCGTGGTGGCGCCCCTTTTCCTAGGGACGCTCGCCGCGCTGATCTTCGATACGCAATTTCCGCTGCGCGGCCTTCTGCGTGGCATATTCGTGATGCCGATGATGGCGACGCCCGTCGCCATTGCCCTCGTCTGGACGATGATGTTCCACCCGCAGCTCGGCGTCCTCAACTATCTTCTCTCCCTCATCGGCATCGGCCCGCAGGAGTGGATCTATAATCAGAACAGCGTCATCCCATCGCTGGTGCTGGTCGAGACTTGGCAATGGACGCCGCTTATCATGCTGATTGTGCTCGGCGGTCTGGCGGCGGTTCCACGCGAGCCCTATGAAAGTGCCGAAATCGACGGAGCCAATGTCTGGCAGAAATTTCGCTATCTGACGCTGCCGATGATCGCGCCATTCCTGATGATTGCCGTGATGATCCGCAGCATCGATGCGGTGAAAAGTTTCGACATCATTTACGCCATGACCCAGGGCGGCCCGGGCACGGCGTCGGAAACGATCAACATCTATCTCTACAACACTGCTTTCGCTTACTACGATATTGGCTATGGATCTGCGATGGCGGTTGTCTTTTTCATCCTCATCGTCCTGCTCGCCTTCGTCCTGATGATGCTGCGGCAGCGCGCGAACTGGTCCGACGGGGAGGCACGCTGATGAAGCGCAAGACGCTCGATCGCATCGGCTTGCTGTTTGTTGCCCTGGTGATGATATCGCCGGTCGTCCTGTTCTTCCTCTGGATGATCTCGCTGTCGCTGAAATATGAAATCGACAACGGCGCTTATCCGCCGATCTTCATCCCGGAGCGCTTTGCCTGGTCGAACTATCTGAAGGTTTTCGAGGAGAACAACTTCTTCCTCTATCTCTGGAATTCGGTGCTGGTGACCGGTGCCGCCACGCTTCTGGCGCTGCTGATCGGCGTACCGGCCGGATATGGCATCGCGCGCCTGAAGGCTGAGAAGTCTGCGTTGGTCATCATGATCGCGCGCATGACGCCCGGCCTTTCCTTCCTGATCCCGCTCTTCCTGCTGTTCCAGTGGCTGAATCTGCTCGGCACGCTGCTGCCGCAGATCATTATCCATCTCGTCGTCACTGTGCCGATCGTCGTGTGGATCATGATCGGTTATTTCGAGACGACGCCGATGGAGCTGGAAGAGGCTGCAAGCATCGACGGCGCAACACCCTGGCAGGTTTTCCGGCTGGTCGCCTTGCCGATCGCCAGGCCAGGCATTGTCGTCGCCTTCATCCTCTCGGTCATCTTCTCGTGGAACAACTTCGTCTTCGGCATCGTGCTCGCCAGTCGCGAGACGCGCACGCTCCCCGTCGCCGTCTACAACATGCTCTCATTCGAACAGGTCAGTTGGGGTCCGCTGGCGGCGGCGGCATTGATTGTCACCTTGCCGGTGCTGATATTGACGGTGTTCGCGCAACGGCAGATCGTAGCGGGCCTGACGGCCGGCGCCGTCAAGTGAGCGGGTGAGACTACGGTTTTGACGACTTCTTCTATTTCTATCTTCGACCCGCCTCCCGGTCAGGCGCGCCGCGTTTTGTGTGTCGGCGCGGCGGTTATGGACACCCTGTTTCGTGTACGCTCGCTACCGACTGGCCAGGGCAAAATCCTGCCTTACGATATGCTGCAGGTCGCCGAGGGCATGGCATCGAGTGCTGCCTTTGCAGTCGCCCGGCTGGGCGGCAATGCCAGCCTCTGGGGTGCAGTCGGCGATGATTCCACTGGCGAACGCATCATTGCCGACCTCAGCGATAGCGGCATAGACACGGGCGGCATGCTGCGCGTGGTAGGCGCCCGCTCGGCCGTTTCGACGATCCTTGTCGATGATCAGGGCGAGCGCTTGATCGTGCCTTTCTACGATGCAGGCCTGCACGAGACGATCAAGCCGGTCACAAAACAGGAAATTTCTGCTTTCGATGCGGTGCTGGTCGACGTCCGGTGGCCGAAGCTTGCGCTGCGGACGTTGGTGGCAGCCAGAGACGCGGCCATTCCGGCCATTCTCGATGGTGACGTTGCAGGCGATGGCGTGATCGAGATGCTTGCACCGGCCGCCAGCCACATCGTGTTCTCGCAGCCGGCGGCCGAACGGCTTGCCGGAACAGCCGAGCTGGTGAAGGTCGTCGGCCTTCTCAAGCGAAAGTTCGAGCATGCCTTCATCAGCGTCACGGCTGGCGAAAACGGCTGCTTCTGGTTCGATGACCGAACCGGCGAAGTTGTCCATCTTGTCGCTCCGAAGGTGAGGGCCGTCGATACGCTCGCAGCCGGCGATATCTTCCATGGCGCTTTCGCGTTGGCTATCGCCGAAGGCATGCCGATCGAAGAGGCGATGCGCTTGTCATCCATGGCGGCGGCGCTCAAATGCCAGGTTTTCGGCGGTCGCACCGGCGCGCCCACCAGAGCCGAAGTCTGCAGGGTGCTGCAAAATTGGGACCCGCCGGTGGCGGCGATGAGAGGTCCCAATTGGAAGAGGTCGGAAGGCCGATAAAGTGATCACAACGGGAGAGTTGTGAAGATCCGGGCAGCAACGGCCGTTAACGGTGAACGCCATGGAGGCGTTCACGCTTGCGCTGTCACCCAAAGGCGACCAAGCCCATGCGGCCAGTTATACGGCGCTTAGTCCATATCCCCGACCTAAGAACAGCGCACCTCGAACCTGAGGCTGTCGCCAGCATTGCGCCAACCCAGCACGGGTGATCGTCGGTCGCGGCTGGCAATCAAATGTTCATTTGAACATTTCATTCTTGCAAAGTGAAACTCGCCTGTTACCATCGGGCTCACGTTCGTAGCGGGAGGCTTCGGACCGACAACAAGTGGGAGTGAGGATGAACAAGATCGCTTTTTTCCTGTCCGCAGGATTGACCAGCCTATCGTTATCCGTTCCGGCAATGGCAGCCACGAAGATCCAGTGGTGGCACGCGATGGGCGGCGAGAATGGCGCGAAGCTTGAACAGATCGCCAAGGGGTTCAACGCATCTCAATCTGACTACGAGATCGTCCCGGTCTTCAAAGGCACTTATGACGAGACGCTGACGGGCGCCATTGCTGCGTTCCGCGCCAACCAGCAGCCCGCAATCGTGCAGGTCTACGAAGTCGGCACCGGCACCATGATGGCAGCACAGGGCGCGGTCTATCCCGTTTACCAGTTGATGAAGGATGAGGGGGAGGCCTGGGACCAGAGCAAATTCATTGCTCCGGTCGTCGGTTACTACTCGGACACCAGCGGCAACGTTCTGTCCTTGCCGTTCAATTCCTCGACGCCGATCATGTATTACAACAAGGATGTCTTCAAGAAGGCGGGGCTTGATCCGGAGACGCCGCCGAAAACATGGGCGGACGTTGAAGCCTTTTCGCGGACGATCATGAAGTCCGGCGCAGCCAGATGCGGCTTCACCAGCGCCTGGATCTCGTGGATCCAGACTGAGAACCTGAATGCGCTGCACGATAAGCCGTATTCCACAAAGGCCAACGGTTTTGGCGGCTTGGACGCAGAATTCACCTTCAACAATGATCTCACGATCCGCCATTGGGGCAACCTGAAGAAGTGGCAGGACGAGGGGCTCTTCAAATTCGGAGGACCTGGCGGCGGCGATAACGCTCCTCCGATGTTCTATTCTCAGGAATGCGCGATGTACATGAACTCGTCCGCCGGTCGGGCAGGGGTCATCAACAACGCAAAGGCTTTCAAGGTCGGTTTTGCGCCGCTTCCCTACTATGACGACGTTATTCCGCAGCCGCTCAACTCGATTATCGGCGGCGCCACGCTCTGGACGCTGAAGGGTCGCCCGGAAGAGGAATACAAAGGTGTCGCGAAGTTCTTCACTTACCTGCAGAAGCCGGACGTCCAAGCCGATTGGCATCAGTTCTCGGGCTACCTGCCGATAACCGAGGCTGCCTATAAGCTGGGCCAGGATCAGGGCTATTACGAGAAGAATCCCGGAGCAGATATCGGTATTAAGCAGCTGACGCGGGTGACACCCACCGACAATTCCAAGGGCATCCGGTTCGGCAACTACGTCCAGGTGCGTGGCATCATCGACGATGAGTTTGCGACCTTGCTGGGCGGGAAGAAGACGGCGAAGGAAGCAGTTGATTCCGTGGTCGCACGAGGCAACGAACAGCTTCGCGATTTCCAGTCCGCCAACTAATGGGCTCCGCGACGGGGGCTGGTGAAAGACCGGCCCCCGTTTCCCATCCGTCAGTGTGAGGGCCCATGCAAACCAAACGGACCGTATTTCCCAACAAGCTTTTGCCTTACCTGCTCATCGCTCCCCAAATTTTCGTGACGGTGGTCTTTTTCCTCTGGCCTGCGGCAACTGCATTCTGGCAATCTTTCCTGCGCCAGGACGCCTTCGGTTTCAAAACGAGCTTCGTCTGGTTCGAAAACTACCGTCGGCTCTTCGCCGATCCGATCTACATCAATGCCTTTGGCCACACGCTCATCTTCGCCATTCTCGTGACGGTGCTATCAACGTCAATTGCGCTGCTCCTGGCTGCAGCGGCAATGCGTGTGTTGCGCACCTCTCGAATTTATTCGACCTTGCTCATTTGGCCATATGCCGTCGCCCCCGCGATCGCCGGCATTCTTTGGTGGTTCATGTTCAATCCGTCGATCGGTATCGTCGCGTATATGTTGCGAGCGATGGGGATCAACTGGAACCATCTGATCAATCCCGATGATGCCATGGTTCTGATCGTGATCGCGGCGACGTGGAAACAGATTTCCTATAACTTCTTGTTTTTCTTGGCTGCGCTGCAATCCGTCCCACGCTCGCTTCAGGAAGCCGGGGCCATTGACGGAGCCGGGCCGATGAAGCGTTTCTGGACGATCGTCTTCCCGCTGATCTCACCGACGACCTTCTATCTGATCGTCATCAATATCGTTTACGCGATGTTCGATACGTTCGGCATCATTCATGCGACCACCCAAGGCGGACCGGCGCGCGCGACGGAAATCCTTGTCTACAAGGTCTATTTCGACGGCTTCATCGGACTGAATTTGGGTTCGTCGGCGGCGCAGTCGGTCATTCTCATGGTGATCGTCATCGCTCTGACCGCGGTCCAATTCCGCTTCATCGAACGCCGCGTGCAATATTGAGGAATCCCAAGGATGGTTGAAAATCGCCCCTTCCTAAATTTCCTGGCGCACCTTGTCCTCATCATTGGCGTCACGATCGTGGTCTTTCCGGTCTACGTGGCTTTCATCGCATCGAGCCACGGCCCAAACGACTTCTTGTCAGGCGTCGTACCACTGACACCAGGTAGCCACATCATCGAGAATTATTCGACGATGCTGTCATCCGGGATGACAAGCTCAGGGGCGCCGCCGATCGGGCCGATGATGATCAACTCGCTGATCATGGCGGTTGGCGTCGCCGTCGGGAAGATCATCATTTCGATCCTTTCGGCCTTTGCCATCGTCTATTTCCGGTTTCCGTTCCGGACCTTGGCATTCTGGATGATCTTCATCACCCTGATGTTGCCGGTCGAGGTGCGCATCGTGCCGACCTATAAGGTCGTCGCCGACCTTGGAATGCTGAACAATTACGGCGGCCTCATCATTCCGCTGATAGCATCGGCAACCGCAACCTTCCTGTTTCGTCAGTTCTTTCTGACAGTCCCTGACGAACTGATGGAGGCTGCCCGTGTCGATGGAGCAGGGCCGATGAAGTTCTTCCGCGATATTCTGCTGCCGCTGTCGATCACCAATATCGCGGCGCTCTTCATCATCCTCTTCGTGCTCGGCTGGAACCAGTATCTCTGGCCGCTCATCATAACGACCGACCAGAGCTTCTATACCGTCGTAATGGGAATCCAGCGCATGGCAGCGGTTGCCGATGCCGAGCCGCGCTGGAACCTCGTGATGGCAGCGGTCATTCTGGCCGCCCTGCCACCTGTCCTCGTCATCGTCGCCATGCAACGCCTTTTTGTCAAAGGCCTGGTCGAAACGGAGAAATGAAATGGCAACGATCAACATCATCGACGTCAAGAAGAATTATGGTGCCGTTCCGGCGGTCAAAGGCATCAACCTGTCTGTTGCGGATGGCGAACTCATCGTGCTCGTCGGCCCGTCCGGCTGTGGCAAGTCAACTTTGCTTCGCATGATTGCCGGGCTGGAAACCATCAGCGAGGGCCACGTCGAGATTGCCGGCCGCAATGTCAACAAGGCAGAGCCCGCCGACCGCGATATCGCCATGGTCTTTCAAAATTACGCGCTTTATCCGCATATGACCGTGCGCGGAAATCTCGAATATGGTTTGAAAAATCGCGGCACCGAACGGGCGGAAATCAACCGCCGTGTGGCGGAGGCGGCCGAGATCCTCGAAATCGGGCCGATGTTGGATCGTAAGCCTCGCGAACTGTCCGGCGGGCAACGCCAGCGTGTTGCGATGGGGCGCGCCATCGTTCGCGAGCCGGCCGCCTTCCTTTTCGATGAGCCTCTGTCCAATCTCGATGCCAAATTGCGGGTACAGATGCGCGTTGAAATACGCCGGCTGCAACGGCGCCTGAAGACCACCAGCATCTATGTCACCCATGACCAGCTTGAAGCGATGACGCTGGCAGACCGGCTGGTCGTCATGAACGGAGGACTTGTCGAACAGGTCGGCACGCCCGTGGCGGTCTACGATCGCCCGGCGAGTTTGTTTGTCGCCAGCTTCATCGGCTCACCGCCTATGAATCTTGTGCCGATCGACGTCCTCAGGGCAGCCGACAGCGAAAGTGCCCTGGCATTGCCCGCCGGCACCGACATGGTCGGTCTTCGCCCAGACGCGCTGCTCGTCACCAAGCCGGTTGAGCCTTCCGTTCGTCTCAATGCAACGGTCGAGTTGCTCGAGCCAATTGGGGGAGAAAGCCATCTGCATGTGCGATTGGGTGGGAGCCAGCAGACGGTCGTCCTGACCGTACCGGGGCGTCCGGATTTTGCCGAGAACGCAAATGTCGACGTCTTCGCACGTGTCGGCGCGATGCACCCTTTCAACAGCGATACCGGAAAACGCACCGATTGACTCCGGTTTATTATTTCTCCATCCCACCCAGAAGACGACGAAAGTGATGAGACGATGACGACCGTAGAGCCGCGATCCGGCCCGAGACGCAGTGAAGTTCAGGCGCATCGAGGCGCCTCTGCCATAGCGCCCGAGAATACCATTGCCGCTTTCCGGGCGGCCGCTGAACAAGGCGCGGAGTGGGTCGAACTCGACGTTGCACTTCTTGCCGACGGTACGCCGGTCGTCATCCACGACGTTTCTATCGATCGCTGTTCCTCGTCAAAGGGAAATCTTGCCGACCTCACCGCATCGGATCTCGAAGCCATCGACGCGGGCTCATGGTTCAGCCCTAAATTCAAAGGTGAACCACTGCCAACGCTGGCCCGCGTTGTTTCGGCGCTTGGCGAACTCGGCCTCAACGCCAATGTCGAGATCAAGCAGCATGCCCATCACAAGTCACTCGACCAACTGGTCAAAGTCGTTGATCAACATCTGAAGGCGCGGGCGGCGCACACCAAGATCATGATCTCGAGCTTTGATGCCGCTGCGTTGAAGGGAATGCACGAGATTGATCCAAGCTACGAGCTCGCCATGCTGTGGAGCAAGTTGCCTGCGGATTGGCTGGATGTCCTTCGGTCGATTCCCGCAAAGACCATCCATCTCGACTACAAGGCACTGAGTATCGGGTTTCTCGAGGAGGCCGTGCGTCGCGGCATCTCGGTGCGGGCGTGGACCTGCAACGATCCCAGGCGGCTCGCATCTTTCTGGGATGTTGGTTTGACCGGTGTGATAACAGACGACCCCAGTGTCTACCTCACGTAAGGAGCGGCGATGGGGCAGCGGATCATATCGAGCCGACAACGTGAGATCCTCGCGCTGATCGAAGCGGAAGGTGTTCAGTACATCGAGGAGCTGGCGCGCCGGTACGATTTGACGACGCAGACGATCCGCCGCGATATCAATGCATTATGCGATCTCGGGCACGCGCGGCGCTTCCACGGCGGCGTCGACCTACCGGTCGAGGGCAGCAACATCTCGCTCAATGCCCGCGCCCAGCTCAATCGGCGGGCCAAGCGGCTGATCGCCAAGCGCGTCGCTTCCGATATAGGTGCAGAGGCGACAGTGTTCCTGGGGATCGGCAGCACGGTTCGGTTCGTTGCAGAGGCGTTGCGTGATCACCAGGGTCTGACGGTGATCACCAACAACATCCACGTCGCTTTGAGCCTTTGCGACGCGCCGAGTGTCGAGGTCCATTTGACGGGTGGTCTTTTGCGTCACGACGATCGCGACGTGGTGGGCACGGATGTGATCAAGTTCGTCGAAAAATTCTATGCGACTTACGCAGTCGTCGGCGCAGGCGCTTTAAGCCCGCTCAACGGTCTGATGGACTTCAGCTATAGCGAAGCCCAAATCACCAATGCCCTCCTTGAGAATTCGCAAACGCAGATTCTGGCCGCCGACGTCAGCAAGTGGACGCGAAACGCTTCCGTGCGTGTGGCGCCATTCAGCAAACTCACCCGTTTTTACACCGATCGGTTGCCTGGCGAAGCGGCCGCCATCAATGCCCTCGCCGAGAGCGGCTTGGACGTGGTCACATGCAGCGAGGACATGACATGAGCTACGTAGACCTGGCGCCATCAGCTCGTGAGTTACAGGATGTGCGCTACCTGTTCACCGACATCGACGATACCCTGACCACCGAAGGCAAGCTTCTGCCGCAAACCTACGAAGCTCTCTGGGATCTCAGCCGGGCGGGTATTGCCGTCGTGCCGGTTACGGGCGGCTCCGCCGGTTGGTGCGAACATATCGTTCGTGCCTGGCCGGTGGCCGCAGTCATCGGCGAAAGTGGCGCATATTGTGTCACCCGTCGGGACGGTGCAGTCGTCTTCGACTATTGGGAGGACGCCGCCCTCCAGACCGAGCGCCAGCGTCAGCACCTCCAGGCAATCGAAGAGCTGGTCTCGCGAAGGGGCGCGGCGTTCAGAATTGCCCACGACCAGGTCTTTCGGCTGGCGGACGTCGCGATCGATATTCAGGGTCACGACCCGCGTGAGGTCGAGGATCTCGCATCCAGTATAAAAGCCATTGGCGGAACGGTTGCGATCAGCTCCATTCACATCAACACTTGGATCGGTGATTACAACAAGCGCTCGATGAGCGAGCGCGTTTTAACCGAGATGTTTGGTGTCGATCCCGATGAAACAGCCGCTGTGACCGCCTTCGTCGGTGACTCTCGAAATGATGCACCGATGTTTGGCTTTATCCGCAACTCCTTCGGGGTCAACAACATCATCCCGGTTCTTTCACAATTGCAACACGCGCCGAAATGGGTCTCCTCGCAGCCCGCCGGGCTTGGCTTTGCCGATATTGCCCAAACAATCTTGAACGCGGCTGGCGCAGGTTCTGAGACGTCTCATCAGCTTTTGACTGAGCCGGCGGTCATGCCTGCCAGGAAGTAGCGTTGAGCAACCAGGTAAAGGACCAGAAGGGGAAGGGAACCGAGCACGCTCATCGCCATCATCTCGTTCCATTCGAAGGCGTGCTGGCCCATCAGAAGCTGGATGCCGATCGGAACGGTTCTGAGGTCCATCGACTTTGTCAGCGTCAGCGCAAAGAGGAATTCGTTCCACGCCAGCAGGAAGGTGTAGACCGCGGTGGCGACGATCCCGGGGATGGAGACCGGAACGATGACGCGCCATAGGGCCGTCCAGCTCGAGCCGCCGTCGACCAGGACGGCCTCGTCCAGCTCTTTCGGCAAGGTGTTGAGATAGCCTGTCATCAGAAGGACGGCGTAAGGCAGGGTGAAGACCATGTAGGTGAGGATCAGCGCCAGATAGGTATCGAAGATCCTGAAGGCGACCACCATTCCGAAATAGGGAATGAGAAGGGTAATCGGCGGAACGGTCTGGGTGCTGATGATGAAGATGTTCAAGGTGTTCTTGAACCGGAACTGATAACGGCTGAAACCGTAGGCGGTCACGATCGCGACGAGGAGGGTCAGGGCGGTGACGACGCCGGCGACAAAGTAGCTGTTGATGAAGAACCGCACTTTCACCGGATCGTTGAAAATCGTCAGATAGGCGGCCACCGTGAAATCATCCGGCAACAGCCGCGGCGGAAGGGCGAAGATTTCGGTATTCGATTTCAGCGAACTGAAAAACATCCACACGATCGGAAAAGCCGAAAAAACCAGGCCGATCGCCAGACCGAGATAGGTCAGGATGGTCGGCAATAGGGAGCTCTTGAAGGAACGCTTTGCCATGGCGGTCACCTGCGCTGCTGGTGTTTGATGTAGAAATAGGTGACGCTCATCGAGATGATGAGGATGATCATCGCGCTCGCCGAAGCCAGCGAGAATTCATATTGGGAGAAGGCGAGCTTGTAGGTGAAGGTGGAGAGCACTTCCGTCGAATAGATCGGGCCGCCGCCCGTCGTCATCCATACCAGCGGAAAAACCTGCATCGTCCAGATGAAATCGAGAAGCGCGATGCTGATGATGATCGGCATCAGCTGCGGAATGGTGATGTACCAGAACTTTTGGAGTCCGTTGGCGCCGTCGATGCCGGCCGCCTCGTAAAGCTCCTTCGAAATGCCCTGGAGGCCGGCGAGCAGGCTGACCATGTAAAGCGGATAACCCGCCCAGATGTTTGCAAAGGTCAAAGCGTGAATGGCGGTGCGCGTCGACGAAAACCACTCGACCTTGAAGTTGATGATATGGAGCGCCATCAGCACGCTGTTGACGACGCCGTTCGGGTCGAGCAGCAGGCGCCAGATGATGGCGATGATGACGGCGGTAAACAGCCAGGGCAGGATGAAGAGCACACGCAGGATGCTGCGAATAAGCGGATCGACGCGGTTGGTGTTCAACAGCAGCGCAAAGGCCAGGCCGATGATGAAGTGGAAGACGACGCTCATGATCGTGAAATAAAGCGTCTGCGCGACCGACTGCCAGAAGACCGGATTCTCGAAGATCGTCATATAATTCTGGACGCCCGCGAAGGCAGCGTCCTTTTTCATGATGGCGCCGTCCATCAGTGAATATTTGAAGACCATCACCATGGGAAACAGCATCAGCAGGACAAGCAGCAGGGTCGCCGGCGACACGTAGAAATACGGCACCAGCTTCCTCAGGGTGCTGTAACGAAGCCATCCTTTTCTTCGCGCTTTGGGGTGCGCAGCGACCAGAGCCGTAGCCGAATGATTCATGAGCTGTGACTTTCTATTCTGCCGAAATTTGACGACTTGCACCGGCAGCGCCTGGTTGCGCTGCCGGTGATCCGTGAAAGCGACGTGCTTAGAACTTCGCCAGCCAAGCCTTCTCGGTATTGGCAGCTGCTTCCTTGGCTGACTGCCCGCCGTCGAACATCTTCTGAACTTCGACGTTCATGTCGCGCATCAGCTCTTCGGCAACCGGAAGGCCGACGAATTCGTTTGCAGGATAACCGCTCTGGAAGATTTTGAAGGCTTCCGCGAAGATCGGGTCCGAGGCCACGAAGTCCGGCTTGGCATGGACGTTGCCGGGGAAGGCATTGGCAATCGAGACGAGACGGCCGTTGACGTCAGGGCTCATCAGGTATTCGACGAGCTTCCAGGCTTCTTCCTTGTGCTGGCTGCCCTCGCTGATGCCGATGCCCCAGGACGCATAGGGCATGCCGCGCTTGCCGGTGTAGCCGTCCGTGGCCGGCAAAGCGGAGATGCCGAAATTGAGCTTCGGATTACGCTCGCGGATGAGGTTCACATGGGCGAGGGAGTCGACCATCATGCCGACGCGGCCATTGACGAATTCCTCGACCTTGTCCTGTTCCTTCTTGGCAAAAATGCCGGGAGAAATAACGCCTTCCTTGTTGAGGGAAGCGATATAGTCGAGCGTGCCGACGACTGCTTCATTTTCGAGGTCAGGCTTGCCGTCCTTCAGCATCGAGGCGCCGGAGGCCCAGACCCAGGACATGACGTCGTTCTGGATTCCGCTCGGAGACTGCAGCGATAGCGGCAGGACCCAGCCGTATTGGTTCTTCGAGGCGTCGGTCATTTTCTTCGCGGCTTCGGCAAATTCCGTGCGCGTCGTCGGCAGCTTGTCGACGCCGGACGCCTTGGCGATATCCAGGTTCACGAAGACGGGATAGACGAAGGATGCCAGCGGGAACATCACGCTCTTGCCATCGACCTTGACGATATCGGTGATCTGGCTTTTGTCGTATTTCGCCTTCTCCATCAGTTCGTCCATGGAGGCGATCGCGCCCTGCTTGGAGAGCCCGTTTACCCAGGCACCATCGAGGCCCACCACGTCGCTGAGCGTTCCCGAGGCTGCACCGACGACGATCTGGTCACGCGTCGTGGCATAGGGACCGCTGACCAGCGTCACTTTGATGCCGGGGTTTTTGGCTTCGAAATCGTTCATGATGCCGCGCAGAGCGCCCGACGGCATTTCGGGTTCCCACCATTGAATGAACTCGATGGTGGTGTCGGCAAACGCCGATGTGGCGCAGAGCGCCCATACCGCCACGGCAGCCCGCATCGTCACGCCGAATTTTCTGATATTCATCTGTGCCTCCCAAAGATTGTCAGTTAATCGATCCTCCTCAAGATCGTAGGCAAAGTAGGTTCCCTGAAGCCCCCAGCTGTCAATGAAGAACTGCGATCGGGAAGAGATGGGAGGCCGGCATTCACGGCGTGTGTCGAGTTAAATCATTGATAAAAAATAATAAAACCGATTGACATCATCGGTATTTTTCTGCAGCATTTGTGTTGCTTGTGACGCATTTTTTCTTTACTTTCGTAAACAAATGAAAGTTTACCCAACAAAATGAAAAGCGTGGAACCCGGCGTCTTCACTGCAAATTTTCGAATTTGGGGCGCTGAAACAAGCACCTTTTGCAACCACGCGGCGCAAATGGCGCAAGTCGCAGTGAAGGGAATATTTCGATTTTCGAAAGGGAGGGCAGGGCCCGCACCAAAAATGACGGATCACGCCGGCTTACGCGGTGGTTTTCGACGATTCAGGATACGAAGACCACCTGTACAAATTGCCGAATGCGTGATTTGGCGCGTCAGAGGATCGGCCGTTGCGTGAAGTCATTCCCGATCAGTTGTCGTCGTCCCGGCAGTAAGGAATTGAATGGCCAAGAAAAATTATAAATCGATGGACGACTTCGCGACTGCCGCCGGCGTATCGCGTCCGACCTTGTCGAAATATTTCGATGATCCCTCACAGATCAAGGAGGTGACCCGCAAGCGTATCGAGGCGGCTCTCAAGAAGTCGCATTTCGAGCCGAACCTTTTCGCCCGGCATCTCAATCGCAAGCGTACCAGGAATATCGGGATTCTGGTCCCGACCATGTCGGATCCCTTTTATGTGCAGGTCGTGTCGCTGATCGAGCTGGAGTTGCGCGAAAAGGGATTCTGGCCCGTCCAGATCTCTTCGCATACGCGGCCGGAGCTGGAGGCGGAGGCCGTGCGGACCTTGCTGTCGCTGAAGGTTGCAGGCGCGATCGTGGCGCCGCTCGGAGCCGGTTCACGCCGTTCCGCGCTGGAAAGACTAAGCGGCGCAATCCCCGTCGTCTGCTTCGACAACCCTGCCGGCGCTGACCTTCCCTATGTCGGCAACGATAACGCGCAAAGCATGGCAGCCATTGTGCAATATCTCTGCCGGTCCGGTGAGCCACCGATATTCCTGGAGATTCCGCATTTGACCGAAAATGCCGGCGAGCGGCAGGAGAGCTATCGCGCGACCATGGCGAGGGAAGGGCATGCTCCGCTGGTCATCGATTGCGACGCACCACCTTCCTGGGAATTCGAGCGTCTCGGATACGAGCAGATGCAGAGAATTCTTGCCAAAGGCGGCCTTCCCGGCAAAACGCTGCTATGCGCCAATGACCGCTTCGCTTTCGGAGCAATGGCTGCCGCATTCGCTTCGGGACTGAAAATCGGCCGTAGTGACGCGTGCGACGTACGCATTGCCGGGCACGACGACCACCCGCTGAGCCGATATACCTGTCCGTCGCTGACGACGATGGCCCAGAACGCGCCCGAGATCGCCGCGAAATCCGTAGAGCTGTTGCTGGCGCATATCGAAAGCGAGGATGATGGGACGACCCCTATGACGAACAAGGTGATCCTCGAGGCAACGCTGGTCATGCGCGACTCGGCTTGAGACTGGGCAGGTTCCCGCCTCAACGGGCAAGCGCAGGATCCATGGCGCGCCATGCCATAGCAATAACCTCGAGAGCCTCCTGCGCCTCCGGAATGGCCCGTCGCTTCGAGACGAAGCCATGGATCTGTCCGGGCCAGGTCCGGGTCGTTGCCTTCGCCTCGGTACTGAGCCGCTCGGCATAAGCGGCCCCTTCGTCGAACAGCACGTCGTATCCGGCAAGGATCACGAGAGCCGGCGCCACGCCCGCCAGCGACGCTACGTTCAGCGGTGAGGCTCGCCAGTCCGACCGGCTCGCGGCGTCCGGCAGATAGTGGTCTCGGAACCATTTCATCGCTGCGGCCGTCAGGCCGAAATCCTCTTCGTAACGTGAGTAGCTGTCGGTTGTCTGCAACTGGTCGGTCACCGGATAGATCAGCACCTGTCCGATGACAGCCGGCACCTGTCCGTCCCGCGCCAGCAGGGCGACGACGGCGGCCAGATTGCCGCCGGCGCTATCGCCGGCGACGAGAATTCGCAAGGGATCGATGCCGAGCGCATCCGCCTGCTCCGTCATCCAGACGAGTGTGGCGGCGCAATCGTTTATGGCAGCGGGAAAGGGGTGTTCCGGGGCGAGGCGATAGTCGGGCGAGACGACGACGGCGCCTGCCATATTGGCAAGCGCCCGGCAGATATCCTCATGGGTTTCCGGCGCGCCGATCACAAAGCCGCCGCCATGGAGATAAAGCAAGGACGGAGCGCCCTGGCGCGGCGCGGTCCGTCCGCGCCATATTTTCAACCGGATGGCGCCCACATGCCTTTCCAGGATCTCGGCCACGTCTTCGAGCGGCCGCTGGATGTCTGCGAAACTATCGAGATATTGCTGCCGCGCCAGCGCCGGCGTACAACTTTCGACCGGTGTTTCCGGATCGCCGGGCCATGCAAGCGCGCGTTTGGCGGATTCATCCAGTTGTGTCATGCCAGCAAACTCCTCGCTTCGTCTTCCCGCAATTCTTTTGGCTGCGCGACAATACCCGGAATGGTCTGCACGACACCGGTTTCACCGGCACGCAGGATCGCTTCCATGACTTCGAGCACATGGAGAGCGAGATCGCCCGAAGCACGCGGCGCACGGCCCTCGATGATTGCGCGTGCGAGATCGGCAAGGCCCAGCATGCGGTAGTTGGCGCGATCAGGCGCTGCGATCGGCCAGTTGACGGCGCCAAAGAGTTCGCCTGATGTATCCGTTTCCTGCCAGGGCGCGCCGCGGCTGGAGAGCGCGACGGAGCCGCCGAAATTGTCGGGGTCGGGCAGACGCAGCGAGCCTTCGGTCCCGTGGAGCTCGATGGGGTGATTGGAGTGGCGGAAGACGTCCCAGGAGGTGCCGAAGGTGACCGTGGCACCGCAATCGAATTCCAGCAACGACAGCACGCTGGTCGGCGTGCCGACCTTGAACGTGGTGCCCTGCTTCGGTCCCTCCGCCGTGATGAGCCGCTCTTCCTGCCCGCTTGTGGCGACGGCCTGCACACGGCGGATCGGCCCCATCAGATTGACCATCATCGTCAGATAATAAGGCCCCATATCCATGACCGGGCCGGCGCCGGCCTGGTAATAAAAGCTGGGATCCGGATGCCAGTGCTCCATGCCGCGCCCCATCATGAAGGCTGTCCCGGTCACCGGCTTGCCGATGGCGCCGGCTTCCATCTGCCGCCGGGCATGGCGTCCGGCCGCCCCCAGGAACGTGTCTGGCGCCGAGCCGAGCATGAGGCCCTTTACGGCGGCGGCATCCACCAACCGGCGTCCTTCGGCGGCCGTGACTCCGAGCGGCTTCTCCGTGAAGACATGCTTGCCCGCCGACAGCGCCCGTATCGAAACGTCAAAATGCGCGGCCGGGATCGTCAGATTGAGGATGAGGTCGATGTTCCTGTCGTCGATGAGGCTATCGACGTCAGCCGCACGCAGATCGAACTCAGCTGCGCGGCGCTTGGCGGCGTCTGCGTTGAGGTCTGCACAGGCGATGATTTCGACGCCGCGAAACAGCGGCGCGTTGCGCATATAGGCGAGCGAAATGTTGCCGCATCCCACAACGCCGATCCTGAGTTTCATGCCATTGGTCTGTGTCATCGAAGAACCTGATTTTGCCGTTGCGGGTGCGAAGGGTTGAGGGTGCGTTACATTTTAATCGCAAGGAATAAAATATATTGACGCACGGTAACATTTGACCGTACGTAATGGCAAGACGCTGTCGTCGCAATCCCCGCTGAAGAGACCGCCGGCTTCGGTATCGGCTGTCATCAACGAATAGGTCAGGACCGCGATATGAAAAATGCTGAGCCGCAGATCGGCTGCCAAACATTCACCTGGGAGATGCTGGGCACGGGTTGGGGCGGCGGTCCGGATGATCTGGTGCGCGCCATTGCCGATGGCGGATATGCCGGTCTCGAAATTACCGATACGATGATCGGTCACTACGCGCTCAAGCCTGCCGACTTTGCCCGCACCCTGACGGATGCCGGCTTGGCGCTGGTTTCCTTTGCCTTCGGCTCCGCCAGCGGCTTCACGGTGGCGGAAAAGATTGCCTCCGATCTCGAAACGGCGCGGCGATGGATGGATTTCGCGGCGAACTTTCCCGGTGCGATGGTATCGATGGGATCGGCGACGGTTGTCTCGGATGGTCCACGCGATGAGAAATTTGCCATTGCGGCCGAGTGCTACAATCGTGCGACCGAGATTGGACAGTCGGCTGGCGTCACTGTAGCTGTCCATCCTTCCTCGCACCACAACACGCTGCTGTTCACGCGGAACGACTATGATCAGCTGTTTGCTCTCTTGGATCCACAAGTGGGTTGGGTGCCGGATACCGGCCATATCCTGCGTGGCGGCCAGCAGATCGGCGACACGCTGGCGGCCCACCGGGACCGGATCCGTTACGTGCATCTGAAGGATGTCGACGCCGGCGGGACCTGGGCGATGCTCGGCGAAGGCGTCTGCGACGTGCCTGCCGTGATTTCGGCCGTTCGCAATGCGCCGCAATTTATCGGCTGGATCGTGGTGGAAGAAGAATCGGACCATGCCGGAACCGATCCTTCCGCCGCCGTTCGCGCGAACCGCGAGACGCTTCGACGTCTGGGATTTTAGCCCATCTCGCTTTCCCCGGCATCGGCCGGGGCCTTCGGCTCGCGCCAAAGCCTCTCCCGTTTCTCTTTTGAAATGGACAGGTGGACTGCAGATCACGCGTAGCGAACCTCCACGCCCAGCTTGTCCAACCGGTGACGGATGCTGTGCGGCATGTTGCTATCCGTGATGATCAGATCGACGCGTGACAGCGAGAAGGCTTTGGAGGAGGCGCCGATGTCAAATTTGCTCGAATCCGCCACGAGGACGACACGCCGGGCCATGCGAACCAGGTTGCGCTTGGTCCGCGCCACGTCCTCGGAGACATCGACGACATCGAAGGCCTGATCGATCGCGTGGGCGCCGACAAAGGCCTGGTGGGCGACGAGCCCGCCGACCGCCTTGTCGGAGTCCTGTACGATCGTGCTCACGGTGCTGGGAAACACGCGGCCGCCGATCATGTGCACGTCGAGCCCTGGCCGGTACATCAGATGCTGGGCGATGTTCATTGCCGTCGTCGCAACCACGACGTTGTTGACCGGTGGCATCTGCATGGCCACCTGCAACAGCGTCGAACCGCTGTCGAAGACGATCGACTGGTTATCGATGATCTGTCGCGCAGCCATCTGGGCGATGCGTCGCTTCGCATCGAAATTGCGTTGCATGCGTTCCTCGAAAGCCGCTGCCGGAGAGTCGGACGGCAGGGCGATTGCCCCGCCATGCGTTTTGATCAACTGCTTTTTGGCGTCCATGATTTCGAGATCGGAGCGGATCGTCACTTCCGAGACCTCGAAGAATTCCGCGAGCTGGCGGGTGCGTGCCTGGCCGACCCGTTGAAGTTCCAGCATGATCTGCTGCCGCCTCTGTTCTGCAAGCATATGTGATCCCGACCTGTCGCCCTTTGCGATCATATGGCTTTTGAAAAACGAAAGTTCACCGCCTTATCCTACGGCGCTTGCTACAAAAATAGCCGCATGATGACGAAAATGCACGTCAAAAATTCATCATCCATGTAAAAACGAAAGAAATCGAAATATTGAATATTTGTTTGTTTTCGAGTTAGGGTTCCCCCAGCATCGGCGCCAGCAATCGCAAAGCCGGCAATCACAAAGGAAGTATCGCCATGGGTCTCGGAACCAAAGTCCGCCTCGCACGCCTGTTCTCGAACCCATCGGGTCATCTGTTCGGAGGCGCCGTCGATCATTTTGTCGGTTATGGCAATGTGCGTGAGGGCGGGCTTGCCGATCTGCCGGGTGCGCTCAGACGCGTCATGGCTGGGGGGCCTGACTACATCAGCATCCAGCCTGGCGCGGCGCGCCACCTGTGGTCGGAATATGCCGGAAAGGCAGCGCTGGTCATTCAGGGCGGTTGCTTCACGGCTGACGACCGCATTCGCCAGCTCATTGCGACCCCGGAAGACGCGGTGCGTTATGGTGCGGACGCACTGGCTGTCGCCATTCCCGTGCGCGGCGCCACAGAAGGAGAGTATATCCGCTGGCTCACCGATACGGTCAACGCCGCTGCCCGCTTCGAGATGCCGGTCGTCGCCCATGTCTATCCCCGCGATTTCACAGATGGCGGCAAGATCGTATTCACGCCGGATGAGATTGCCTATGCGGTGCGCATCGGCTTCGAGGCCGGTGTCGACGTGATCAAGGTCGGCTACACCGGCGATTTCGAATCCTTCCGTGAGACGGTCGCGACCTGCCCGATTCCAGTCGTGATCGCCGGCGGCCCGAAGACCGATACGCTGCTCGGGGCGCTCGTCCAGACGTCGGAAGCACTGCGCGCTGGGGCCAAAGGCGCGGTCGTCGGTCGCAACCTCTGGGGTCACGGCGATACGACCATGGCTGCACGCGCCTTCAAGTTGGTCATTCATAAGGGGATGACGCCGGAGGATGCGCTGGCGGCGGCCGGTGCTTGAGACGTGTCGCGCCCTTTCCAGGTTCTGGGCTTCGGCGCCCTGGCAATCGATGACATCATCTATGTCGATCGGGGGCTGACGGCCGGCAAGGGGAAAGTGACGAAGCGCACCACGGACCATGGCGGCAACGTGGCGACGGCCCTTGTTGCCGTCGCCCGGCTCGGCGGGCGGGCCGGCTTCATCGGCTGGCTCGGCGATGAGACAACGGCCGACGTGGCGGGCAGCGAGCTCGAGCGGGACGGTGTCGACATATCGCTGGCTCCCCGCCACGCGGATGCTGCGCCGATCCGCTCCGTGATCACGGTCGGTCCCGACGGCGACCGGTTCATCGCCTATGACGACGATGTGCTGCACGGCACGTCGGATGCGCTGCCCGATGATGTTCTGATGCAAGCCCCGGTACTGTTGATCGATGGTTATGCCACGCACTCGGAAAACGTCGTGGCGCGCGCACGCGCCCTGGGTCTGGCCGTGATTGCCGATATTGAATGGACGGTGGGCGCCGCGACCGACCGGATCCTGGCTTTTGCCGATCATCTGGTGCTGCCGCTTGCCTTCGGGCGGGAGTACACCGGCGAGGGTGATCCCACGATGATCCTGGACAAACTCTGGTCCGGGGATCGGTCCGCGGTTGTCCTGACCGATGGCGAGCGAGGGACCTACCTCCGCCAGAAAGGCGATGCCATCCGCTGGCATTTGCCAGCCTACCAGGTTCAGGCGGTCGACACGACCGGCGCCGGTGATTGCTTTCACGGTGCCTACGCTCTTGCCCTCGCGAGGGGTAAGAGCCCGCTTGATTGCACTGCCTATGCCACGGCGGCTGCCGCCATTTCCGTGACCGCACGGGGAGGGCGCCGAGGCCTGCCAGATCACCTGATGTGCCTGGCATGGATGGCGGCGGAGAATGCGCCTGAGCCGATGCCGATGCCGATGCCGGGATGCCAAAAATGAGCGCGGGCGGCGATGGGTGCCAGCACCGGTCGACTGCCCGAGCAGAGCCTCAAGGCTGACTTGGCATTGAATCGCTTTGAGCGATCTCTCAACAGCGGCAACTTCGATCACAAAAGTTACGCGCGATAAAAAATATAATTCCGCAGTTTATTTTTAATTTCTTGTAAAAGATCGATATTTTTCAAATAGATATTAGGAACGGCTGGCAATCTGCGGCGAACTATCCTCGATTCTTTGGTTGACTTTGAAGCTCAGGCCTGAGCTTTCTTGTCAAAAGGATCGGAGACGGCGGGGAGCGCCGTCTGAAGATATGCTCCGGACTGGTACGGGAGGACGAGACGTGGCTGTGGTTGTACTCGACAAAATCTGCAAGACCTATGGAAACAGCTACCATGCGATCAAGGATCTGAGCCTGACGATCCATGATGGCGAGTTTCTGATTCTGGTCGGGCCGTCCGGATGCGGAAAATCGACCGCTCTGCGCATGATTGCCGGGCTCGAGGAAATCAGCAGCGGAACATTGAGCATCGGCGGTCAGGACGTCGTGGATCTCGCGCCCAAGGACCGGGACATTGCCATGGTCTTCCAGAGCTATGCGCTTTATCCGCACATGACCGTCTTTGACAACATCGCCTTTTCAATGAAGCTGGCCGGAAAGAACAAGGCCGAACGCAGCAAGCGCGTGCACGAGATCGCCAAGATCCTGCAGCTGGAGCCCTTGCTGGGCAACAAGCCCGCACAGCTCTCCGGCGGCCAGCGCCAGCGTGTTGCGATGGGCCGCGCCATGGTCCGCGAGCCCGCGGCATTCCTCATGGACGAACCGCTCTCGAACCTCGATGCGAAGCTGCGTGTTCAGATGCGGGCAGAGATCGCAAGCCTGCAGAGACAGCTGGGCGTGACGACGATCTACGTCACGCACGACCAGACCGAAGCGCTGACCATGGGCGATCGGGTCGCGGTGCTGAAGGGCGGCGTGCTGCAGCAGGTGGATACGCCCAAGGCTTTGTATCACCGCCCGGTCAATGCGTTTGTCGCCGGCTTTATCGGTTCGCCGTCGATGAACCTTTTCGAAGGGCGTCTGGCGAGTGGACGGATCCATCTGCCGGGCTTCTCCATTCCCTTGTCCGGCGGCGCCTTCGAGCGTGCTCCCGGTCTATCCGCTTTCGAGGGAAAGGACGTGATCTTTGGGGTCAGGCCCGAGGACCTCTACGACAGCCGGTTGCCGTCTGGAGCCTCCCATCCGACGATCCCGGTTGTCGTGAAGTCGATCGAGGAGCTTGGGTCCGAACTGATCGTGCATTTGAAGATCGACGCGGTCCGGATCGACTCAGGCGACCCCGATGCCGTCGAGGACCTGAGCGGGGCCGCCAACGCGGTCGCACGGTTCGAAGCCGTCAGCGCGGTCGAGACAGGCCAATCGATCGATTTGGCCATCGACCCGGCGAAACTGCACTTTTTCCATCCTCAAACGCATATGGCGCTGTGACGTGACGAGGGAAAGCCGGCAGGCGCCGGTCGCGGCCCGGCCAGAAGCCGTCGGCGACGTTTGATGTCTTGAAAGCATTCCACCCAACGCCGAAACCAGCGTTCATCTTCAGTATCCGACTTAAAGGGCTTATCGATGCCAGCAAAACAGGAACGACGTCTCCGCATCGGCGTATTGGGAGCGGGCCAGATTGCCCAGGCCGCGCACTTCGAAAGCTGCACGAAGGCAGCCAATGCCGACCTCTATGCGATTTGCGACGTTGCCGAAGATCTCCGCGAACGTATGGCAATCACCCATGGGGCGGAAAAAACCTATGACGATTACGACAAGATGCTGGCCGATCCCGACCTCGATGCCGTGATTATCGCGACCGCCGACGCTTTTCACGTCCCGGCTTCCCTTCGCGCCCTTCAGGCGGGCAAACATGTCCTGTGCGAAAAACCCGTCGGTGTCACTATTGAGGAATGCCTCGAACTGAAGGCTGTGGTCGACACGTCGGGAAAGGTGTTTCAGGTCGGGCATATGAAGCGTTTCGACGCGGGGCTCCAAGCTGCCAAATCCTTCATCCGCGATGAAATGGGCGAGATGGTCGCTTTGAAAGCATGGTATTGCGACAGCACGCACCGCTATCCGATGACCGATGCGGTCCAGCCGCTGATCGTCACCAGCGCCAATGCGAAGAAGCCCTCCGCCAATCCGAAAGCCGACCTGCGGCGCTACTATATGCTTGCGCACGGTTGCCATCTGATCGACACGGCACGTTATTTCGCCGGCGACATTGTTTCGGTCAACGCTCGTCTGTCCGAGCGAGCCGGCATCTGGTGCTGGTTCGTGGACGTGGAATTTGCCTCCGGCACGCTCGGCCATCTCGATCTCACCGTCCAGGTGCGCATGGACTGGCACGAAGGCTTCCAGATCTACGGCAAGAACGGCAGCATTTTGGGCAAGACCTATAACCCGTGGTACTACAAGACCAGCGAGGTCGACATTTTCCGGGAAGCGGACGGCGCCACCCATCGCGTTCTCGGTGCCGACGGCCATTTCTATCGCCGTCAGGTCGAAGGCTTCGCCCGCACCATTCTGGATGGCGCCGTGATGGAAGGCGCCGACATCGATGATGGCCTGGCATCCGTCCGGGCCATGGTCGCCGTCGCGCGCTCTGTCGAAAGCGGCAAGGCGGTTGCGCTGTCGGACGTCACGGGTGGCGTGTGATGAAGCTCGGCATCTTCGCAAAGACCTTCGAGGGAACGGAACCCGCAACCGTTCTCAACTCGGTCGCTGGCGCCGGGTTCACCTGCGCCCAATACAATATGGCCTGCTCCGGCCTTTCGCCGATGCCGGAGACGATTACGGAAGCCCAGGCCCGCTCAGTTGCCGAAGCGGCGCGCGAGAGCGGCGTCGAGATCGTTGCCGTTTCGGGCACTTTCAACATGATCCATCCGGACCCCGCCGTGCGCGAGGCCGGCCTTCGCAACCTCGCGACTCTGGCCGAGCGCAGCACCAGCATGTCGACGACCTTGATCACGCTCTGCACCGGCACACGCGACCCCATCGATCAGTGGAAGGCGCATGCCGACAACGACACGCCGGAGGCCTGGCGGGATCTCCTCGAAGCCATGGGGGCAGCCATCGAGATCGCCGAGCGCTATGACGTGGATCTCGGCATCGAGCCCGAGCTTGCCAACGTCGTCAACTCGGCTGAGAAGGCGTATCGGCTGATCACGGCGCTGAAGAGCCCCCGCGTCAAGATCGTGCTCGATCCGGCCAATCTCTTCGAGGTCACGACGCTCGATGAGCAGCGGAACATTGTCTCTTCCGCCATTGACCTTCTGGCTGATCGGATCGTCATGGCGCATGCGAAAGATCGCAATCCGGACGGTAGTTTCGCGACTGCCGGCAAGGGTGTCCTCGACTACGCGCATTATCTCGGCCGTCTCAAGGCGATCGGCTTTGAGGGCAGTCTTGTCACGCATGGCCTTTCGGCTTCGGAGGCGGCCGGTGCGGCGGCTTTCCTGAAGACTAACCTCGACGGGGAACCCGCGGGGACAGGAAGATGAGACGGGCCGAACCGTTCGAAACCAGCGACGGAACCATTCTCAATGTCGATATGGCGGGCGAAGGCGCGGCCGTCATATTTCAGCATGGCTTATGCGGAGACGCGGCGCAGACCGATGAGGTCTTTCCGCTCGACGCAGGTTTTCGCCGGGTTACGATCGAAGCGCGCGGCCACGGCCATTCCCGGGCCGGCCATCCGGAGCGGTTGTCGATCGCGACCTTCTGCGATGATATCGCCGCCTATATCGAAAAGAACCTTACGCCGCCGATCGTGATCGGCGGCATCTCGATGGGCGCGGCGATCGCCTTGCGTCTCGCGATCAAGCGGCCCGATCTTGTCAAGGCACTGATCATCGCAAGGCCGGCCTGGCTGACGGCATCCGCGCCGGAGAATATGGAACCCAACGCCGAAGTCGGCCGGCTTCTGAAAAATCTGCCGCCAAATGACGCAAAGACAGCATTCCTGGCCGGGCCGGTGGGCGTGCGGCTCGCCGCCGAGGCGCCGGACAATCTGGCCTCGCTTGCCGGCTTTTTCTCCCGCACGCCTTTGGATGTGACCGCCGAACTGCTCACCAGGATTTCCAATGACGGTCCTGATGTGACCGACGAGGACGTCGGCAATCTCACCGTACCGACGCTGGTTATCGGCCATGATCGGGACAGCATTCATCCTCTTGGCCATGCGCATGCTCTTGCCGAGCGGATTGCCGGCGCGCGTTTGGTGCAGATCACATCGAAGACCGAGAGCCGCCCGCAATACGTTGCCGACTTCCGGCTTGCCATGGGCAATTTTCTGAAGGAGCTCTGAAACAATGACGACCCCCTCCAAAACCTGGATCGCCGATCTTCCGAAAGATCGCCTGATTGCCGAATTCTCCGTCTGGTCGGCCGATCTCGTGCATCTGGCGGACGATCTGGCGCGTGTCGATCCTCACGTCGACATCCTCCATATCGATGTCGCCGATGGCCATTTCGCGCCGGCAATGTTGTTTTTCCCTGATCTTGTTGCCGGCGTGCGCAAAGTGTCTTCGCGCCCGATCCATGTTCACCTGATGGTCGCCGACAGCATCCTCCTGTCGCAGATCGAGCAGTTCGCCGATGCGGGCAGCGACCTGATCAGTCTTCATTTTGAAAACGAAAGCGTCGCCGCCGAGGCGCTCGATCTTCTCGATCGCCGCGGTGTGGCCGCCGGCATGGTGCTCAAGGTCGACACCCCTGTCGAACGCGTCGAGAAATATGCTTCCCGGCTGCGCTTTGTGACGCTGCTCGGCACGGCGATCGGCGTGAAGGGCCAGGGTCTCGACGAAAAAGCCGGAGCGCGGCTTCAGCAGGCAAAGCAAATCATTGGCGGCTGCGGTGCAGCGCATCGGATCGTGCTGGCGGCCGACGGCGGTATTCGCGAGCACACCGTGCCGCTTCTGCGCCAGTCGGGCGCGGAGACGGTCGTCCTCGGTTCCCTGGCTTTCAATGCGCCATCGCTCGACGAGCGGATGGCATGGGTGCGCGCACTTTAACTCATGGTCTTCACATGCAGCAGGTTGCCATTGGAATCGACCTCGGTGGGACGCAGGTGCGCGCTGCCCTCGTCGACGAGCAGGGCAGGATCCTGGCGCGCGCAGCCGAACCGACGGATGCGCTGGCAGGCCCCGACCGCGTGCTCGCCCAAATCTGCGGCCTGACCGATGGACTGCTTGCAGCATCGAACCCCGCTTCTGTGGTGGGCGTCGGCGTATCCGCTCCGGGTCCACTCGATACGGTCGCCGGCGTCGCCTCGAATATCCCGACGCTCTCAGGCTTTGTCGACTTTCCACTGAAGGCGGAGTTGCAGAAGCGGTTTCCGTTTCCGGTCGACCTCGAGAACGATGCGATTGCCGCCGCCATCGGCGAGTGGCAGTTCGGAGCCGGCAAAGGGCTCGACAATCTGGTCTATGTCACCGTGAGCACCGGCATTGGCGGTGGCGTTGTGTCGGATGGTCGCGTCGTGCGCGGCCGCAAGGGCATGGCAGCCCATGTCGGGCACATGTCGGTCGTGCCGAACGGAGAGCCTTGCCCCTGCGGCAACAGGGGTTGTTTCGAGGCCTACGGATCCGGAACGGCTTTTGCGCGCCGCGCCCAAATGAGGGCGATGGAATCCAGCGGGACGACAATCGGCAGCGATGGCGGCGCCATCGACAGCCGCAGCGTTTTTGCGGCGGCAAGAAATGGCGATCGTCTCGCAAATCAACTGATTGACGAGGAAGCGGAAATTCTCGGTCGCGGCTTCACCAGCCTGATCCATATCTTCAGTCCCGATATCATCGTGATGGGAGGCGGGCTTTCCCACGAGTTCGACCGGCTGCAGCCGGGCATTCAAGGCTACATCGCGCAATGGGCAATGCCGGCATTCAAGGATGTCAAAGTGGTGCTGGCGGCGTTGGATCAGAACTCGGGCCTCGTTGGCGCAGCGGCTCTGGCGTTTCTGACGGGGAAAGGCGTTCGGACCTGATCCAGACCCTCGAGGCGACAGGCTTGGTCAGATGCGCCGGTTCAACTCGTCTTCGCTGATCCCAAAGTGGTCGAGAATGATGCCGACGTTTCGACGATGAGATTTGAAATAGACGTCGAAGAGATCGCCAAGCAGCGGAACCGTTCCGCCGGCGGCGTCGATGCCGAGATTGACGGCCATGCGGGCGAGTTTGTGGGTGGGAATGCCGAGACGTCTTGCCTCATCGATGATGAAAAGACCGATGAGGGATGCGGCAATGTCGCCGATGGCGGGGATGAGGCCGAGAATTGAGTCCGCGCCGATACGCACGCCGATGACAGGCAGTCTGACCGCGGTATCCATCAGGCGCGCTATGCCGACGGCGCGCCGAATTCTTCCGAGTTCGATGGACGTCAGGTGTTTCGTGCGGGTGGAGGTTGGCATCAGCGGCCTTTTGGCGCAAGCAATCGCTGCGCCTCATTGTGAATTTCCATTGCCTTGAAACGATGCAAACCGAATAAGGTTCGCCTGTGAAGCGGGTAGGAAGATCGACGGCGCGTCAGGCAGCCTTTCGCGGTCTTGAGCCGCTGGCTCCCGCATCGACCTGAAAGCGGTTGACGACCCCCTCCAGTGTCTGTGTCTGGCTGCCGAGGGCGCGGCAGGCCGAGGCGGTTTCGACGGCCATGGCTGCGTTGCGCTGGGTTACCTGATCGAGCGCGTTGACGGAGGCGTTGATCTCGCCGATCGCCACCACCTGTTCGGAGGACACCGAAACGATGCGGGCGATCAGGCCGGCAACTTGCTCGACCTGCCCTTCGATTTCCAGGAGCGCCTTGCCGGTTCGGTTGACGAGCTCCACACCGCTGGAGACCTGGGCCGAGGAGGTGGAGATCAGAGCTCTGATCTCCTTGGCGGCGTTGGCCGAGCGCATGGCAAGTTCGCGCACTTCCTGTGCGACAACGGCAAAACCCTTGCCTGCTTCGCCGGCGCGGGCGGCTTCAACCCCGGCATTGAGCGCCAGAAGATTGGTCTGGAAGGCAATTTCATCGATGACGTTGACGATGGCGCCAATCTGGGAGGACGAGCCTTCGATCCTTTCCATGGCGGCGATTGCTTCGCGAACGACGGCTGCCGAATGTTCGGCGCTGGTGCGGGTCTGAGCCATCATGCCTGTCGCCCTGCCGGCATGGTCAGAGGCGTCTTTGGCTTTGATATTCATTTCATCGAGTGCGGCTGTGGCCTCTTCGAGCATCGCGGCCTGCTGTTCCGTGCGCGACGCAAGACTGTCAGCTGCATCGGTGATGCCGGCCGAGGAGTTGCCCACTTGCTTGGAGGTCTGGGCAATCTCGGTCATCGACGCGCAAAGCGCGTCCATGCTGTCGTTGAATTTCGCGCGCAAAGTCTCGTAGGCGGCGGCGAAGGGTGTCTTGATCCGGCAATCGAGATTGCCAGTCGATAGCTGTTCCAGGCCGTATGTCAGCTGATCGATCACCGTTTCGCGGATCTGTTCCTCGGCGGCCTTTTCGGCCAGCTGGCTGCGTTCACGCTCGAATTCCGCATCGCGAAGTGCGGTCTCACGTTTCTGTGCGTCCTGCCGCTCAAGTGCGTTGCGGCGGAATACCGCCACGGCCTTGGACATGGCGCCGATCTCGTCTGAACGGTTGGCATAGGGAACGTCGGTCGAAAAATCGCCTTCGGCAAGATTGCCCATATAGGCCTTCATGCCATCGAGCGGCACGATCGCCCGGCGTCGCAGAAGATAGAGCCCCACCAGCAATAGTCCGAACGATCCGAAACCCGCAGCGCCCGCATAGATCGTCCAGGTCACGATCTCCGAGGCCGCATTGCGTTCCTCGCCCTTCAGGAAAGCGTCGGAATTGGCAACGAGTTTCTCGACCGCGTCCTGATGCGAATGAAAGGCGACGCGCAGTTGTTCGATCGCACCATGCGCCTTGTCTTCATCCCTGGCATTCAAGGCGGGGATGATCTCGTGGTTCATCACCCCCCAGAATGCATCACCCTTGGCGATGACATCGTTTTCAAGCTCGTCCTTCAAGGCTTGCGGCAGCCGGGTGGTTTTCCAATAGGCGCGACGGTCGTCGTAAGCGGCCTTGAGATTTGCGATCTTGGCAAGATTGGTGTCGGTGAGTTCGGGAAATTTGCTCGCCTCGAAGGAGAGCATGTAGGATTCGACTACAAATAGCGGCGGCGGTAGAATATCGGCGATCAAATCCTTGCCGTAGACGACCTGCTCATAAACCGGCCCGTTGACTTTCAGCCGTTCAAGCGCCGATTGCTGCAATCCGATCGACATGAAAAGGCCTACTGAAACGGCGACGCCGAACGCCACCAGACTGCGAGCAATGGTGAATGCCAAGACTGTCTCCAAATAACTTTTGGCTTCTCTACTTCGAGAGACCTGATCTACGTACGGCATTATTTGGCAAGAACACTGAAATATGGTTAATTCTTTTGATGTCGGGGTTTTAGCCAGCTCTTTCAGGTCTGGGGCAACCGTCCAAAATTGGGTTGATAGGTTTAAGCCGTGGTACCAAACCATCGCCAGCCATCGTGACGGCTCGAGGCGACATTACATTCATCGCAAAGGAGATCGGCATGGCTGAACCTCCGCTTTCCGTACGAAGCGCAAAAGCGCGTGATCTTGCTCACCGGCTTGCCCGCCGTGAAAACCGCTCGATAGCCGACATTGTCGAGCAGGCTCTCGAATGAGTACGCACTCGCAACCTGCCGTGCTTTCTCCTGGTGTCGAAGCTCCGCGGGAGAGTGTCAAGCGGTTGGCTTCTGATTGGGTCGATTGTCGCGCGTTAAACGCCGTTCAGGCCAATCGCATGAGAGTTTCATTCAGGTCGCCGATCTTTCGCAGCAGCTCGACCAACTTATCCGTATCATCTTGACTGAGCCGGCCCGTTCCGCCGCTGCTCTGCCAAAGATGTTGAAATTGTTGGCTCGTCTGGTGCGCGCTGCTCATGATTTCGATGATTTGAGCGCGGTTTTCCCAGGTTGCAACGATGGTCGGTTCGTCCATCTCCACTGACATATCCGGTTCGCGTTCCAGCAAAAACAATTCCTGATTCCTCTTGGGCGATGACGTTTTGGTTCGGATGGCGCCATCCAGCCTGCGGGATCGGCCATCCCTGCGATGATTCAGGAACATGGGTTTGACAGTCTCAGAACGATTGAAAATCAAACGATTGGCTAGCGGGTGTGGGGCGGACCCGTTAGCCAATCGGCAAACCCTCCCTGGAATCACCCGAAGCAGAATTCGCATGAGCAATAAATGGGAAATTTTCCCATTTGTCAACACGGAGACGACCGCGTTTTCAGTGCGGACCCGGACCTGGACCTGGGCCCGGTGGCGGCGGGCCGTCCTGCGGTGGCGGCCCCGCTCTATCCGGAGCGGAAAAATCTCGGTCCGGCCCGCCTCTGCCGAAGGGCGAACGATCGGGCGGCGGTCGATCCGAAGGGCCTCCTGGACGTCGAGAACCGAAGCCGTCCGGAATGCGCCCGTCGGGAAAGCCGGTCATTCTGCTTGAGTCCCGCACGCCGATATCGACGAAGCCATGACCATCAGGAGATGGCGGCGTCGAGCCGAAAGGCGCGGAACCTCTGGGTCCCGCGCCCGGCCCGTCCTTATCCGTCGGCCGGAAGGTCTCGACGTTGACGATGCCGTGTTTCAAGCCCGGGACCAGGGGTTCAGCCTGAATGCGCGTGATGATCAATCGATCGGCGACGGCCTTGAGACGCACGAGCGTTTGCTTGCCGGCCAGGTATCCATGTGTGCTTCCAAGCGAAAGGCCGCCGATCAGGACGCGATTGCTGCTCTTGACCGGGATGCCTCGAACATGGGCGCCTTCGGAAACGGAGCGGGGCTCGATGCGCCGGGCAATGATCGTACCGTCAGGTTTGCGGATGCCGAATACGGCGACCCGCTTGCCCTTGCGCAGGCCCTTGGTCGCGACACCCGTCGTGTCGATCGTCTGCCCCAATACGGTCATGCCGGTCTTGTCTATCCGGTCGATGCGGCCTTGGACTTCGCTGGCGATCGTAATGCGGGCGGCAAGCTTGCCCGTCAGCAGCACCCGGGCGACATGACCGACCTTCATCGCGCTCGCGCGAACCCGTCGGCCGTCGATTTCGATCGGTGTCGTCGCACTGAACGGGATGTGGATGTTGTTGACGATGATGCTTCCAAAGCCCTGGATGGTCCCGACGATGCCCGTTCCGCCGATCCCGTGATCTTCGTTCTCCCCACCTCCCTGAATGGAAAGACCGGACCCGCCGATGCCATGATCGCTGCTGCCCGTCGGCTGCGCGTCGGCAATCTTGGGCCCCAGGACCTGAAGCGCTATTCCGGCCAGCAGAAATTGTCTTCTCGAGATCGCCGACGGGGTCATTCGTCCGTCTCCGTCTTGGATGCGGCGTCTGTCTGACGATCGGCCTCGCCCTCCTCGGTCATGACATAGAGCCCAGCGATCCAGCGGCTGTTGCCGCCGGGGTCGTCCTTGATAGCCTGATGGGCGATCTTGTTGAGTTTCAGGAGCAGCGCCATTCCTTCCGCGCGCGCGATTTCGTCGAGCCGGGCCGCCAGAACAGGTGATATCCCGTCATAATGGACGGCGCGTTCGAAGTTCGGGGGGGGCTCGTTCATCAGGTTCATGACCGACGCCTGCACATGGTCACGGAGGTTGCGCGTAAAATAATGCCGGCGGGCTTCGTCACCTGCATTGGGGACGATTGATGAGAGGTCCAGCTGGATCCAGCCGTTCTGATCGAGAACAACGATGCCTTTATCCAGCCAGTCGTCCAGAATGGAGCGGGGGTGGACGTCTTTGGTGATGTCGCTCACCAGGCTCTCGAATGACGGACCGCCGTCGCTGGAGGTCCGGGGCAGAGCGCTCGGCCGATCCTCCGCATCGCAATAAAACGGATCGGCAAGCCATCTGGCGAGAATGCGGCTCGTCTGCGAAACGCCGGTGGTCAGGAAGGATGCCGCAAGCACCTGACCGCGCAGCCGGTTGACGTCCTTGCGGTGAATGCCGGTCAGAAGCGAGATGCGGCTATCCGTCTGGTTCTTGTTCGGCAGCGCGAATTCCTTCTCTGCGACCTCGATATAGAGGCGGCGAAGAACGGTCGAAAACGAGATGAAGTTGAAGCCGGAGGCGAGTGCGAGCTTGACCAGCGGGCGAAGCACGCGGATCAGCATGGACTGCAAGGTCTCTTCGGAGAAGGGTAGCTTCGCGCGCGGCTTCGACATCAAGAACACACTCGGTCTCTGAAAGACCATTGCCGGCAGACCTTCGGCAATCGTCCTCAGTCTCCCCTATGGGAAAGTCCAGACTGCCGCAACGGACAAGCCCTATGCAAGACCAGCCTATGCCATGCTTGCTGGCGGCGCGGCCGTGAACGCGCCGCCATTGGGAAGACATTTTGCGTCTTCTGTCAATGCGTTACCGGATGGGGCTCGGGTGACAGCACTGCGCCGTGGCGCCAGTCGATCAGCCGGTCGATGCGTGCAATCTTGTGGAAAACCTCGAAAACGTCGAATGAGGTGCCTTTCTCGATGTGGGCTGCCAGCAACTCGCAAAGCTCGAATATTTCAGGCGGCGTAGCGGTCATCTCGACGCCGTCATCCGTGAAGACACCCGATCGCGGCCATGCCCGCGTCTGTTGCTCGTCGAGTTTGCTGCCGACGAAGGGGATCGTATCGATGATGCCGGAGGCAAGCGCGAAGGCCGCCTCCGCCACGATTTCGGAACAGGTCGTGTTGGGCTCCTTCGCCAAGGCCGGTATCTGCAACTGCTTGAATTCCCGCATTTTTCAATCCGTCAGAGATAGTTGACCAGGCTCAGGCTCTGGAGTTTCGAAACGAGCGTGTAGGCCGTTTCCAATTGCGTCTGCAGCTGGTTGACGAGCGTCGAGGCCTCATAGGTATCCACGCCCTGGAGATCGACGAGGTTTCCCTGAAGCAGAGTGGATTGAGCGTCGAGCGCGTCATTTGCCTTTTCGAGCCGTTCCTGGGCGAGGCCGAGTTCGCTTTGCTGCGTCACGATCCCGGAGGTCGCCTGCGCCGCATAGGCGATCGCCTTGGATGCGACGGTGCTCTGCGCGTCGGAGCTGAGATCCTGGCCGAAGAGGGCAGAGACGACGACGGAGGCGAGCGCGAGATAACGCATGCCTTCGGAATTGGCGCTGGCCGACGAGGTGATGGTTTCCGATCCGCTGATCCGGCTCGTCATGTCGGTGCTGGAAGCGGCCGACCAGCCTTCGGAAGCGTCCGTCCAGGCGCTCTCGGAGAACATCGGCTCGACCGTGTCGGTGATGAAGCTGCCGATTTCTTCGCCCGTCAATTCGCTGACGTCTTTTCCGAGACCGGTTACATAATCGTTCAGAGCCGAAACGATTGTAGCCGAGACCGCCGAGGATTGATCGGTCAGAGGCTGGCTGTCGAGGTTCGTTCCGCCGAACAGGAACTCGCCATTGACTGACGTGTTTGCCGTCGAGACCAGCTGCGAAATCGTGGCGCTCGCCGTCTGCAGGGCAACGGCGATGCTCGTCGTATCCTGGCTCGCCTGGAGCGCAGTCAGGTTCGAGACCAGGCTGTCCCCGGCATCCTTGAGGCTCGAAAGAGCGGTTTGCGATGCGTTCATGCGCAATTCGACGACGGCATTGCTCATCTTGAACGAGGCAGCCTGGGCGATGGCGCTGGTGAGATTGATCGACTTTGCAGCGCCGGCGCCGAGGGATACGCCGATATCGGCGTAGGTTCCTGTGGTCGCTTCCGTCGAGGCCTGCTGCAGCTTGTTTTGGGACTGGCTGATGGTGAGCCGCAAAACATTCTGCATCGCCGATGATGAGACAAAAGATGCTTTCATGACTAGCTCGCTATGTCGAGGAGCGACTGGAACATCTCGTCGATGACGTTCAGGATCTTTGTCGCCGCTTTGTAGGATTGTTCGATGTCGAGAAGCAGTGTCAGTTCCTCGTCGAGGTTGACGCCGGTTTCGTTGGAATAGGCCTCGTCGGAGCGCGACAAGGCCGCCGCCGTGGTTTCGGAGGCCGACGTGGCGTCGCTTCGATATTGTTCGAGCCAGCCGATGGAGGCGCTGGCGTAGTCCGTCAGGCTTTGCGACG
The DNA here is from genome assembly GCF_005862305.2 of Rhizobium indicum. NCBI lineage: Bacteria > Pseudomonadati > Pseudomonadota > Alphaproteobacteria > Hyphomicrobiales > Rhizobiaceae > Rhizobium > Rhizobium indicum. Next base: position 341,086 of record NZ_CP054022.1, on the reverse strand, counting down.
TCGAGAGACCGGCGTCGGAAGAGAATGAGCGCTGTTCCGTCAGCGCCTCATACAGGGCGTCGAGATTGTCCGAGAAGCCGCTGTCTCCCGAGGTGTTGAGATCGGTGATCCCGCTGATGGAGCCATCGCGCAGCTTTGTCGCATCGCCGCCCTCGCTGGTGACGACGGCTGGATTGACCGAGATGGTGGAGGCGATCCCTGTCGTATCGTCGGAAGCAGCAGGTGTTCCCCCGGTTGCGCCTGACGCCGTCGTCCAGACGAAAAGTCCCGGCGCGCTCGTGCTGCCGTCTGTTTCCGAGAAGATCTGGACGAGCGATTTGGCGATCTCGTCGAGCTGGGCCTGGAATGTCGGGGCGATCTCGTCGCGAAGCTGCAGCAGCCCTTGCAGGCTGCCCGAGGCACTCGTCGTCGATCCCTCGCCGGCGTCGAGCGCAACGCCGTCGATATAGATGGAATTGCCTTCCGTTCCGGCAACGTAGGTTGCTGTCGACGCGAAGGTGACGGTGCGGGGAATGGTCTCGAACAGCACGGTGCCATCAGAGGTGTAGAGCGCCATATCGTTATTGTCGCGCACGGTGGAGGTGACGCCGACGATCGAGGAGATCTGCTTCAGGAGCTTTTCACGCTCGTCGAGTGCCGAGGATGTATCGGTGCCGGTCGATGTCGCCAGCTTGACCGCATTGTTGGCCGCCTCGAACTCAGACAGCAGCGTATTCAGGGTGGAGACCTGTGTGGCGATCTCCGCATCCGCCTCGGCTCTGATCGACTGGACGCCGTCGCTTGCGGTATTTAGCGAATTGGCGAGATCCCGCGCGGCGGTCACGGCCGATTGCGCGGCGGTCGTGCTGCTTGGCGACGTGCCGAATGTCTGGAGCGCCTGCTGGAATGCCGTGAGATAGGTACTCGGCGAGGTCTCGTAGTCATTGCCGCCCACCAGCGACTTCAGGCTTTCGAGACCGGTCACCAGCGTCTGCTGGGCGCTGTCCTTGGCATTCGTTTGCAGATACTGCGCAAGCAGCGCAGTTTCCTGCGCCCGGCTGATGCTGACGACCTGGGCGCCGGAAAGAGACGTCGTAACCGACGCCTCCCGTCTCACATAGTCGGAATTTCCGACATTGGCGATATTCGTCGAGACGACGCTGCTTTGCTGGCCCGTAGTGTTGAAAATACTTTGCACGCTGTTCAAGGCGGAGGTGAGCGACATGCCGGCGCCCTCCCTATCGTTTCAGATTGACGAGGACATCCATGATATCGGAGCCGGTCTGAAACACCTTGGAATTCGCGGTATAGCTGCGCTGCGCCTCGATCATCTCCGTCAGTTCGCCGGCGAGATCGACGTTCGAGCTTTCGAGAGCGCCGGACTGGATGGAGCCAAGCCCGTTCGTCTGCGGGAAGCCGGTGACCGTGACGCCGGACAATCCGTTGGCGCTATAGACGTTGCCGCTGAGCAGCGTCAGATTGTCGGGGCTGGCGACCGTCGCGAGAGGGATCTGGTAGAGAGCCTTTGTCGCGCCGTTCGCGTAGGAGACCGACACCACGCCATCCGCACCGATAGACACCGAGCTCACCGCACTTGCGGCCTGGCCGTCTGCCGAGCCCGTCGCCGAGAAGTCGGAGGCAAGCTGGGTGAAGTCGGAATAGTCCATGGTGATCGTCTTTGCCGTCACCGGATCGACGATGTCGGTGTCGGTTGCGGAGGTCAGCTGGCCATCGGCGTCGAAGGAGAGCGTTGCAACGCTCACGGCATCGGAAGAGTAGGGAAAGGACGTCGTGCTGCCAGTGGCTGCATCGGCATTGCGGTAAACCGCGACCTCCCAGGTGCTGCCGGTGACCGCGCCGCTTGCATCCGTCGTGACGCCGGTCTTGGTGAAGTAATAGTCGTACTGGACGGTGCCGCCGAGGCTGTCATAGGCAACCAGCGACATCTTTTGCGTGTCGTCGGTGACGCTTGCCGTATTGGCGCTCGGCAGCGTCGTCGTATCCGTGACGACGGTCGCTTCGGAGTTCAGGTTGCCGCTGAAATAGGCGCTGCTCGAAGCGACGGCGCTCAAGCCCGATTGGGATACGTTGACCGGCACCAAGCCGTCGAAGCCGTTGACGACCACTGCCGGTACGCCGGAATCATAGGAATATCCCATAAGCGTGAAGCCGGCACCGTTGACGAGATTGCCGTCGCTGTCGACCGAGAAGTCACCGGCCCGGGTAAGCACAGGCGTGCCGTCGGCGCTTTCCACGATGAAGAACCCGTCTCCCGAGATCGCCAGGTCGTAGGCCGAAGTCGTATAGGAAATGTCGCCCTGTTGGGAAATCGCCTGGCGCACGGATGTCTGAACGCCGCCCGAATTGTAATTGCCCGAGGAAGACGGCAGGACCAGCGACGAAAAGGACGTGGAAACGGCCTTGTAGCCGGTGGTATTCGCGTTTGCGATATTGTCGGAAACCGTGCTCAGCCGGTTTGCCTGTGCACTCATGCCGGAGACGGCGGTTTTCATGCTTCCAAAAATGCTCATGGCTCGATCCTTTAAGGTTTGGGAACATGCCATGTGACGAGGGGCTTCCAGGGCCTGGATTGCGGGCGCACGACATCGCTGGCGCCGGGCAAGGCCGACACCGGTCGATGATCTGATTGTCTGGACTGACCCCGTGATGGCGATAGGCGCTTCGGCTCATCCGCGCGCTAGTATCGTGCGCCTGTGGCGGCGCACCAACGTTTCAGTATTTCACGAACGGCCCGGCTGAAGGCTCTGCCAGCTCCACTGCCGGGCCGCTTTCAGATCGTCTCATTGCAGTTTCTCCAGCAACTGCAATGGCGACGCTCCGTATCCGCCGTCAGCCCGCGGACTGAACGGACAATGAACCGGTGTCGGTTGTGTCGAGCAGACTAAAGAGCTGGCTCGCCTGGCTTTCGGTGACGTCCTCGGGCTTGCCTGCCATGAACTCGTCCAATGTCACGAGCCCGTCTCCATTCGTATCGAGATCGGAGAGCAGGGATTGAGACTGGTCGTCTTCTGCGGGCGGCGGTGGCGCTCCTTCGGAACGTTGCGACTGCTCGGCCGACATGGCCTCGGTCAGCGCATCGACCGACAGCGAACCCGCTCCTTCGCTGTCGAAGCTGTCGAAAAGCGTGCCAGCCTGGTCTTCCGTCACATCGGACGGCCGGCCTGCGACGAACTCGTCCTTGCTGATGGAGCCGTCGCCATCGGTATCGAGATCGGAGAGCAGGGATGCAAGATCGTCATCACCGGCGGGCGGAGGTGGCGGTCCGCCGGAGCGTTGCGATTGCTCAACCGACATGGCCTCGGCGAGCGCATCGACCGATAGCGAGCCAGTGCTTTCGCTGTCGAAGCTGTCGAAAAGCGTGTTGGCCTGGTCCTCCGTCACGTCGGACGGCCGGGCCGCGACGAACTCGGCCTTGCTCACATAGCCGTCGCCATCGCTGTCCAATTGGGCAACGTCCATGCCTTCGCCGCCATCCTCATCCTCGCCCGATACCGACTGATCGGAGAAGCGGTTCATCGACAGCGTCATCAGTTGGGACAGGAGTTTGTCGGCGCTGCTGGACGTGTCTTCATCGAGCTGCCCGCTTTTGGTTGCTTTTGCCGACGAAACCGTATTAGAGGATAGGATCTCCTCGGACGCGGATGTCGGGTACTTGCTATAGGAATAGGAAGAGACTGATGTTGCAGCGGAAATGGTCGTCATAAGCGCTCCATCGCTAGGAGGGTGAGGATGCAACGCATTACAGAACTGATAAGTTCTCTAAATCGAAATCACTAATGCCACAACCGAAAAAATTGCCCCTCAGAAATCGTAGTCTGCGTTCTCAGGTCGTCGGCACGCGTTTCGGCAGGGTGGTCTAGACCGTCATGGATATTATCGACGAACCTGCGGACGAGCCGCGCAAACGGGGCCGGCCGAAAGTTTCCAGCGACGAGGATAAGCGGGCGCATATCGTCGAAGTCGCCGGCCGCGTTTTCGTCAAATACGGTTATGCCGGAAGCACGACCGCGATCGTCGCCTCCGAGGCGGGCGTTTCGAAGCAGACGCTCTATAAGCTGTTTCAGAGCAAGGAAGAGTTGTTTGCTGCCGTGGTCGGCGCGCATCGACGCCTGATGCTCGATCTGCCCAGGCCTGCCGAAGATATCTCGATTGCCGCGAGCCTCGAGCGCATTTTCATGATCGATATGGATGAGGACAAGGATGCGGATCGCACCGGCTTCCTGCAACTCGTCTTTCGCGAAGCGGCGCAATTTCCCGAACTTGTCGATATCCTGCAGCGCGAAGGCATGCTTGCCAGCCGCCAGCATCTCGCCGACTGGCTGAGCGAACGCCGGTCGGAAGGCAGATTGACGCTGGACGATACGGCGAGCGGAGCCCGGATGCTGATGGATATGATCCTCGGCGGCATGGGTCCGCCGGAAGGGCGGGCTCAGGCCTGGCCCGATCGGGCTCAACTGTTTGCCCATCTTCGCCGCTGCATTGCCATCTTTGCCGCAGGCGTTGGCGCCACTTAAAGCGCTCAGATTCGCTCCTCGCGCTTTCGTCCGGCAAAACGCGATCCCTTGACTTTCGCTTCCAATTCCGCATTGGATGAATTACAGAACCATGTAGTTCTATTAAATTGATTCGGCCACATGTAGGTGGCTGCGCTTCGCCATGACCGGCGACGACATTCCCGCAGAGATGAAAAATGTTCACCCGTGACTGCCGGCCGGCTTTCGCGCGGCACCGCCGTGCCTATGAAAGGGACAGACGTTGGTTTCCACCTATGTAAGCTATCTCACGGTCGCGCGAAATCTGAACGCCAGCCTCTCGAACGTGGCTTCACAGGCAACGGTTGCCCGCGACAGCGCCTATTACAAGGAAAACATCGAGAAGGTCACGACCGTCGATGAATTCATGAGCGATTACAAGCTCTATTCCTACGCCATGAAGGCCTACGGCCTTGAAGACATGACATATGCCAAGGCCTTCATGAAGAAGGTGCTGGAGAGCGACCTCAGCGTTTCATCGAGCTTCGCCAACAGCTTGAGCGACACCCGTTATGCCGAGTTCGCTGCCGCCTTCAAATTCGCCGGCGAGACGAAGACGGCGCAATCGGACGTGCAGCGGGACAATCTGCTCGATGCTTATGAGGGGTCCTTCGACACCGAGGCGGACGACATCGCCGACGCGACGGACTATTTCGAAGAGAATATCTCGTCGATCACCTCGGTCGACGATCTTCTGTCGAGTTCGAAGCTGAAGAACTATGTGCTGACGGCTTTCGGCCTCAGCACCGAATATACCTCGACCGGCTTCCTGAAGAGTGTTTTGACGAGCGATCTCGACGATGCCGATAGTTTCGTCAACCAGCTCGACGACGAGGTCTATGTCAACTTGGCGAAGGCCTTCAACTTCAACGAGGATGGCTCGACCGACGGCGACGTGATGTTGGAAGATCAGATCTCGCTGGTCACAAGCGCTTATGCGGTAGCCTCCGCGACGATCGCTTCCTCGGAAACCGGGGAGGCCTATGACACTTACTTCGCGGCGCAAATCGGCAACATCACCTCCGTCGATGAGTTGATGAGCGACGACAAACTGATTTCCTATCTGAGAACTGCCTATGGGCTTACCGATAGCGAGACCGATAACTTCATTTCCGCGGCGCTGAAAAGCGCTGATATCGCCGACGCGATCGGCTTGTCCGAACTGCACGATGCCTTCAATTTCGATGAAGACGGCGCTCTTGCCGATGGCGACACGGCCCAGACATCGGAACAGACCGCCGCCACCACGGCGGCCTTCGATGAAAATTATGAGGTGCTGATCGCCAACACCGACACCGAAGACGCCGTCGACAACTATACGACGCGCATCGCCAGCGTCACCTCGATCGATGATTTCCTGGTGTCGAATGATGACGACGACGATGACGACAACGACGATCTCCCGGAACTGTGGGAAATGGCGTTGCGAGCCTATGACATAGACCCGGACAACGTTTCGAGAAACGAGGTCCGGAAAATTCTCGAAAGCGATCCCTCGGACTCGAAAAGCTATGTCAACAGCCTCGACGATGACCGGTTCGTCGCCTTTCGCAAAGCCTTCAACTTCGACGACAATGGCGACGTGACCGTTCCGCTGCAGGCCATGTCGGAATCCGTCGTCGACGATTATGCGACCTATTACAAGCAGAACAAGATCCGATACCTCGAAGGCGACGAGCTGACGGAAGCGACCGATGCGGCGGATGAGGAGATCACGTATTTTCGCGAGCAGATGGCCACGATCACCACGGCCAGCGAATTTCTGGCCGACGATCGCTTGGTTTCCTTCGCGCTCGAGGCGAAGGGGCTCGATCCTGATGCTGTCACGTCGGACGAGTTGGAGAAGATGTTTTCTTCCGACCTCGATGACGAAGACAGTTATGTCAACAAGCTGGGCGACAATCGTTTCGCCGAACTCGTCGGCGCGTTCAATTTCGATCAGGACGGCAATATTTCAGCGGAGCCCACCGGAACGGTGCAGCAGCGCGGCGACGTGCTGGAGACGATCGACGCCTATGTCAGGCTGACGCTGGAGGATGATCAAGGCGACAGCAACACCGGCGTGCGCCTTGCCCTCTATTTCCAGCGCAAGGCGCCGGAGATCTCGAGCGCCTACGACATTCTGGGCGACAGCGCGCTCTTTGAGTTTTTTACGACGAGCTTCAACCTGTCCAGTTACGTCTCGAACATGGACGTCGACAAGCAAGCCGAGATGATCGACAATTTTATCGACCTCGAGGATCTGTCGGATCCTGACAAAGTCGACGATCTGATCAAACGCTTCACCGCCATGTATGACATGGCCAACGGCACAGGCACCACGTCGACGGCACTTTCGATCCTGACTGGCTCGGCGACGATAAGCGCCGATACGCTGCTTGCTATGGCGCAATTGAAAAGCGGTTGAGCGGCCTGCAAGCCCCTTCCCGAAGAGCCTGACGGAGGTGCATCGCTGCCTGCCGGCAGGGCAGGGGGCCGGCTGCCTTTGCCAGGATGCGCCTGATGAAGGCAGCGCTGGTTGAAAGCAAAAATATCCTGCACGTTATATTCATAATTAAATCCCCATTAATAAGCATAGGCGAATATTTCCGAAATGGCTGGATTGACAGCAACGGAATCTAGGGGGATTGCGCGTGAATATTCTTGATCGCGGTGCAAATGCTGTCGCGGCTCTTGCCGCTTTATCAAATTCGCAGGCCATGATCGAGTTTGATTTATCGGGCAGGATCCTCACCGCGAACGAAAACTTCTGCAGGGCGCTCGGCTACGAGTTGAGGGAGATTGTCGGAAAACATCACAGCATGTTTGTCGAGCCTTCCTATGTATCCTCAACGGAATACAAGGCTTTCTGGACGAAGCTCGCAGCCGGGAAATTCGACCAGCAGCAATATAAGCGCCTTGGAAAAGGCGGCCGCGAGGTCTGGATCGAAGCATCCTACAATCCCGTGTTCCGACGCGGTAAGCCGGTCAAGGTCATCAAGATTGCAACTGATATCACTGCGCAGAAGCTGAGGTCTGCCGAAGATTCGGGCAAGATCGACGCATTGTCCCGGGCTCAGGCGATCATCGAATTCACGCCGGCCGGCGAAATCCTGACCGCGAACGACAATTTCCTGTCGGGGCTTGGTTATTCGCTTGCCGAAATCCAGGGCAAACATCATTCGATCTTCTGTGAAGCCGATTACCTGAGGTCGGAGGCTTACAAGGAATTCTGGCGGAAACTTGCGAGCGGCCAGCTGGTTGCCGACGAATTCATGCGTGTGGGCAAGGGCGGACGGAAGGTCTATATCCAGGCTTCCTACAATCCGATTTTCGACCTGAACGGCAAAGTGTTCAAAGTCGTGAAGTTCGCAACCGATGTCACGGCGCGCGTCGAAAATGTCGAACAACTTGCCCGTTGCCTGACGAATCTTGCGGACGGCGATCTGTCGCAGACGATCCAGAAGCCATTCATTCCTTCGCTGGAAAGGCTGCGTGCGGACTTCAACAGCGCCTCGGAGAAGTTGAAGGGCGCAATGGCAACGGTTGCCGAAAATGCCAAGGCGATATCAGCCGGTTCCAACGAAATCCGCACAGCGGCCGACGACCTGGCAAAGCGTACCGAGCAGCAAGCGGCATCCGTCGAAGAAACAGCCGCCGCCCTTGAGGAAATCACGACGACGGTCAACGATTCGAGCCGCCGCGCCGAGGAGGCCGGTCAACTCGTGGGGCGCGCCAGAAATCACGCCGAGCATTCCGGCCAGGTGGTGCGTGACGCCATCGGAGCGATGGACCAGATCGAAAACTCGTCACGCGAAATTTCCAATATCATCGGTGTTATCGATGAGATTGCCTTCCAGACGAACCTCTTGGCGCTCAATGCCGGCGTAGAGGCGGCACGAGCAGGGGAGGCGGGCAAGGGTTTTGCAGTCGTTGCCCAAGAGGTCCGTGAGCTGGCGCAGCGGTCGGCGAAAGCTGCCAAGGAGATAAAGAGCCTGATCACGGCGTCCGGTTCCCATGTCGCAAACGGCGTCGCCCTCGTGACGAATGCCGGATCAGCGCTCCAGGAAATCGCCAGTCAGGTTCACGAAATCAATACCAACGTCACAGCGATCGTGGAGGCGGCGCGCGAGCAATCGACTGCGCTCGGCGGGATCAGCCAGTCCATCAACACCGTCGACCAGGGAACGCAGCAGAATGCCGCAATGGTCGAGGAGCAGACGGCTGCGAGCCATGGCCTTGCCCGAGAGGCTGCCGCGCTCTTCGAGCTTCTTGAGCAGTTCCGTTTCAACGATGCGCCGAGATCCAGGTCTTCGTTTGCGCAGGCGGATCGTCACCCCGCCGCACCGACGGCTTTGAAAGTCGTTCGTAATTCGCCCCTCGCATCCATCCAGCGCGGGTCGGCCTCCGTCGCGCTGAAGTCCGACTGGGAAGAGTTCTGATTACGCTGACTGAGCCACTCTCGGCAGTATTGGCGGCAATCAATCGAGCGACCACGAGCCGGGATAGTTCGGCTTGCGGCGCTCGATCCACGCGTCGAGCCCTTCGCGCAAATCGGCGGTTGGCGCCATCCGGGCGAATTGTTCGCCTTCGATCAGCAGCCCCTCCGCAATGCTCTGGTTGATGCCGCGCGTCACCGCCGTCAGAATGCTCGCCGCCGCCAGCGGTGAATGACGCAGAATGCGCCGCGCGAGGTCGTGGGCGGCCGGCATGAGAGCGCCATACGGGACAACTTGGTTGACAAGGCCGAGTTCGAGGGCGCGTTGCGGGGAGAATGTGTCGCCCGTCAACAGCAGTTCGAGGGCGCGCTTGCGCCCGGCCAGCCTCGGCAAACGCTGCGTTCCGCCAAAGGTCGGCGGCATTGCGAGATTGATCTCGGGCTTGGCGAACAGGGCGCGTTCGCTGGCGATGGCGAGGGGCACAGCCTCGGTGATCTCGCAGCCGCCGCCAAAGGCAAGGCCGTTGACGGCGGCGATGACGGGTTTTCGGAAGGCTTCCAGCCGCGCAGTCAATCGCTGTCCGCGCGCGACGAAATCGCGCATGGCGACATCGGTGCCCTGCGCCACGCTTTCTGAGAATTCGTAGATATCGCCGCCCGCCGAGAATGCCCGCTCGCCTGCGCCGGTGAGGATGATCGCCCGGATTGAATTGTCGGTTTCGATGGCGTCGAGGATCGCGAGAAAGCGGTCTATCAAGGCGTAATTCAGCGCATTGAGCTTTTCCGGGCGATTGAGAGTGAGCGTGGCGATTCCGTCGCGGCTGTCGATCAAAACAGTGTCGGCCATTCGGTTTTCCTTTCCGCTATGCTGCGTCAGGAGAAGTATGCCGCCGGTCGATGCTTGTGTATATTCACTAGTCGGTATACATGGCGACATGATCTCACACGCAATCCCGACGCGCGAACGTATCATCTCGGCCGCCGCCAAGCTGTTTTACAACGAGGGCATCAGGAGCGTCAGCGTCGATGCGGTGGCTGAAGAGGCCGGCGTCACGAAACGGACCCTTTACTACCATTTCGCCAGCAAGGACGACCTCATCGGGGCCTATCTGGAGGCGCGCGACCAGCCCAACCTCGCTCTGTTCAAACGCTGGTACGCGGAAACGGCGGGCGAACCGGCGGATAAGGTGCAAGGCATCTTTCGCAATCTCGCCCGCGCGGCCCGCCATCCGAAGTGGAAGGGCTGCGGTTTCCTGCGCACCTCTGCGGAACTCGCCAATATGCCTGGCCATCCAGCCATGAAAGTCGGGATTGAACACAAGAAGAGGGTCGAGGCCTGGTTGCGGGTGACGTTCGAGGCGGCCGGAATCAAGGCGGAAGCGCCGCAACTCGCCCGGCAGATCGTCCTGCTGCTCGATGGCTCGTTCGCCGTCGTACTGTTGCACCGCGATCCGACCTATATGGAAGCGGCAGGCGAGGCGGCTGGTTCACTGATCCGCGCTGCGACCGCAAACGCAAACGCGTAAGGCGCTCGCTCTGAAGACCGCATCTTTCGCCCTCGGCATGGCCTGAGGTCGCTGAGCGGGAAGGGCATGATGTTGAGCCTCTAAACAACGGAACAATGCTGCACTGCCGAAAAAATCGCCACGCGCGCCACTGCGCGTTTTTTCAGCATGACCCCATTGACAATTCATCCTTGATGGCACTTCATAACATTGTTCCAGTAAAACAGACATGCGTCCATTATACTGGAACAATAGGAATCATCCATAAGGGGAACGCCATGACCATTTCCTTTCGCACCGGCGTGATATCGCTGGCCGTCGCCGCTCTGTTGTCCACGCCTGCGCTGGCCGAAGGCAGCAAGCTCGATGAAGTGCTGGCCCGCGGCCATCTCGTCCTCGGCACGGGCAGCACCAATGCGCCTTGGCACTTCAAGAGCGCCGACGACAAGCTTCAGGGATTCGACGTCGACATGGGCCACATCATCGCCAAGGCGCTCTTCGGCGATCCTGAAAAGATCGAATATGTGAACCAGTCCTCCGACGCCCGCATCCCGAACATCACCACCGACAAAGTCGACATCACCTGCCAGTTCATGACCGTTACCGGCGAGCGCGCCCAGCAGGTTGCCTTCACCATTCCTTATTATCGCGAGGGTGTCGGCCTCATGCTCAAGGCGGATGGCAAATATGCCGACTACGCCGCCCTCAAGGCGGCCGGTTCCTCCGTTACCATCTCGGTTCTCCAGAACGTCTATGCCGAGGCAATGGTGCATGCGGCATTGCCGGAGGCGACCGTCGACCAGTACGATTCCGTCGACCTGATCTATCAGGCGTTGGAATCGGCACGTGCCGATGCAGTTGCCACGGACCAGTCGTCGCTCGCCTGGTACATGACGCAGAATCCGGGTCGCTATAAAGATGCCGGCTACGGCTGGAACCCGCAGACCTACGCCTGCGCCGTCAAGCGCGGCGACCAGGATTGGCTGAACTTCGTCAACACCGCCCTGCACGAAGCCATGACCGGCGTCGAATTCGACTTTTACGCCAAGTCGTTCAAGACTTGGTTCGGCAAAGATCTGACGCCGCCGCAGATCGGCTTCCCGGTCGAGTTCAAGTAGCAGCCATGCGGAGCGGGACATGTTTCCCGCTCCGCATTTAAAAAGTGAGAGCATGACGTTGTCCGAAAACCGCTCAGACTTTTCGGCATCATGCTCTGGTCTGAAAGGGCGGCCCGTATGGGTTACACGTTGAATTTCGCTGCCGTCTGGCGCAATTTCGATTTTCTTTTGAGCGGGCTCGCGCTCAGCCTCGGCCTTGCGGTGATCTCAATCCTGATCGGGGCCGCGATCGGCCTTGTGGTGGCCTTCGCGCTGACGTCCAAAAGCCGCTTTGCGGTCGTGCCGGCACGGATCTATGTCACTGTCATTCGCAACCTGCCGATTCTCGTCCTGGTGCTTTTCGTCTTTTTCGCGCTGCCGCAAATGGGTTTGCGCCTCGACAAGATAAAAAGCTTCGTCCTGGTTCTGTCGCTTTATTCCGGCGCCTATCTGGCCGAAGTGTTCCGCGCCGGGCTGCTGTCCATTCCAAGAGGGTTGACGGAAGCGGGGCTTGCCATCGGCCTGACAGGGATGCAGATCCGCAGCTCCATCATCGCTCCACTGATGCTGCGCAACGTGCTGCCATCGCTGTCCTCGACGATCATCTCACTCTTCAAGGACACCTCGCTCGCCGCCGCTATCGCCGTGCCCGAGCTGACGTTTGCCGCCCGCAAGATCAATGTCGAGAGCTTCCGCGTCATAGAGACCTGGATGGTCACATCCGCGCTCTATGTCGCGACCTGTTTCCTCATCGCCGCCGTGATGCGCTTCGTCGAGCGCCGTCTGGCCCTGCCGAGATAAGCCCTGATGTCCCACACTTTTCTCGAACAACTCTGGATCGCTCGATACGTCATCATGAACGGCATCGGCGTGACCGTGTCGATCTCCCTGCTGGCCATCCTCGCGGGTTCCATACTTGGCGTTTTCGTCGGTTTGGCGCTCGTCTATGGCGGCGTTGTTTTGCGTCTGGCCGTGCGCGCCTATACGGATATCATCCGTGGCACGCCGGTGCTCGTGCTGGTGCTGGCGAGCTACTACGTCTCCGCCGCCGTCGGCCTCGATCTCGGACCGTTCTCGGCCGGGGTGCTTGCCCTTGCCATCTTCTGCTCCTCCCATGTCGGCGAAATCGTGCGCGGGGCGCTTCAGGCGATCCCGAAGGGCCAGACCGAAGCGGCCAAGGCGATCGGCCTGACCTTTACCCAGACTTTCACCTCGGTGCTGTGGCCGCAGGCCATGCGCCAGTGCCTGCCGGCCTGGGTGAATACGGCGGCCGAGATGGTGAAGGCCTCGACGCTGCTCTCCGTCATCGGCGTCGCCGAGCTTCTCCTGCGCACGCAGGAGATCATCTCCCGCAATTTCATGAGCCTCCAGTTCTACTTCCTGGCCGGTGGTCTCTATTTCATCATCAACTACGGCATCGAGCACTTCGGCAAATATGTCGAGCGCAAGACCGCCCTGCCGTCCTGAGGAGACACCCCCGATGGCCAAGACCATTCTCGACATCCAGGGTCTGCGCAAGACTTACGGCATCCACGAAGTCCTCAAGGGCGTCGATTGCGCCGTGCAGGAAGGCGAAGTTATTTCCATCATCGGCTCGTCCGGCTCCGGAAAGACCACCTTGCTGCGTTGCATCAACATGCTCGAGGAATTCCAGGGCGGCACGATCAGCCTCGACGGCGAGGAGATCGGCTACCGCGCCGAAGGCGCGACGCGCCGCCGCAAGAGCGAGAAAGAGATTGCGCGCCAGCGCGCGCTGACCGGCATGGCGTTTCAGCAGTTCAATCTTTTTCCGCATATGAGTGCCGCTGAAAACGTCATGCTCGGCCTCGTCAAGGTGAAGAAAATGGCCAAGCCGGATGCCCGCGCCATCGCGGAAAAATGGCTCGATCGTGTCGGCCTTTCCGCCCGCTCGAACCATTATCCCGGACAGCTTTCCGGCGGTCAGCAGCAGCGCGTCGCGATCGCCCGCGCCATCGCCATGTCGCCGAGGCTGATGCTGTTCGACGAAGTGACTTCCGCGCTCGACCCGGAACTGGTGGGCGAAGTGCTTCAGGTCATCAAGGGGCTTGCCGCCGACGGCATGACCATGCTGCTCGTCACGCACGAGATGCGCTTTGCCTACGACGTTTCGTCACGCGTCATCTTTATGAACCAGGGCGTCATCTGCGAGGAGGGCGATCCGAAGGACATGTTCGTGCATCCAAAGACCGAACGGCTGGCGGAATTCCTCAAGACCTCGAGTTTCAACTAGACGAAAGAGAATCCATGCCGATCACACGTTACGGTGGCGCAACTCCCCTAACGACTGGTTGGCTTACGATCGCATGGCAAGCGCACATCGAATGTGATGGCAATCCATTATATTGCTAGCATCGCTATCATGTCCCACAGGTTGCCATCATGCCCGCAGTCACAATCAGAAACCTCTCCGACGCGACGCACCGTGCTCTCAAGGTGCGTGCGGCTCATCACGGGCGTAGCGCCGAAGCGGAAATGCGCGAAATCCTCGAGGCTGCCGTCCGTCCGGAAACACGCCTGCGTCTTGGCAGCGCGCTCGCCGAACGGAGCCGTCGCCTCGCGTTGACGAATGAGGACTTTGCCGTTCTGGACCAAGCTCGCGACACATTGCCTGCAAAGCCGATGAGCTTTGAATGATTATCCTCGATACGAACGTCGTTTCCGAGGCGATGAAACCAGCGCCCGACGAAGCCGTGAAATTCTGGCTCGATGAGCAGGCAGCCGAAACCCTCTTCCTTCTAGCGTCACGATCGCCGAACTGATGTTTGGAATCGGCGCCCTCCCGGCTGGCAAACGCAAGGAAAGGCTCTGCGACGCGTTGGACGGTCTGATGGAACTCTTCGAAAGCCGTATTTTGGCTTTCGACATCACAGCGGCACGGCGCTATGCCGATCTCGCGGTCAAGGCCCGAGCCGCTGGCAGAGGATTTCCCACTCCGGACGGCTATATCGCCGCCATCGCGGCATCAAAAGGGTTCGCCGTAGCCACGCGCGATACAAGTGCTTTCGACGCTGCAGGTGTTGAAGTGATCAATCCCTGGGCGGCTTCGACCGCATAAGGTCGTTCGGCCAGTAAGAACAAGCCGCCACGTGAGTGGTTCGACGCTGGTCTGCGTTTGCAAGGCGTTGCAGGCACGCGCTCAATTTACGCTCAGTCTGCATTCCCAGCGTGCAAATTCCAGGGGGAGGGATCCGAGACATCTTGGAAATCCTGAACGCAGGATTTTGGCACGAGCTTTGCTTTCCTGTCTTGTATGCAAGATAGCCACACATCTGAGAGCACGCAGAAAACCATCGAGGAGACGATCGTCTCTGGGATTCTTTCAGCCAAAATTCGGCCTGGGACGCGTCTCAGCGAAAACCAGCTGGCAACGCTCTTCAGCGTGTCTCGAACCCGCGTCCGTGAAGCCATGATGCGCTTGGAAACACGCGGTATCGTGCATGTCAGTCCGAGACGAGGCTGGTTTGTTGTCGAGCCGTCTGCTGAAGAGGCGATCGCGGTCTATGAGGCACGGCGCGTCATCGAGTCCGGATTGCTGCGCAGCATGCGCGTGCTGACAGGCGAGGGACGCGAAGCGCTCGACGCGCATTTGAACAAGGAAAAAAGCGCAATGGCTGCGGGCGACCGCCAGCACCTGATCTATTTGATGGGCGATTTTCACATCCGCATCGCAGAATTGAGCGGCAACGCCATCATCGTCGATATCCTCCGCGATCTCACCGCGAGGACGATCCTCATTTCGATGCTCTATCAGTCTGAATTTCATGCAGCACAGTCTCATGACGGGCATTGCCGCATCTTCGAGGCCATGCAAGCGGGTGATTTCGTCAGAGCTGCCGAGCTCTCTATCGAACATCTGGACGAAGTGGAAATGGGCCTCGACCTGACCACACGCCCGGATCCGCTCTCGGAACTGCGCAGTTCGCTGTCACTCCCTCCCAAGGCCGTGTCCTCCGGCCCAACTGTCAGACCCAAAAAGCCACAACTTCAAAGGAGCAATTAAAACATGCTGACAAGACGAGTCTTCTTCGCAATCGCGACCCTGGCTGCAACCTTCGGCTTCGGCTCCGCGTCTTACGCCGATGCTCTCGCCGACATCACGGCGCGCGGTACGCTGCGTGTCGCCGTCCCGCAGGATTTTCCGCCCTTCGGTAGCGTCGGTACCGATATGGCGCCGATGGGCTACGATATCGATGTGGCCAATCTCATTGCCGAAAAGCTGGGCGTCAAGACCGAACTCGTGCCGGTCACCAGCGCCAACCGCGTTCCTTATCTGCAGACGAATAAGGTCGATCTGGTCATTTCCAGCCTCGGCAAGAATGCGGAGCGCGAAAAGGTGATCGACTTCACCACGGCCTATGCGCCCTTCTTCAATGGTGTGTTCGCACCGGCCGATGTTTCGATCGCCAAGGTGGAAGACCTCGCGGGCAAGAGCATCGGCGTCACGCGCGGCGCCGTGGAGGACCTCGAACTGACGAAGATCGCGCCGGCCGACGCGACGATCAAGCGCTACGAGGACAATAACGGCACCATCTCGGCCTTCCTCTCCGGCCAGGTCGACACCATCGCGACCGGCAACGTCGTGGCCGCTGCAATCCTGGCCAAAAATCCCCCCAAGCGCCCTGAGATGAAGTTCCTCATCAAGAACTCGCCCTGCTACATCGGCCTCAACAAGGAACAGGCGGCTCTTCTGGAGAAGGTGAACGGCATTATCGCCGCCGCAAAAACCGATGGATCGCTCAACGCCATATCGCAGAAGTGGCTCGGCGCCGATCTTCCGTCGGATCTGTAAGGACCCGGTCCTACGGATGTCATCCCGCGCCTGCGCGCGGGATGACATGACGATCCGTCACCGCAAGAGGGGACAATTCCTTGAGCTATCACTTCGAATTTGGCTGGCTGGTTGAATATTATCCCGAGATCATCAAGGGCATACTGATCACCCTGGAGCTTATCGCGATCGGCGGAGTGCTCGGCATTTCGCTCGGCATCTTCTGCGCCTGGGTGCGCGCACTCGGCCCGGCCTGGCTGAAGCCAATCATTGCGACCTATGTCGAATTGATCCGCAACACGCCGTTCCTGATTCAGCTCTTTTTCATTTTCTTCGGTCTGCCGTCGCTCGGTTTCAAGCTTTCCGAACTGACGGCCGCCAACCTTGCGATGGTCGTCAATCTCGGCGCCTATAGCTGCGAAATTATCCGCGCCGGCATCCAGGCAACCCCGAAGGGCCAGTTCGAGGCAGGCGAGAGCCTTGCCATGACGCGCTTCGAAACCTTCCGGCATGTCGTTCTCGTGCCGTCACTGCAGCGCATCTGGCCGGCGCTGTCGTCGCAAGTGGTGATCGTCATGCTCGGCTCATCGGTCGCGTCGCAGATCGCCGCCGAGGATCTGACCTTTGCCGCGAACTTCATACAATCGCGAACCTTCCGCGCCTTCGAGGCCTACATCGTCTCGACAGCCATCTATCTCACCCTGGCGATCCTGCTCCGGCAGGTGCTGGCGGTGGTCGGCGGGTTCATTTTCCCGAGGAGGGCGGCGAAATGATCGAGTTCACATTCTGGGACATTCTGCGCAACCTCCTGCTCGCCACGCGCTGGACGATCCTTCTTTCGCTGGTCTCATTCATCGGCGGCGGCGTGGTCGGGCTGGGGTTGCTCTTCCTGCGTATCAGCAAGCGCAAGGCATTCAGGACAGTCGCGAAATATTATATCGAGCTCTTCCAGGGCACGCCGCTGCTGATGCAGCTCTTCATCGCATTTTTCGGCCTCGGCCTCTTCGGGATAGACGTGCCGGCCTGGCTTGCTGCGGGATTGGCCCTCACCCTGTGGAGTGCCGCCTTTCTCGCCGAAATCTGGCGAGGCTGCGTCGAGGCGGTCGCGCGGGGTCAATGGGAAGCCTCGGCCAGCCTCGGCATGGGTCGGCTGCAGCAGATGCGTTATGTCATCCTGCCGCAGGCGCTGAGGGTCGCCATACCGCCGACGGTCGGTTTCTCCGTGCAAATCGTCAAGGGAACGGCGCTGACCTCGATCATCGGTTTCGTCGAATTGTCGAAAGCCGGCACGGTGGTCACCAATGCCACCTTCCAGCCCTTCACCGTCTACGGGCTCGTCGCTCTCATCTACTTCGCCCTTTGCTGGCCTTTGTCAAAAAGCAGCCAGATCCTGGAAAGGAAGCTCAATGTCGCTCATCGAAATCACTGAAGTCCGCAAGAGCTTTGGCACCACCGAAGTGCTGAAAGGCATCAATCTCGATGTGGAGGCCGGCGAGGTCATCGCCATTATCGGCAAGAGCGGTTCGGGCAAATCGACCCTGCTTCGCTGCATCAACGGCCTGGAAACCATCACCGACGGCTCCATCTCCGTGGCCGGCGCGCAGCTACTCGATGACGAAGTGCATCTGAAGGCACTGCGCCTCAAGGTCGGCATGATCTTCCAGCAGTTCAACCTCTTCCCGCACCTGAGCGTCGGCGGCAACGTCATGCTGTCGCAGACCGTGGTCAAGAAGACCCCGAAGGCCGAAGCCGAGGCCACCGCCCGCAAGATGCTGGAGCGGGTGGGGCTGGGCCACAGGTTCGACGCCTATCCCGACGAGCTCTCGGGCGGCCAGCAGCAGCGCGTCGCCATCGCCCGCGCGCTCGCCATGCAGCCGACCGCACTTCTCTGCGACGAGATTACCTCCGCGCTCGATCCGGAACTGGTCGCCGAAGTTCTGGCCGTCGTGCGCGAACTTGCCGCCGAGGGAATGACGCTCCTGATGGTAACCCACGAGATGAAGTTCGCCCGCGACGTCTGCAACCGCGTCGTCTTCATGCACCAGGGCCGAGTCCACGAAGCAGGCCGGCCGGAGGAAGTCTTTGCCAATCCGCAGACTGCAGAACTGAAGCAGTTCCTCGGCGTCAGTTAAGAAACGACGACATGCTCTCGCTTATACCGGCCGGCATCGTCGTGACATTGAGGCGTTCGGTTGCAGACCGGGATGCGCCTGGATCATGCAGGGACTCGCCAAATGGTACGGGAATCCGTTTGACAAAGGCATCCAGCCGCAGATAGCGACGATGAACCTCTCTTCCAGCTGCTCGTCAACAAGCGCGCAGGCGCTCCAATCCGCAGGCGTGCCGGGAAGGGCAGGCAGGGCTGCCCTTCCCGGGGATTGTCAGTCCTTGTTGCCAGTCGGCGCGGGCAGCAAGATGGGCTCGACCGAATGTTTCGGTGCCATCAATTGTGCAAGAATGTCGTCGGCCGAATGGCTCGAACTGCCAATGCCGGCCTCGCGCAGTTGACGATCGAGGTCGCTGCCGTTTTCCAGCGCCGCCAGTTCAGCACCGGCTTCGATGCGGCCGGCAGTGACTTCCTGGCGCTTCTTGATACGTTCGAGACTTTCGACGGCGCTACCGAGACGGGTATTGATGCCCGACTGGCTATGGGCGATCGCCGACTGAGCGCGCAGCAGCGACTCGTTGGCTTTGACATTCTCCACCTCACGCTTCATCTGAGCAATGCGCGCTTCGGTCTCCTGGATCGTGCGCAGCATCTGCTGCTGGCGGGGCAGCAGCCGGTCAAGCTCTTCCTGGTCGCGCTGCACTTCGGCACGGGTACGGGCAATGCGCTGAGCGAGACCCTGAGCCAGATCCGTGCGGCCCGCGGAGATCGCTGCACGAGCGCTGTCGGTATCCTTGGTCTCCTTTGCGCGGTTTTCTTCAAGTCGGCGCATGACGCTCTTGTTGGACGCCATGATGCCGGCCAGATCGGATCGCGCACTGCGCAGCGACTGCTCAGCGTCGCGGATTTCCTGGTCAAGAATGCGCATGGACTGGCTGTCGGCGGCCGCTTCCGCTGCCTCGTTGATGCCGCCGCGAATGGCGGTGAAAATCTTTCCCCAGGTGCTCACGCTGCAATCTCCCCGCTTTTCCATTCTTCAATCATATGTGCCGCATCGACGGCATTGGCAGCCAGAATCGCGACTTCCTCGACCACCGTCTCGGCCGGCGAGCGTGCTGACAGCGAGCCGAACAATTCATACCATTCCTCACCGTCGATCGTGGTGATGCCGAAGCTGGAGAGCGGCACGAACTTATGGGTCTTCAGCACCATACGTTCGAAGGCTTCTCGATTGGACACGTCCTTGCAAGGCACCAGAACAGCGCTGACAAGGATGTCGCGCTCCCCGCTTACCGCGACGAAGACGTCGAGATCGCCTTTTTCCTTAAGAGTCACGCATATGACGTCGCCCTGTTCGGGTACGGCTACATCCACATCGCCCAGTGCGTCGGGATCGGCGGCGAACAGGCGCGTTAAAGTGGTGAGGTTCCAGGTCTCCAAAAAGTCCTCCATCGGTTGGAACGTCAAAATATTTGGGTAATCGGTTTGCAACTTAAAGATCTGGTGCGCTAAATAAATTTCGCTAGGGTACGCGTTGGGAACGGGGGCGAATCGCTTGCCATTTATCGCTTCATTGATGCGGCGTGTATATCTCTCGCTCAGCGAATTGGCCTGGTCAGCGCTTTTTGTTATCCTCGTGATCCACCTGGTCGCTTCTTACCTGCTCTTCATGCTGGCCGGCGAAGGCGATCTCGTCGGCAATCCGGTCGACTTTCTTTACTACTATATGGTGACGGCAACGACTGTCGGCTATGGCGATCTTTCTCCAAAATCGGGGCTCGGCCGAATCATTGCCGTCCTGTTCGTTCTTCCCGGCGGCATTGCCATCTTCACCGCTGTTCTTGGTAAGTTGTTGACAAATATCGGTACGATCTGGAGAAACCGCATGCGCGGATTGGGTGATTACAGCGAACGCGCCGGCCATATCATCGTCCTCGGCTGGCAAGAGGGGCAGACATACCAGACGCTCCGGCTGCTGCATGCCGAACGGCAGGCCAACGAGCCGATGAGTGTTCTGGTTGCCAAGGACCTGCCGGAAAATCCCGCCAGCAATTACGCCGACTATATCAGAACCGAGCGGCTTGCCGATGCCGATGCTCTGGTGCGGGCCGGAGTGGCACAGGCGCGCGCGATCATCGCGCGCGGTGCAAATGACGACGAGACGCTGGCCGCCGTGCTGATTGCTGAAGACCATGCGCCCAATGCCCATATCGTGGCCTATTTCGCCGACGACCGCACGGCACAGATGGTCAAACAACGCCGGCCGCGCGTCGAGGCGGTGGGATCGCTCGCCGAGGAGCTGCTGTCGCGTTCCGCTCGTGATCCGGGCTCTTCGGAAATCGCCGCACGGCTGCTGTCGGCCGCTTCCACCGACACGGCGTTTTCGCTGCCGGTACCGCCTTTGCAAACGCCGCTACTCTATGGGGACGTGTTTTTAAGGCTCAAGCGTCAGCATAATGTGACGCTGGTGGGCATGCTGAGCCAGGGCATGACCGACCTCAACTGCCAGGACGAGACGCTGATGCGGGGCGGCGAGACCCTTTACTACATCAGCGGAATGCGGCTAGATCCCGCTGCCATCGCTTGGGCTCGAATGGGAGACGTATCATGATCGGCTGGTTCGGCAGAGACAAGAACGAAAGGCCCTTACCCAAAGAACTTGGCCCGTTGAGCGCCGCCATCGGCGGGGCGTTGGACATCGATTTCCTCTCCCTCGAAGCCGAGGCTTTGGCCGGCCAGCCGGCCATGCCGCTCCCACGGAGCGGCCCGTTCATCATTGCCGCCTACGGTGAGGTTTCGCTCGATGCCGCGACGGTTCTGTCGCGCTACTACGATGAAGACCATCGGATGATTCAGGTGATGTCGACGTCGGGCCAGCCGGGTGATGTCGACGACATCAGCTTTTATCAGCCCTGGGACAGCGTCGTGCCTGCCGGGCAGGGCGAATGGAACCGCTGGACCGGGCCGGACGGCCTGATCGGTCAGCCAAGCTACGATGCCGATGGCATCCTCTATAGCCGCTTCTGGGGCGAAGGCCCGGAGCGCACCCCATTGGCGGAGTTTGTCGAGAAGGTCGACGACGGTGAGGCGCAGCGCTCCATTCACCAGACCTGCATGCTGTATTATCGCCCGCTTGGCTCGACGCGCGAAATGCTTTTGATCAATGTCGAGCGCGACCTCGATCTCGGACAGAGCCAGGCAGGCAGCTCGGTGGAATTTCTGATCGGCTACGGACTCGCTCCGGCCGATGTTCGCCGCGTCTGATAGACCCTGTCAATTTTCAACGGAGGACTTTTTCAATGCTCGATTACGTGGCGGGTCTGCCTGCCTTCCTCGGCTATTTCGCCGTTGGTCTTGCCGCTTACGGCGTTTTCGCGGTGATCTACACATTCCTGACGCCGCAGAAGGAAGTCCAACTCATTCGCGCAGGCAATCTTGCCGCCGTCACGGCATTCTTGGGCGCGCTTGTTGGTTTCAGCCTGCCTCTGGCTTCGGCCGCAGCCAATTCGGTCAGCATCGTCGACTACATCATATGGGCGGTGGTCGGCATTCTGGCGCAGATCCTGGCTTACTATGTTGCGAATTTCACCATGACGGATCTGCATGAAAAGATCACTGCCGGCGATATCGCCGCGGGCATATGGGGCGGCGGCATCGCGCTCGTCATCGGTATTCTCAACGCCGCCTGCATGACCTATTGAGGGGAGGGAATGATGCGCAGACGTAAGAGCGGGCACAAACGACCTTTCCTGGCCCTCGGCACTATCGCTGCCTCGACCCTGGCGCTGTCCGGTTGCGGCGATCAGACTCCTTCCGAGACAATGTTCACCTCCGTCGACCAATGCGTGACTTCCGGCATGGACCGGCAGGTCTGCCAGGCCGGCTATCAGGATGCCATGCGGGCCCATCTTGCCGCCGCGCCGCGTTTCAACGGCATGGCCGCCTGCGAGGCCGAATACGGCTCGGGCCAGTGCACGGAACAGTCGGCCAGTGCCGTCCCCAACAATACCGGCGGAGGCGGCAGCTTCTTCGTGCCGTTCCTGACAGGCTACATGCTGTCTTCGGCACTGAACAACATCGGCGACTATTACAATTATCGCCGGCGCCAGGAGGAGAGTGGCTCCTATTACGGCTCGACGCCGATTTATCGCAATCGCTCGGGACAAACGGTGACAACGACTGTTCGCTCGGGCGGCGGCAACGACACCTCGATCGCGCCCTCACGCCAGACTGTCAAGCCGGTCAACGTCAACACCCGCACCGTCGCCCGTCAGGGCTTCGGGGGTCGTTCGTCGTTCAGTTTCGGCGGCTGACATGAAGCGCATCACCCTTCCGGCGCGTCCTGATTGGCTTGACAAGGCGCGCGCCGTTGGCTTCGGATTTCACGAAATGTATGGCGAGCCCTATTGGCTCGATGATGCCGCCTATACATTCACGCTCGATGAGATCGAGATGCAGATCGAAGGGCCAAGCCAGGAACTGCACGACATGTGCATGGATTTGGTCGGCGATATCGTCGGAAGCGAAGAGGCGCTCGACAGGCTGGCCATTCCGGAGGATCTGCGCGATGTGGTGCAGCGCTCCTGGCAGCGCCGCGACCGCCACCTCTACGGCCGGTTCGATCTCGCTTACGACGGCACTGGCCCGGTCAAGTTGCTCGAATATAACGCCGATACTCCCACTTCGGTGTTCGAGACAGCCTATTTCCAGTTCAACTGGCTGACCGACCAGGTGGCTTTGGGTAGCCTGCCCAAGGACGCGGACCAGTATAATTCCTTGCAGGAAAGCCTCGTCGAGGCGTTCGAGCAATTTTCCAAAGAGCCGATCTTCCACTTCGCGGCGATGACCGACAATGAGGAGGATCGCGGCACGACGGTCTATCTGATGGACTGCGCAGTGCAGGCCGGCCATCGCGTCGAGCTTCTGGACATCCGCGAGATCGGCATCGATGCGCAGGGCCGTTACACCGACCTCCAGGATCGGGTAATCGACCGCTGCTTCAAGCTGTACCCATGGGAATTCATGCTGCGCGAGCCCTTCGCCCGCGATCTCGTGCGCTCGGGCGATGTTTTCGTCGAGCCCGCCTGGAAGGCCGTGCTCTCCAACAAAGGGCTTTTGCCTCTGCTCTGGCAGCGCCACCCCAATCATCCCAACCTGCTGGCTAGCTATTTCGCAGACGACCCGGCGGCCTCGAGTTTGAGCGACTATGTGCGCAAGCCACTGCTGTCGCGAGAAGGCGAGAACGTCACGATATTCCGAGATGGCCGGGAATTGATTTCTGCCCCCGGCGATTATGGCGACGAAGGCTTTATCGTCCAGGCCTATGCCCCGCTTTTCGAAAGCGATGGCGGCTTCGCCGTGCTCGGCAGCTGGATCGTCGGTGATCGCGCCTGCGGTCTTGCCGTCCGCGAGGATCGCTCGCGCATAACCGCCAACCTATCGCGTTTCGTGCCGCACGTCATAGTCGGATAAGAGAAGATATATCGCTTCAGGCGTAGCTATCTTCGTGTACGCGTCGAGCGATGCCGCCCGAATTTCTCGGCGATCACCTCAACGCTGATCCCAGCCGTACGCCAGCGAGCAATCTTGCGGCGTTCGTCCATATCGATCTGGGAGTAGGTGCGCTTCATATCTCGTTCCTTGCAGGGATAAACCGTTGTTATCTATTGCAAGTCGCACTTCATCCTTGAACCCACCCCCCTACATATTTACATCACATAAGATAGCTTATGGAACTTCTATCACTGACCAGCCAAAACCTCGTCAGCCAAGCCCGGATCGCTTGGAGCGGATGATCCGCTCCGCAAGTCAATGACCACAGTGAATCACAATCTCGGCCACTGGATCGGCGGCCAAAATGCATTCGGAATAGATTTACCAGCAGGTCAAACCAGCATCGGCAACGACCGTCGTCGTTGCCTGGATCACCCGCCATCTGGCAAAGATCGAGGTCGTCCTCGGCACAACGAGGCTCGAGCGGGTCGTCGAAGCTGCAGTCGGCCCGGATGTCTCGCTGACCCGCGAGGAATGGTATGGGCTGTTCACATCCGCGGGACACATCCTGCCCTTGCCATCGGCGGCGTCACCCTGCGCACCGCCGAGATCATCTCCGCGTGCCTTTGCACGAGTAGTGAAGGTGCACATGCCGATCACCCACGCCAACTACGACAATCGCAGGGTATAATCTTCTCACACGCTCGCAATCAGACCACCATCGACGCGAATCACCGAGCCAGTCATATAGGAGGCA
This sequence comes from Rhizobium indicum, assembly GCF_005862305.2. Classification (NCBI taxonomy): domain Bacteria; kingdom Pseudomonadati; phylum Pseudomonadota; class Alphaproteobacteria; order Hyphomicrobiales; family Rhizobiaceae; genus Rhizobium; species Rhizobium indicum. Next base: position 316,389 of record NZ_CP054022.1, on the reverse strand, counting down.
CGGCTGCTCGCCAAAAAGGCGACGACATCAGCGTATTCCTGCGGATCCCCGTATCGGCCGATGGGAATCGAAGCCGTGCTGGCCGCCGAGACCTCTTCGACAGCCCTGCCCTCACGCTTGGCTTTTTGTTCGTCGAGGAAGGTGATGCGTTGCGTCGCGACGCGCCCTGGAAGAACGACGTTGACGGTCACGCCGTCGCGGCCGACTTCGCCTGCCAGCGTCTTCGACCAGCCGAGAAGTGACATGCGCAGCGAATTCGAAAGTCCGAGATTAGAAATCGGAGCCACGACACCGGACGATGTCGAGGTGATGATACGGCCCCATTTCTTTTCGCGCATCTTCTGAAGAACGGCATCGCTGATGGCGATGACCGACAGCACCATGCTATCGAAATACTTGCGCCAGCTCTCGGTGCTCTGACCGGAAACCAGTGTCGGCGGCGGGCCGCCGGTGATGTTGACAAGCACGTCCACCGAACCGAGCTGCTTCTCGATGGCGGCGAGATTGGGCTCGATCATGTCGAGATTGGCGAGGTCCCATTCAAGTGCCATCGCCGAGCCGCCGGCTGCGCGGATGTCGACAACCGTTCTGTCGGCAGCTTCCCTGTTGATGTCGGCAACCGCGACCTTTGCTCCTTCGGTGGCGAGCGTTTTTGCAATCGCCCCGCCAAGTCCCCCGCCAGCCCCCAGTACGAGGGCGGTCTTGCCTTTCAATCCCAGATCCATGGTCTGTTTCCTTTGCGTTGTTGTTGATTGTTCGATGGGAGTCAGGTCAGCCGGCCATCCAGCCGCCGTCGACCATCATGTTGATGCCGGTAATGTAGCTCGCCATGTCGCTGGCGAGGAACAGTGCCGCACCCGCGACGTCGCGCGGTTCGCCAAGTCTTGGCCACGGCGTGCGTCGGCGCGAATAATCAAGCGCGTCCGGATCGTTGGCGACGCCCGGCTTTCCGGTGATGATCTTTCCCGGTGCAATCGCATTGCACAGGATCATATCGGCCGCGTGGTCGACGGCGATCTGCCGAGTCATCTGCACGATCGCTCCCTTGCTGACGCCATAGGGAAAGTCACCCGGGCAGGCCACCATACCGTGCTGCGACGAGATATTGATGATCCGGCCGCGTGCCTCGCCCACCGGCTCCTGCTTCAGGAACTGCGCGGCCGCTCGCTTGCAGCAGTAGAAAAAGCCGGTGACGTTGACCGAGATCACTCGATCCCACTGTTGCGGTGACGTATTGAGGAGATTGGTCGAGGTGTAGATCGCGGCATTGTTGACCATGATGTCGAGCCGCCCGAACTCGTTCACCGTTTGCGAAACCAGCGCATCGACATCTGCCCAACTGGAGATGTCGGTCTTGATGAACATGCCCTTTCCGCCCTCCGCGATAATGCGGTCAAGCGTGCTATCGCCTCCCTCGATCGGCGCCTCGGAGACATCGGCAATCACCACTGTCGCGCCTTCGTCGGCGTAGCGCAGCGCGATTGCACGGCCGAGACCTGAGCTCGCGCCGGTGACGATCGCAATTTTCCTATCAAGCAGAGGCATAGACGTTCCTTCAAGTAGCGCTGCGGACGACTTGGCCGCGACGGGGAGCAATGAGCACGCCGTCTTTGACGATGCGCTCGCCTCGCAGGAAGACATCGGTCAACCTGCCGGCCATGCGCCTGCCATGAAACGGGGTGTAGGCGGCGCGTGTAGCCTGCTCGGCATCGGTGATGACAGTCGAATGGTTCAAGTCGACGACCAGGATGTCGGCATCGCAACCAACGGCGATCGATCCTTTCGAGCGCCCGAGCCCAAAGCGGTTGGCGGGGTTGTACGCGCACATGCGCACAAGGTCCGGAAGGGCAACAAGCTTCTCCGCCACAAGGTCCAACATCACCGAGAGCAACGTCTGGAGGCCCGGCATCCCACCGGGAATGTCGGCAAAGGATCCATAGGCCGCGGACTTTTCAACCGCGCTGTGCGGCGCGTGATCCGTCGCCATGATTGTGATCAGCCCTTCAAAGACCGCATGACGCAAGGCCTGGACATCGTCGTAACGCCGAAATGGGGGCGATCCCTTGAGCTTGGCGCCGGCCGTCTCGTAGTCGCCAGATGTGAAGAACAGGTTCTGGGGTGTCGTTTCGACGGTGACATCGGCCATGCTTTGAAGGCGGCACCAGGCCTCGACCCCGAGCTTCGAATTGACTTGGCGCACATGCACCCGCGCGCCGGTCTCGGCCGCCGCCAGCACTGCGCGCGCGATACCTCCGGCTTCGGCGATCGGCGGCCTACTTGCCAGAAACGCCGAAATGTCGCCGCCGCGATCACGTCCGGCGCTGCCCTCCAGAATAGATTGGTCGCCGGGGGAAACGCCTATCACCGGGCCGGCCCCTGCCAGCCGGCGCAGGATTTCCGTGACGGCATCCAGGCTGTCGAAGAGATATTCGGCGGGTACGTCAGCCGTGAATAGTTCAAGAGAAACAGGCGACAGAGCGAGCAGGTCATCCAGGCTGTCGCAGCTCTTCGAAACCACGGCTTGAAACCCGACGTCGACATGGAGGCGCCCCGTCGCGCTCGCCATCTTCTCCGACAGTTGCCGCGCGGTTGCTGTCCAGGGATCGTCCGTCGGCATGTCGAGGATGGTCGTCACGCCACCGAGCGCTGCAGCATGCGTGCCGCTTTCAAAATCTTCCTTCTGCGTCAGTCCGGGTTCTCGCAGATGCGCATGTGCATCGACGAGCCCAGGCAACAGCTGCTTGCCGCCGGCATCGATGAAACTTCGTGCCATCACGGTCTCGCCCGGCGCAAGGAGAGCAGCTACCCGCCCGTCGCGGATGCCGACATCCGCTAGACCCTGACCATCTGCATTGACGACCGTGCCGCCAAGGATCATCGTATCGAACACGTCCGCCCCCGCTTCTCTACCACAGGCCTGCGAGCCGCGGTTCTTCGTGCGTGACAACCTCGATGAGCGCGGCCTGACCGGCAGCGATCCTGTTCAGGGCGCGCAGCAATGCGGGCCGCAGGCTTTTCGGTTCCGTCACGCATTCGCCATAGCCGCCAAGGGCTTCGGCGATCGGCGCGTAATTGCCCGTCACCCGGTTCGCGTCATATTTCGCGGTGGCAATCGGCATGCTTTTGGCATAGCCGCCGAGCACGTTGTTGCGCAGGACGACTGTCAGGACCGGCAGGTTGCAGCGCACGGCGGTTTCGAAGTCGAGTCCGACCATCCCGAAGGCGGACTCGCCCATCAGATTGACGACGGTTGCTTCAGGGCGGGCGAGCTTTGCCCCGATCGCAAAGCCGAGGCCGCTGCCAAGCTGGGTGGTCTTGCCCCAACCGATATAGCTGCCGGGACTGCTTGCAACGTAGAATGGGCAAAACTGATCGCGCGGGTTGCCGGCATCATGCGTGACGATCGAATTTCTGGGATCGATTGTCTGCATGATCTCCCAGACGACGCGGTAGGGCGAGATCGGCGTGCTGTCGGATGTCAGCAGCGGCATCCACTTTTCCATGAAGGCCTCGCGAATGGCGGCGATTTCTGCAGCTGGTCGGGGGCGTTCGCCGAGCGGCAGATAATCACGGCGGATAAGGTCAATCATCTGCTTGAGGACAGAGGCTGCATCTCCGATCACCCCTTGAGCGATCGCATAGTCCTTGCCAAGATCGGCCTCATCGAGCGTCACTTGCAGGATGATTTTGTCGTCCGGGACTGGCAAGATGTAATAGGAACGCGTCAGGCTGCTGCCGAGGGCGAACACCACATCGGACTTTGCGAGGAAATGGTCGACCGTGGCAGGTCGCGCCCGGCCGGCCGTGCCCAGAGCGAGGGGATGGTCTTCGGGAAAACCGCTCTTGCCATTCGGCGTCGTCATGACCGGAATGTTCAAGAGTTCGGCAAGCTCGACCAGTTCCTGCGAGGCTGATGCCGACAGCACCCCCTGCCCTGCCCAGATGATCGGGTTTTTCGCCTCCAGAAGTGTTTCGACCAGACGGGCCACCTCGCCATCATCAGCCTGGGGCTTGCTGCGGCGTGGGCGTCGGTGATCTGCCGGCAGGGCATCGACCTTTTCGGCCAGAAGATCGACTGGCAGTTCCAGCAACACCGGCGCCGGCCGTCCGTTTCGAACACGCGATATCGCCGCATGCATCAGTTTCGGCAGATCGGCGACACGCGTCGCGGCCTCGCACCATTTGGTGATGTGGGTGAAGTTGCGGCGGGATTCGAAATTCGGAGCCACTGCCTCCGAGCCCCGCGGATAGCCGGTCGGCAGGAACAGCATCGGCACGCCGTCGTTGAAGGCCTGGGCAATGCCGGCAAAGGCGCTTTCGGCTCCGGGACCGTATTGGACCGTGACCACGGCAAGTTCCCTGCCGGCAGTCGCGCGGGCATAGCCTTCCGCAATGTTGACGGCGACGCGTTGCGTGCGGGCGATGATAGGGCGAATGTCGAGTTCGGCAGACGCATCGAACAGTTCGCTGGCCGGGAAGCCGATGATCTGCTTGACGCCCTCTTCCTTCAATACGCCGGCGACATATTGCGCGCCGTTCATCGCCTGCGTCTGAGCGCTCAGCCTTTCGGCCGGCTTGGCCTGGTTGCCGTCAGCCATGGCGGGAGAAGCCCTCATGGTTGTCCATCCAGTGGCGCGCAATATCCTCACGACGCATGAATGCGGCACCTGGCGTTTTCTTGACGTGCTCAATGACATCACGCAGCCCCGACGCCCGATTAGGCTGGCCCATCCAGCGGGCATGCACGCCGATCGTCAGCATCCGTCCGCCTGTCTCGTCGGCTTCGCCGATCATGTAGTCGATCGCCGAGCGGCAATCTTCGACAAAGTCGCGCGGGTTGCTGTAGCCCGGCGCAATGAGATAGCGGCTGTCGTTCAGCGTCTTCGAATAGGGCACCACGAGAAGCCGCGTGCCCTGGTGATCGAGGAAATAGGGAAGATCGTCGTTGCAAGGGTCGGAATAATAGAGGAAGCCGCCTTCCCTGACGATCAGATCCCGAGTGTTGACGCTTGGAAAGGAACGGCAATTCCAGCCCAGCGGCCGTTTGCCGGTCAACTTCTTGTAAAGAGCGATGGCGTCATGCAGCTGCCGCTCCTCCTCATCGCGAGGCATGCCGGAATATTCGCTCCAGCGCAGGCCATGGCCGAGCAGGTCATGGCCACGAGAATTCATCCATTCGATGACCGCCGGGTTCTTCTCCAGCGCAACCGCGCAGGCAGAGACCGTCACTGGAATATCGTAGCGGTCAAACAGGCGCGCTAGGCGCCAGACGCCGGCGCGGCTGCCGTACTCGAAATGCGTCTCGGTACCGAGATCACGCAGCGGCGGGCTATTGGGAATATTGTATTCGCCCCAATTGTCGTTTCGCCCATCGTCGAGCCAGGAATATTCGGCGCCCTCCTCGTAGTTCAGCACAAGGTTGATCGCCAGCTTGACGCCACCGGGCCATTTCATGACCGGCGGCTTCGGGCCGTAGCCGATAAAATCGCGCAATTGGTCTTTTGCAGCAGCGCCCATCACTTTCCCTCGCTCTGATTTTCGTGTTCGACGATCCAGTCCATGTAGTCGTGGAACGACTGCTTGGCGCCGCGTGGCTGCCAGCCCGTATCCCGCGCGATGCGGGCGATGTCGTAGGCACCCCACATGCCGTCCTTCAGGGAGACGTCCTGGATGATGTTGGCGGTTTCCGCCGGGCTCACTTCAACCTGCAGGCCAGGCGCACGCTCCCTCGCCCAGCCGATGATGTCGCCGATTGTCGACGTCTCACCGCTGCCGATGTTGTAGTGCCGGTAACGCAGGCGCTCTGCTAAGAGCAGCGCGATGATCGCATCAGCCACGTCAGTTGAAGTGAGATAGTCGCCGACCGGCTCCAGGCTGTTCGGCCGGATGGTCTGGCCGGCAAGCGCCATATGGGCGACGCGGTTTGGCACATGCCGGAAATTGCGGCTGTCGGTTACCCGATCCATCGGCCCGTAAACCGAAGCAAGCCGGACGGAGGCTGCCGACAGACCGAAGAGATCGGCGTAACGGTTGACCACCATCTCGGCAGCAAATTTGGAGATCCCGTAAAGCGTCAGCGGCGCAACATAGCCATCTTCGGGAAGCGGTTCGCCCGTCCAGTCCGGCCCATGGTGACGGTAGACGGAGCCCGAACTGACAAAGACGAAGCGTTCAATGCCGGGACGCTTTCTCAGCCATTCGAGAATGTGCACGGTGCCCATGAAATTGACATCGACGATTCTGGCGGGATCTTCGGCTTCGGGCTGGCGCTTTGCCTCTGCGGCACTGCCGCGCGAGATGGGGGTGACGGTCGCGCCGTGCACCACGTAGCGGATATCGTGGCTGTCGAGTGTCGCTTCCCACTGGGCGGGTCTGCAGATGTCGGCCGTAACCACGGTCAGCCGATCGCGGACCGGCGCAAAATAGCGCTCCGCCATCGCATCCAGGCCAGCGCGATCGAGAATGACGACGCGTGCATCGGCATCGCGTTCGAGCCATTCCCGTGCAAGGACGCTCATGACGAAGCCGGTTCCACCGGTGACGAGAAGGGTCATTTCAAATCCATCCAAAGATTTTCAACCAGGTATCAGCGCGTCGCGTAACCGCCGTCGGCCAGGAGATCGGTTCCGGTGACGAACGATGCATCCGACGACAACAAAAATGCGGTGGCGGCGGCTATTTCCTCCGGCTGCCCGATGCGTCCGAGCAAATGCGCAGGCCCGAGCCCGGCATTGGCCGCTTCGAGATCCGGCCACCGTTGCAGCAGCCGCGGAGTGGCGACAGCACCCGGCGAAAGGCTGTTGACGCGGATGCCATCGGCCGCGTGGTCGACCGCCATCGCCTTGGCGAGATGCACGAGGCCCGCTTTGGCGGCGCAATAGGCGACGGCCTTGCCGGTCGCCACATGGGCGAACTGCGATGCGATGAAGACGACCGATCCGCCGCCGGCCGCAATCATTGCCGGAAGTGCGTGCTTGCTGGCCAGAAAGGCGCCGGTCAGGATGACATCGATCTCCAGGCGCCACTGTTTTTCGGCAAGATCGGTGACCGTGCCGTCCATGGACGGTGCTGCAGCGTTGTGCACGAGCCCGTCCAGATGTCCGAACCGTTTCACACTGCTATCCACAACACGCCTGACTGACGCATCGTCCGTCACGTCGCACTGGATGCCGAAAGCCTGGGGGCCAAGGGACTGAGCGAGCGCGGTGACGCCATCGAGCGATTGATCCGCACAGATCACCGAGGCGTTTTCATCGATGCAGCGACGCGCGATCGCCGCGCCGATACCGCTCGCAGCACCGGTCAGAAAGATCACCTTGCCATCAAGGCGTGACATCGCCGCCGTCATGATGCAAGCACCTTCGAAAGACCTTGCTGCGGCGGGAACGGCCGCTGACGGGCGATGAACTGGCCCCGTCCCGGCTCGGCCATGATCTTTCCATCGTCCCAGACGATGTCGCCCCGTGAGATCGTCATGATGGGCCAGCCCTTCACGACCTGCCCTTCATAGGGCGTGTAGTCCGTCGCATGATGCAGCAGCGAATTGGTGATCGTGACGCTGCGATCCGGATCCCAAATCGCGATATCTGCATCTGCGCCAAGCGCAATCCGTCCCTTGCGGAGATGCAGACCGAAAAGCCGCGCCGGGGCGCCGGCGGTCAGATCCGCGAATTTCTGCAGCGAGATCAGCCCACCGTTCACACCAGCGGAAAACAGCAAAGCGAGCCGCGTCTCGATGCCGGGAATCCCATTGGGAATACGGTGGAACGGCGTCCCCGGCCCGCCCGCGATCTTATCCGCATAATGCCAGGGCGAATGATCCGAAGAAAAAACCTCCAGCGTTCCGTCCAGGATACCGGCCCAGATTGCCGGCTGGTTGGACTTATCGCGCGGCGGCGGCGTGCAGACGCATTTGGAGCCGGAGAGATCATGGGTGTCGATGTCTTCGGCCGAAAGGAAAAGATATTGCGGGCAGGTTTCGGCGTAGATCGGAAGCCCGCGCGCCTTGGCGCGGCGGATCTCCTCGACGGCGCCGCCAGCTGCAACATGGCTGACGAGGATCGGGGTTTCGATCAGTTCCGAAAGGCTGATCGCCCGGAAGGTTGCTTCCCGATCGCCGATCGCCGAATGCGCCTTCTCATGATAGCGCAGTTCGGTCTTGCGGGCGGCGATGAACTTTTCGGTCAACCAGCGAATGCAGGCGTCGTTTTCGGCGTGAACCATGACCATTGCGCCCTGCGCGCGGGCAAGGTCGAGCACATTCAGCACCTCATAGTCATCGAGCTTCAAACCGTCATAGGTGAGGTAGATCTTGATCGAGGTACAGCCTTCGGCGATCAGCTGAGGAATTTCGTTGCGTAATACTTCGGCTGAGGGATCGCCGACGATCAGATGAAAACCATAGTCGATCCGCGCCTTCGGACGGGCGCGCTCATGATAGTCCTCGACGATATCGCGCAGCGACTGGCCACGCATCTGCATGGCGAAAGGCACGACGGTGGTCGTCCCGCCGCACATCGCCGACAACGTGCCGGTGTTGAAATCGTCGGCCGTCGCTTTGCCCTCCCACGGCTGCTGATCCATATGGCAATGGCTATCGACCCCGCCGGGCAAAACCAGTCGCCCCTCTGCCGCGACTTCATTTTTTCCTTCGGGCAAATCCGGTTCCAACGCCGCAATCACGCCGTCGCGAACGCCGATATCGATCTGCATGGTTGCATCCGGCAGAACCACCCGGCCACCACGGATCACCAGGTCATAAGGCTTGGCGGACGTCATTCGCTTCCTCCCGAAACGAGGCAAGGCTTGGCGGCGCCGATCGGACGGCGCAGCAGATTGAAGCACGCAGCAACAGCGACCAAAAATGCTCCACTGCCAAGAAGAAGGAAGAGCGCCTGCGGCGTAAACTGCTCCATCATCTGTGCGGCAAGCCCAGGCGTCATGATGTTGCCGATGGAATACAAAAGCAGAAGGCTGCCCGACGCGGAAACCATATGCCGGCTGTCGAGCCGCGAATTGGCGTAGGCGATGCCTACAGGGTAGATCGTCAGCGCGACTGCGCCATAGGCAAAGAAAAGGCCGTAGAGCAGCGCCTGCGGCCTTACTCCCGGCCACGCGATTGCCGCACACAAACCAGCTGCCGCCAGTCCCTGCAGAAGGAGCAGCACGCGCCGGTCCATACGGTCCGAAAGCCATCCGACCGGCGCCTGGGCAAGCATGCCGCCGAGGCTAAAAGCCGTCACTAGCGTCACCGCAACGGCAGCATCGAGGTTCACCCGCTCCGCATAGATGGGCGTCATCGTATAGACGTTCATATTCGTCATGCCGGACTGGAAGACGCAAACGACGGTGACCGGCGCTAGAGCAGCGAGCCGCCAAATGCCATACCGATGCCCGGAGTGGGCGTTACCCGCATCGACCGTCACCGCCAGCGGCAGCCGCAAGACAGGCCAAGGTCCACCAACAAAGCGGGCGTAGATCAGTCCAAGCAGGATCACGCCGAGCACGATCTGAAAGAGATGGGGAGAGTCCGCTCCGGCCGCTTCGACAAGCAATTGTGCAAATAGCGTCGCCAGCGACGTCATCAGCATATAGAGCGAGAAATAGGCTCCGCGGTTCTTCTGGTCAGCGTAAAGATTGATCCAGCTCTCGGAAACGACGAACAGCGTTGCGATGGAAAAGCCGTTTATCAGACGCAGGCAGAACCAGACCGGAGCGACTTCCGTCAGCATGTAACCGCAGGCGCCGAAAGCGGCGAGCAATGCCACGGCCAGGAAAGCCCGCTCATGACCGAAGCGGACGACCATGATACGGGCTGACAGGCAGCCGGCAAGGAAGCCTATGGGAAACGCCGTCAGCAACAACTGGACGATATGGGGATCGATTGCGGGGTCACTAAGGTGAAGAGAAACCGTCGTCGTCAAAAGAGAATTGCCAGTCGCGACGATGCAGATGCTCGCCATGACATGCAGGATTGCGCGAAGCCCCGCGGCCCTCCGCCAGAAGTCACCAATCGTCCTATCGGGATCGCGCATCATTATGCCTTTTCGGCGGGAGCAAGGACGGAAGGCCGGGCCGCGAGATCTGCCTGATCGATGTGGCAGAGAATCTCATGCGTCTCGGACATCTTGCGCAGCGGCGGCGGAGCTGTGTCGCAGATGCTGCCGAGCTTACGGTGGCACCGCGTTGAAAAACGGCAGCCGGCGGGTACGTTGACCGGGCTCGGTGTTTCGCCGGACAGGCGAATACGCTCGCGCGGCGTTTCATCCGGATGCGGGCTGCGGATCGCCGAAAGCAGTGCTTCGGTATAGGGATGCGCGCCCTCGCCGAAGACTTCCTCGACGGTTCCCTGCTCCATGATCTTGCCGAGATACATGACCACAACCTTGTCTGCCACGTGGCGAACCAGCGCCAGGTCGTGGCTGATGAACAACATCGTGGCATGCTTCTCCCGTTGGATATCAAGGAGGAGCGTCACGATCGCGGCCTGCACCGAGACGTCGAGCGCCGAGACCGGTTCGTCGGCGACAATGAGCGAAGGTTCAGCCGCAAAGGCGCGCGCGATGGCGATACGCTGCTTCTGGCCGCCGGAGAGCTGGTTCGGCTTTCGATCGGCAACGGCGGGAGACAGCCGCACCATCTCGAGGAGCTCGCGGACACGCTGCTCGATCTCGGCCTTTCCCTTGCGAATGCCGAACTTCTTGATCGAACGGCGAATGGAGAAGGCGGCCGAGTGCGAAGGGTTGAGCGTACTATCAGGATTTTGAAAGATCATCTGAACCTGCTGCAGGAGTGCGCGTGGTCGCTCACTGGCCTGCAGCCCGGCAATGTTTTCGCCCGCCATGCGGATTTCGCCTGACGTCGCCTTATCGAGACCGGTCACGATGCGCGCAAGCGTGGATTTTCCGCAGCCGGACTCGCCAACCAGCGCGACGATCTCAGCTGTTGCCGCTTCGAAACTGACCGCTTCGTTTGCCTTGACGGTCTTCTGGCGGCCGACGGGATAGAGACGGTTCACATCGGACAGCGTTATCGCCGCCGATCTCGCGATGCTCTGCACCTCGACCGGAGCAAAGGTTGCTTCCGTTGCCGAAATTTCCGGCCAGCGGACGCAGCGCACCAGATGGTCTTCCGCCGCCGGCTCTAGAGCAAGGTCCGGACGGTCGCAGAGGCCGGGGACGAAACTCGAACAACGCGGCCCGAAAAGACAGCCTTGCGGCCTTTCCTGCGGCAGCGGGATAGAGCCCGGGATAGCGGCAAGCGTGCGGCTGCGCTTATCGCCGGTAATATCGGGAATGCAATCGATAAGGCCGCGCGTATAAGGATGCTTCGGCCGGCGGAATACCTCTGATGTCGTTCCCTCTTCCACCATCTCGCCGGAATACATGATGCCGAGACGATCGCAGCTCTCTGCGATCAGGCCGAGATTGTGCGAGATGAACAGCAGGCTGGTCGAATAGCGTTGGCGCAATTCGGCGATCAGATCGATCACCGCAGCCTCGACGGTCACATCAAGGCCGGTTGTCGGTTCATCGAGCAGCAGCAGGGACGGTTTGGCAAGCAATGCCATGGCGATGATCACGCGCTGCTGCTGGCCGCCGGACAGCTGATGCGGATACCGCTTCATCATGTCTCGTGGGTCTGGCAAACGAACGTCGGCAAGCATCGCCTCCGCCATGGCCACGGCGTCTTTCTTGCTGGCGCGCATGTGAAGCAAAGGCACTTCGGCAAGCTGCGCACCGATCGTCTTGACAGGATTGAGCGCGCTCATCGGATCCTGGTAAACCATCGCAATCTGCCGCCCGCGGATGGAACGCAACTCCTTGGGGGAGGCATCGACCAGCTGCTTGCCGTTGAAGCGGATGCTGCCGCCGGCAACAACGCCGGTCGCGCCGAGATAGCCCATGATCGCCATGGCCGTGGTGCTCTTGCCGCAGCCCGATTCACCGACGAGACCGTAGCTTTCACCCGGCATGACCTTGAATGAGAGATCGGGGATCGCAACCACCGTTTCGCTCTTGCCGCGAAACTCGATACGCAGGTTCTGAATGTCGAGAACGGGTTCACGATCAATCGATGGCGTGATGGACATGGCCGCTCCTTGAAGATTGGACGCGATGATGTTCATGGTTTCCATGCCTCCCGCATACCGTCAGCGAGAAGGTTGAAGCCGAGGACCAGGCTGACGAGCGCGAAGGACGGGATCAGCGACATGTGCGGCCAGACATTCAGGACAGTGACGCTCTCCTTGACCATGCCGCCCCAATCGGGGTTCGGTGGCGGCAGGCCGAGGCCGAGAAATCCGAGGATGCCGATGGTGATGATCGTGTAGCCGATGCGCAGACAGGCATCGACGATCAGCAGGCTACGGCAGTTCGGCAGCAACTCGACGATCATGATGTAGAGCGTGCTTTCCGCACGCAGCTTTGCCGCCGAAATATATTCCTGTTGCTTGAGGCCGAGCACCAGGCCGCGGGTTATGCGGCCGATACCGGGCGCCGAGGCAATCATCGTTGCAATGACGATATTCAGGACCGACGGTCCGATATTGGCGATCAGGATGACGTAGATAACGAGAACCGGAAAGGCCAGGATGATGTCCGAGAAGCGGCTGATCAGCACATCGACCCAGCCGCCATAATAGCCTGCAATCATCCCCATCGTGATGCCGACGATCATGGCAACCGCCACAGACAGCGGCGCAACGGAAAGCACTGTGCGGGCGCCGAAGATCAACCGTGACAGCATATCACGACCGAGAATATCGGTCCCCAACCAATGGGCAGCGGAAGGATAGGGGTTGCTCATCGCCATGACATCGGAATCCGTCGGCGATGGAAGCGGGAGGATCGGCGCCAGAAGTGCCGCAAGTACCCAGAAGAGAACCAGGCAAAGACCGACGACGGCCGTGTGCGAATGAAAGATGCGCATCCAGTTGGGCCTTGTAGCACGCTTTGGCGGTGCGGCGACTGCTCCGGTGATGTTGTCTTGAACAGCCATGATTTACCTCACCCGGATGCGTGGATCGAGCAGCATGTAGCCAAGGTCGCCAAGCAACTGCGTGATGACGGCGATGGCAACGGTGATCAGCGTGGCGGCCTCGAGCGTTGCGATATCGCCGAACAGACTTGCATCGAGGATCAGGCGCCCGAAGCCCGGATAGGCAAAGACGAGCTCGGTGACGACGACGCCGCTGATCAGGAAGTTGATTTGCAGCAGGAGCACGGTGAACGGCGCGATCATCGCATTCCGCAACGCGTGCCCGAGAACCATGCGGCGCGTGCTCATGCCCTTCAGGATTGCGGTGCGGATATAGGGCCGCTCCATGACACCGATCATCGAAACGCGGATCATGCGGGCCACATAGCCGAAGTCATAGATGACGAGCACCGCGACGGGCAGGACGAACTGATACGGTACAGCCCAGCCGCCATCGCTGTTGAGCGGGCTGGTGCCTGGCAGGATCGGCCAGAGGATCACGAAAAGCGTCACCAGGAAGACGCCTGACGCAAACTCCGGAATAGAGGTGAAGGTGATACAGATGACCGATAGCGTCCGGTCCAGCACCCCACCTTCTTTCAACCCCGAGAGGATGCCAAAAATGATCGACAGCGGGACGATCAGCAGGAACGCCAGCCCGGCGAGGATGGAGGTATTGCCGAGACGATCCCAGATGACATCGTTGACGGGCAGCTTGTTCAGGGTGGAGTAGCCGAAGTTACCGAAATACTGGGCGCCGCGCGGATCCTTGAAGTTTAACCCGGTGGTCGGATCCTGAAGCGGATCGGGGATTGCGCCGACGAGCACACCGAGCCAGCGGCCGTAACGCACCAGCAGCGGATCATTCGCCTTCAATTTCTCCGACAGCAGGTCGACCTGCTGCTGGGTGGCGAAAGGACCGAGCGACTTGCGCGCCACGCTGCCGGGAGTGAACTCACAGACGGCGAAGACGAGAAACGAGGCGCAAAGCATCGTCACGAACATCATCGCCAAGCGTTTCAGGAGAAATGTCGCCATAGCCGGAGGAATCCGCTGACTGGGCCTAGCACCCGACCGCGCGAACGCGGCCAGGCGCCAGCCGGGAGGTTACGCCGAGATCGCGTACTGATGCGCGAAGATGTATTGCGAAGGATGGAGCTCGAAGCCCTTGACCTTCTTGTCCATGACGGTCGAGAACAGCCGCCAGAAGGGCTGAACGATCGGCCCATCATCCTGCATGATCGCCTCGATTTTCGCCATGACCTTGCTGCGTTCCTTCGGATCGAGGATGCCCTCGGCTTCGGTCAGCAGCTTGTCGAAATCGGCGTTGGAATAATTGGACTCGTTCCAGGCGGCATTCGAACGATAGGCAAGCGACAGTGTCATGATTGCCAGCGGCCGGTGGCCCCACGCGGTCAGGCTGAAGGGAGCCGTCGTCCAGACTTCCCAATATTGGGCGCTGGGCAGGGACTTGATGTTGATCTTGACGCCGATGTCCTTGAACTGTTCGGCGAGGACCTGCGCCGTGTTCAGTTCCCAGATCGGATCGGGACGCGTGACCATGTCGAATTCGAAACCGTCCGGATAGCCGGCATCGCTCAGGAGCTTCTTCGCTTTCTCGATGTCGCGCGGATATTTCGGCAGCGCAGCATATTCGGGATGCGAGGGCGCGACGTGATGATCTTCGGCAGGAACGCCGGCACCCAGAAGCGCGGTCTGGATGACCTTGTCGCGGTCAATCGCATAGCGCATCGCCTGGCGCACACGCTTGTCTTTGAACTGCTCGATATCGGGATGCATACGGGCGACCACCGTCTGGGTCGTCTCGACCTGATACACTGCGACATGCGGGAAACTCTTCATCGCATTGATCTGAACAGCATCGGCCTCGGACAGGCCATCGATCTGCTTGGAGGCCATGGCGGCGATACCGGCACCCGGATTGTCGCCGAGGTCGACATATTCGAAAGTGTCGAGATAGGGACCCGTGCCCCAATAATCCGTGCGAGCCTTGTACTTGGCGCTCTTGCCGACGACGTATTCGGTCAGGATAAAGGGACCGGTGCCGTTTGCATCCGCCCCGAAGGCGCCGTTCTCTTCCGGATCGGTGATGAACATCGGGTAGTGATAAAGGTGCTCGGGCACTGCAATCTGCGGCGAGGAGCAGTTGAGGCGGACGGTGTGATCATCGACCTTCTCGATGGCGTTGTCAGCCCAAAGTTTGCTCGACTTCTTTGGATTGCCCTTTTCGTCCTTTTCGCCTGTTTCGAATTGCTGCACGAGATAGCCGGTGAAAAGGCCAAGCATCGACGAGCCAATTGCAGGATCGCAAACGCGCTTCAGATTCCAAACCACATCATCTGCGGTCAGCGACCTGCCCTTGCGCCATTTGACGTCCTTGCGCAGATGGAGCGTCCACGTCTTCAGGTCGTCGCTGACTTCCCATTTCTCGAGGAGATAGGGATGGGTGATGTTATTGCGGTCAGTGAGGGTAAGATACTCGCAGACCTGGCGGATGACGTTCGACTTCTCGGCGAAGTCGGCCAGATGCGGATCCTTGATCTCCATGCAGCGCATGCCGATCCGCAGGTTTCCGCCTTTCGGCATGTCCTCGGCCTGCGCAATATTGCCGGGCACCGGTACGCCGGCCAGAGAATAGGCGGCTGCAGCAGAAACACCGAGCAATGTCGCCTTACGCAGGAATTCTCGACGGCCGATTGAGCCGCTCGACATCTGTTCGACCAGTGTCGGAATATAGGAATGCTGAGTCTTGTCCACGGTAGTCATCTCCTAGTTAGCGCTTTAACTGTTCCGTCTTCTTGTTGGTTGGACCGGTCGGCGGCGTTCGCCCAAGGCCTCGGTCGCAGAGGACTTTTGTCCTTCACCCATCCGTCTTCATCAAAATTAAAACGGGATGGACCTTTGTGACATGCAGCGACCCGACATCTTTTCTGCGCGGATCGACATTGTTCAGGTGACCGGTATCTCTCGCCGCCTTTCGACCTTTCGGGTGGCAGCAGGGTTTTCGCTAAATCGTATGCGGTAAGAGCGACCGAAATGGGAGGCGGACTGATAGCCGCAGATTTGGGCAATTTCCCCAATTGCCAGCTCCGTGTAGGTCAGGAGCTCTCTTGCGCGCACCATGCGAAGTTCGATGTAGAAATTGGTGGGGCTTTTGCCAAGATTGGCGTGAAACAGCCGTTCAAGCTGCCGAAGCGAGAGCGCAACGCTGTCGGCAAGGTCGGAAATCTCGACGGGATCCGCAAGACTTGCTTCCATGCGGCGGACCACAAATGCGAGCTTGGCATTCTTGATGCCGAAGCGGTCTTCGGGTGACATCCGCTGGACGTCGTCCTGGCGCCGTATCCGCGCGTGATTGAACTGATCCGAAATCAGTGCGGCCAGCTCCCGGCCTTCGACGGCTGAAATTAGGTAAAGCATCATGTCGAGCGTGACCGTGCCGCCCGAGGAGGTCAGAAAGCGCCCGTCGATGGCGAAAATGTCGTCCGTGGCGAGACAGTTCGGGAACTCGCTGCGAAAGCTTGCAAGCGACTCCCAGTGAACCGCACAACGCCGTCCTTCCAGCAATCGGGCCTTCGCCAGAAAGAACACGGCCGTGCTGACCGCTCCGAGCACGCATCCCTCGGAATAGATGCGCCTTAACCATGCAAACACATTGGCATCATAAGCGTCGGCATAATTGATGCCGGCGCAAAGAATGACGATATCGCAACGCGGTGCCCCACCTATCGCAGCATCGGCGTCGAAGCCCAATCCGCTACTGGATTTCACATGGCCGCCATCTGCCGACAGGATCAGCCACTCGAAGGCCTTTCGCTTTGCCAGGCGGTTACCCTGCCGGAGGGAGTCGAGTGCGGCGGCAAAGGTCATCAGCGGGAATTCAGGGACCAGAAAGAAGCCGATCCGGATTGGCCGGTGGCCCTGCGCCAATTGCTTCAAAGTGTAGGTGTGGTCAGGCATAAAAAAGCTCGATACTTTCTTGGAACCGGACGCGCATGATGACCGACGCTAGCCACCGAGCGTTGGGAAAGGGAGTGGGCACCTTCCAACCAGCGCCCTCGCCCCGTTCAATAACGATTTTCATTGGTCGAACACCCCGCGGCCACTCTGCTACGGTCGGGGGAGCTCGCGATGTGAAGCTGGTTTCAATCGCATTCGCCAATAGCAACAAGTTACCGTGCCGGCCACCGAGCAGCAAGCTTCGATGCTGGTGATGCCTGACTGACGGTGACGTCACCGATGTAGTTCGAGATGGTTGTACGGCTCACCACGTCTCGCTGGAATGGGAACTGGGTCAGGATGCGATGCGCTTCGCGGTCGGGGTACTTGCCGGCGAGAACCGTCGAAACGTTTACTCCTTCCTCTCTTGGTCTCTCTGCGACGACTTCGCTTTCGGATGTGAAAGTAATATCGGGTTGTGGCTTCCTCCGCGGAAAGCAGCTCAACTTCTTTCTCACCGAGAGGTCCAAGCCTCAGAAGCAACTACGCTATGAACTCTCCGCCATCTCAGTTTAGTGGAAGACAATACAGTAACGATGTGCCATTTGATGCAAAAAACGGCTGTTATTATCCCGTCGATTGTGTTATTTACTAGAAAAACGCGTCAGGCGCCGGAACTTCGTGTTGCGTGATCTGTTTATTCGCGGATATGAAGAGCGCGAGATGTCGTGACCCCTCTTCACAATCCGCTTTCCCTGCATGCGAACTCGGCCCCGCCATCTGGCGGGGCTTTTTTGATGTCCAGGCGCCGTCAGGTTCCAAGCCTCGAAATCTCACGTGCTGGTCTGTCAATGCGTCGACCTTTTCGTTCGGGCGGTGATCCGCGCAGCGACCCGCCTGGCAGCGGCATTTTCGGCAGGCGCCTTCGGCTTGGCGCGAGGCGTAGCAAAAAGTTTGCTGCTCCGTCTGCCCCGCCTCCCCAATGCGGCAGGACGCCTTACTCGATATCTTTCAGCGCATCGAGCGGGCCGATCAGCGCCGTGCGTGGTGGCACGAGTGTCGGCCGCACCAGATGCGTGATTGGCGGGCGGCGGTCCGCATCGAGGATCGCAAACCCCTTTGTAATCATCGTTTCGCTGTCCTGCCGGATCATGAAGACGGGGAAAGGCAGGAAAGAGCCGAAGGGATCGTAGTCATAGCAGCCGACGATGATATCGGCGAAGGTCTCGTGCGGATGCAGGGCGAGGAAACGCATCAGCCCTTCGAGGTTGATCGAGGAATTGACGAAGAATGCGCGCGGCAGCTTTCCGTGGCCTTCGTAGAAGGCTTCGAAGGCACGCGCCGTCATGGCCGGGGAATAGCCCGTCGGCTGGATGCAGATGTCCGGATCCGCGCCCAGCAATGCGCGCTTTACGTCGCGGAAACCGCGAATTCGCTCATGGCTGGCATGGTCGTTGCGGCCGCCGAACAGGTACAGATCGTCAGGTGAAAGCGGTCCATCCTCCTGCGCGCGTTCGATGATCGCCTGTGTCAGCATGCGCGCACCTTCATGATTGTCGCTGATGACCGACGGCGCCAGTGTACCGGGCAGATCGATGTTGACGTGCTTCAGTCCTGCCTTTTCGCAGACCCTGTGCACGCCATCCGGATCGGTTGCGCCAGCGATGAAAAGCTCGTCGATCGAATAGGAGATCAGTGTCTCGACGACCTTGCGCTCCTCTTCCGGATCGCGACAGGCACTGACGACGAGGGGGCACTGGCCGCGGCTTCTGACCTGTGCTTCGAAAGACTGCGCCATGGAGGAGAAATAGCGGTTGTCGTGCACCGGCAGCAGAAGACCAACAAGACCTGAGCGGGACGAACGCAGGCCACGGGCCTGCAGGTTTGCCGTATAGCCGTGCTCGTTTGCCAGGTTCTGAATAAGCTGCGCCGTCGCCTCCTTGATACGCCGCTTCCGCCAGCTCCCGTTCAGCACGGCGCTCACGGTCGAAGGCGACGCACCCGATAGCATCGAGAGATCGTAGATCGTCGCCTTCTTCTTGCCGATGTCGGTCATATCTCGCCTTTCCTTTGTCGCTTCCCTTAGAAACAAACCCCTCTTGACGAAAGCCCTGCCTTGATCGATAGTCATTGCACCATCGATTGTGCAAAAAAGAAAGATCGATTGTGCAAAGATGGTTCGCCGGAGGAGGCGAGATGGGAGGCAAGGGTATTCCCTCGCCAAGAAGCAACCAGGAACAACCTGCCGCAAACCGGCCGGTGGTCGTCGTTCGTATGAGCGACCTTTGAGGAGGAGTGAGGATGAGGAGCCTTATCGTAGCGGCATTTGCCGCATCGCTGTCGCTTGCCGGGGCGGTGGTCGCGTTTGCGCAGGACGCGCCGAAGGTCGGCGTTGTCGTCAAGATCGGCGGCATTCCCTGGTTCAACGCGATGGAAGCCGGGATCAAGGAACAGGGCCAGAAATTAGGCGTCGATGCCTTCATGATCGGCCCGACTAGCGCCGATCCGGCGCTGCAGGTGCGCGCCATCGAGGATCTGATTGCCCAAGGCGTCAAAGTCATTGGTGTGGTTCCGAACGATGCCAAGGTGCTCGAGCCCGTGCTCACCAAGGCTCAAGCCGCCGGCATCAAGGTCATTACGCATGAATCACCCTCGCAGAAGGGCGCCGACTGGAATTTCGAACTCGCATCGGCCACCGGCTTCGGTGAAGCGCATGGCAAGCTGCTCGCCGAGAAAATGGGTGGCAAGGGCGAATATGCCGTCTTCGTCGGCTCGCTGACCGTGCCGCTCCACAACGCCTGGGCGGATGCCGCAATCGCCTATATCAAGGCAAATTACCCGGACATGAAGCTCGTCGGCGAGCGCTACGGCGTGGCGGAGGACGTCGACAAGAGCCGCTCGACGGCGCTCGATCTCATTGCCGCGCATCCGGATCTGAGCGGCTTCCTCGCCTTCGGCAGCCAGGGTCCGATCGGCGCTGGGCGCGCCATCGAGGAACGCCGCAAGACGGGCAAAATTTTCGTGCTCGGCCCGTTCTCGCCCGGCCAGGGCCAGAAGCTGATCAAGTCCGATGCGATATCGGGCGGCTTCATGTGGAATCCGAAGCAGGCCGGCGAAGTCTTCGTCACACTCGCCGATCGCCTGATCAAGGGCGAGAGCGTCAAGGAAGGTGATGACATTCCGGGTCTCGGCGTGATCAAGCCTGTTGGTAACGACATCATCGTCGATCAACTGCTGCCGATCAACAAGGATACGGTCGACGACCTGGCCGCAATGGGCCTCTGAAGAGGCCCCCTCCCCGGGTGTCGGGCTGGTCCATGTCGACCGGCCCGGCGTTCGGGAAAGAGAGCGGTATCCGGCGATGGCCGGACCATTGATCTTTCATGGCATTCGACTGGACAGGCAACCGGCATGAGCACGGCAACGGATGATGGTGTGAAGGCCCAGCCGCTTCTTTCGCTTCGCGGCATCGACATGACATTCGGCGGTGTGAAGGCGCTCAAAAACGTCTCCTTCGAAGTCTTGCCCGGCGAAGTACATTGTCTGGCCGGCGAGAATGGATCCGGCAAGAGCACGTTGATCAAGGTGATATCAGGCGTCTATCGGCCTGCAGACGGCGCTGAGATCGTCTTCGACGGTGAGACGATATCCCACATGACGCCTGCCATGGCCCAGTCCCGCGGCATCCAGATCATCTGGCAGGACCTCGCGCTCTTTCCGGAAATGAGCGTGGCTGAGAATATCGCCTTCCAGACCCTTTCCGGTTCGCGCCCGCGCTTCGTCAATTATGCCGCGATCCGCGGGATAGCCGAGGAAGCGCTCGCCCGGCTCGGCATCACCCTCGACGTCGACAGACCCCTCAAGGACTTCGCCATCGCCCAGCGCCAGATCGTCGCCATTGCCCGCGCGCTGGTCGGAGAGGCCCGGGTCGTCTTCATGGACGAGCCGACCGCATCCCTCACCCAGTCGGAGACCGATCATCTGCTGGCGATCGTGCGCACGCTGTCGGCCTCGGGCGTTGCCGTGGTTTTCGTCAGCCATCGTCTTGCGGAAGTGCTGGAAATCTCCTCTCGCATCACCGTGCTGCGCGATGGCGCACTGGTCGGGGTTTATCCGGTGGAGGGCATGACCCAGTCTAAGATCACCGAGCTGATGACCGGACGCACCTTCGACCAGAACGTTCGAGCCCGCGACGTATCGCAGAACCCGGTCCTGCTCTCCGTCAGCAAGCTTTCCCGGCTCGGCGAGTTCGAGGATATCTCCTTCGATCTGCGCCGTGGGGAGACGCTCGGGATCACCGGCCTGCTCGGCTCCGGGCGCACCGAACTTGCGCTGACGCTGTTCGGCATGCGCCGGCCCGCCGCCGGAACGATCGTGCTGGAGGGAAAGCCGGTGCGCTTTGCCTCCAACCGCGAGGCGATCACATCAGGCGTCGCTTATCTCTCCGAAGACCGCCTTTCGCTTGGTCTCAACCAACCGCAATCCATCGCCGACAATCTGGTCATGGCTTCGCTCAACCGTATCCTGAGTGGCCGGCTCATTTCGCCGGAAAAGAAGCGCTCGCTGGTCGCGCGCTGGATCGCCGATCTCGGCATCAGGATCGGCAAGCAGGACGATGCGATCTCGACGCTTTCGGGCGGCAACCAGCAGCGCGTCGCGATCGCCAAATGGCTCGCCACCGATCCAAAAGTGTTGATCCTCGATGCGCCCACGGTCGGCGTCGATGTCGGCGCGCGCGCCGGCATCTTCGAAATCGTTGCCCGCCTCGCCGAGGCGGGGCTTGCGATCATCCTCATCTCGGACGAGGTGCCGGAGATCTATTTCAACGCCGACCGGATCATCCATATGGAAAAGGGCCGCATCGCCGGCTGGCACGATCCCCGCGCGACCACACTGAAGGACCTGGAGGCGGCGGTCTATGCGTAAGCTGTTCCTGTCCCATACGACGGAATTTGTGCTGTTTGCCGTCATCATCGCGATGAGTATTGTCCTGGCTTTTACGACCGACCGTTTCTTCACGCTCGGCAATGGGTTCGACCTGCTCAATATCAGCGCGGTCAACATCATCTTTGCCGTCGGCCTGCTCGTGGTGCTGATATCAGGCGGGATCGACATCTCCTTCGCCGTCGCAGCCTCGATCGTGCAATATGTCACTGCACTTGCGCTCGAGAGGATCGGCGGCGGCGGATGGGTATCCGGTCTCCTGATTGCGGCCTGCATCGGCATCGTGCTCGGCATGATCAACGCCTTCCTGATCCACCGCTTCCGCATCATCTCGATCGTCGCGACGATCGCGACCTTCAACGTCTATTTCGGCTTGCTGATGTTTTTCACCAAGGGGGTGTCGATCTACAATCTGCCCGACTGGCTGACGAGCCGCGTCATCATCTACGAGCGCGAAATGGCCGATGGGAGCTGGGCTGAGATCACCTTGCCGGTTGTCGTCATGGCCGTCTGCGCGCTCGCCACCTGGTTCTTCATTACCCGCACGACGACCGGCCGGCAGCTCTATGCCTTCGGCGACAATCCGGAAGGCGCGCGCCGCTTCGGCATCAATATCGGCGCCATGCAGTTCATCGCCTTCGGCTGGCTTGGGTTGATGGCAGGCATCGCCGGGCTCATGCAGGCGCATTATGCGCAGGAGGTCGTGCCGAACGCCCTTTATGGGCGCGAGCTCGATGTCCTGGCCGCGGTGGTGCTCGGTGGGGCGCGGCTGGGCGGCGGCAAGGGCTCCGTGCTTGGTTGCGTGCTGGGCGTGCTACTCGTCTCGATCACCCAGAACGGCCTCAACCTGATGGGCGTCTCGCCCTTCGCCTTCAAGATGATCGTCGGCGCAATCATCCTCGTTGCGATCACCTTGTCGAGCGCCCGCATCGGCAATCTGGTGCCGGTGTTTGCGACCCGCAAATCGACCGGTGACAGGCCTGCAGACAGGGGAGAGAGCTGATGAACGCGCCCGCCGCCCGCTTCAACGCCATCTTCGGGGCCGACATGGCCGGTCCCCTCGCCGCGCTGGCGGTGGTGCTTGTCGTCTTCGGTTTCGCTTCGCCGCATTTCCTGACAGGCGCGACCTTCGGCTCGGTCGCCTTTCAGCTTCCCGAGCTTGGCGTCCTGACGCTTGCCATGCTGATGCCGATCCTCACCGGCGGCCTCAACCTTGCAATCACCTTCACCGCCAACATCGCCGGCCTGACGCTCGCCTGGACGCTGCAGGCAAATGGCGGCATCGATGCCGGCCCGGGCGCCTTTTTGCTCGGTTCGGCTCTGGCGCTCGCCGTCGGCGCGGCAAGCGGCCTGGTCATGGGCCTGGTCATCGCCTTTACCCGCGCCCATCCGATCCTCGTTTCGCTGTCGATGATGATCTTCCTGCGCGGCCTCGGCGAATTCCTGACGCGTGGCGGCGATATCTCGGGCTTTCCCACCTTCATCGCTCCGATCGGCCACGGCAGCATTCTCGGCATCCCGGTCCCTTTGTTGATCCTGATCGCCTGCGTGATCGCCAGCCACATCCTGCTCTCGCGCTCCAAGCTCGGCTTTTCCACCTATATGATCGGCTCCAATATCGAGTCTGCCCGGTATTCCGGCCTCAACACCCGCAAGGTCCTGGTGCTGGTCTATATGCTTTCCGGGGTGATGGCTGCTGTTGCCGGCATTATTATGCTTGCGCGGTTCAATTCGGTGCGCGTCGGCCACGGCGAATCCTATCTGCTGATCACCGTGCTCGCCTGCTTCCTCGGCGGCATCAATCCCTTCGGCGGCTTCGGCCGCGTCCTGCCCGTCTTCGTGGCGCTCATCGTGCTGCAGCTTCTCTCTTCGGGGCTCAACCTGCTCGGCGCCAACCAGCACCTCACCACCGCCGTCTGGGGCATCCTGCTCATCGTCGTGATGGTGCTGCGCTGGCTCTCGGCCAAGTTCATCAAAATCGTGAAATAGGAGATACGACCATGGAAGGTTTCGGCGTTCACACCAGCATGTGGACCATGAACTGGGATCGCGCAGGCGCCGACAAGGCGATTGCCGGAGCCGTGCACTACAAGATGGATTTCATCGAGATCGCGTTGCTCAACGCGCCGGCCGTCGATGCCAAACACACCCGCGACCTGCTTGAAAAGAACAAGCTGCGCGCCGTCTGCTCGCTCGGCCTGCCGGAGCACGCCTGGGCCTCCGTCCGCCCGGATGCGGCGATCGAGCACCTGAAGGTTGCGATCGAAAAGACTGCGGAAATGAACGCCGAGGCGCTCTCCGGAGTCATCTTCGGTGGCATTGGCGAGCGCACCGGCCTGCCACCGACGCAAGGCGAATACGACAACATCGCCAAGGTGCTCGACGCAGCAGCAAAACATGCTAGGAAGTACAGCATCCAACTCGGCGTCGAGGCCGTGAACCGCTATGAGAACCACCTGATCAACTCGGCGCAGCAGGCCGTCGACATGGTGGAGCGTGTCGGCGCGGAAAACGTCTTCGTTCACCTCGACACCTACCATATGAATATCGAGGAGAAGGGTGCGGCAAACGGCATCCTGATCAGCCGCGACCACCTCAAATACATCCATCTTTCCGAAAGCGACCGTGGCACGCCGGGCTACGGCAATATTCCATGGGATGCGATCTACGCCGCGCTCGCCGCAATCGGCTTCAAGGGCGGACTTGCGATGGAGAGCTTCATCAATATGCCGCCCGAGGTCGCCTATGGCCTGGCCGTGTGGCGCCCCGTCGCACGCGATATGGAAGAGGTCATGGACAAGGGGCTGCCATTCCTGCGCAACAAGGCGGAACAATACGGTCTCATCTGACCCCAGTTGCCGGATGTCGCCCATTCGGTTGCATCAGCTTTAGATCGAGGCTGATGCTGGCCGTCTGCCATTGGTCACAAGCCGCAACCGTAGCGTTCAGATGGGGTGTTTGGCTGAAGAGATCTCGCCATCGCTGGCAGAGGACCGTGTCGGCGGCCCGCCTCTTCAGCACATCCCCTGAATATCATTTGCCTCGGGCAGGCGAAATGACTGTCAGGAAATATCACACTCGTTGTGATATTGTTATTATTGCTTGTTACATTCCTCCTCCTATGCCATTTTGCCTATTAAAATAAGAGGCTTGAACGGCTCGCGCCCGGGCTCTAGTTTCGAGGAGATGGCGGCATTTCGTTCGACCATCGATATGGGGGAATCTTGGATGGCACGCATTACGCTGAGGCAACTGCTCGACCATGCTGCGGAGGAAGGCTACGGCGTTCCAGCTTTCAACATCAACAACATGGAGCAGGCGCTCGCCATCATGGAGGCCGCCGACGCGTGTCAGGCGCCGGTTATCATGCAGGCGTCGCGCGGAGCCCGCGCCTATGCCAATGACATCATGCTGAAGCACATGATGGATGCCGTCGTTGAAATCTATCCGCATATTCCGGTCTGTGTGCATCTCGATCACGGCAACGATCCCTCAAACTGCATGACGGCGATCCAGGCGGGCTTCACCTCGGTGATGATGGACGGTTCATTGAAGGCGGATGCCAAGACGCCCGCCGACTGGGCCTATAATGTCGGCGTCACCAAAATGGTGACTGATATGGCGCATTTCGGCGGCATCTCGGTGGAAGGCGAACTCGGCGTTCTCGGTTCTCTGGAGACCGGCATGGGCGAGGCCGAGGACGGCCACGGCGCCGAGGGCAAGCTTTCGCATGACCAGTTGCTGACCGATCCGGACGAGGCCGTGAAGTTCGTGCGCGAAACCAAGGTCGATGCGCTCGCCATCGCGATGGGCACATCGCATGGCGCCTACAAGTTCACCCGCAAGCCGGACGGTTCGGTGCTGGCGATGAATGTCATCGAAGAAATTCACCGTAAGCTCCCGAACACGCATCTCGTCATGCATGGCTCGTCCTCGGTCCCGATCGAGCTGCAGGAGATCATCAACAAATATGGCGGCCAGATGAAGCCGACATGGGGAGTGCCGGTCGAGGAAATCCAGCGCGGCATCAAGAACGGCGTGCGTAAGGTCAACATCGACACCGATGGCAGAATGGCGATGACCGGTCAGATCCGCCGCGTGCTGCAGGAGGACCCAAGCGAGTTCGACCCGCGCAAATATCTGAAGCCGGCAATGACGGCGCTGACCAAGCTCTGCAAGGAGCGCTTCGAACAGTTCGGCACTGCCGGCATGGCCGGCCGCATCACGCCCCTTCCCGTTTCGGAAATGGCGAAGCGTTACAAGTCCGGTTCCCTCGATCCGGCTTTCTCCTGAAACGCTCTAGCCCAACGCCGGGCGGGGTGCCTTTTCCGGCTCGGCGGCGGCAGGCTTGCCCGTCAGCGTTTGGCCGTGGAAACGGCTCAGCTGGCTGACAACCCCCTGGATTTCGCTGGTCGTTCGTTCGCCACTCCAGCCGAGCGCCGCCTCGGCAACGCCGGCGATTTCCCGCAAGCCTGCGAGCGTCAACCGACCCTCGATCGCAAGCGTCGTGCGACGCATCACGATGTCCGACAGGTGGACGACGAGCTCGTTCCGGGCGATCCAGTCGATCTCCCGGAGACTGTAACGTGCAGCACCCGTCAGGCGCTGTTCGTCGGAATAGCTTGAAGGGGAGGAAAGCAGGGCCACAGCCGTCGTGCCGTATCGGCCGAGCAGTTCGTCGGCACGTTCGGCGCCAATGCCGCTGCGCGCCGCGGCATCGCTGATCCAGGCGTTACGCTGCTTAGCATCCGCCGGAAAGGCCTTGCCGCCGCCGATCGCCAGATAGCGTGTCGACTGGCTGCGGCGGCGTTGCAGCCGGGAGAGAACGGTGTCGGCGACCTCTTCCGCAAAGCCGCGGAACGTCGTCCACTTGCCTCCGACCAGCGAAATGACCGGAAAAGGTCTGCCGTCCTCGGGTTCCTTCACCGGCGCGGAGTGGTCGCGGCTGATCAGCCCCGGCGCGGTCGCATCCGATGCCGGCAGCGGGCGGATGCCGCTATAGCTGTAAACGATCTGATCACGATCGAAGCGAAGGGTTGGCAGCAGCGAGCGGATGCTTTCGAGGAAATACTCCGTTTCCGGCTCCTCGCAGGAGACATTGTCCGGATCACCTGCCGGAATGTCGGTCGACCCGACCAGTGCCAGCCCGAGATAGTCGTAGACCAGGCAGATGCGGCCGTCGTCGGCCTCGAAATAGATCATGTGGCCGTTGAGGCTTCGCACCAATTCGGGATGGTCGAGCAGGATATGGGAACCCTTGGTGCCGCCGATCAGGTGCGATGGAGCGCCGAGCAAAGTGTTGACCTGATCGATCCAAGGACCTGCCGCATTGACGACCAGCTTGGGAGCAACGGTGACATCGTGGCCATCGGGCTGGCGGAAGGTCAAACGCCCGTCTGAAACGGCAGCCAGTGTCGCGAAATTTGCCGCGAGGCTCCCCGCATTCGCATCGAGACCATCGCTCACGAGCTCATAGACGAGCCGCTCCGGCCTGCTGATCTTGGCATCGTAATAGATGCCGCCGGCGACGATGGCGGGGGTAATATGCGGCATCTCCTTGCGCGCCTGTTTCTTCAGAATCAGCCGGTGGCGCGGCATGACCTGGTCGCGCGAACCGAAAAAGTCGTAGAGCCGAAGCCCGATCTTGATGAGAACCGCGCCACGGCTGCGTGGCGCCGTCTTCGACCCGAAGAGCGTCCGGATCGCTGCCCAGATGCCGCGCGTCCAGGAAAAGACCGGAATGAAGGTCGGCAGTGGTTCGACGCAATGCGGCGCATTCTTGAGCAGGAGGTTGCGCTCAAGCGTCGACTGCGCAACCAGTCCGAACTCGCCCGTTTCCAGATATTTCAGGCCGCCGTGAATGAGCCGCGATGGTGCGGCGCTTGTGCCGGAGCCAAAGTCGGCCTTGTCGACGATCAGGCAGTTGACACCCTGTAGCGAGAGGTCGCGGAACAGGCCGGCGCCGTTGATGCCCGCCCCGATGATCAAAACGTCGATATCGTTCTCGCCGAGGTTCGAGAAGCGCTGCTGCAAATCGGGGGTCATGCTCGTCGTCCTAAATCGCCCGCCGCAGCAGGCATCTGTCTTTTCAGTTTGCCGGGTGCTCCGGCGCAAGCGCGGAAATCTTCGGCCAAAGGGGGATCATCACGTCGGCAATGTCGCGGAACACCTGGTAACGCTTTTCATAATCCGTGCTGCGCGCCGCATCCGGCCGGAAAGTCTTCGCGATGGAAGCGGTGTCGCGCGGATCGCTCTGCGGATCGGCGAAGATACCGGCGCCCGACCCGGCACAAAGCGCAGCACCCCAGGCGGCCGCCTCATCCGTCTCTGTTACCGTGACCGGCATGCCAAGCACATCGGCAAACATCTGCACGACGGCAGGATTGCGCGAGACGCCACCGGCGAGCCGCGCCTGATCGAAGGCAAAGCCGTCGCGAAGCGCGTCGACATGGATGCGATGATTGAAAGCGATACCCTCTAGCACGGCGCGCAGCATGTCACCGCGGTCGTGCCATCCACCGAGCCCGAAGAAGCCGGCGCTCGCCGTCGCGCCATAAGGCGAGCCGAACAGATAGGGATGGAAGAGCGCGGTCGAGGGGCGCTCGAAGGCGGCCGCGATCTCGGGCGCCAGCAGGGCGTGGATCGAGTTACCTTGCACGTCGCCATTCTTCCGTTCGGCAGCGCAGAGCGTGTCCAGAAACCAGTCATAATTCGCTGTCGATGCCGGGGAGATCGACATGCTGTTCCAGATGCCGGGTGCAATCCCGTTGCGGCAGAACCAGCGCCGGTCGACACGCGGTTCCGACGAAAGCGTCTCGTTGATCGAATAGGTCCCGGCAATGACCGCGACAACGCCTTTGGCATAGCCCCCTGCCCCGAGCGCCGAGGCCGTGACGTCGTGCAGACCGGCAACGACAGGCGTTCCTTCGGCAAGGCCCGTCTGTTGCGCGGCTTCACGGGTCACGCGTCCGACGATCTGGTCGGAGCGCGAGGCTGGCGGCAGGGCGTGGACGAGATCCTGCAAGCCAAACAGCCGCAGGGCATCTTCACTGTAGTTCTGCGTTTTGACATTGGTGAAGGAGGTGCTGGCTTCGGTGCGGTCCGTACCGATGATCCCGGTCAGGCAGAACCGCAGCCAGTCCTTGCAGCTGCAGAAATGGCCAATGCGCTTGTAGCGCTCAGGCTCCACTTCGCGGATCCAGGCAAGCAATGCCGATGGCGCGGAGACATGCGGGATCTGCCCCGTCAGTTCGATCGCCAGGTCGGCGACATCGCTCTCCATCCACCGGTCGACGATTGCCCCTGCCCGGCTGTCCAGCGAGAGAATGGCCCGGCCGAGCGGCTTTTGGGTGTGATCGAGCAGGTAGATGCCGTCTCCATGCGCGGTAGCGGCAATGCCCTCTATGTCGCTTGCCGGCCGTCCGCTGAGTGAAATCGCTTCGCGGATGGCATCGGCCGTCGCGTTCCACAATTCATCCATGTCGCGCTCGATATGGCGGGCCTTCGGAATGAACTGCGTGACACGGCGACGCGCGGCTGCAAGCGGCGTGCCGTCGATATCGAAGATGACCGCCTTGGTGACTGTCAAACCACTATCGATCCCGAGCAGTGTCGGCATTTTAAATTTACCTCACGAGGAGCAACGGGCCGGCGCCGTCAGGAGCGCCCTCCGGCGCCCTTGGCGATGACCACGTTGATATCTCTGGACCGCATGCGGTCGATGTGCACCGGCTGGGTCTTGTCGTCGACTATGACGACGTCGAACTCATCCAGTGCTGCGAAACTGTGGAGCGCACGCCGTTCGAACTTGGTATGATCGGCAAGCAGGATGCGTTTTACGGAACAATCGAACATGGCGCGCTTGGTATCGACTGTCTCAGGAGACTGGTGCAGCACCGTGCCCTCGCTGATCGCCGACATCGAGATGAACGCGACATCGGCCCTGAGAGCCTTGATCTCGTTGATGGTCATGCGACCCATGAAGGCATTGCACCAATTGTAATACTGGCCGCCGAGGGCGAGTAGCGTCACGTCGTGCAGGCCCGTCAGCGCATTCATCAGGGTCAGGGAATTGGTAATTGCGGTGACCGGCGCCTTCGAAGGCAAATGTGCCGCCATCTGAAGAACCGTGGTCGAGTCGTCGAAAAAAATTGCCTGCCCCGGTTCGACGAATTGCATTGCCGCCTCGGCGATCAGCTTCTTTTCGGTTGACTGACGGTTCGAGCGGTAGACGTCGCTGGATTCGATGAGATTGGTCGCCGCCGCAGTGACGATACCGCGCGTCTTCCTGAAGAGGCCGCGGCTGACGAGTTCATCGACATCGCGGTGAGCCGTCATCAGGCTGATCCCAAAGCGGTCCGTCAGGTCTTCAATCCGCATCGAGCCTTCACCCATCACGGCCTCTGCAATCATGCGGCGGCGCGCGATCTGGCGCGTCTGCCGGCTGTCGCTGGTGAGCTGGTCCAACAGATCGTCGTCCCGGCTGGTCTTCTGTGTCACGGGTCACCCCTGTCGCTGAATTATGGATCCCAGCTTCGTACAGTGATTGCCGCGCCAAGGCAAAAAGGCGAAGCGCAACCGCGGATTGAACCGCAGACCATCGCTTCCAGCATGAAAATGAGGGCGCTCTTGCGAGCGCCCTTTACCGTTTACTGCGCCAGAACGAACGGGCCGGTGTACTTGTCGATGTTGTCCTTGGTGATCAACAGGCAATCGAAGAGCTGTTTTTCGCTCTTGGCGCCGGTGTTACCCGTCTTGATCAGGTTGTCGGCCTGCTTGACGGCTTCTTCGGAGAAGACGGCAACCGGTTGGAGGACGGTGTATTGGAGTTCGCCCGCCTTGATGGCGGCAACGGCATCCGGCGAACCGTCGAAGCCGCCGACCTTCACATTGGCGAGCTTGCCGGCTTCCTTGAGCGCGGCGATCGCACCGAGCGCCATTTCGTCATTGCCCGAGATGACGCCGACGATATCCGGGTTGGCCTGCAGCATGGACTGCATCTTGTTGTGGCCCTGGGTGCGGTCCCAGTTGGCAACTTCCTTGGCGACCTTCTTCAGATCCGGATACTGCGAAAGGACAGTCTCGTAGCCATTCGACCGCGTTGCCGCGTTGTTGTCGGACGGAGCGCCGAAGAGTTCGGCATAGTTGCCCTTGTCGCCGATCGCTTCGACCCATTGTTGCGCGCCGAGGGCGGCACCCTGTGCGTTGTTGGAAACAAGCTGCGCCTTGGCCAGGCCTTCCTGGTTGATTTCGGCATTGACGAGGATGACCGGGATGCCGGCAGCAACGGCCTTCTTGACCGCACCGACGGAACCGTCGGCGTTTGCCGGGTCGAGGATGATCGCCACCGACTTGTTGGTGATCGCCGTGTCGATCAGGTTGCTTTCGGTATTGGTGTCACCCTTGTGGGCGTTGACCGAGGCCGTGTAGCCCAGCTTTTCGGCGGTTGCCTTTGCGACATTGCCTTCCGTCAGCCAGTATGGATTCGACGGATCGTTGACGATGATCGTCATCATGCCCGCTGCCCAAGCCGAGCTTGCAAGAAGCGGTGCTACGGCCGCGGCGGCCAGAAGTATGCGCATGCCTTTCTTAAACATAGTCTCTCTCCCATTCGTGAGCTCAGTTATTGCCGGTGATCCGGCGTTGCTTTCCCCAATCGGCTTTCCTGGAGTCCAGCCTGCCGTCGTGGATAAGTTTCGGTCGCAGCCGTCAGGACGATTTGACCCGGCGGCCGTATTGGATGCTGTTCATGAGGACGGCGAGAACGATCACAGCGCCGGTGAATACGGTCTGCCAGTAGGCCGAGACGCCGATGATCACGAGGCCGTCCGAAAGGAAGCCGATAACGAAGGCGCCGAGCATGGTGCCGCGGACCGTCCCGCGGCCGCCGGTCAGCGCCGCACCGCCGATGACCACGGCTGCGATCGCCGTCAGTTCGTAGGTTGTGCCTGCCGTCGGACCGGCTGAGGTCAGCTGCGAGGAGAGGACCAGGCCGGCAATCGCAGCGCAGACGCCCGAAAGCACATAGACGATGATCTTCACGCGCTTGACCGGGACGCCGGAGAGGTCGGCGGCTCGCTCGTTACCGCCTGAGGCGTAGAGCCAGCGGCCGAAGGCGGTGCGGCTCAGCACGATGCCGCAAATGATCGCGAGAACCGCAAGCACGATGACGCCGATCGGAATGCCTGCGAGCCGGTTGAAGCCGAGCCAGTCGAAGCCGGTATTGCCGAGTTCCGGACGGCCACCAAGATTGTTGTAGGTCAGGCCGTTGGTCATCAAGAGCGCGATACCGCGGGCCACGTAGAGCACGCCGAGCGAGGCGACGAAGGCCGGCACCTTGAGATAGGCGATCAGCACGCCATTGACCGCACCGACCAGCGCACCGAGCGCACATGTGATGACGACGACGGCCCAGACCGGCGGATAGAGGATGACGCCGAAATAAGTGAGCGTGACGCCCTGCATCAGGAAACCGGCGATGCAGCCTGCAAGCCCAAGCGTCGAGCCGACCGACAGATCGATGCCGCCATTCAGGATGACGAGCAGCATGCCGATCGCCAGAATGCCGAAGATCGCGACGTGCGACGCCATGATCAGGAAGTTGTTCAGGGTGAAGTAATAGGGCGACAGGAACGAGAAGACCGCGATGATGACGATCAGCGCGAAGAAGGCCCGGCCCTCCAGAATGAGACGCACGATATTGGTATTGCGCTTCTGCCCACTGGAAACTGATTTCTTTTCGGTGATGTTCGTGACTGACATAATCAGTGCTCCATAATCCAGGCTAGTGCGCGACCACGGCTTCGCCGGAGGCGGCCATGATCTTTTCCTTGGTGACATCCGAGCCGAACTCGGCCGATATCCTGCCGCGATGCATGACGATGATGCGGTGCGCGATGCTCAGGCATTCATTGACTTCGGACGTCGAATAGATGACCGCCAATCCCTGCTTGGCGCGCTCCGCGAGCAATTTGAAAACTTCCGCCTTGGCGCCGATGTCGATGCCGCGGCTTGGCTCATCGAGCAGGATGACCTTCGGCTGGGTTGCCAGCATCTTGCCGATGACGACCTTCTGCTGGTTGCCGCCGGAGAGCGAGCCGATCGAAGCTGCACCGCCATCGGTTTTCACATGCACCCGCCGGATCGCGTCATTGACGAGATCGCGCTCGCGATGGCCGGAGGTGAAAAGCCCTTTGGTGAAGGCGCGGATACTCGCAAGCGACAGATTGGAGCCGACCGTCATCGTCTGGACGAGACCGTCGCGCTGGCGATCTTCGGGCACGAGCACGAGACCGCTGGCAATGCGCCCGGCGATGCTGAGCCCACTGACGTCCTGTCCTTCGAGCAGAACCTGTCCGCCACTTGCGCGCAGACGTCCGGCAATACACTCGAGCAGTTCCGTGCGCCCGGCGCCCATCAGACCGTAGATGCAGACGATCTCGCCGGCACGCACCTTGAGAGACAGACGATCGACTGCATTATAGGCAGCGCCGGAGGGACCGGGGACACAGAGATTTTCGATGGAAAGCGAGACGTTTCCGAACTGGTGAGCTTGCGGCGGGCTGCCGAGGTCGAAATTCTCGCCGACCATGTTGCGGACGATCCACTCGAGATCGATATCCTTGCGCTCGGCATAGGCTGTCATGTTTCCGTCGCGCAGAACGACGGCGTGATTGGTGATCTGCAGCGCCTCTTCCAGATGATGCGAGATGTAGACGATCGACACGCCGCGACTCGTCAGATCGTGGATGACCTTGAAGAGCACTTCCACCTCGGTCGCGCTCAGCGCCGAGGTCGGCTCGTCCATGATCAGGATGCGCGAATTGACGGAGAGCGCCCGGGCAATTTCGACGATCTGCTGCTGGCCGAGGCGAAGATCCTCGACGCGCGTCAGTGGATCGATGTCTTCCTCGAGCTCCTCCATCAGCGCGCGGGTCTGACGCGCCTCTTCCGCGAAATCGACAACACCGCCCTTGATGATCTCCCGGCCCATGAAAATATTGTCGCGCACACTGAGATTGGGCGCGAGGCTGAGCTCCTGGTGAATGATGGAGATCCCGCACTCGCGGGCATGGGTCGACGAGGTAAAGCTGATCGGCGAGCCATCGAGAATGATCTCGCCGGAGCTTGGCTGCGCGACACCGGAAAGGATCTTCATCAAGGTCGACTTGCCCGCGCCATTCTCCCCGAATAGCGTTGTGACTTGGCCCCGATGGATGTCGAAGTTCACTCCCTTGAGGGCGTGAACGCTGCCGTAGGATTTTGCGATATTGCGGGCAGCGAGGACGACCTCGCCTATCGCCCCGTTGCTGCGTTGCGGCTGGTTCATTTGAGCTCGACCTTCACCGGCGTGACCAGCCAGTTCTTCGGGTTGATGAGCTTGAAAACGCCGACGACGGTCGCCTGCTTTCCGCCCAGGGCATCAGCATCCAGGCCCGTGAAAACCGCCTTCTTCATCTCGTTATTGATGGCCGAGCCGGCATCCTGATACTGGATCTGGTTGGTAAACTGGCCGAATTCGATGGTGCCGGTTGCATCGCGGAGGTCCGTGCCGTTGACCGCAGGGCCGGTCTGGACACGGACCACCGTCTCGGGAGGCAACCCATCGATCTTCATTTCGTTGGTGTTCGACTTGCGGGCGCCGAAAACGCCGGTCAGCGTGACGGGAATAACCGGGCCGGTGCTCGTTGCGGTGCCGTATTTCTCGGCCGCCGCCTTCTTGTCGGCGGCAATGGCGGCCGCGAGATCGGCGGCCGCAACGGCCCGCTCTTCGACATTCGCCTTGATCTTCGGGAACTGCTCGGCGCCGAAGGTTTCCGGAGAGAATACCTGCTGCCGGACATCGTTTTCGGAGCCGATCCTGACGACCGTCGTATCGAACGCGATCGCTGCAACGACGATGACCGCCAACGCCGCGCTGACAAGGAGCGTGCGATTGCCGCTGCTCGGCTTTGATGCTGGATAATCGGGCGAAGTACTCATGTCCGGACGGCCTTGGCTTGGAATGGCGAGATGGAGAGGGTTAGCGCGATGATGATCGCTGGTGTGCTGAAGCATTGCGTCGCACCGGAACAGATGCCGGCGGGCCGCCCGCAAGAGCGCAACTCTGGACGAAAATTCGCATCGGAAGCCTCCTCAACAAGACCGGCGCTTGTCTCCTCCAACCGCCTGGATCTGTAAATTCTCCATCAGGAAGAGCACTTCCGTGATAGAAGTATGTTATTTATGCCGCAAATGATGTTATAAATTTTATGAGCTGTCAACGGCGCTTCCGCGGTATCTCGATTAAAATGCACGATCTCACATCTTGTTTATCATGCTGCGCTGCAGCAGAAAGGGGCGGCAAATGCTAACATCTTCACGCACGTCATTCGATTGCGTTACGGCTGTATATAGCTGATTTTAAATCAATAGTTTGCACGTTGAGCTTCGCGGGCGCTGCCGTTTCCAATGCCGCACGGCAATCGCTGGGCGGCACAAGCTTAACTTCCGTACCCTTCTATTTTAGATGAAAAAAATTACATCGCTAGAAAAATCTTACTGGCATTATGGTATCTTTATGTTATATTTTCAAGCGAGCTTAGGAGGTTCGGCTGCGCGCTCGATCTGGGTTAAAAACCGAAGTTGGCAGCCGGATGCATCATGCCAGACGAG
This sequence comes from Rhizobium indicum, assembly GCF_005862305.2. Lineage (NCBI taxonomy): Bacteria > Pseudomonadati > Pseudomonadota > Alphaproteobacteria > Hyphomicrobiales > Rhizobiaceae > Rhizobium > Rhizobium indicum. Next base: position 280,854 of record NZ_CP054022.1, on the reverse strand, counting down.
TTGAGGGATCGGGAGGACTGCAGATGAATTTGATGCGCGTATTGCCCGCCGTGACACTTGCTAGGATGGCGAGATAAGCCTGCAATGACATCGACCGAGAAGATCATCATTGGGATAGATGCCGGCACCTCGGTCATCAAGGCGGTCGCCTTCGATCTGTCCGGCCGCCAGCTCGCCACGGCCTCCGTTCGCAACCGATACGCGACCGGAGACGATGGTTCGGCAACGCAGTCGCTGGATCGGACCTGGCTCGATTGCGCCAGCGCGTTGCGTGGCCTTGGCGAAAAAGTCCCCGACCTCGCATCACGCACCGCAGCCATCGCCGTCACCGGACAGGGCGACGGCACATGGCTCGTCGGCCGCGGCAACAGGCCGGTTGCCGATGCTTGGCTGTGGCTCGACGCGCGCGCCGCGCCGACAGTGACGTCGCTGGCCGGCGGGGCGCAGAACCGTGCCCGCTTCGAGGCAACGGGAACCGGCCTCAACACGTGCCAGCAGGGCGCGCAACTCGCCCATATGGACCGCTTCACGCCGGACCTTCTCGATCGAGCGGAGACGGCGCTGCACTGCAAGGACTGGCTCTATCTCAACCTCACAGGCGTGCGGGCAACCGATCCATCGGAGGCGAGTTTCACCTTCGGCAATTTCAGAACGCGCCAGTATGATGCGGTCGTGATCGACGCGCTCGGCCTTGACCACCGACGGGGGCTCCTGCCCGAAATCATCGACGGCAGCGAGATCAGCCACCCGCTGACATCGGAGGCGGCGAAGGCCTGCGGGCTTCTTGCCGGAACGCCGGTCTGCCTCGGCTATGTCGACATGGTGATGACGGCGCTTGGTGCAGGCGTGCGCAGCGGCGCTCGCAACGCCGCCTGCTCGACGATCGGCTCGACCGGCGTGCATTTGCGCGCCAAGTCCGTTGCCGACGTTCAGCTCAATCGGGAGGGCACCGGCTATGTGATCGCCCTGCCCATTCCCGGCATCGTCACTCAGGTCCAGACGAATATGGGCGCCACGATCAACATCGACTGGATCCTCGATGTCGCCGCCTATCTCATGGCCGAGGCGGGCAAGCCTGCTTCGCATGCAGACCTCATTGCGCGCATCGACGGCTGGTTTGCAGAAAGCCGACCGGGGTCGGTGCTTTACCATCCCTACATTTCCGAAGCGGGCGAACGTGGTCCTTTCGTCAACGCCAATGCGCGCGCGGGCTTCACCGGGCTTTCGATGCGTCACGGCTTCCCCGACCTGCTGCGCAGCGTGATCGAAGGGTTGGGGCTTGCCACCCGCGACTGCTACTCGGCGATGGGCGCGATGCCCGAAGAGCTGCGGGTCACCGGCGGGGCAACACGCTCCGTCGCCCTTCGCCACTCACTTTCGGCCGCCGTCAACGCACCGATCCGCCAGTCGCGCCGCGAGGAGACAGGGGCGGCCGGCGTGGCGATGATGGCCGCGGTGGCTGTCGGCGTCTATTCCAGCATGGACGATTGCATTGACGACTGGGTGACGCCGCTGCTCGGCGATCCGGAGATACCGGATGCCAGCGAGGCCCACCGGTTCGACCGGCTTTTTTCTGCCTACACCGATGTACGCCAGGCAATGGCGCCCGCCTGGGACAAGCTTGCCGAAGCCGCAACGACGTCGCCGGTGGGCGCGTAATTCTGATGCAGCAGGCATCGAAGGAGCATGACATGACCGAACCCGAACTCCTGGATCTCTTCGTCATCGGCGGAGGCATCAACGGCGCGGGGATAGCACGCGATGCTGCCGGCCGCGGCCTGAAGGTCGTGCTGTGCGAAAAGGACGACCTGGCCCAGGGAACCTCGTCGCGCTCGGGCAAGCTGGTGCATGGAGGTCTGCGTTACCTCGAATATTACGAATTCCGCCTGGTGCGTGAGGCGCTGATCGAGCGTGAAGTGCTGCTCAACGCCGCGCCGCATATCATCTGGCCGATGCGCTTCGTCCTGCCGCACAGCCCTGAGGATCGCCCCGCATGGCTCGTGCGGCTCGGCCTCTTCCTCTACGATCATCTCGGCGGCCGCAAGAAGCTGCCCGGGACCCGAACGCTCAATCTGCTCCGCGACCCGGAAGGCACGCCGATCCTCGATCAATACACACGCGGCTTTGAATATTCCGATTGCTGGGTCGACGACGCCCGCCTCGTGACCTTGAATGCGGTCAGCGCAGCGGAAAACGGCGCTCTGGTGCTGACCCGCTCGCCGGCCGTGTCGGCCCGTCGCGAGAACGGCGGTTGGACCGTAGTCACGAAAAGCAACACCACGGGAGAGACGCGAACCTTCCGCGCCAAATGTCTGGTGAACTGCGCCGGCCCCTGGGTGATGGACATCATCAATCGCGTCGCCGGATCGAACTCCGGCCGCAACGTCCGCCTCGTCAAGGGCAGCCACATCATCGTGCCGAAGTTCTGGGCAGGCGCCAATGCCTATCTGGTGCAGAACCACGACAAACGCGTCATTTTCATCAATCCCTACGAGGGCGACAAGGCGCTGATCGGGACGACCGATATCGCTTACGAAGGCCGGGCCGAGGATGTTGCCGCCGACGAGACGGAGATCGAGTATCTGCTCCAGGCGGTCAATCGCTATTTCAAGGAAAAGCTGCGTCGCCACGACGTGCTGCACAGCTTCTCCGGCGTGCGCCCGCTGTTTGACGATGGAAAGGGCAACCCGTCCGCCGTTACCCGCGACTATGTCTTCGATCTCGACGAGACAGGCGGCGCTCCGCTGCTCAACGTCCTCGGCGGCAAGATCACCACATTCCGCGAGCTCGCCGAACGCGGCATGCAGCGCCTGAAGCATATCTTCCCGAACATGGGAGGCGACTGGACGGAGAAGGCGCCACTGCCCGGCGGCGAAATTCCGAATGCCGATTACGAGACCTTCGCCAACAGCCTGCGCGATATCTATCCCTGGATGCCGCGCAAACTCGTGCATCACTACGGCCGTCTCTATGGCGCCCGCGCCAGGAACGTGGTTGCCGGCGCGACAGGTATGGAAGGGCTTGGGCGGCATTTCGGCGGTCAGCTCTATGAGGCCGAGGCCCGCTATCTCGTCGCCACGGAATGGGCCGAAACGGCCGAGGACATCCTCTATCGCCGCACCAAACACTACCTCCATCTGAACGAAGCGGAGCGCGCGGCCTTTGGCGAGTGGTTTGCTTCCACCCGCCTTGCCGCCGCCTGAAGGATGCCGCCATGCCGCTGACCCTTTCGCTCAATACCAATCCGCTGGTGAACCGCTTCGCCGACCCAGACGATCTGATCGACACGGTTGCGCATGACTTGCGGATCCGCGACCTCCAACTGACCCACGAGTTCATCAATCCGAGCTGGCAAGCGCCGGTGATCCGCCGCCTGACGCGCACGATGAGCGCTGCGCTGAAGCGCACGGGGGTGCGGGTTACCTCGGGAATGACGGGCCCCTATGGGCGCCTCAACCATTTCGGACATCCGGATGCCGATGTGCGCCGCTACTACGTCGACTGGTTCAAGACCTTTGCCGACATCACCGCCGATCTCGGCGGCCATTCGGTCGGCACGCAATTTGCGATCTTCACCTATAAGGACTTCGACGATCCGGCCAGACGCGAGGAACTGATCAAGACCGCCATCGATTGTTGGGCCGATGTCGCCGAGCATGCGCGCGCCGCAGGCCTCTCCTACATGTTCTGGGAGCCGATGAGCATCGGCCGCGAGTTCGGCGAGACGATCGGCGCCTGCCTGTCGCTGCAGGAGCGGCTGACAGCCGCCGGAATGGCCATCCCGATGTGGATGATGGCCGACATCGATCATGGCGATATCACCTCTGCCAACCCCGACGACTACGACCCCTATGCCTGGGCGCGCGCCGTCCCACCGGTATCGCCGATCATCCACATCAAACAGAGCCTGATGGACAAGGGCGGGCACCGGCCCTTTACCGCCGAATTCAACGCCAAGGGCCGCATCCAGCCGGCACCTCTGCTCCAGGCGCTGGCCGAAGGTGGGGCGAAGGACAATGAAATCTGCCTGGAACTCTCCTTCAAGGAACGCGAGCCGAATGATCGCCAGGTCATCCCGCAGATCGCCGAAAGCGTCGCCTTCTGGGCGCCGCATATCGACACCGGCGTCGCTGACTTGAACATCTGAGGCGGAGATCTTTAAAAGGCAGCACTGCGATACGGCGGAATCGCCGCATGACCTTCGAAAAGGAGCCGTGATGACGGACGCCGATGATACGCTTGCCGTGCGTGCTGCCTGGCTTCATTATGCCGGTGGCCTGACGCAGTCCGACGTTGCGCGCCGCCTCGGCGTGCCGTCGGTAAAGGCCCATCGCCTGATCGCCAGAGCGGTTGCCGATGGCGTCGTCAAAGTTACCATCGACGGGGATATCGTCGAATGCGTCGAACTGGAGATGCGGCTTTCGGAACGGTTCGGGCTTCAATATTGCGAGGTCGCCCCCGATCTCGGCGAGGAAGGCTTGCCGCTGCGCGCGCTCGGCCATGCCGGCGCCGGCTATCTCAAGCGCGAGATCGAGCGCGGCGACAATACGGTCATCGGCCTTGGTCATGGCCGCACGCTTTCCGCTGCCGTGCAATATATGCCGAGGGTGAGTGCGAAGAACCTGCGCTTCGTCTCTTTGCTTGGCGGGCTGACACGAAACTACGGCGCCAATCCCTATGACGTGATGCATCGCATTGCCGAAAAGACCGGCGCCCATGCCTATGTCATGCCGGTTCCCTTTTTCGCCAATACCGGCGAGGATCGCGAAGTGCTGAAGGCGCAGCGTGCCGTCAAGGAAGTCTTCGATCTTGCCAATAATGCCGATCTGAAGCTCGTCGGCCTGGGAACTGTCGATGCCGAGGCGCAGCTGGTTTTGTCCGGCATGGTCGAACCCGGTGAAATCGACGACATCGCTGCCGCGGGCGGCGTCGGCGAAATCCTCGGTCATTTTTTCGACGCCGACGGCCATATCCTCGACACCGCGCTGACGGCGCGCACGCTCTCCGCGTCTTTTCCCAAGACCAAGAAAGAGCGGCTCGTGGCGCTGGCGGGCGGACAGTCGAAAGTGGCGGCCATCCGGGCAATTCTGAATAGCCGCCGTCTTTTCGGGCTGATCACCGACGAACGAACCGCGCAGGCGCTGCTGAAGTAGCTATGGAAACACAACAATATTTTATCGCAAAATCACATAATAAATGTTGATTATCACGCATACTCCGTTATCTTAACATCAAATGAGGTGGAGACCGGGATGAGGCGGGAAGAGCGGCAGCAGTTGATCGTCAACCTGCTCGTCGAAAACAAGACCGTCGATCTCGACGATCTTGCCGATCGCTTCACCGTGTCAAAGATGACGATCCATCGCGATCTCGACGATCTCGAGCAGGCGGGCGTCCTGCGCAAGGTTCGCGGTGGCGCGACCATTGATGCCGGAACGCAGTTCGAAAGCGACTTCCGCATTCGCGAGCGCCAAGGCAGCGAGGCAAAGCTGGCAATGGCTGAGACCGCGCTGGAACTGGTCGAGCCGGGAATGACGGTGATGGTAAACGACGGCTCGATGGCCGCCGTGCTCGGCGAAATGCTGCTGCAGAAGCGGCCGCTGACGTTGATCACCAACAATGCGGCGATCATGGAGCGGCTGAAAGGCGAAACAGGCATCACGCTGATCGCGCTCGGCGGCATCTACTCGGCCAAATTCAACGCCTATCTCGGGGTTGTTACCGAGGAGGCACTGTCGCGGCTGAGAGCCGACATCGCCTTCATTTCGACGCCGGCCGTCAGCGGCGGGCGCGCCTATCACATGGACGATAACGTCGTGCGCGCCAAACGGGCGATGATCGCGTCATCGACCAGGACTTGCCTTCTGGTCAACCATCAGCGCATCGGCCACACCGCCTTGCATGTCATGGCGGATCTAGCCGACTTCGACGCGATTATCACCGACAGCGCACCGGATGCTGCTGTCCTGGAGGAATTCGAGCAGGCGGGCATTACGCTCACCATCGCATCAACGCAGGATCCGACATGACCGAAAAGCCGCGCTTCTGGATTGGCACCAGCTGGAAGATGAACAAGGCGCTTGCTGAAGCCGAGCATTTCGCCCGCGGCCTCGAGGCTGTCGATGCCGCCCGCGAGCCGCGTATCCAGCGCTTTGTGATTCCGCCCTTCACAGCGGTGCGCGAGGTCAAGTCGCTGCTTGCCAAGACCTCGGTGAAGGTCGGCGCCCAGAACATGCATTGGGCCGACCAGGGCGCCTGGACCGGCGAAGTCTCGCCGGTAATGCTGAGGGACTGCAATCTCGATCTCGTGGAGCTCGGCCATTCCGAGCGGCGCGAACATTTTGGAGAGACCGACGAGACTGTGGGTCTGAAGACCGAAGCGGCCGTTCGCCACGGTCTCATTCCTCTGATCTGCATTGGCGAGACGCTTTCCGACCGCGAAAGTGGAAAGGCTGCCGAAATCCTCGCAACCCAGGTGCGCGGCGCGCTTTCGAAACTTTCGGGCGCCCAGAAAGGCGCCGAAATCCTGCTGGCCTACGAGCCGGTCTGGGCGATCGGCGAGAAGGGCATCCCGGCGACTGCGGATTATGCGGATGCCCGCCAGTCTGAAATCATCGCCGTTGCCGAAACTGTGCTGGGCCGGAAGATCCCCTGCCTTTATGGCGGGTCGGTCAACCCGCAGAACTGCGAAGAACTGATTTCGAGCCCGCATATCGACGGGCTCTTCATCGGCCGTTCGGCCTGGAATGTCGAAGGCTACCTCGACATCCTGGCCAAATGCGCCGCCAAACTCTGAGGAGAAAGACAATGAAACTTGCCATTGCAGGAGACAGCGCCGGCGAAGGCCTCGCCAAGATCCTGGCCGACCATTTGAAAGAGCGCTTTGACGTGTACGAAGTCTCGCGCACGAGCGCCGGTGCCGATCCTTTCTACGCCAACCTCTCGGATCGCGTTGCCTCGGGCGTCATCGACGGCACCTACGACAAGGCGATCCTCGTTTGCGGCACCGGCATCGGCGTCTGCATCTCGGCCAACAAGGTTCCGGGCATCCGCGCAGCCCTGACGCACGACACCTATTCTGCCGAGCGTGCCGCGCTTTCCAACAATGCGCAGATCATCACCATGGGAGCCCGCGTCATCGGAACCGAGCTTGCAAAGTCGATCGCTGACGCGTTTCTTGCCCAGACCTTCGACGAGAATGGCCGCTCTGCCGGTAACGTCAAGGCCATGGATGATCTCGACGCGAAGTACAGCGCCCGTTGAAGAATGGGACGACTGCTCGGCCCGATCCAGATCCGGCAGCGATTTCGGGCCGGAGGCACCGACACGTTAAGTCGTTGAATTGAGATTCGTTTCGACTCGGAACAATCGGCCGAATGATTCGGTTGAGTCGCGTTGTTGCCATCGAAGCGAAGAAGAAGCAGATGAAAAGGCCGTACAGGGCAAAGCCCAAGAGGGAAAAGCAAGGGCCGGCACCGAGCAATGTCATCAGAACCATGAATGTTCTGCGCAACTCGGTCGACGCCGAAATCCAGCCGGGGAGGCGTCGGACATACTCATGAAGCGCCCGCGCCGCCCCATTCTACCCTTGCTCGACGAATCTCGCTCAACGCTGCAGTCTCGTCCGATCCGCAAGCGCGACCCCGACCAGCCCAGTCTGCCCTTCGATCCAATGCCGTCGCGCGTCGAGCCCTGCCTTGCGCTGCTGAAGCCGACCGTGCCCGTGGGACCGGACTGGCTCTACGAGGTGAAGCTGGATGGCTATCGATTGGCAATCCACGTTGAGCCGAAAGGGGTGCGGGTCCTCACCCGCGGTGGCCATGACTGGACCCACCGCTTCCCCACCATCGCCGCCGCAGCGAAAAAGCTTGGCGTGACGACTGCCATTCTCGATGGCGAGGCGGTTGTACTCGATGATCATGGCCGATCGGATTTTGGCGCCCTGCAGCGCTCGCTCGGCGGGCGGAGCGGCAGGCGTGTCTCGACCGAGTCGATCCTCGTCGCCTTCGACCTTCTTTATCTCGATGGACACGATCTGACAGGCACCGAGCTTGACGTACGCCGGCACCTGCTCGAAGATCTGATACCGGGCGACGATCAGGCGATCCGCATTTCCGAAGAAATAGAACTGCCGGCCGAAGACCTTCTCGAGCACGCCTGCCATCGTCATCTGGAAGGCATTATCGCCAAGCATCGCGACCGGCCCTACGGCAGTGGCCGCACGGGCGACTGGCTGAAGATCAAATGCGTCCAGAGCGAGAGCTTCATGATCGTCGGGTATGAGCCGTCGGCATCCGCCCGCGGCGGCATCGGCAGGCTGCTGTTGGCCGGCAGACGAGGCCTCGACTGGATTTACGTTGGCTCCGTCGGAACCGGTTTCGGTACGAGCGATGCTGAATACCTGAAAAAGACGCTGGATCGGTTGAAGACGAGCCGGCCCGTTGTTCCCCTGAAGGGCAAGCGCCTCGTCCTCGTGCAGCCGACGCTGATCGCCGAGATCGAGTTTCGCGGCTGGACGGATGATGGCAATCTCCGCCACGCCGCGTACAAGGGGCTGCGCGAGGTGCAGGACAACGCCGCTGTCTTCGATATGACCTACATCTGATTTCAGCAGGTAAAACGCCGATCAGAGACTCTCCAGAAGAAGCCCAAAACTGGGCCGCCATTCGAATATATCGACGCTCGCGTAAACGCCGGAGCGGACGAAGGGGTCTCCTGCGCTGAACGCCTCGAACTCGGCGAGCGTTTCGACTTGCGCCATCACGATTGCGGTGGAACCCTTGCCCTCCGCCGGCGGTGCGGAAGGTCCGGACAGCAGGATGCGGATCGCCGCGCCATGCAGATAGGCCTTGTGCTCATCGAGCAATCGGGAGCGTTCGGCAGCCTTGCCGGGGTCGGATATCGCGTAGCGGGCTACGATCATTGTCTATTCTCCACCGGCGTCAGCACGAAATCGAAATCGGAGCGCCAGATCGTCGGATGATCGACACGCTCGAAAGGCGCGATCAGGCTGCTTTTGACGCCAAAAACCGTATCGGATTGCAGATAGGGATCGTCGCCGACAAAAGTGTGGGTTACGAGCTTCTGATAACCTGAAGCGGTGATCAGGTAATGGGTATGGGCAGGACGGTAGGGATGGCGGCCGAGGGACGTCAACATCTGGCCGACCGGGCCATCATCCGGGATCGGATAGGAAACCGGCTTTATGCCGACGAAGCTATAGGTGCCATCTGCGCCGGTGATGAAAATGCCCCGGTTGTTCCACTTCGGCTGGATATCCGGCTGCTGGACGTCGTAGAAGCCATCGGAATTATCCGACCATACATCGATCCGGGCTCCCTCGATCGGATTGCCGTCAAGATCCAGCACCCGGCCGATGAAGAGACAGCTCTCGCCCTTGCCGTCGAGCGAGATGTTTTCACCCATCTGCCGTACGGGCGCCCCTTCGACATGGAATGGTCCGAACACCGTATTTTCCGTGGCGCCTGTCGGGCGCCGGTTGTTGATCGCATCCACCAGCATCGACAGACCCAGCGTATCGCTGAGCAGGATGAACTCCTGTCGCTCGTCATGACAGAGATGGCCGGTACGGGTCAGGAAGCCGATGACCAGCTCCCATTCCTCCTGGGTCAGGCTGATATCCTTGGCAAAGGCATGCAGGTGCTTGACCAGCGACGCCATGACTTCGGCAAGGCGCGGATCAATGCCCTGCCCCATCCGCGAGTTGACGGCTTCCACGGATCTCTCTTCGCTGAAATATTCAGGCACGTGGCCATCCTCCTAAGGCGTTAACGCGGCCGCGAGCCTTCCCAGGCGCTCTGCAACAAAGCCCGGATCGCTTCCCGTTCGATCGGGCGCGGGTTCCAGTAGGGGTTCCGGGCGGCGAGTTCCGCCGCACGGTCCAGATCGGCTTCCTTCATACCCAGATCGCGCAGCGCCAAGGGCGCGCCGATCGAAGCGGCAAAATCATAAAGACTGCTGCCCAGCGAGCCGCCGAAAAGATCGGCAGCCGGTTTTAGCGCATCCGCTGCGGCTACGGCGTTATAGGCAGCAGAATGGGGAAGAATGACAGCATGGGTTTCCGCATGCGGCAGATCGAAGCTACCGCCCAGCGTATGGCAGAGTTTGTGATGCAGCGCCATGCCAACTGCTCCGAGCACCGTGCCGCACAGCCAGGAACCGTAAAGCGCTTCGCTTCGCGGCTCGATGTCCCCAGGGGCATTGACAATTTGAGGTAAAGCCTGCTTCAGCGCGCGCAGGCCCTCGACCGCCATCATTGATGAAATGGGATTGCGATCCTGCGCATAGAGACCTTCGAGCGCATGCGCCATTGCATTGAGCCCGCTGCTGACGCTGATGTTGACCGGCAATCCCAATGTCAATTCAGGGTCGTAGATCACCACTTCGGGCAGGATGCCGGGTCCGCGGACCGTCGTCTTCTGCCCATTTTCTGTCTGGCCGAGGATCGGTGTAACCTCCGATCCCGCATAGGTCGTCGCCACCACAATTTGTGGCGCGTCGTTGCGATAGGCGATCGCCTTGCCGAGACCGATCGTCGATCCACCGCCGATGGCGACGACGCAATCGGCGCCGGCTGCGTTGTATGCCGCCATCGCGCGCTCGGTCACATCGACCGGCGTATGCATCGTCGCATCGTGGAATAGTCCCGCCGCAAGCGGACCGAGGGAAGCAGCGATCCGTTCCACCTCCGCTTTCTGGTGCGGGGTCGAAAGGATCAGGGCGCGTTTGCCGCCCTGTCCTGCAATCGCCTCGGCGAGACGGTTCAACGAGCCACTCCCGAAGAAGACCTGGGCCGCGCTGGCCGTGTATCTGAAAGGTGTAACCATGCTATCGATCGAGTTTGAATAGTGAAACCGCGTTGGTGCGACCGATCTTCAGACGGTCGGCTTCGGAGATGGTCGTGCTGTCGAACCAGTTTGCAGCATGATCGATGTTCTCGAATGGCCAGTCCGTCGAGAACAGAATTCGGTCCGCGCCGATTTCCAGCATAGCATCGATAAGCGATTGGGTGCGGAAGTTCCCCGACGTCGTGATGTAGAAATTCTCGTTGAAATAATCGGCAATCGGGCGTTTGGCCGGATAGCTCTTTTCCACCTTGACCCACGCATTCCGGTTGTCGATGCGCCACATCATGTATGGCAGTCCCTCGCCCATGTGGCCAACGATGATCCGCAAGGCCGGATGTTCGTCAAAGAGGCCGGATCCCATCAAGCGCAGCGCATGAACGGCGGTCTCCTGCGCGAACGCCCATGTCGGACCCATCAGCCAGGAATGGCCAGCATAGATCCGGCTATCCTGCGGCAGCGGGTTACGCGGATGCAGATAAAAGGGAACGTTGAGTTTTTCGACTTCGGCCCAGAACGGACGGTATTGCGGCAGGTCGTAGTAGAGCGGTGTCGTTCCGTCGCCTTCCTGCGAGAAGCCGTTGACCAGTGCGCCGACGAAACCCAACGTCGTCACGCAGCGCTGCAATTCCTGTGTTGCGGCATCCGGATCCTGCAGGGGCAAAGCTGCAAATCCCAGGAAACGGTTCGGGTTCTTGACGCATTGCTCCGCCAGAAAGTCGTTGGCGCGTCGGGAAATATCCAGGGCCTTTGCCTTATCCGGGATCGCCTGCACGGCCGGAGCGTTGAGCGACAGGATCATTTTCTCAATGCCGTGGGCATCCATCAGCCGCAAACGCTTGTCCTGGATATCCAGAAGACGGGCGGACAGTTCCGTCCAGTAGTCGCCCGGCACGAATCCAGCCGAATCCTGCAGCGTCTCGGGAATGGCGAAGTGTTCTTCAAGCGCGATCTTGCCTTGCACGATATGCTCTCTTTCCTGTCTTGAATCGAAATAATGGGGATGGCGGATCAGAATTGTCCCTTGGGCGGAAGACCGAGCAGCTGCTGGCCGACCATGGTGCCCACGGCATCCCAGTTCATGGAAATGTGGCGCCCGACAGCATTTGCATCGCGCCATGCCCGCTGGACGGGGTTGGACATCTGGAGGCCGAGGCCGCCTGTCGATGCATTGAGTGCTTCCACGGCCCGAAGAGCCAGGCTGACCGCAAAAGACTGGCTCCGACGGGCGAGAATCCGATCTTCCTCGGTGATCTCGCCGGTGCCATCCTCGCGGGCCTGGGCCAGTTGCTGTGCCCGGGCAATATCGCGCAGAATGATTTCGCGGGCGGCATCCACGGATGCGGAGGCTTCCGCCACGCGAAGCTGGATCGTCGGAAACTCCGCGATCTTGTTGTTGCCACCGGCAACTGCACCACGTGTCACACGTGTCCCGATCTGGTCGATATAGCTATCCAGTGCGCCCTTCGCCGCACCGACGGCTGCGCTGCCGAGGCAGAACGGAACGCCCATGAGAAGTGGAATGTTGAAAAGCCCGATACCCTTGTAGCCACGTCCCCCCGGCGTTCTGCCGGAGGTCGCATCCGGAAAGCTCAACATGCGGTATTCCGGAACGAAGACATCCTCGAGGATCAGGCTTTTTGAGCCGGTGCCCGCGAGGCCGACCACGTCCCAGGTCTCGGCAATGGCATAATCGCTGGCGGGAACCAGAAGGAACGCCGGCACAGGACGCTCCCCCTCGCCGTTTGGCGGAATGATCGCCGCACAGAGCGCCCATTGGGCATTTTCGCATCCGCTCGCAAAGGCCCAATCGCCGGATAGCCGGAAGCCACCCTCGACGCGTTCCGCCATGCGGACCGGCGCATAGGAACCGCAGAGCAGCGCATCCGGATTGCTGCCCCACACCTCCTGCTGAACCCTTTCATCGAACATGGCAAGGAGCCATTGATGCGCGGAAAGGAGGCCGGCAACCCAGCCGGTGGAGGCGCAGGCCGACGACAGCTCGATATTTGCATCGACAAGCTCGACAAAGGATCCTTCGTCGCCGCCAAAGCGGGCCGGCTTGACGATATCGAAATAGCCGGCGGAGCGAAGCAGATCGATAGAGCGCGCCGGCACACGGCCGGATTTTTCGGTGTCGCGCGCGCCGGCACGGATTTCGTCCAGCACCGGGGCGATGCGATCTGCAAGACATGCGGTCTTGACCCGCGCCGAGGCGGGAAACAGGGCGGCTGTATTGTTCATGGAACTACCTTCAGTTCTGGGATGCAGGAAGCGCGTGCTGTGGCGCGCAATATTTCGAATTCTCGTACATCAGCGCGATCGTGTCGTCGGAATGGCGTGTATCCACCACCTGCCCGATGAAGATCGTGTGCGTACCATAGGGAACTGCGCCCATGCGGCGGCAGACAACCGAGGCATGAGCGGAATTCAGCACCATCATGCCGCGCTCATGGCGAACCCAATCGGCAGCGTCGAACCGACGCTCAGGAGCAATCTTGCCGCTGAAACCTTCCGATACGGCTGCCTGCCTGTCGGTCAGAATGCTGACTGCGAATTCCGGCACCTCAAGCAGCATGTCATGCAGGTAGGTGCGATTGTTCAGGCAGATGATAAGAGATGGCGGATCCATCGAAAGTGATGTGACGGCGGTGGCCGTCATTCCATGATCCGAACCGTTGCGACAAGCAGAAATGACCGTCACCGTCGCCGGGAAACGGCGCATGGTCGATCGAAACGCATCGCTGATGGGTGCGGGGGCCGGCGCTATATCGAGGGCAGCAGTGGCAGACATGATTTCCTCCCGTGTCTCCTTGGCATCTAGATTATTGCATTTGCAACTATTGTCAATGCAAGTTTATAAATTGGGCGGGAAAATGCTTGCCTTACTCAGCCTTTCTCGACGGCTGAAAGCCAATCGTGTTGTCATTCCGGTAATTTAGGTGCATGTCGGAGAGAGCCCTCAGCAAGCGAAATCCCGCCAGCAGACAGAGACATGTACAAACTTACCGATTCCGTTCCGTATCTTCTCAATCGCGCCGGCGTGCGGATAGCCGAGGTATTCGCGCAGAGAATCGCTGAAGACAATCTCAGCGTGGCGATGTACCGGGTTCTGGCCATGCTCAAGGAGCGCCGGGAGAGCACCCTGGGGGATCTCGCCGACGTCGTCTCTGTCGAGATTTCGACGCTTTCGCGCCTCGTCGGCACACTGGCCAAGCGCAAGCTGGTGTCGAGAACGCGTCCGGAAGATAATGGCCGTATCGTCATCGTAAGACTGACCCCGCAGGGTGAGGCGCTGACGGAAAGGCTCATGCCGCTTGCCGTCGAGCTTGAACGCACTGCGGTTCAGGACATGTCGGACGAGGAGGTCGCAGCACTGAAGAAGGCGCTGCGCCGCATGCACAGCAACCTGCCGGCAATGTCCGGAAAGGGAAAAGTTGCGAGCTGAAAAGTTTGCAGTTGCAAATATTTTATTCGCAAGTATTTAATAGCGTGTCATCGTTGTCTTGACATAGCCCGTTTGCGGGTGAGTCTGGCGCTGGGAGGAACCACGCCGGCAACGATCCAGGAGGGTTTGTACACGGATCGACGCGGACCTGCCGCTGGCAGGAGCGTACTTCCTGTACGCAAATGTATGGGGAGGGAAAATTGGCCATACAAGATCTCGCTATTATCAACGAACGCGTTCGCAGCCCGAATATCATCATCGCCCTTTGCGGTCTGCTGATCCTGTTCGACGGCTACGACCTGATCGTTTACGGCGCAGTCGCGCCGGCGTTGCTCGGTGAAGCCAGTTGGGGCCTGACTCCGGGCATGGTCGGACGGGCTGCCTCCATCACCCTGTTCGGTATGCTGCTGGGCGCTCTCGTTGCCGGAACACTTGCTGACAGGATAGGTCGTCGCAAGGTCATCATCGGCAGTCTTCTGAGCTTTTCCGTGATGATGATCGGCAGCGGTCTTGCGCCGAACTTTCTCGCTTTCGAGGGAACACGCTTTCTCGCCGGCCTGGGGCTTGGAGCTCTTTTTCCGACGGTAACCGCTTTGATCATCGAGTTTTCTCCGCCGAAGCGGAAGGCAATGGCCTATTCGATTGCTCTTCTCGGTTACCTGGCCGGCGGCATCATCTCGGGTATCCTCGGAATGCTGCTGATACAGAAATACGGATGGCGCCCACTGATGATTATCGGCGGTGCACCGATCCTGCTTCTGCCTTTCTTCATCCGCCTCATCCCCGAGTCTCCCGAATGGCTGGCAACAAAGAACCGCCAGACCGAAGCCAACCAGATCGCAAACCAGTACGGGCTGCCCAATCCCGTAGCCAGGCCCGTTGCGTCACGCCAGGTGGGCATCCGCTCGCTGTTTTCCGAAGGTCGCCTGCTGCCGACGTTGAACGCATGGGGCATTCACTTCTGTTCGCTTCTGCTCACATTCGGCATGGTCAATTGGCTTCCGACCATCATGAACAAGATGGGCTATGACCTCGGTTCTGCCCTCCTTTTCTCCGTAACGCTCAATCTCGGAGCGGCCGTCGGCCTCCTGATCGGCGCAAGGATTGCCGACCGCGGAAACGTCAAAATAGTCGTGGCAGGCATGTTTCTTCTCGGAGCCTGCTCGATCTGGTTGCTGACGCAAGTGGATCAGGGCCTCCAGGTTTATGGTCTCGTCGCACTTGCCGGTACGGGAACGATCGGCACGCAGATCCTCGCCAACGTTCTCGTTGGAAACCTCTATCCGGTCGAAATCCGTGGAACCGGCCTTGGCTTCTCGCTCGGCATCGGCCGTATCGGCGGCATGATAGGACCGGCCATCGGCGGTGCGGTTCTGGGTGCGGGCCTGGCTCCGCAGTGGAACTTCTACATCTTCGCATCGGTCGGAGTCTTGGGATGTGTCCTCGCGCTCATGACGTTGCTGTATCGCAAAAAGGCTGATTGACGGCCAGATTGCCGGCAGGTCTTACATCCAGAACCTGCCGGCAATGCAAACCTTGTGAAGCTGATTCCCGATCATAGCCGACGGCTTTACGCGGTCACCGAGGCGAAAGACCGGAGGCGCAAGGACAAGTGGTTTCTGCCGCCGGCACGCTGGCGATCGAGCAGGTCGGCTAAATCGCCTTGGAAAACAAGCTAAATAGTCGACGAAGCAGCCGAGATCCCGTATGCCGCTCATATGTCGATCCGACAGGCAATAGAAAGTCATAACGATGGCAAACCCGCCCCGCAGATCTGTCAATCCAATGGATGCTGCCGAAGCGTTGTTCAAACCCGCGAAGAAGAAGCCGGAGCAAGCTGTTGAGCGGCCGGCGTTGCCAAATACAAAGGAGCTTGTTTCGCTCAAGATCGACAGTGATGTCCTTGCCTATTTCCAGGAAGATGGCCCTGGCTGGCAGGATCGGATCAACGACATTTTGCGCGCCGCGATGAAGAACAGGTTCTGACCCTGTTGCACCATCTTGTAGGCCACGGGTGGTTGTTGTGATGCCGAAAGCACTGCACCGGCTTCTCCGCAGCGGCGTTGTCCATGTTCTCTTCGCCTTTTTGGCAATGGGCAGCTGGGCGGTTTTCGCCAATCGCGCGCACGCCATGCCATTGCCGCTCTACGCCGGCCTTGTGCAGGGTACGATATCCGCCTTCCTGACGCTTTTCCTGAAATCTGTGATCGACTGGCTTTCGAAGCGCTTCGTCGGATCTGCGCGATTTTGGGCGCCGCCTCTCATTGCTTGTCTC
Organism: Rhizobium indicum; assembly: GCF_005862305.2. NCBI lineage: Bacteria > Pseudomonadati > Pseudomonadota > Alphaproteobacteria > Hyphomicrobiales > Rhizobiaceae > Rhizobium > Rhizobium indicum. The sequence goes on along the minus strand of NZ_CP054022.1, from coordinate 264,266 downwards.
GGCTCAGCCAGTATTCTCGTGGCAATCCATGCGGCGACCGGTACACCGGAAATACTCAAGACCATCGCATTTCCGCTGCTCGTATCGACGAGCTACGCGGCAATTTACAATTATTCGATCTCGGCAAGACGAGGTTTCGATACATGATGGGAAGGCAGCTGATCCCATTTTGCGGACACTCCTCCTGCACACGGTAACAAGCAGTCGCAACTGCTGCAGAAGCAGGGCGTGTCCGCGGTAGACTGTCACTCCTTCACCGCCCCGGTCATCGATGAGACGTAGTAGTCCACGAAGAACGAGTAGAGGATGACCACCGGAAGCGAGCCGAACAATGCGCCCGCCATCAGTGCCCCCCATTCGAAGACGTCGCCGCGCACCAGTTCGGTCAACACGCCGACCGGGATGGTTTTGTTTTCCGAGGACTGGATGAAAGTCAGCGCATAGATGAATTCGTTCCAGGACAGCGTGAAGGCGAAGATGCCAGCTGAAATCAACCCGGGTACTGCGAGCGGCAGAATGATCTTGGTGAGAATCTGCCATCTGTTGGCGCCGTCCACCAGCGCGCTTTCCTCCAGCTCGAATGGGATCGACCGGAAATAGCCCATCAGCAGCCAGGTGCAGAAGGGAATGAGGAAGGTCGGGTAGGTGAAGATCAGCGCCAGCCGCGAGTCGTAGATCCCGAGCTTGAAGACGATGAAGGCAAGCGGAATGAAGAGGATCGACGGCGGCACGAGATAGGCGAGGAAGATGACGAGGCCAACTGAACGGGAACCGGTGAAGCGGACGCGCTCGATGGCATAGGCGCCGAAGACTGACGCCACCAACGAGAGGAAGGTGGAGCAGACCGCGACCAGCATCGTGTTCCACAGCCAGCCCGGATAGGATGTCTCAAGGAACAGGTATTTGATGTGATCGAGCGTCGCTCCCACCACCCAGAAGGGGCTGTAGTTGCTGTAGTCGGTCAGCTGATCGTTCGGCTTCACCGCGGTGATCGCCATCCAGTAGAACGGGAAGAGCAGCACGACGACGAAGACGGCCATCGGCAGGTAGAGCATTACGATCCGCCGCGGCAGGCGGTTCAGATAGCTCATGCCTTCGGCATTGTCGGTTACGACCTGATCGGCGGCGTTTGAATTTATCGACATCATCACTCTCCCTAACCCCAATTTGGCTCTAACCCTGGCCTTAATCCTGGCCGCCCTGTTGCCATTTGCGCCGTTGCAGCCCGAAGAAGCTGAACATGATGGCGCCGAGCAGGAAGGGCACCATGGCGACCGCGATCGCCGCACCTTCACCGAGCTGACCGCCTGGAATGCCGCGCTGGAACGATAGCGTCGCCATCAGATGTGTCGCATTGACGGGTCCGCCCTTGGTCAGCACGTAGATGAGCTGGAAATCCGTGAAGGTGAAGAGCACCGAGAAGGTCATCACCACGGCGATGATCGGCGTCAGCATCGGCAGCGTCACGTAGCGGAAACGCTGCCAGCTCGTGGCGCCGTCGAGCGAGGCGGCCTCCTGCAGCGACGCCGGAATCGTCTGCAGCCCCGCAAGCAGCGAGATCGCCACGAAGGGAATGCCGCGCCAGACATTGGCGACGATGACGGATATGCGCGCATTGATCGGGTCGCCGAGGAAGTTGATCGGTCCGCTGATCAGCCCGAGCTGCATCAGCGACCAGGAGATGATCGAAAATTGGGAATCGTAGATCCACCAGAAGGCCAGCGCCGAAAGCACCGTCGGCACCACCCAGGGAAGCAGCACGATGGCTCGGAAGAAGGACTTGAACGGCAGGTGCTGATTGAGCAGCATCGCCAGCCAGAGGCCGAGCGCGAATTTCAGCACCGAGGCAACGGAGGTATAGAGAATGGTGTTGAAGACCGACAGCCAGAAGACGCTGTCGTCCATCAGGAACTGGTAGTTCTCCAGCCCGATGAAGATGCCGTCGCGGCCGATCCTCGTATCGGTGAAGCCGAGCCAGACACCAAGCCCCAGCGGATAGGTCAGAAAGCAGACGAGGAACACCGCCGCCGGCAGCATGAACAGGAAGCCCAGCACATTGTTGTTCTGCAGGAGCGAGGAGATCGGCCCGCGTCTATCCTCCGGATTCACCATCGACATTGCTTATCTCCCAGATTGCACTGAACTCCCAGAGGACTTTGCGGCATGCCGAAGCCGGCATGCCGCTTGTTTTGAAGCGCGGCTCAGACGCGATAGTAACGGTTTGCCCGCCGTTCAGCTTCCTTCATCGCATCCTCGGGCGACATCTGGCCGGTGACGGCGGCCGCATACATGTCGACCAGAACGTAATCGGCCATGGTCGCTGCCGAGGCATAACCGAGTGGGCCGGCATAGCCGTTCGGACGCAGCTTTTCCGAAGCACGTGCATAAGGCGCGTGGATCGGATCGGATGTCCAGATCGGGTTCTTGGCGAAAGCCTTGAGCGGCTGGCAGCAATAGGCGCTTGAGCCCTGGATCCAGGCATTCATCTGGTCGGCTTCCATCATGAACTTGATGTAGGCCTTCGCCGCCTCCGGATACTTCGTATGCTTGAAGAGAAGCAGTGAGCTCGTCTGGAAAAGCTCGACGCTCTGGCCAACCGGGCCGACGGGGAAATTCGTCGTGCGGATGTCCTTGGCGATCTCGGCGAGCTTCGGGTCGTTCTTGGCCGTGTAATAGACCGAGACGCCGTTGGCGATCAGCGACACCTGGCCCGCGAGGAAGGCGCGGTTGTTGTTGACGTCCTGCCAGCTTTCCGTGCCTGGAATGAAGGTCGCATAGAGCTCCTTGGCGTAGTTGATCGACGCCAGCGTTTCCGGGCTGTTGATCGTCACCTTGCCGCCTTCGTCGACCATCTTGCCGCCATGGCTCCAAAGCAGCCAATGGGCGTAGTTGTTGCCGTCGCCGACGGCCTTGCCGTGCGGGAAGCCGGCCGGCGTGCCCTTGGCTTTCATCGCCTTGCAAAGCTCGAGGAAGCCTGCCGTGTCTTTGGGGAACTCGCTGAAGCCGGCTGCTTTCACGTGAGTGTCGCGATAGACCACCGCATTGCCGATTGCCGCCAGCGGCATGGCGATGAAGGTGTCGCCGCGCGCGGCATAGCCCTTCACACCGTCATACCAGCCGCCATATTTGTTGCCGAGATAGTTGGCGAGTTCGGTCAGGTCGACCAGCTTGTCGGGATACTGGTGAGCGTCATCGAACCAGCACATGATGAGGTCCGGGCCGGAGCCGACATTGGCCGCGACGGCAGCCTTCGGGCGGATATCTTCCCAGCTTTCCTTGTCGATGCGCACCTCGACGCCGGTCGCTTCGGTGAACTTCTTTGTGTTGGCAAGCCATGCCTCCTCGTCGCCCTTGACGAAAGGTGTCCAGCGCAGCAGCCGCAGGCTGGCGCCGCTTTCCGGCGTGTAGGTCGGTTCAGCCTGCGCGAGGGATGGCCGAATGCCGAGGCCAGCGGCGCCGGCAACGGCAGCCGAGGCGGCAAGAAAGTCACGTCTCTTAAACCTCATGATATTCCTCCTCTTCAAAAAAGCGGGCGCGAACTCCCCGCCATTCACCTCCCGCTTGGTGAACGACGGTCCTTGCATCCCCGAAACGGGGTGCTGCCGGCCTGCGGGCGACGGGGGCTCCTCCGCCCCGCGCAGCCGCCGGACGGCGTCAGTCGGTCAATCTCCGGCCGCTCTCGGCATCGAAGAGATGAACATGCGCGGCGTCGATCGCAACGCGCAGGGTCTCGCCCGGCCGCGCGCTGACGCGTTCGCGGAAGACGCAGCTGAGATCGCTGCCGCCGAGCCTGAGAATAAGATGCGTCTCGTAGCCGGTCGGCTCGATCACCACGATTTCACCGGGCAGGCCATTGGCATCGAGCAGGATGTATTCCGGGCGAAGCCCGTAGACGAGGTCGCGCCCCAGGGCGTCGGCAGGCGGATTGGCAACCGGCAGCGCCGTGCCGTCCGGCGCCTTGAAACTTGTCGGGTTTTCGGGGTCGAGCCTGCCCTTGATCATGTTCATCGCCGGCGAGCCGATGAACCCGCCAACGAAGAGATTGGCCGGCTTATCGTAAAGCTCGAGCGGCGTGCCGATCTGCTCGACAACGCCGTCATGCATGACCACGATCTTGTCGGCCATGGTCATGGCCTCGATCTGGTCATGGGTGACGTAGACCGTCGTCGTTTTCAGCCGCTGGTGCAGTTCCTTGATTTCGGCGCGCATGGCGACGCGCAGCTTCGCATCGAGGTTGGATAGCGGTTCGTCGAACAGGAAGACTTCCGGATCGCGGACGATCGCCCGCCCCATGGCGACACGCTGGCGCTGGCCGCCGGAAAGCTGGCGCGGATAGCGGTCGAGCAATTTGTCGAGACCGAGGATGCCGGCGGCATATTTCACCCGCTTCTCGGCTTCCGCCTTCGGCGCCTTGTTCAGCATCAGCGAGAAACCCATGTTCTCCTGTACCGTCATATGCGGATAGAGCGCATAGTTCTGGAACACCATGGCGATGTCGCGGTCCTTGGGCGGCAGCGTGTTGACCACGCGCCCGCCGATCTTGATCTCGCCGCCGGAAATATTCTCAAGTCCCGCCAGCATCCGCAGAAGAGTGGATTTTCCACAACCCGACGGGCCGACCAGGATCACGAACTCCCCGTCGGCAATGTCGATATCCACGCCTTTGATCACCGGAAATGCTCCGAATGATTTCCGCACATCCGCGAATTGAACGCCTGCCATACCCACTCCTCCCAGAAATCGAGCGCTACATGCTATGTATTCGTATTTTCGTATATCTTGCCGGCGGCCCTATCTTCTCAAGTCCTTCTGCCGCCGCAATCCCGCATATGCGGGTGTGCCCGGGCGGTACTCTCCTCCTATGGGGCGGTTTCAGCCCAGCTCAACCTCATCCGGACGCACCCGGAGCGTCTTCGGCGAGGTAGACCTCGATCAACTCGTCCACCGTGGTTTCGGCGACGAAACCCAGTTGCGTCGCGCGTTCGGGCGTAAAGGACTTCGGCCATCCGGCGACGATCCCCTCAATGACCTCGTCGCGGCGACGATCGATCAACTCCGCCGCCTCGGAACCGGCAGCACGCCGCAAGGCGGCAATCTGGTCGGCAACGGTAGCGGCGACGCCCGGCATGGTGAGCGTGCGCCGGACACCCAGCGCCGCCGTGTCGAGCGTCGCAGCATGGATCAGGAACTTGATGGCGGAACGCGGGCTTGCCAACCAGTGCTTGACCGTTTCCTCGACCGGAAGAACGGCCCGCTGGCCTGCAAGCGGTTCACGCAGGATTCCGGAAAAGAATCCCGATGCGGCGGCATTCGGCGCACCCGGCCGGATCACGATGGTCGGCAACCGAATTCCGACGCCGTCGATAAAGCCGCGCCGCGAATAGTCGGCAAGCAGAAGCTCGGAAATCGCCTTCTGGACTCCGTAGCTGGTGAGAGGTGCGAGCACATAATCATCGGGAATCGGATCGGGAAACGGCGAGCCATAGACCGCGATCGACGAGGAGAATACGAACCGGGGAACATAGGCTTGGCGGCTTCCTTCCCGGCGGATCGCTTCCAACAGCAATCGCGTGCCGTCGAGATTGACCTTGTAGCCGAGGTCGAAATTGCGCTCGGCTTCACCGGAAACGATCGCGGCGAGATGGAAGATCACGTCGGCCCGGCGAGCCGCCAGGGCTTCCGCTGCGCCGCTTTCGGAAATATCGGCAGCCAGCGCTTCCGCCGGCACGGAGACGTCGGCGGGCACAGGCGGAGGCGTTACATCCACAAGCGTCATGCGCGTGATTGTATCGCCGCCGAGTGACCCGCTGCGCCCCAGTGTGGCGGCGAGCTTCCGGCCGATCATTCCTCCCGCCCCGATAATGAGAATATGCATCGTGTTTCGCCTCCCTGCGAACTACGAGAAAAGTAACTTGGTCGTCGTATAAATACGGGTTTCGTGGATTGCGAAGGCCGCGGCCGCGGCATCCGGGTCCCGCGTCTCCAAACCAGCGAGGATCAACCGGTGATCGGCGATGCTCGTGGCGATACTCCCGGGCTGCGATACGACGCGCCTTCGGTGGCTCAGAAGATAGGAATAGAGGTCGGCGGCCATATCAGCCAGCACCGCGTTGCCGCTGGAACGGTAGATAGCGGTGTGAAATTCCCGGTCACATATCAAAAAACGAACAGGATCGTCACAGGCGGCCTCCTGCGCTGCGATCGACTTGCGGAGATAATCAAAAGTTGAAGGCTCCATCTTGAGCGCGGCAGCCCTGACGACCTGTGCTTCGATAAGAAGCCGGGCCTCATGAACATTGTCGAGACTGTAGGCCGCGATGTCGCGATACCGCGCAGCCTGGACGGCCAATTCGCCGACGTCCTCCGATGCCACCACTGTGCGCGTTCCGTGCACAACCGAGAGAATCCCATGGGTGGAAAGGATCAGGATCGCCCCACGGACGGTCTCGCGGCTGACCGAGAGTGCGGAGGCGAGCTCCCGTTCGCTGGGCAGCGGGTCGCCGGCTTTGAGGATGCCGGTGGCGATGAAGGTCGCAATCTTCTGGACGACGAAGTCTTTTATCGACTTCTTCGGCGCTCCACCGAGCGCCGCAACGTCGTCTTCGAGCATCGCTCGAACGTCCATTGCTTTTTCCTCCCCACGCTCAGGTCTACTGGTCCGGTAAGTGGACCAGTAGACCTGAGCAAAAGAGGATTGTCAACGCATGATGGCACGCGATCTACCCAACCGTTATTTGGAGCAGTTTTGTGAATGGCAATATCAGCACGCCGAGAAAACCAGCTGATCACAGTGCCGGACGGACTGTAGTCCGATAACGCTCAAGCCACTTTGGAGACTTTCCCGAGGAGCTTGATCGCCTGTTCCAGCGGACGCTTGCCGTCACTGTAATCTTCCCAGGCGGAAGATTTTGACAGCAGGCCGGAACGGTGCGCGGGCGCCGGCGGCTCCGCGGTCATCGACGTCGGAGGCTTTCTGGGTATCGGCGCGAAGCCTGTTGCAGTTCCGATCTTGGATCTTGAGTCATGCGCGATGAAGACGGCGACGTTCATGCCTTTACGAGCTGGACCAAGGACGAGCTCAAGCAGATGCCCGTGTACCGCGACTGAGCGTAATCATATGATGCCTTCCGTCCTGGCGTAGTCGTTGACGCTGCAGAGCGGAAGGTCCATCTACTCGTACATGGCAAAACCCAAGACCACCGACGATGCGGAGCTGATCAAGGAGTGGCCCCTATCGACCGCAGCCACGCTCGGATCATCCGTTCGCGCGAAGGGGATTCTGCTGGAAATTCGCGCACGTCTGCCTTTGGCGGTGAGAAAGTCGCTCGAAATCGAGGCGGGTGCTCTGACATTGGCGATGGCTGAAACGGCGAAGAGTGCGTTCCGTGCTGCTTCGTCAGTCGTTTCCAACGCGCTCGAAGACATCGAAAGCCTGCCTGTGATCCCCCGTGAAATCCAGGATATCCTGACGATCTCTACTACCGAGAGACATCGCTGGCTCAGCGACGGGCGATTGCCCAGTGCAGGAACCCGCACGGTGAAGCTGCGTGGGCGGGCGAGGAAAATTACCTTCCACGTATTCGACCCGCGCGTGGTGGAGGACATCCTCGACCAAGACCTGGTGACAGTCTGGCGCGAAGAGGATGCTGAAGCTACGGCCGAGAAACGACGACGGGCAGCCTTGAAAGCGAAGTTGACGCGTTCGCTGAAGACCAAGGCCAAGACCCCTTCCAAGCCTGATGCCGCCCCCGACGATGCGTCACGTTCGAAACCTCTCGGCTGGGAAGAGTTCAGTCGCGATGGGTTGCTCCGCTAAGGCGGCGGAACCTCTGCAACGCAGTCTTCGATCCCTTCCCAATAGTCGCCGAAGGCATTTCGGCGACCGGGCACACAATGCGTGACTCCATCCCTCGCGTCTCACCGATGTCCTTCGTTCTAAGGCTGGAGACACTTTTCGGCGGCTTCAATCCGCAACTCTGTCTAACGGTGTCGATCCGCTGATCACTTCTCGCAAAGCTTGGCCAAGTTCTTCTCCAGACTTCGCCGGAGGGCGCCAGAGATTTCAGTCTCAAGTCCTTTGACGATGTCGCCGAACCTGCCACCGGTCTTCACGATCTCGATGGAGGTCTCGGTCATCTTGCAGGTCGTAAGGTCGACCTTCAGCCGAACCTCAGCGGTCGCTGAAAACCCTCCTTCTACCAGCGCTTCGTCCGAGGTCTTGCAAGCAAGCGTGCCGCGGGCGCTCGCCTCCGCGGTGTTGCCATTCACCGACAATTGCAGGTTTTCGATCTTCACGGAATCGAGCTTGTCGACGCCTACCTCCACACTGATGCCGAAGCTCGATACCTTGGTCTTCAACGACCTGCATGGCTGCGCATCTCCGATGGCCCTCTCCAGGGCATTCGGTGCCTGTGCGTTGGCGAAGGAGCATAGCTGGAGGAGAGAGACTCCTGCAGCTAGCAGGCCTAAACAATTCCGCATCGCTCTCCCATCTCCCTGGATTTCATGCAGGTGCCTCTGAATGATAGGGCGGGATCGGTCTGCGGGAAAGGCAATGACGGTTGCCCGACCATGACCGTCGCACAATGAACTTAGACGTCAAATATTGTCTAACGACCGATGGAAACTACGTCGTTTGCAGTACGAGCTCGTGGCCGCGGCGAATGGCGAGCCACATCCCTCGCATTCAGATCCGATTATCTGCCCTGAAAGATCCTGTGTCGTCTTTCGAGCCACTCGTCGATCTTCCCGCGACTGTTTCGGAAACTGTAAGCACAGGAACCGCATCTCTGCGGATCGCTCTTAGAACACTGATCTGTTCGAAAGAAAGTGATGATCTTTCAGACCGGTATTGGCTTCATGAGCGGCGACTGTGTTCAGGAACCGGTCGAGCATCGAGTTGAAGCACTCCGGCTTTTCCCAGAAAGGCGCGTGACCAGCACCTTCCACTACATGCGCTTTGCCTTCGAAGAGCAACTGGATGTTCAGGCCCGAAAAATAGCTGAGTTTGACAAAGGGGTCATAAAATCCATTCACAAAAGCAATGGGTATATCTGCCTGTTCGACGGTGCGGCGCTGATCCACCCCCTGCCCCCGCAACATTGCGCGAGAAAAAACGCTCCTTAGTCTCCCGTCTGCGCGCGCTATAGCATCGCGAAAGGAGGGGTTGCTCGTGTCTCCAAAGCAAAGAGACTGAAACCGCTCCACGTCACGCGACGTAAAGTTCTCTTTTGATGCCAGAAGAACATCAAATGATGGATGGAATCCCCGCAGCATTCCGAGGAGACCGCTGGGGACCGGTGGCGTGCCGCACAACATCAGGCCCGAAATGCCGTTGCCGCTGCCCGCCATCTCAATCGCGACGTGACCGCCAAGCGACCATCCGAGCACGGGAAAGCGATGAAGCCCCAGGCGGGCTGCCACCTCTCCTATGCAGTCGGCAAGACCGGTGACAGTGTAAGTTGACTGCGGATCTCGAGCGTCGCTCGATTCGCCATGTCCCGGAAGATCGAGCGCAATCAGACGCCAATTCCGGGACAAATGGCTGTGTAGTTGCCGTGAAAAGACCGTCCGTGAGCTGCCGGAACCGTGTATCATAACCAGTGGTGCAGCGCCATCGATAGTGTCACTGATGCGTACAGCGCCGTGGCTGGTGTCGATTGTACAGTGAAATACGTCCATAAGCTGCGACCCCTAAAGCGCAGCCAAAATCTTGCACAAAAATATCTACGGCAGGTGCATGATCATCGTAAACCAGATCTAAACCAGGCCGTGCAATCACGACACGTTTCGGTGCGGTTACGTATCATACATCAATCATTTGCCTTGGCGTTTTATACGGGTTAGGTCTGTCGCAGCAGCAATTGTAACCAACCTTTCAAGCTGGGTATCGAGATGCAATTTCTTCTGGACTTCATTATTTCGATCACCAGCCTGACTATCGTCGGGTCCTACGCGTGGTCGTTGCGTGGCCACTTCAACTCACCGAAGATGGAAGCCGGAGCAAAGCTGATCACCGTCGGCGTCATCGCGACGACGGCGTTTTTCCTGTACCTGGTTTGGTCCGAGACGCAGATGCTATGGGTACAGGTAGTAGGACTGGGATTTGAAATCGGGTCGGCGGGCTTGTTCTGGTGGGCGGTGTCGGCGTCGCGAGAGGCCAGGTTGCGCTTTGTGTTCACCCTCGATCATCCAGATAGTCTTGTCACCGACGGTCCCTATCGCTACCTGCGGCACCCTTTTTACACGTCCTACCTGCTCTTCTGGTCGGGGTGGGCGCTGGCATCTTGGTCGATATGGTCGATCCTGCCGGTCTTATTTTTTACGGTTGTCTACGTGATTGCAGCCCGCAATGAGGAGAGGAAGTTCTCCCTATCACCGCTGGCATCCGAATATGAAGCCTATCGGCGCAAGACGGGCTTGCTGACACCGTGGTTCGATTGGCGGTAAACCCGCCTCCGAGGGAGGGTACGCATGATGGAACCGCGTCAGACGCGATGAAGTAGTACCACGAGGCAGCGGCCCGATAGGCGACTGACCTCTCGACGATGCGATACAGCAATCAGCGTCGAAAGCCTCCGACCGATGGACTTTTCGGACTGCTCCACGGAAACTGTCGATCGTGGCCAGGCGAGTGTCGTTGCCTGCAACAAATCCAACTTCAACACCACGGCATTAGTCCGACGCCTGGCCCGGCTGTCCCCACGGTGGATCGCCGGGCGGGACCCGAACTCCCAAAGCAATTCCGGTTTGGGCTAACTATCACCTCGAACCGGTCCGCGGTAAGCCCCTCAATCAAGCCGTGACCCGAGCCTTGGCAAGGCGCTTGATCGCCTGTTCCAGTGGCCGTTGGCCGTCGCAATAGTCTTCCCAGGCCGACGATTTCGCCAGAAGCGCAGGAACGGTGCGGATGGTGAAGCGCTTGGGGTCCAGATCTGATTTGACCTGCGTCCAGCTGAGCGGCATTGAGACGGTGGCTCCCGATCGGGCGCGCGGCGACAAAGGTGCAACCGCCGTTGCCATGCGGTCATTGCGCAGATAGTCGAGGAAGATCCGGCCGTTCCGCAGGCTCTTCGTCATCTTGATGAGATAGAGATCGGGATTGTCGCGCGCCATCTGCTGGCAGACATCGTGCGCAAAACCCTTCGCTTCAGCCCACGAAAGCGGCTTGCGCTTGTTGACCGCAAGCGGAGTGACGACGTGCAGACCCTTGCCGCCGGTCGTCTTGCAAAAGCTGATCAGACCCAGCGCGTCGAGACGGTCCCGCATTTCGCGGGCTGCCGAAACGACCGCGGAGAATGGCACGTCCGGACCTGGATCAAGGTCGAAGACGAGCCGGCCGGGCACCTCAGGCTGATGCGGTTCGCAATTCCAGGGGTGCAGCTCGACGGCGCCGATCTGCGCGACGGCAGCCAAGCCTTCGACCCGGTCGATTTGCAGATAGGGCTTTTTATCGCCGAAGACCTTGACCAGTTCGAGAAGGTTCGAGGTGCCGGGCATCGCATGGCGTTGGAAAAACTCCTCGCCGCCGATCCCGTCTGGCGCGCGGATGATGGAACATGGCCGACCCTTGATGTGCTCTATCAGCCAGGAGCCGACGGCTTCGTAGTAACGGGCCAGCTCTTCCTTGGTGACGGGTTTGCCGTCATTGGCATCCGGCCACAGCGGCTTGTCCGGGTTGGAGATCAGCACCCCCATGACCTCCGCCTTGGCGCCTTTTTTGCGGGTAGGTCTGGCCTTCGCCTCCACGGCCGGTTGCGGCACGTCAGTTTGCGCGGGTTTTGCCGGCCGTTCCGCCTTGACCTCTTTGGCCGGCTTGTCTTCCCGCAGTCCCTTGAAGGCCGCCTGCCGGACAATGCCGTCGGCGGTCCAGCCAGCGAATTCGATTTCCGCCACGAGCTTGGGCTTCAGCCAGGTGACCTCGGCCTCCTTCTTCGGCGCGCCGATGCCGGTGAAAGGCGATTTCGCCGTTTCGAGCGCTTTCAACTTCGGAAGCAGCGTTTCAACCGTCTTCGCGCCATATCCTGTGCCGACGCGGCCGACATAGACGAAGTGGTCGCTGCGGTAGACGCCGACCAGCAGGGATCGAAATTTCCCATTGGTCTTGGCATAGGCGCCGATCACCACCTCGTGGCCGGCGCGGCATTTCGACTTCGCCCAGCTTTCGGTGCGGCCGGATTGATAGGGTGCATCCGCCTCTTTCGAGACGATGCCTTCCAGTGAGAGTTTGCAGGCAGACCGGAGAACTGCATCACCGCCGGTGTCGAAATGCTCGACGAAGCGGATGCGCGGATCATTGCCGGCGTCGGAGAGAAGGCTTTGAAGCCGCGTCTTGCGCTCGATGAGCGGCAGAGATCGCAAGTCCTCGCCACCCTCATAGAGAAGATCGAAGGCGAAATAGACGAGCTCGCCGGTCTTGCCTTCCGAAAGGGCCGCCTGCAGGGCAGCGAAATCAGGAACGCCATTATCGTCCAGGGCGCAGATCTCGCCGTCGATGATCGCATCGGGCAGCGTCGATGCCGCCTCGGCGATCTCGGGATATTTTGCCGTCCAGTCGAGCCCTTTCCTGGTCTTCAGCGTCGCCTCGCTATCCAGCACTCGCATCTGGATCCGGTAACCGTCGAACTTGATCTCGTGAAGCCAGCCGGTGCCGGCCGGAGGGCGTTCCAGTGTCCGGCAGAGCTGCGGCGCAATGAAATCCGGCAGATCGACCTTTGTGACCGGTTTCGATTTCCGACCGCCTCCGACGTTCTCTTTTCGCTCTTCGGCAGCCAGTCCGTGGTTGCTGTCCCAGACGGCATCAGCCTGAACGTCGCCATCCTCGATCATGAAAGGCTTGGGCTTTCGTCCCTTGCCGGCGGCAATCATCTCCATGGTTCGGCCGGAGGCGACAGAGGTGTTGTTCTCCTCGAGGATCGCTTCGCCATTGTTTTCGACGGAGAACTCATCATGGTGTTTGATGAGCAGCCAATTTGTCCGGTTGCCGCCGTTGCGATCATTGCGCATGCGCACCAGCACGAAGCTGCCGTGCAGGCGTTTGCCTTCCAAGGTGAACTTGAAGTCACCCTTGGCGAGTGCCTGCTCGGGGCTCTTATTTCCTTCCGGTTCCCAATAGCCCCGATCCCAGAGCATGACCGTCCCGCCGCCATACTGACCTTTCGGAATAGTGCCTTCGAAGTCGCCATAGTCGAGCGGATGATCCTCGACCTCAACTGCCAGCCGCTTGTCGTGCGGGTCGTGAGACGGGCCTTTGGTGACCGCCCAGGATTTGAAGACGCCATCCAACTCGAGCCGCAGATCGTAGTGCAGCCGGGTGGCATCATGTTTCTGGATCACGAAGCGACGGCGATTGCTGCGCGCGAGGCGTTTTTCGCCGCTTGGCTCATCCGTTTTTTTAAAGTCGCGCTTCGACCGATAGGTCGATAGTTTGTCACTGGCCATGGTCGTTCCCGAAAGCAACCCCGACAGCGAAATGCCGCCTGGCGGCTGGAAGTTCCATCAGAGTACTCCTCCAGCCGTCAGCGGACAAAACGGCTGGGATAGACGAGAAAAAATTTCACCACCTTGTCGCATCGTTCTCTTGCTTGAAACGTTAATTGCCACCACCGGGATGCAAACATGCGCGCTGATCAATGGCTTTCTCTTCTCATCATCGCGCTGATGATGGGCGCGTTCCTGTGGGGGCGTTATCGATACGATATAGTCGCCGTAAGCTCCCTTCTCGCTGCAATCATTGTCGGCATCGTCCCTGCCAAAAATGCTTTTTCCGGCTTTTCCGATGACATTGTTATCATCGTTGGCAGCGCGCTCATCGTCAGTGCGGCGATATCCAGATCGGGGATTATGGATGTCGCCTTGCGCAGATTTTCTCCCGAACGACGCGGGCCACGGATGCAGCTGATCATTCTGGTTGCCATTGTCGCAGCCCTGTCGGCTTTCATTAAAAACATTGGTGCGCTGGCGATCATGATCCCGGTCGCTGTGCAAATGGCCCGGAAATCACGCGTATCACCGTCGATGTTCCTGATGCCGATGTCTTTCGCCTCTCTGCTCGGAGGGCTTATGACGCAGATCGGCACATCGTCAAACATCATCGTTTCCCGGGTGCGCGAGGAGATCACCGGGCAGCCGTTCATGATGTTTGACTATACGCCTGTCGGCCTGGCGCTCTCGGTCGCCGGCGTTGTCTTTCTGGCGCTGTTCTACAAGCTGCTGCCTGAAAGATCACGGGTCGAAACGTCGATGGATGAGGCGGTGGCGATCAAAAACTACACGACCGAGGCCAAGGTCACCACGCCATCAGGGGCAATCGGGCGGTCCGTCAGCTGGCTGCAGAAGCCGGCGGGCGGCGATGCGATGGTGACTGCGATTATCGGTGGCAACGGCCAAAGACGAACGCCCCTTCCCGACACGGTGCTTAAGGATGGCGACCTTCTTATTATAGAGGGGGAGCAGAGCGCCCTCGACAAGATCGTCAGTGAAGCCAAGCTTCAACTGTCCGACCGTAAACACGAGCCTGAGACCCGCCAAGACATCAGTTCTGTTGAAGCTATCGTTGGCGAACATTCCCGATTGATCGGCGTCAGCGCAAAAGACGTTTCTCTCTTCCACAATACCGGGCTCAACCTTCTTGCCGTCAGCCGCCGCGACAGGCGCTTCACCGAGCGCCTGGGCGAGATCAAGATCCGCAATGGCGACGTCGTGGTCTTGCAGGGCGACTTGCAGAAACTACCGGATCTTCTACGCGAATGGGGATGTTTGCCGCTGGTCGAACGAGATATGAAGCTCGGCAACGCCCGCAATGGCATGATCCCCGTCATTATCCTGATGGCAACGATGGGGGCGACAGCCTTCGGGGGCATTCCCGTCGCGACAGCGTTTTTCGCCGCCGCTTTTCTGATGGTGGTCACCGGATCCGTTCCTTTGCGGGAAGTTTATCAGCATCTCGATGCGCCCATTCTGATCATGCTGGCCGCTCTCATTCCGATCAGCGACTCGCTCAGGACCACAGGAACCACCGACATCATCGCGGACCTCCTCTCGCGAACCGCCGAAATGCTCCCGCCCTTCGGTGCCTTGGCTCTGATCCTGGTTGCGGCCATGGCCGTAACCCCGTTTTTGAACAACGCAGCGACGGTTCTGGTCATGGCCCCGATCGCCGCGACCTTTGCCGAGAAGCTGGGCTTCAGGCCCGATGCCTTTCTGATGGCGGTGGCAATTGGAGCCGGCTGCGACTTCCTCACGCCCATCGGACACCAATGCAACACGCTCGTGATGGGACCGGGCGGATATCGATTTGGTGACTACGCCCGACTGGGTCTGCCGCTCTCGCTCATTGTGGTGATCGTCAGTGTGCCGATCCTATTGCTGGTTTGGCCGATTTGATTACAACTGACACCGGGCATTGCGGCGACCGACAAGAAGGTTTGAAGCAGATGTGTTCCTCACGCGGCGACGTCGGGAATAGGCAAGCCTAGGATCTCGGCATGTTTGCAAAGCTTCGCCCAAGTTGCATCGCCGACCGGCACGCCCTCTTCCAACGCCGCGCGGCGCCTTCGCGCCGCATTGTCGCCCGGCATGCGAACGGGGCCATTGTTCCAGGGCGCCGGAGGATTGCTGCGGCATGCAGCGGCGAGAAAATCAGACTGCGCCGTAAAGGCGTCCAGCCCGGCGAAAAAGGCGGGATCGATGACCTGAAGGAAAGCGCTTTGCGAAAACACACCGGACGGCGTGTTGGCCCGTCCTTTGCCGGAAAGCCCCTGCCCCAGCAATTCGACGATCAGCCCGAGCCCAAAACCCTTGTGTCCCTTCAGCTGACCGCCAAGAGGCATCATTGTCCCGCCCCGTTCCGTCACCTCGCGCGGATCATCGGTCGGCTCGCCTGCGGCGGTGAAAGCCCAGGCCTCAGGAAATTTCTTGCCGGCCTTCGCCAGGTTTTGCGTCATGGTCGTGGTGGTGATCGAGGCCGAGACGTCGATCAGGATCGGATCCGCAGACGTCGGGAAGCCGGCAGCCATCGGATTGGGTGTCAGGAGCGGCTTCGTGCCGCCATAGGGCGCAACGCGGCTCGCCGCGGGATGCGAGACCGACAGCTGTACGATGAGGCCCCGTTCGGTCACCTGCCGCATGAAGGCTGAAAGCGCGCAGGTATGGTGGCAGTTGCGGATCGCGGCGGTGACGACGCCATGATCGCCGACCCGTTCGCAGGCCTGCTCGATCGCCTTTGTCAGCAGCCATGCGCCCGGCAGGGATTTGCCGTCCCAAACAAAGGCTGCGCCGCGGTCATTGACGACCTCATAGCTGCCGGACTTTGCCAGCGAGCCGTCTTCCAACGCCTCGACATACCAGTTCAAAAGACTGACGCCATGGGTTTCGTGGCCGATCATGTCGCCTTCCACCAGGACGGTGGCAGTCGTTTCGGCCTTGTCGGCCTCCATGCCGGCGCGGGTCAATATCTGCTTTGCGAATTGAGTCAGGGCAATGCGGTCAATCAGGGGCATCGGCATTTCTCCCTCACGTCATGGAAAGCACGGGCCGCTGTTCGCGGCGGCCCGTGGTTAAGTGCAGCATACCGGCTTACTTGAAGCGGATCTGCGACAGCTGCAGTTCGGAATTCGTCGCGATCGTCGGCTTGAAGTCGAGACGCGGCGAGACGCGGGTGAAACCGACCATGTGAAACATCGGGATGTCGGCGATGATTTCGGTGTTCACCTTGGCGAAAAGCTCCTTCCAGAGTTTTGTGCGCTCGTCGCCGGTGGCAGACGTCGCCTTGGCGATCAGCGCGTCGACGGCGGGATCGCGAACCATGGAGTGGGAACCGTCGGTCGCGTATTTCACGAATGCGGTGAAGACGGGGTCGCCGGTCGCGTTGTCGTGCTGCGATTGGGTCAGCGTCGGACCAGAATCGGCGACAAAGGGTGCAACGAAGTAGCCGTTCCACACGGACACGTCATACATGTCGAGCTTTACGTTCAAGCCGACTTCCTGAAGCATCGCCATCATCGCTTCCATCGCTTCGGTGGCATTGGGATATTGCCCATTGCGACCGATGATGCGGATCTCACGATCGACCGGGACGCCGTCCGCTTTCGCTGCTGCGACCAGTTCCTTTGCTTTTTCGGGATCATAGGGCCAAGCGGGGATATCGGCATTGTAGCCGATCGTGGTCGGCACGACGAGCTGTGTCGCGATCTTCGCCTGTTCGGGGAACAACGTTCCGAGCATCGCCTGACGGTCGATAGCGAGGTTCATCGCTTCGCGGATGCGCCGGTCGTTAAGGGGTGCTGCGCGCGTATCGATGCGCAGCGATGTCGTCTCCGAATTCGGGTAGGCGAAATCGGTTTCCTTGTTGGTGGCATCCTGTACGGATACCGCCGGAACAATATCGGCTTCGCCGGCATCGACCATGGCGGCAGCAACGGCGCTGTCGGAGCGGAACAGATAGGTCGCCTGTTCCACCTGGGGTTTCTCCCCCCAATATTCCGGATTGCGTTTCAGCACGATTGACTGGCCGATTTCCCATTTGTCGAACGTATAAGGGCCGGTGCCAATCGGCTTGCGGGTGAATTCGTCGGCTGGTGTCGCCTCGGCCGATTCCACAGCCATCACCGTCATCAGAAGCGGAAGAATCGGCTGCGCCGGTTTTGTCGTAATCCGGATCGTGTTGGCATCGGGCGTTTCGAAGCTGAACTCCGTGCCGCCGAAATATTTGCCGCCGGTCTCACAGCTGAGCTTCTTATTCTTGTTGCGCTCGATGGTGAATTGGACATCCTTGGCGGTGAACGGCTTGCCATCGTGCCATTTGACATTCGGACGCAGCTTAAACTCCCAGGTGTCGTCATCGATCTTCGACCATTCCGTCGCCAGGCGGGGCTTGAGGCCGCCATTGACGTAGTCGAATTCCACCAGCATCTCGTTGACGTTTTCGGAAATGACCCGGCCGACGTCCTGGCGCGCTGCCATACAGGGTTCGACGACATCGACGGTTTCGGCAAGCACAACAGTGACGTTGCTCTTGGCATCCTGAGCGTGCGCCGTACCGCCGCTCAGCGCGAGCACCGTTGTTGAAAAGCAGGCAGCTAACAAATGCAGTTTCATTTCGTTCTCCTCCCATGCGCCTTTGGCGCTCCTCACAGTGAATCTGCGTCCCGTTTCCGGTGCTCCGGCATCCATCTCCTCATGGTTTTACAAAGCACAAGTGCACTAATATACTAGTTAACGACGGCCTTCAACTCAGGCGCTCCGAAGCACGGAGCCCTCAACCGTGTCTGGAACCCTTCATTTTTACCGGGCCGAGGCAATCAGTTCGCGCATCATCTCGACTTCCTCGTCGGTGAGATCCGTCAGCGGCGCCCGCACCGGTCCCGCCTCAAAGCCGCGCAAGCGCACGCCTGCCTTGACCGCGGATACCGCATAACCGGCTTTGCGATCGCGAATACGGGCAAAGGGATAGTAGAAATCGCGCAGCATCTGTTCACAGGCTGCGTCGTCACCGGCAAGGAATGCCTTGTGGAATTTCAATGCCGTTTCAGGCACGAAATTGAAGACTGCGGAGGAATAGGTCGGCATGCCGGCTCCGCGATAGGCCTGGGCAAACAGTTCGTGTGTCGGCATGCCGCCGATATAGGAAAGGCGGTCGCCGAGCGCGATCGTGACACGGCGCACCGTATCGATGTCACCGGTTCCATCCTTGAAGCCGATCAGATTCGGGCATTCGTCGGCAAGCTGAGCAAGCTGCTCGGCCGAAACCCGCGCCTGGCCACGATTATAAACGGTAACGCCCATATTGGTGGCCTTGCAAACGGCCCGTACACGCGCGGCAATGCCATCTGCCGGCGCCTCGGTCAGGTAATGCGGCAACAGAAGAATGCCGTCGCCACCGGCCGCCTCGATCTCGCGCGCCATGTCGCAGGCAATACGCGTGCCGTAGCCGCATCCGGCAATAACAGGTGCATCGCCGGACACGGCGCGGGCGGCCTTTACCACCTCAACCACCTCACCCGGCGTCAGCGAGAACAGCTCACCGGTGCCGCCGGCAACGATCAGGCCGGCAACGGGGTAGGATGACAGCCATTCCAGATGCGCTGAAAACGGCTTGGCGGCAAACCGGTCCTCGGCATCGAAAGGAGTGACGGGAAAAGACAGCAGGCCGTTGCGAATGATCTCGCGAAGTTCCGTCGGGGCAATCAATTTGGCACTCCTCGGTTTCAGTTGCGCAGGTCTTGCGGCAACAGGTCGGCGGGGAAATTCTGGTAGGCAACGGGGCGCAAAAACCTGCGGATCGACATGGTCCCGACGCTGGTCGCGCCGAAGTTGGTCGAGGCCGGGTAGGGTCCGCCATGCACCATGGAATCGACAACCTCGACGCCGGTTGGGAAGCCGTTGACCAGCACTCTGCCCGCCTTCCGTTCGAGGATTGGCAGCAGGTCGCGGGCAAGGCCCAGATCGGCGTCGTCCATATGGATCGTTGCAGTCAGCTGTCCCTGAAAGCTTTCGGCAAGGGTGAGCAACTTTTCAGGTGAGCCGACGCGCACGACGAGGCCGAGAGGACCGAATACTTCTTCGCTGAGCGAGTGATCGGCAAGCCAGGCCGAGCCGTTGGTCTCGAACAGGTTTGGCGTTGCTTCGCGGCCGTCGCTCTGTGCCGCGAGAACCGGCGCGACGGCATTGCTTGCCCGCATGCGCTCGACACCTTCGTGATAGGCCGTGGCGATGCCTTTGGTCAGCATCGTCTGCGGCGCCACCTTTTCAAGAGCCGCCTTGGCGGCACTGGTGAACTTGTCTGCCTCCGGCCCGTCGACGACGACGGCGATACCGGGTTTGGTGCAGAACTGGCCGGCACCAAGCGTCAGGGAACCGGCCCAGCCTGAACCGATCGCCTCTGCCCGGGCAGCGGTGGCGGCCGGCAGCAGGAACATCGGATTAACGCTGCCGAGTTCCCCGAAAAAGGGGATCGGCTCAGGGCGCTGGGCGCAAAGGTCGAAGAGCGCCCTTCCGCCGGCAAGCGAGCCGGTAAAGCCAACGGCTTTGATGGCCGGATGCGTCACCAGCGCCGTTCCGACATCACGACGGCCACCCTGGATCAGGCTGAAGACGCCGGCCGGCATTCCGGTGCGCTCGATAGCGGCTGCAATCGCCTCGGCAATGATCTCACCTGTGCCGGGATGGGCTGAATGTCCCTTCACCACGACCGGGCAGCCCGCGGCAAGCGCGGCTGCCGTATCGCCGCCGGCCGTCGAGAATGCCAGCGGAAAATTCGAAGCGCCGAAGACGGCGACCGGGCCGATCGGCCGCTGCACCAGACGGATCTCGGGCCGCGGCGCCGGCTGCCGATCGGGTTGGGCCGCATCGATCCGAGCGTCGAGATGCGCGCCCTTGCGGATATGGTCGGCAAACAGTTTGAGTTGGCCGGTGGTGCGAGCGCGTTCGCCGTTGAGCCGGCCCTCCGGAAGCCCGGTTTCCTGCGTTCCGATGAGGGTGACGGCCTCGCCGCGCTTGTCGATCTCCTCGGCGATTGCCTCGAGGAAAGTGGCGCGCTCCTCGCGTGTCGTTGCCGAAAATGCTGCAAAAGCAGCTTCGGCGGCGCGGCAGGCGCGGTCGACCAGTTCCGTTGTGCCGACAGCGAAGTCACGTGCCTGCCCATGCGCCGGCTCTGACCGAAATGTCGTCGTTCCGGCAATCCATTCGCCGGCGATGAAATGCTTGCCTGAAGGGGTCCAGCTCATTGTTATTCTCCTCGGCGGAGCCTTGCTCCGTCCTGATTCCGTTGTTCAAGATGCGCCGCCTTAGCGGCCATTCACCTTCCGCCATTCGGCAAAAAGCGTCAGATTGCTTTCGTCGGTGGCCGGGTAGAGGCCAATGATCGTGTGACCTTGCTTGACGCGTTCCGTCACGAAATCCTCGTAAGCGGTCATCTCCACCGCTTCATCGGCGATCTCGTCGGCAATCTCCGCAGGGATGACGATCACGCTGTCATCGTCGCCAACCATGATGTCGCCCGGGAAGACCGCCACATCGCCACAGCCTATCGGCACATTGATGTCGATTGCCTCATGCAGCGTCAGGTTCGTCGGGCTGGAGGGACGATGGTGATAGGCGGGGATATCGAGGCCGCCGATCGTCATGGCGTCCCGGAAGCCGCCATCGGTGACGACGCCGGCGCCGCCGCGCATCATCAGGCGGGTAATCAGGATGTCGCCGGCAGAGGCTGCACGCGGATCCTTGCGGCTGTCCATCACCATAACAGAGCCTTCCGGGCACGTCTCGATAGCAAGCCGTTGCGGATGTTTCGGGTTCCGAAAGACGTTCATTGCATTGCGGTCCTCGCGCGCCGGCATGTAGCGCAGCGTAAAGGCCGGTCCGACCATATTGCGGCCCTTCGGCTGCACCGGCCGAACATCCTGGACCGTCTGGTTTCTCAGGCCACGCTTGAACAGCGCTGAACAGAGCGTCGCGACGGAGACACCCATCAGCTTTTCACGGGTTGCGGGGTTCATGTTTCTCTCCTCGTTCTCATTCAGACGCCGAAACTGCGGGTTTCCACGGTCCAGTCGCGGGCTTTGCCCGCCAGGCTGCAACCAAGCCCCGGACGAGCCGGCACGATCATCCGGCCGTCCTTGATTTCGAGTTGTTCGTTGAACAGCGGCGCCAGCCAATCGAAATGCTCTACCCACGGCTCATGCGCATAGGCAGCCGCCAGGTGCAGATGGATTTCCATGGCGAAATGCGGCGCCAGGCGCATGCGTTTCGCCTCGGCGTGTGTGCAGATGCGCAAAAAGGGTGTGATGCCGCCGACACGCGGCGCATCCGGCTGAATGAAGTCGACCGCATCGGCCCGGATCAGCGCCATGTGCTCGTCGGCGCTTGCCAGCATTTCGCCGGTGGCGATCGGCGTGGCAAGTTCGCGCGCCAGCGCCGCATGGCCCTCGGCGTCATAGGCATCGAGCGGCTCTTCGATCCATTCGAGGTTGAGCGGTTCGACCAGCCGGCCGAAACGCAAGGCCGTGGTGCGGTCCCATTGCTGGTTTGCATCGACCATCAGCGGGACACGGCCATCGATATGGCTGGTCACCGCATCGAGCCGGCGAAGGTCGATCATCGGGTCCGGCTGCCCGACCTTGATCTTGATGCCGCCGATACCGGAGGCGATCGAGTGATCGATGGCATCGCGGATTTCCTCGACAGTCGATGACAGGAAGCCGCCGGAGGTGTTGTAGCAGGCGACACTGTCGCGATGGGCGCCAAGCAGTTTTGCGAGCGGCAGGCCGGCGCGTTTCGCCTTCAGGTCCCAGAGGCAGATGTCGATGGCGGCGATTGCCTGGGTTGCAATGCCGGAGCGGCCGACCGAGGCCCCGGCCCAGCAGAGCTTGTCCCAAATGCGCGCGGTATCGTTGGGATCTTCGCCAATCAGGTTGTCGGCAAGCTCGCAGGCATGTGCATAAAGGGCAGGTCCGCCTGCCCGCTTCGAGTAACTGAAACCGAGCCCATTATGGCCAGCCTCGGAGACGATCTCGCAAAACAGAAAGGCCACCTGCGTCAGCGGCTTCTGCCGGCCCGTCAACACCTTGGCATCGCTGATCGGCCGCGCCAAAGGCAGGTAAACGAGCGACAGGGTGACCGATCGGATAGCGTCCAGCTTGGACGGACCGGCAGCGAAGCCAGCCTTCGGAGGCTGTGCGGGAATCGTACGTCGATCGGGATCAAACATCGTGGTGCCTCAGTTGATTGCCGGTTCCGGCGTCTTGCCACCGAATTCCGTGGTCAGGAAATCAAAGTCGCAGCCTTTGTCGGCCTGCTCGATATGGCCGGAGAACATGAAGCCGTAACCGCGCTCGTAATGCCGCGTCGGCGCCACCCAGGCGGCCCGCCGCGCTGTGATCTCTTCTTCGGAAACCAGCATATTGAGGCTGCGTGCCGGAATATCAAGCTCGACCATGTCCCCTGTTCTCAGCAGCGCCAGAGGCCCGCCAACATAAGATTCCGGTGCGACATGCAGCACGCAGGCACCGAAACTGGTTCCGGACATGCGGGCGTCCGAGATGCGTACCATGTCGCGCAAGCCGAGCTTCAACAGCGCCTTCGGCATCGGGATCATGCCCCATTCCGGCATGCCCGGCCCACCCTGGGGGCCGGCGTTGCGGAGCACGAGAACCGTGTCCGGCGTTAATGGATAGTCGGGATCATCGATGATCTTCTTCATCTCCGCATAACTGTCGGCGACCAGCGCCGGGCCGCAATGGCGATGGAATTTCGGGTCGCAGGCCGCTGGTTTGATAACCGCGCCATCGGGACAGAGGTTCCCCTTGAGCACGGCCAGCGAACCTTCGTGATAGACCGGGTTCGACAATGGCCGGATAACGTCGTCATTGTAGATCTTCACCTGGTCGAGACCATCCAACAAGGGTTTTCCCGTCACGGTAATCGCGGTGGGATCCAGTTTGTCGCCGAGCTGCTTCATCAGGGCGCGCAGGCCCCCTGCATAAAAGAAATCCTCCATCAGATAGGTCGAACCAGAAGGCCGGATGTTGGCGAGAACCGGCGTCGTGCGACCGATGCGATCGAGATCATCGAGCTCCAACGGGACACCGGCGCGGCGGGCCATGGCAATCAGGTGAATGATGGCATTGGTGGAGCAGCCGGTCGCCATGGCGACCGTGACCGCGTTGTCGACGGCCGCCGGAGTGATGATCTGATCCGGCGTCAGATCCTCCCACACCATGTCGACGATGCGGCGGCCACAGGCCGCCGACATGCGCTGATGGTTGGCGTCGGCCGCGGGGATCGAGGATGCGCCCGGCAGCGTCAACCCCATAGCCTCGGCGATCGCCGTCATCGTCGACGCCGTGCCCATGGTCATGCAATGGCCGTAACTGCGGGCGATCCCGCCTTCTATGCCCTGCCACTCCTCCTGGGTGATCGTGCCGGCACGCCGCTCGTCCCAGTATTTGAAGCCGTCGGTACCGGAGCCTAGCGTCTTGCCGGCATAGTTGCCGCGCAGCATCGGGCCGGCAGGGAGATAGACGAAGGGAATGCCCATGCTGACTGCGCCCATGACCAGGCCCGGTGTCGTCTTGTCGCAGCCACCCATCAGAACGGCGCCATCGACAGGATGGCTCCGCAGCAGTTCCTCGGTCTCCATCGCCAGCATATTGCGATAGAGCATCGTGGTCGGCTTGACGAAGTTTTCGGAAAGGGAAAGAGCAGGCAGTTCCATGGGGAACCCGCCCGACTGAAGAATTCCGCGCTTCACCCATTCGGCGCGTTCACGGAAATGCATGTGGCACGGCTGCGCATCGGACCAGGTGTTGATCACGGCAATGATCGGCTTCCCCTGCCAATCCTCCGGCGCGTAACCCATCTGCATGGTCCGCGACCGGTGGCCGAACGAGCGCTGATCATCCGGCAGCATCCATCGGGCGGACCGCAATTGCTCGTAGGTTTTCTTCGCGGTCACGGCTTTCTCCCACCTTTTCGCTTGCTTATCTCAGCGTTTGCACCAACTGATATTTTAGTTTGACATATATATCAATGGAAAGTTTGCATTCTTGTGCATTAGGTCGTGCAAAGCTATGAATGGAATCGAAAAGGACGCCTCACATGAATTCCCAGTTCGCCTCCACATTTGGCCTGACTGCGCCCGGCTTTCCGGTCGTCGCCGGCAGTACGGTCCAGCGGGTCTATGATGATCTGCGAAAGCGGATCATCACCATTCAGCTGCCGCCGGACACCACTCTGTCGCGCACCGAGCTCACCGAGACTTATGAAGTCAGCCAGACTCCCATTCGTGACGCATTGCAGCTTCTCAAACAGGAGGGTCTGGTTCGCATTTATCCGCAGTCCCGCACTGTGGTGACCAGGATCGACGTGCTGCAAATTTACGAGGCGCATTTCCTTCGCGTCGCGCTGGAATCGGAAGTCTGCCGCCGCCTCGCGACCGATCCGGATCCGGATCCAAGCGTCATCACCCGCGCCCGCTCGATCATCAAAATGCAGTCGGCGGTCGCCGACGACGCCGATCAGATCGCGATCTTCCAGGAGCTCGACGAGCTCTTTCACCAGACATTGTTCGCAGGCGCCAAGCGCAGCAGCCTGCATCAGCTGGTTCGCGAGCGGTCCGGCCATCTCGAGCGCATTCGTCGTCTGCATCTGCCCGAAAAGGGCAAGATCATGAGCATCCTCGAGGGTCACCACGCCATCATCGACGCAATTGCCGCCCGCGACGAACAGGGTGCCGTCGACGCGATCCGTGAGCATCTCAGCCAGACCGTCGCAAAAGTCGAAGAGCTCAGGAAGGAGTTCCCGGATTACTTCGTCTGAACCTGCCGCGTCGCGGGTTTCAGTCGGGGTCAATTGACCGGCGTCAGCAGCGGCCTGCCTGCGAAGAAGGCGGCAAGGTTGTCGACCGTCAATTGCGCCATCCTGTCGCGCGTTTCCTCGGTACCGCTGGCATGATGGGGATAGAGCACGACGTTGTCGAGCGCTGCGAAGCGCGGATCGGGATTGGGTTCGTTGAGGTAGACATCGATGCCGGCCGAGGCGATCCGCCTTTCCTGCAAGGCCTTAATCAAGGCCGGCTCGTCGACCACGGTGCCGCGGGCAATGTTGATGAAGCTGCCCGTCGGTCCGAGCGCATTCAGCACGTCTGCCGAAATCAACCCTTCGGTCGAGGGCCCGCCAGGGGTTGCGACGATCAGGATATCGGCCCAGTCCGCCAGTTTGACCGGTGTGTCGAAATAGGTAAAATCGTTGCCGGCTTTCTTCGTCCTTCCATAATAGCCGACCGTCAGCCCGACAGCTTCGCATCGCTTGGCAATCGCCATCCCTATGCGGCCGAGGCCGACGATCCCGGCCTTCTTGCCCGACGTCGACGTCGTCAGCGGCATCATGCCCTTCTGCCCCCAGTCGCCGGAGCGCACATAGCGATCGCCTTCCGGCAGGCGCCGTCGTGCCGCCAGCATCAGAAGCAGTGCCATGTCGGCAACGTCGTCGCAAAGCACCTCCGATGTGTTGGTGAGCTTGATGCCGCGCCGTGTCATCGCCTCGACATCCATCTGGTCGTAGCCAGCCGAGGAACAGGCGGCGAGCTCTAATGCCGGCAATTTCGAAAGCAGGGCTTCGTCGATCGTCACATGGCCGTTGCAGACCAGTGCGGAAGAGATCGGGCCGGCTTGCTGCAAGAGAGCATCCCGCTCTTCGCCTTTGACAAGATCGAGCCGGTGCAGCGTATAGGTCTCCTCCAGCATTGCCATCTGATGGGGCCGGAGCGGATAGGCGACGATGACATCGGGCTTCATGCGGAAACGAGTCCTTCCTGTAGTTGGCGGGCGGCGCGTCGGGTGGCCTGGATTTCCGGATCGGGATCGAGGCTCGCGGCAAGAAGCGCCTGCGTGTAGGGGTGGGAGGGCGCGTTGAAGATCTGTTCCACCGGCCCCTCCTCGACAATCTCGCCGGCCTTCATGACAATGACGCGATCGGCGAAATCGCGAACCACCGGCAGGTCGTGTGCGATGAAGAGGTAAGACAGGCCGAATTCGCGGCGCAGGCCCTCAAGCAGGGCAATCACCTGTGCCTGGATCGACACGTCGAGCGCGGAAACCGCCTCGTCGCAGATGATCAGTTTCGGCTCCATAGCCAGCGCCCGGGCAATCGCGATGCGCTGGCGCTGGCCGCCGGAAAACTGATGTGGATACCGATCGGCCATATCCGGTTTCAGGCCAACCTTGACCAGCAACTCGGCCACTCTCTCCTTCCATCTCGCTTTCGGCAGGATATCCGGGTGAATGACCCAGGCCTCCGAAATCAACCGGAACACGCTCATCCGCGGGTTCAGTGACTGGGTGGGGTCCTGAAAGACCATCTGCAAATCGCGACGCAGCCCGAATATTTCTCTCGGGGTCATCGCAAGCAGATCGTTGCCGCGGTAGAGAACCTGGCCCTCCTGCGGATCATCGAGCCGAACGATCGCCCGGGCAAGGGTTGACTTGCCGGAACCGCTCTCGCCGACAACGGCAACCGTTTCGCCGGGCATGATGACGAAATCCACGCCCTTCAGCGCCTGGAATGCGCCAAAACTCTTTTTCAAGCCAATGGCGCGCAGCAGCGGTTCGCCCTGCCGGTCACGCTCCTGGGCCATCGCACCCTTCCCCGGTGCGGCAGCAATCAGCTTCTTCGTATAGGCGTTCTGCGGGTTGCGATAGACTTCGGCCGCATTGCCGGTTTCGACGACACAGCCGGAATTCATCACCACGACCCGGTCGGCGATCTCGGCAACGACGCCCAAATCGTGGGTGATCAGCAACAGGCCCATGCCGGTTTCCTGCTGCAACTCCTGCAGAAGTTCGAGCACCTGCGCCTGCACGGTAACATCAAGCGCGGTGGTGGGTTCATCCGCGATCAGGATATCGGGCTTGCAGGCAATTGCCATGGCGATCATCAGGCGCTGCCGCTGGCCGCCGGAGAACTGGAACGGATATTTTCGCATCGCCGCCTGCGGATCGCTTATGCCGACGCGCCCGATCAATTCGAGCGCCCTCGCGCCAGCGCGTTCCGCCGACTGACCATGCGTCGTCATCATCTCGGTGATTTGCCAGCCGACCGGATAGACCGGATTGAGGTGGGCGAGAGGGTCCTGAAAGATCATGGCGATCTTGGCGCCGTTGATCGAGCGCCGCTCCTCGGGCGTCATTTTCAGCATGTCGCGGCCGTTGAGGAGAATGGTGCCGCTGGTGATCTTGCCAGGTGGCATGTCGATCAGGTTCATGATCGCCGAGGCCGACACGGACTTGCCCGAACCGCTTTCCCCAAGGATCGCCAGCGTCTCGCCGCGATCGAGATGCCAGCTGACATCCTGCACCGCCTTGACGGTCCCGCTGGCGGTGTGGAACTCGACCGAGAGGTCACGCACTTCCAAAAGATGTTCAGCCATTTTTCCTGCCCCTCATTTCAAGGCGCCAGCGTTGCGTCGGATCGAGTGCGATACGCAGCCAATTCGACAGAAGGTTCAGCGACAGCGTCGTCAGAATGATTGCAAGGCCCGGCCAGAAGGAAAGCCACCAGGCATTGGTGAGATAGGGTCGTCCTTGAGCAACCATAAGACCCCAGGTGATCTCAGGCGCCTGAATGCCGATCCCAAGGAATGACAGGGAGGATTCCGCCAGCATGACGAAGGCGAAATCCAGCGTCGCGATGGTCACCAGCGTGGGGAAGATCACCGGCAGGATGTGATGGAAGATAATGCGCCAGTACGATGCTCCCATGACCTTCGCCGCCTGCACGAACATCCGCTCGCGCACTTCCAGCACTTCGGCGCGCGTGGTGCGCAGATAGA
The DNA here is from genome assembly GCF_005862305.2 of Rhizobium indicum. Taxonomy (NCBI): domain Bacteria; kingdom Pseudomonadati; phylum Pseudomonadota; class Alphaproteobacteria; order Hyphomicrobiales; family Rhizobiaceae; genus Rhizobium; species Rhizobium indicum. The sequence continues at coordinate 235,942 of NZ_CP054022.1, read as the reverse complement.
TGGGAATGCGGGTGATCGCCAGGACGAGGACGATATTGGTGACCGAGGGCTCGAGCATGTAGAGCACGATCACCGCCAGAAGCAGCGACGGAAAGGACATGATGACGTCGCCGAGGCGCATGATCCATTGAGCCGCGGAGGAGCGGCTGTAACCCGCCACCAGACCGAGCGCCGTACCGACGACGGATGAGGCGAGCACGGCTGCCGCGGCAACCAGGATGGTATTTTGCGCCGCCACGATGACGCGGGCAAGAAGCGGCCTGCCCAGCGCATCGGCGCCGAGGACATAGAGCAATCCGCGGGTGATATCGAACGGCGGCGCGTTCCGGCCCCGCAGGTTCTGCTTGGTGGCGATGGCCTCCAGCAGGAACGGGCCAAACAGCGCGCAGAGCAGAACGATCAAAAGGAACAGAGCCGCGAAAAAAGCGAGCTTGTCCGCCCACAGCATCGTCAGCCAGCGCCCGATCGGGCTGTTTGGTTTTTTCTCGGCGAGGATTTGTGTGTCGGCCATCGTCATCGCTCAATACCGGATGCGCGGATCGAGCAGCGCATAGGCGATGTCGATCAACAGGTTCATGATGAAGATCGCCAGTGCCGAGACCATGATGACGGCCAGCACGACGGCGAAATCGCGAAGCAAAATGGAATCGATCATCAGCTTGCCGATTCCAGGAAAACCAAACACCGTCTCGACGACAACGGCGCCGTTCAAGATGGCTGCCGCCTGGTCGCCGATGACTGTGATCACCGGCAGCATGGCGTTGCGCAGTCCATGAATGAAGATGATCGAGTTCGAGCGGACCCCCTTGGCGCGGGCCGTCTTCACATAGGCGGAAGACAGAACACTGATCATCGAGCCGCGGACCACCTGCAGGATCAGGCCGAAAGGCCGGATGAACAGCACGCTGACCGGCAGGACCCAGTGCCAGAAAGTTCCCGTTCCCGATGTCGGCAGGACATGCAGTTTGACGGCGAAAATGACGATCGCCACGATGGCCAGCCAGAAATCCGGCGCCGCAGCGCCGATCAGCGAGAAGAAAGTGGCAAGACGGTCGAAGACGCCGCCGACACGAAAGGCCGCCAGAGAACCGATGACGATCGCGGCGACCGTGACCAGCGCCATGGTGATGGCAGCCAGCCAGAAGGTCCAGACGAAGGCCTCCAGCACGACATTCATGGCCGGACGGGCCTGTCGCAGTGACTGACCGAAATTGCCTTGGGCAAGATCCGAGACATAACGGCCGAACTGGATGATCAACGGATCGTTGAAACCGTTCATCTCACGGAATTGCTGGCGCATTTCCGTGGTCGCATCGATCGGCAGATAGAGGTCGGTCGGATCGCCCGTCAGCCGGGAAAGGAAGAACACGATGACGATAAGCACCACGAGTGATACGCCACTGGCGATCGCGCGCTTGCCGATGAAACTCTTCATGCCACTCCTCCCGAGTGAACCCCATAGGGGCCGTGATGTCCGGTTTCGTCTTCGTCTGTGCTGCCTGTCATACCCCTCCGGCAATAGGCACGGCTCGACGACCAGTCGCTACAACTGAAATATTAGTGCATCTAAAATTTTTGTGAACCCCAAAAATGATCAGGGCTTGTCAACCGGCGGCTTGCGTCGCCATGTCATGCCGCGGGTTCCAATAATGGCCGCGCCGATGATCACCGCCGCGCCGATCCAAGTCTGTGCGGCCGGAACTTCCGCGAAAAATGAGAAGGCCATGAGGGCCACGACGGGCAGTCGGAGAAAGTCGAGCGGTGCCAGAACGCTTGCGGCCGCCATACCGAAGGCGCGTGTGATCAGCGTCATGTTGAGTGCGCCGAGTGCCCCTTGCATGGCAAGCAGTCCGAGTTGGCTCCAGCTTGGCATTGACCAGACCGGCAGCATGACGATCAGGCCAAGCGGCACCGTCGCTATCAGATTCCATGCAACCAGCCGGTCGGCGCTATCCCTCAATGCCATGCGCCGCAGCATCAATTGGCTGGCTGCCGTCAAGACCGCTCCTGCCAGCGCAAAAAGCAGCCATTGGTCGAAACCGGACGCTCCAGGGCGAATGATGATCATGACGCCGATAAAACCTGCGACAATGCCGGCCAAGCTGGAGATGCCGACATGTTCCTTGAGCACCAGCCACGCACCGAGAACGAGAAACATGGGCATGGTGAAATTGATCGCCGTCGCATCGGCGAGTGGCGCGTGCGCAAAGGCGACGAACAAAGCAACCAGTGAGGCAAGCTTCAGACCCGCACGCACGACATGCAGGACACGATAGGGAGAGGCTTTCAGGTCGACCCGTGACACGATCCAGGGCGTGACGACAAGAAGTCCGAAAAACGACCGGAAAAAGCCGATCATCAATGGATGCACGTCACCGGCCAGCAAACGCACAATGACTGCGTCGAGACTATTTAAAAAAGCGGCGGCCACCATTAAGCAGACGGCAAGGCCTGTGCGACCAGGCTGCATCACACTTCTCCTGATCGAACAAGGGTGAACCCTGCTATATCGACCATTCGATACAGCTGCGCGTTGAACCGGCAATCCATTGGAAATAAAGCCTTCCTGGCGTGTCTGCTTATCTCCCGCTCCCACGGTTTGCCGCGGCTGAGACCACTCGTTGTCACCAGGGGCCGGCAGCATCCGTTATCTCCGGCGCGGATTAACGGCTTTATCTCAATCCATCAGCCGCCGTCCACACGGACAGAGCGCATTGCGTACAGGGCCGCCCTCGCCCCCGCTAGTGGATCACTCCGTTCGTTTTCGCCCGGTTCGAGAACTGGTGGACGAGCATGATCCCCTGCTCAAGGAGCAACTCGGCCGCCTGCAGATCGCGTGGCGTCAGGTCTCCGGATAGACCGCGAATCGTATTGGCGACGCAGATGGAGTTGGCGACGAAGCGGGCGTCGCCCTCACCTTCCGCCTCCTCGGCCGTTGCTTCCAAGGCGTCGGCGACGGTGTCGAGCAGGCTCGAGCGTTCGACGAGCGTCATGTCGTTCAGGGTTTTGGAAATGCCGTTCATGATTGTCTCCTCGCGTGTGCTCAAGGCGGATCGCAGCTCCGTTTTCTCGATTTCAGTGACGTGGCGGTGACTGTCAGATAGGATGGCTGTTTTCAGAAGCAACTCATGGCTGCCGCGCACCTGACGCATGAGTGAAGCGAGATCGGACGGCTCAATCAATAATTTCGGGCCGATCATTCCAGATGCGTCAGGAGGTCGGCAATCATCGGTCGCTGCCCTTTCAACAGCTTTATGGCTGCGTTGGGCGGGGAAAACCACCCCGCGCGATCGACCTCCGGAAAGCTCTTTACCTGGCCCGACCGTGGTGGCCATTCCATTTCAAATTCGGAACTCTGTATCGAATTCACGTCCAGTACCGGATCGGCTTCGATCGACCACGCAACAACCATCTTTCCGCTAGGTTGTCGGTATTCGCCCAACGGCGTGAACCTGCCATCGACTGCTACACCCAGCTCTTCGGCGGTTTCCCTTATTGCCGCCGCGAGCTCATCTTCTCCAGGTTCGATCAACCCCTTCGGGATCGACCACGCAGCCTCGTCTTTCCTGGCCCAGAAAGGGCCGCCCGGATGGACGAGAAGCACTTCGATGTCCCTGGAAACACGCCGGTATAGCAGAAGTCCGGCGCTACGGATTGCCATCGCCTTGTGCCCTTGTTGTGTCGATCACGAGGCCAGGCATTCCTCACAGATGCCGCAGCCGTCATCGTCCATCCACTGACGCCGGCGCTTACAGCAAAGGCAAGCACGACTATCGGGTTGTTCCTTCGTGTCTTCCGGTGGAATGATCTCGATCGTCGTGTCGATTAGAGTGTCGGCCACAAGTTCCGCCATCTCGTTGCTCCATCAGTCTATTCTAAATAAGATAGGAGCGGCGATCGATACCGGCAAGCTCTCGACGCCGGTCGGAGCGGCAAATGGCATTCCGAACCACATTTGGCGATCTCAACATCGAACGCTGGGCCTTCTTGCGACAAGTGGTATAGTTAAATTTCGGTCGTCTACCTAGACGATACGACAAAGGAATTGTTCCATGGGAGACCAGAAGCGCCCGCTGCAACCAGGAGAAACCGCCCCGGCCTTCGCACTAGCCACGGCCAACTTCGACGGAACGGTCTCTTTCGCCGACTTGAGCGGTCGCCCGTTCGTGATCGGGTTCTTTCGCGGGCTGCACTGCCCGTTCTGCCGGCGCCAGCTAGAGCAGCTTGCCGGCGTACAGCCGACCCTGCGCTCCGCCGGGGTGGAGACTGTTGCCGTGATCAACACGCCGGTGGAACGTGCCCGCCTGTATTTCCGCCACCGGCCGACGCCGATAACGCTTCTGTGTGACCCGGATTGCCGCACGCACCGGGCCTACGGTGTGCCGCATGGCGAGTTCCTGCCCGAAGGAAGCTGCGAGCAGCCCGAATGGCCCTATGGCGCAACGATGGCGCAATTCCAGGCGGCACGCATCAACCCCACGGGCGAGCTGCCGGAACCGCTTCACCCGATGGAAGCCAACACCGTACTCAACGCCAAGGACGGCTTCGAGCTTGACGAAGTCGATAATGCGATCTTCGCGAACCACGCTACCCAGCTCGTCGGGCACTTCCTGGTCAAGGCGAACGGCACCATCGGCTGGGCACAAATCGAGGCGCTCGACGGACCGAACAGCCTCTCCATCTTCCCGACCGCGGCGGAGATCATCGCCGCCGCTGGCAGCCTTGGACGCTGACCTGCAGCGAACCATCTGCCAGCGTTGGCGAACTGTCCGGAAAAATTGGCACGTTACACGGACCTTAACCGTTTTTCGGTTTTTGCGTCGAACAGATGCAGTTTACTGAGATCCGGGGTAATGACGATCTGGTCGCCGGCGCGGAGATCAAGGCGCTCTCTTACCGTTGCAACGAGGTGATCGGCGCCAAACTTCGTGGTTATCTGGATCTCAGCACCGGTAGGCTCGACGAGAACGACCTCAGCGGCAACAGGGCCTTGTCCGATTGCGAGATGTTCAGGGCGAATGCCGTAGATAAGCTGCGCGCCGCGTTCCAGTGACGCTGCTTCCGGCAGCGGCAACCTGCCTCCGCCGTCCGCGATCAACTCCAGCGGCCCCGAAGTGCTGACCTGGCCTCGAATAAGGTTCATCGCCGGCGAACCGATGAAGCCCGCCACGAAAAGGTTTGCCGGCCGGTCGTAGAGATCGAGCGGCGAGCCTATCTGCTCGACGAAGCCGTCCCGCATCACAACAATCCGATCGGCCATCGTCATGGCCTCGATCTGGTCGTGGGTGACGTAAATGGTCGTTGTCTTCAGTCGCTGATGCAGTTGCTTGATTTCCGAACGCATCTGGACACGCAGCTTTGCGTCTAGGTTCGACAATGGTTCGTCAAACAGGAAGACCTGCGGATTTCTGACGATGGCACGGCCCATCGCCACACGTTGGCGTTGGCCACCCGACAGATTTTTCGGATATCTATCGAGCAGATGCTCGAGCCCCAGAATTTCAGCGGCTGCTCGAACACGCTGCCTGGTCTGTTCCTTGGGTGCTTTCGCCAGCTTCAGCGAAAAACCCATATTCGCCTCGACTGTCAGATGGGGGTAGAGCGCGTAGGACTGGAAAACCATCGCGATATCGCGTTCTTTTGGCGCGACATTGTTCACGACCTTGCTGCCGATCGAAATCCGGCCAGCCGAAATCTCTTCGAGGCCGGCAATCATCCGCAACAATGTCGACTTCCCGCACCCGGACGGACCGACCAGGATCACGAATTCGCCGTCTTGGATATCAATATCCACACCATGCAGAACTTCGAAGTGACCGTAGCTCTTGCGGGCATTCGCCACACTTACTGACGCCATAACTTTCTCCGGCTGAATATTGATATCTTCGGGACGCAGCCGCTCGTCTGACACGGCTGTCGATTGCTTATCGGATTGCCGTGGCGGCTGAATAAGGCGCCAGTACCGCGTCGATGGCAGCAAGGCAGAGTTCGCCGGCCTTCGGAGCGACCCGCTTTGACACCACGTCGGAATAGAGTCGGCCGAGATATTGGCTGATCAGAGTTTCGGGAATTTCATCGGGGAGCCGGCTGAACAATTCGCCGACCGCGGCGGATGCGCGAGGATCCGGCCAGTAATAGCGAATTCGATCACTATAGCTGAAATGCCGTTGCAGTCGCTCCTCATCGGGACCGCCGCCATAGTGGCCCGCCCAGCTTGCCGGTTGTTCGACCATGATTTTTTCCATGGTGGTCACCAGTCCGGTTCGTGGCGTCTTCCCGGCAAGCACGTCAGCGATCGCATCGAGACCGTACAGCGCTTCGCGCAGCGCGAAAGTCAGCCCTGGTCCGACCTTGAGGATTGCAAAGCCGCCGTCAACGAGAGCAGACAAGGCTTCGGCCGGTTGGTAGTCGGTGGAATGTGCTTCGAAAACCAAGCCGGGCATGTCGTCCAGCGAACGAATGAGGCTCTTGGCCCGTTCAGGCTTGTAGTGCGCCACGTCCGTGTTACCAAATTCCACGCCCGGCTGAACCACGATCCCAATGACCCGCTCCATTGCCGACGCCAAACCTGCTGCGGCAAACGACGCCCGGTGAACCGCCAGCGTTTTCATCGCCGCATCGGCCCGGGTAATTTCGATTTCTTCGAGTGCGTGCGTTGCACCACCTGGAGGCGGCACCTCGGTTCCGATGATATAGACCGGCGGACGGCGGCCTGAACGAAGAGCGGCCTCTTCAGCGGCCTTTGCCAATCGAGCGGCCCGCGCCGCGGTCAATTCGTCATCGAGCGCCGTGGGTTCACCGGCACAGCCCATCGACGTGTCCAGGTGAATCTTTTCAAACCCTGCCTCGACATAGGCCGTCACCATAGCCGCGGCGCGCAGCATTGCCTCCTCGGCCGCCAACTTTCTCCAGGGGTTGGGACCGAGGTGATCGCCTCCCAGGATGATGCGTTCGGCTGGAAAGTCAGTCGCTGCGGCGATGTCCTCGATGAACCTGCGAAAGTCCGCCGGCGTCATCGCGGTATAGCCGCCCTCCTGATTGACCTGATTGCAGGTGGCTTCGATGAGGACCGCCCGGTGCTCCATGCCGGCACGCCGAAGCGCTGCCTCGATGACCAGCGGATGCGCCGAGCAGACCGAAGTGACGCCACGGGGAAAAGGCAGGCTTCGGGCACCGAAAAGCTTTCGCAGCGCGATCTGCCGGTTCTCTTCGATCGACGTCATGCGAGCGTTACAACCTTCGTCAGGTGACGGGGAGAGACCGTGTCGATTTGCCGAGCCTGCGCGGCGCGTTCGCCGAGGACCTGCAGCGCCGGAAGGACAACGAGACCCGCAAGCGACAGATCGACATCGACGGCCAGTTCCAGATCGCCTGGACCACCCACACCGATGACGACCGCGCCTTTTTCTCTCAGTTCTCCCACCAGTTTCGTCTCCGCCTCCCTTTGGTCGGAGCTGTACAGCATGACCGCAACCGTCTTCCCGTCAACGAGGCTGATCGGCCCATGCCGGTATTCCAGCGGATGGAAAGCCTGGGTCATGATCTGGCTCATTTCCATGAGCTTGAGCGCTCCCTCCAGGGCGACACCGAAGAGGGGGCCTCCACCGAGAAAGACGAAGTGCGACCGGTCGGCGATAATTCCAGGAAGTGCGGCATCGAGAGCGCTCGCCAGCTGGCGGGCGGAATTCACGACAGAGGCGGGAACCTTCTGCCCGATCATCTGCAAACCGAGAAGGACCATGAGACTGGCCGATACCGTCATGACGATCCCTTCGTCCGGATGGGTTTCGGCCGCGACCATCCGATCGCAATTTTTCGCCAGAGAGCTTTCCGGTTCGACGGTTATCGCCGTCACGAAGGCGCCGGCGGCGCGGCTTGCCTTTGCTGCGGCGACTGTCTCTGTCGTCTCACCGCTCCGGGAAAGTGCGACGACGTGCGTGTTGCGCCACTCCGGCCAGAAGGCCGAGGGGCGGTTTTGCCATTCGGCACCGGGCACCGCGATTGCCTTGCGTCCGGCCATATTGGCATAGGCTGCTAGCGCAAGCGCCAGATTGAAGGACGTGCCGCAGCCGACGAAGACGAGCAGCTCCGCCCTATCGGCAGCTGAATTCGAGCCGATCGCCTTCTCCCAGTAGGGAAATTGCTCGAAAATGACTTTTTCGGTCGTGTTCATGAAGTCTCCGATTATTTGACTGAACCAGCCAACAGGCCGCTGACGAGGTAACGGTTGAGGAAAATGACGACGAGGGCGGGGATGACGATGGCGATCGAGCCGCTCGCTGTGATGAGCCCGTAGTCGATGAAGTTCTTCGTTACGAATTCCGGGATCAGAACCGTTAGCGGCTTCGTTGCCTGCGGCGAAAAAATGAGCGGCACGAGATACTGTCCCCAGGCACCAAGAAAGGTGAGGATCGCCGCGGCCGTCAGACCCGGTCCGGCCAGCGGCAGGACGATATTGAAGAAGATGTAGAGCCGGCCGGCTCCGTCGAGTTGTGCCGCCTCTTCCAGTGCGATCGGAAGAGCTTCGAACACGCTCCGCAGCAGCCATAACGACAGGGGCAGGAAGGCCGAGACATAGATCAGCGAGACGCCCAGATAGGTATCGACGAGATGCAGCTTGATCATGATCTGATAGAGCGGGATCAAGACAGCGTAGGCAGGAATGGCCAGGGTCGCGACGACAGCGACAAAAAGCGCTTTGCGGCCGGGAAACTGGAGCCTGGTGAATGCGTAAGCCCCAAGAGAGGATATCGCGACGCAAAGCAGCGTAGCGGCGATTGATGTCACCACGCTATTGAGCAATGCGGCACGGAACTGTTTGAACACCTCCACACCCCCGATCCGGGCGATATTGATGCCGAGCAGCCGGGAGTAGTGATCGAGCGTAAAGTGCTGCGGAAAGAAGTTGATCGGTCGGGTCGAAAAGTCTTCGCTTGGAGTAACCGAACTCGCGATGGTCCAGTAGATTGGCCCCAGAGACCAGATCAACAGGACGACGACACCGGTCCAAATCATCATTCGATAGGCAATAGTGGATCTCATCAGTCGAACCGTGTGTTGCGATAGACACGAAGGACGTAGACGAGCGAAATCAGCAGAGACACGAGAGTGATCACGACCGATAGCGCCATGCCATACGAGAAGCGGAGGTTCTGGAAGGTTTCGAGGTAGATCTGGACGAGCACCGGTCGGGTCTCGAGGCTGGCACCCGCCAGAACCCAGGCCTCGTCGAAGAGATTGAAAGCGTTCACGGTTGCGTTGGTCATGGCGACAGCGATCGCACTGCGAACCAGCGGCAGGGTTACCCATCCGAACATCTGAATGCGCGTGGCTCCATCGATCCGCGCAGCCTCGTAGAGATGCGCAGGGATGCTCTGCATCGCGGCAAGGACGATAACGATCGTCAAAGGCATCATGCGCCAGACGTGGACCACCGTTACGGCGACGATGGCGCTGGCGCGATCGTTGAACCAGACGTGATTTTCGAAAGGGAGCCCGAGCGCCGAAAGAATGCCGTTCAACAGACCCGCGCCCGGTTGATAAATCCAAAGCCATATGACCGAGTTCACAACGCCGGGCAGCGCCCAGGGCAAGATCACTGCTGCGAGCACCCATTGCCGCCCGACCTTGATCTGATTGATGAGAGCGGCGGCAAGAATGCCGAACACGGTTTCGGCGGTGACGGCCAGAACAACGTACATGAGCGTGTTGCTCCAGGTCGTCGCGAGCTGGCCATCCGACAGCATTCGGCTGTAGTTTTCCAGGCCGATGAATGGCGTGCCGGCCTGCATGGGGTTGACCCTGTGCAGGCTGTCCCAGACGGTTCTTCCCATCGGGTAGAAGACCAAAGCTGCCATCGTGAGAACGATGGGCGACACCAACAGCAAGCCGAGTGTGGCGTCGGCGTTGAAGCCGACCCCACGCTTGCTCGTGGCCTCTTCGGACGCCAAAGCTGTCATTGCGCCATTGCCTGCTTGGCGGCGGAAGCAATAGCCTCCATCGCCTGGTCGACGCTCATCTGTCCCTTGGCAGCGCTATTGATTGCCGTGTTTACACCGCTGGAAAATTGCGGATACCAAGGCGGCGTGCCCTGCGGGAACAGCGGCTCAACCGTCTTCGACTGCGCCACGAGAGCGTCGCCGCTGTTCAGCTTTCCGGACTCGTTCAGTTCGGAAAGCGCCGACGTGCGTGTCGGCAGGAAGCCGTTCACGGCATTCTTCTTCTGGAAGTCCTTGCTGGTAAACCATTTGACGAAGGCGATCGCCGCCTCCTTGTTGGGAGAGACATTTGGAATAGCCAGCGCTTCTGGAAGGCCGAAACTGCGCGTTTCACCGCTTGCCGTCGGTACCAGGATCGCCTCTACCTGGCCGGCGACTTTCGACTGCTTGGGATCGTTCATCTGGCCAAGACGACCAGGCTCACCGGAGATCATGATGCTGGTGATGCCCTGCGCGAACATGCTCTCATTGATCTGGCTGTCCTTCAGGCCGGTAGACGCCGGATCGACCAGCCCTTCCTTGAGGAGCATCAGCTCGAAAGCAAGCGCCTTGTAACCAGCCGAATCCGGCGAGGTGAACAGCGGATTGAAGTCCTTGTCGAAGAGTTCGCCGCCGAAGGCCTTGGTCAGCAAGTACCAGCTCGTTGACGCGCCTTCCGTCGCTGAAACCGGCAGGCCGATCGGATACTCGACAATGCCCTTTTCCTTGATCTTCTTGGCTGCAGCGACCAGGGCGTCCAATGTTTTCGGCATCTCGGTGATGCCTGCATCCGCGAAATGCTTCTTGTTGACGAGCATCACCCGGAAGTCGTTGGTGTAGGGAATTCCCAATAACTTGCCGTCAACCGTGAAGATCTTGGCAACGCCGATATCCTTCACCGTGTCGGCGTCGATCACGTCGTTGAGCGGCATATACCAACCGGCCGCGCTGAACTGACCGGTCCAGGACCAATCGAATTCGGTCACATCCGCTGGCGCTGTACCGGCAACCAAGGCTGTCACCAGCTTCGGGCGGATGTCGTCCCACGACAGGGTCTGCAGGTCGACGTGAATGCCGGTTTCGGCTTCGAAGTCAGAGGCGATGTTCGGTCCCTGCGGCGATGGCATGAGCACCGTGATCGACTGACCGGCAAGCGGCTTGGCGTCCTGGCCAAGAGCCGGTGCGGCGATTGCCAAGGCCGCCGATGCAAGTAGAGGCAAGATCAATTTATGCATGTTCCCATCCTTCATTATTCTTGAGCTCAATTCACTGGGATGTGCGGTCACCACCTTCGGCCGTGGCCACGATTTGCCCGAACCAGCCGTCGTCCAACGGCCAGTCGAGAAGTTGGGCGGCAGCCAGGAGCGCGCCGCCAATCGGGGGAAGTTTCGGCAAAACCGTAGGCCTGCCGATTCGCCGTTCAAGCGCCTCCAAAAGAAGCCGGCTCGAAAAAGTACCGCCGGCATAGGTCCAGTCGGCATCCGGATCACAGTGGCCGGCAATTGCCTTATGATGCTTCGCGAGTTCATCGGCGGCCTGCTCGATCAAGCCGACCGCTCCTTTGTCGCCGCCAAGTGCGATCTGATCGACGAGGGTCGAAATTGCTGCAATGTCCGCCCGTGCATTCGCCAGGGAGCTGGCCCAATCGCCGAGCCCATTCATGGGATTGCTCAAGTCGATGCCAAGGTGGTCAAACAGAGCCGTTGCGAGAGCTGTTGCCGGAGCGCGCCCGTCCAAGCTTTGGCTGACGAGATTGAGCGCCCTCTGCCCGATCCAATGGCTGCTGCCCTCGTCACCGACGAGATCTCCCCAGCCGCCGGTCCGCGCCGACTGGCCTTTGGAATTGCGCGCCCATGCCATTGAACCCGTGCCGGAAAGAATGAGGATACCCGGCTCGCCCGCAAAAGCACCGAGGTGCGCCGCGTCGACGTCGTTGAGGACGCGCCGGTGGACGTTTGGGAATAGGCGCTCGATCGCATCCCGCTGCAGAGCCGAAAGGCGTTCGACCTCCCCGTAGGCGGGCAGTGCTGCGGCGACGGCCGCCAGATTTCCTTCATCGCGAAAGGGAAGGAGATGCTGCTCCAGCTCCTGGAGCCAATTCGGATTGTCCATGGGATTGACCCCATGGCCGCGGGAACGCCGCAATATCCGCCCACGCTTGTCCGCGAGGGCAACCAGCACCTTGCTTCCGCCACCGTCGATGCCGAGGATCAGCGCGTCGCTCACTCTTTCGCCCTCAGATCCGCGATTGTTGCGTCGACGCCGAAGTTGACGAGTTCCTCGCGCCAATGCCGCGAAAGCCCGGAATCGGTAATGACTTTCGCAGTGTCCAGCGGCGCGACCTTGTAAGTCGCCATGGTTCCGAATTTCGAGGAATCGGCCAGGACGAAACGATTGGCCGACCGAGCCAGCATGCGCCGGTTGAGGCTCGCTTCCGCACTGTCCACGCTGTAGATCGCACCGTCGGAGCTGATGGCGCTGGCGCCAAGAAAGAGCTGGTCGAACCATAATGTTTCCAGCATTGCCTCCGCCTGAGGTCCGACAAGCGACGCATTCTCGCTGCGCAGCTGACCGCCGAGAAGCACCACTTCCAAATTCGGAATATTCAGGAATTCCTGCGCTACCGTTAGGCCGTTGGTGAATATCCTGAGCGGCATGGGGTTGATGCGAACGAGGCGCGCAAGCTGCAGGACGGTGGTTCCCGCGTCGAGAAAGATTGCCGTACGCGGATGAAGCAGATCGTAGGCCGCGGTGGCAATCGCCCGTTTGGCCGATAGATGGCGCTTTTCGCGCTCCTGAAATGCAACCTCAACCGACGATCCTTCGGCAATGCGCGCTCCACCATGCACGCGATCAATGGCGCCCTCCTGCTCAAGGATCTGCAGGTCTCTACGAACCGTGGCAAGCGATGCTCCGATCGCATCGGCAAGCGCCTGAATGGTCGAAAAGCCGTTCGCGTAGAGGTGGCTGCGAATGGCATCCAGTCGATCGACCTTCACTCCAACTGCCTGGCTCAACGAAAACCTCCCTCACGGCCGATCCCAATTTCGATCATGATTTCATTTCAAATGATCAATGTCAATCAATTTGATGACGTTTTTTGATTTATTGGATGATGCTGGAATGAAAAAGACGCGCCGTGAATCACGGCGCGCCTAAACGAATGAACTGCCATGCGCTTCTGGCTGGCTTATCCGCGGGATCTCACTGATATCTCGGCAACAAATTGCCGTGTGCATCGATCAGGTCGTCGACAAGGTTCCAGATTTGGTCTGGAGACAATTCCGCAGACGTATGCGGATCGAGCAGAGCGGCTTGGTAGATGCGCTCGCGGTTTTTTGTCAGAGCCGCCTCGACCGTCAACTGCTGAACGGAAACGCTCAAGTTCATGACGGCGGAAAGCTGAGAGGGGATCCGACCGACCCGGACCGGCTGAATTCCATTTCTGTCGACATGGCAAGGCACTTCCACAATGCATTCATCGGGCAGATTCTCGATCAGGCCGTTGTTTGGGACATTGCCGTATATCAGCGCCGGATTGCCAGTGACCGCGGCATGAATGATGCCGGCCGCATATTCATTGCTGCGGCACACCTCGATCGGTTTGTCGCCTTCCAGTTCTTTGCGCAGGGCATGCCACTCTTCGATCTGCACTTCGCAGCGCCGGATGTATTCGTCCAGCGGAATATTGAGCTGATCGATCAGATCCCCTCGTCCCTCCTTGATGTACCAGGAGGTATATTCGGAGAAATGCTCGCTGGATTCGGTGACGAAGTGGCCGAGCCGTTTGAGCACATCGAACCGCACCCGATCGTCCGGCGGAACGCGGCCATCGGCGGCGAGAGCGTTCAGTCTCGGATAAAGGTCTTCCCGCCGTCCATCGCTATGAACTTTCTCATATTTCAGGAAGAAGGCGACGTGATTGATGCCAGCCGAAACGTAGTTCACGTCGGCAATGTCCTCTCCGAGGCATTGCGCGAGATGCCCGGCTGTATGCTGCACACTGTGACACAGGCCGACGGTGCGGATTTCCGGGGCCAGATCCTTGATCGCCCAGCAGTTGATGGCCATTGGGTTGACGTACTGCATCAGAAGAGCCTGCGGGCAGACCTGCTGCATGTCTCGGCAGATCGCCTCAAGGACTGGTATCGTCCGCAAACCGCGGAAAATGCCGCCGATGCCAAGGGTGTCGGCGATCGTCTGACGCAAGCCGTATTTTTTTGGAATGTCGAAGTCCGTGACGGTAGCCGGTTTGTAGCCACCGACCTGCATCATGAGGATGACGAAATCAGACCCGCGCAGCGCTTCTCGCCGGTTGAGCGTGGCGTCGATCCTGACGTTTGAAAGCTTAAGCGACTCGCAGATCCGGCGAGCGACGATCTCTGACGTCTTCAGTCGCTCTGGATCAATATCGAAGAGACTGATGACGTAGTCGCCGCCTCTCTGCGAGGATAGGACATCTCCCAGAATGTTCTGTGCAAAAACGGTGCTACCAGCGCCTACCAGGCAAATCTTCGGCATTGCAATCTCCCTATCGGTTGTGATTGCTTACTGCTCCTTCTAGATCAGAATTTCTTCCTGACATCGGCCTATTAATTCCGGAATTCGAGTCTCAGACACATGAAACATCTCCAAAGCCGCGGCGAATGGATTGGATCCCGAGGGGAGTTCCTGATCGAGCGTCACATCGCTGATGCGATGGCCGCACCGCATTGGCACGACCACGTTGAAATAAACCTGCTCATGGCAGGCCAGATGACCTACCTTTTTAATGGAAGGCAGGAACAGGTGGAGGCCGGCCGCCTGGTTTTATTCTGGGCTGCAATTCCGCATCAGACGATCGCTGTTAGCGAAAATGCGCCGCTGGTATGCGTCTATCTTCCCCTTATCGATTTCCTGGGTCTGCCGGTGGACAGGAAAGCAAGGCAGTCGATCATGCAGGGGAGATTTCTGGCGCAGGCAAATCAGGAAACGATGGATGCGTTGACCCTCCCACGATGGGAAAAGGAATGGCAGTGCGGTAGTGCGGCAAGACGGAAATTGGTTGTGGAGGAAGCACGACTGCGAATACGACGTCTGATTCTGGACAATGCTGAAAGCGACAATTCGCCAACCCATGTTTCTCCGACATCGTTGGCCGGCCAGGCAGTGCGACACGTCGAGCTGCTGATCGACCTCATCAATTCCCGCTATGCAGATCCGGTAGGCGTAGCCGATCTCGCAAAACTCGCTGGCATGCATCCAAGCACCGCCAACAGCGCTTTCCGAAAGATTTTGGGAATATCAGTCAACGAATACCTGACCCGACATCGGATTGCCCGGGCGATGCAGCGACTGACGGACACGGAGGATCCGGTCCTCCAGATCGGTTTTGACTGCGGGTTTGGTTCCAGCAGTCGCTTCTACGAGATTTTCAAGGAGCGCACGGGGACGACCCCCCGTCATTTCCGAGAAGCGGTGAACTCCAAGAACACTCCGGCGCCTTGACGAATGGTCCGTCGGAAAAACTATTTGATCTGTTCGACTAGCGTGCGTCTACCAGGCAACGTTCTCTTCGCCGTCGTGATCGCCTGGTCGGCACGTGTTACGGCTTCGGCCTCAGCCTGTTTCCCAGATCATCCCCGGTCACAACGCGCCCCGCGGCGACGGGACGCCGACGCGAATGGCCTGCGAAAAAATCGGCGAAAGACCGTCGTCGTGCGCCCTTGCAGCGATGTGTGCGGCCGACCGAAGTTGCGACAAGGGAACCGAGGTGTCCAGCGCGCGCCGGTCATAGGCGTATTCCGGCAGGTATCCGTTGACGACGAGGCGCCAGTCCATCGGCACGGCGTCGCCTGCGACGCGCATCATCTTGACGATGGTCGTCGTGCAGTTGGTCGTCAGCGAATTGTAGAAGGCGGGCGTGGCCGCAAGGGCGTTTGCGTCGGAGACGTACTCGCGCAGAAGAAGCCTCGCAGCTGCAGGCGACGCCCTCAGGCGGTAGATCTGGACGTCCTCACCGCGAAAATTGGAGCGGAGGCCGATCACATCTCTTTCGTCTGCGGCGAGGATGACTAGAGGGCTGTTTTTGAAGAGGTCCGCCAGCGGCGAGAACGTGCCTCCAGAAAGGCGACGCACTTCGATAGACCACGCCAGATAGCGGCCGTCGTCGAAGCCGAAGCTCATGATGACATGCGCGATGGTCGGACCTGACCAGTACGACATGAACATGTCGACGGTCTTCAACTTGCTCAGGTCATAACTGCGCTTCGTCCATCGTTCCGTGAAGTCGGTGGCGCTGCGCCACTCGAAATCGCGGACATTTGTCAGCGTCAACAGATCACCGTCGAATTCGCCGGTGACCTGACGAGCGACGTCCGGAGCCCACGCTCCATTTGCCTGCGGCTCGATAGTGCTCCACCAGACGAGGACAAGGACGAACGCGGCCCCAAACGCGAGGACCGCACGAAAGCGCCTTCTGCCAAAGAGCGCCACGACGACGGCGGCGCCAAAAAGCCCGAACAAGATGGCGCTGGCTTGCCTGCCGACCTCGGGCAACGGCAAGCGGTACCAAAGCGCCAGCGACGACCAAGCCGATGCAAAGACGACAAGCAAGACGAGCACTGCAATGACGATCGCACGGGCCGGTCGAATCATTTTGCTTTTCCAAACGAGTTTGAAGCGTTCGTCCTGATCGTTGGACCCTATCGGTTTCCGGACACGAAGCCCAGAACCTATCCGAAGCGACAGGCCGCCGGATCCTCCATTTTGGTATGGCTTGAATTCCGCTGGCGTGACCGACGGTGCCAGCAGGCATGACAAAACCAAGATATTCTTCATGGAAACCGCCAGCGCAGATGAAGTCACTTGACCTCCCGATCGCATGCGGCTCCTGAAGAGATTCGAACCGCGGCAACAGATTGCCGCGCAATTGGCCAATTCGATCAACTGAAGGGGCGAACACTCAAAACTAAGACGTCGCAAGGCTGGATGGCACCGGCACCGAACCACGCCCGTCAAATGACGGACGCGGCTCAGCGGGAGGCGCCGAGGGATCAGCCTATCCGACTGCCTTCGGCGGAGAAGAGGTGGATTTTCTCGGATTTGGGCGCGACGTGGATTTGCTGGTCGGGTTTTATATCCAGCCGCCGGTGCAGCACGATGGTTGCCGTCTGCGTGCCGACACGCACCGAAAGATGGGTCTCCGCACCGGTCGGCTCGACAGTCAGCACGGTGGCCGGAATGCCCGTCTCCGCAATGTCGAGGTCTTCCGGGCGGATGCCGTAGGTGCGCGCCGCGCTTTGGCTCAATTGTGGCGGAAGCGGCAGGGACACACCGCCTTCGATACGGAAGCCGCCGTCGCTGACGCTACCCTCGAAGAGGTTCATCGACGGCGAGCCGATGAAGGCGGCGACGAAGGTGTTATCCGGGCGGTCGTAGAGATCGAGCGGCTTGCCGATCTGTTCGATGCGGCCGGCGCGCATGACGACGATCTTGTCGGCCATGGTCATCGCCTCGATCTGGTCGTGGGTGACGTAAACGATGGTAGTGCCAAGGCGCTGATGCAGCTCCTTGATTTCGCTGCGCATGGTCACCCGCAGCTTGGCGTCGAGGTTGGACAGCGGCTCGTCAAAGAGGAACACTTTCGGATGGCGTACGATGGCGCGGCCCATGGCGACGCGCTGGCGCTGGCCGCCGGAAAGCTGCTTTGGCAAGCGCTCCAGCAGGGGTTCAAGTGCGAGAATGCCGGCGGCTTCTCTCACCAGCTTGTCGATGGTCGCCTTATCGCGCCCCTGCAGCTTCAGGGCAAAGCCCATATTTTCGCGCACCGTCATGTGCGGATAGAGCGCGTAGGACTGGAACACCATCGCGATATCGCGCTCCTTCGGCGCGACGTCGTTGACGACGCGGCCGTCGATGCGGATTTCACCGCCGCTGATATCCTCTAGCCCCGCCAGCATGCGCAGAAGCGTGGACTTGCCGCAGCCGGACGGCCCGACGAGCGTGACGAACTCACCGTCCTCGATATCCGCGGAAACCCCGTGGATAACGGAGGCCGCGCCGTATTGCTTCAGAACCCGGTCGATTGCTACCGATGCCATTGTCTGTCCTCCCTCACAGTTTCAGTTGCCAGACGCCGGCCCCGGCGACGGCGCCGGTGAGCGTTGCCGAACGCGCGGCGGCAAAGCCCGGAATGCGTTTGGACCCCGTCCAGCGGCCGTTGTCAGCGAAGACCTCGATGGAGCCGGCATCGAGGAAGATGCGCAGGCTCGACGGTTTCGCACCGGCGGCGACGTAACGTGGCGGCGTCACACCGGTGCGAGCGTCGAAGACAATCGCCAGACCATCGGCATCGAGTTTCACGCCTAGATCGACATCCGGATGATCGAAGGTGAGATCGAAGGCGGCGCCCGGCTCGGTGAGATCAAGTACGATCTCGACGGCGCCGGTGCCGAGCGGCACGGTCTTGCCGGCGGCAAGCGCGGTGTCATCAAGCAACTGATGGCGCAGGCTTTCGACGGCTGCGACCGGCGGGGTCAGCACGGTGTCGCCGTCGAGAAGCAGCCGGCGCGGCAGGGTCATGGTCGTCGGGAAATCGTCCTTCTTGGAAAAATCCGTCCAGTTGGCGAGCCAGGCGATGCCGACCGGCTCTTCGCCATCAACGAAGGCCTGGAAGGCATAGGCATCCGAACCGAAATCCAACTCCTGCACGAACTCCGCGGTGAAGGTGCGGCCATCAAAACCGCCGACGGTGACGGAGGTGAGGTTGCGGCGGCCGGTGGCCGGGTCACGGCTGGTGAGCAGACCGAAGATCAGCGCCCAGCGGGTTTCTGCGTTTTTGCCGGAAAGCGGCACCATGCAGGGGCATTCCGCCGCCGTCATGCCGAAACCGTCCTCGCGATGGATGATGCCGAGGAAGGTCCAGCCATCGGCGCCTTGCGCGTCTGCGGTTTCATAGAGCAGGATGACGCCGCCCTGCCTGTCGCGGCTGCCGAGCAGCATCTTCCAGCGGCCGTCCGGGCCTTTGAAGACATAGGGATCGCGGAAATCGGTGGTGAGGTTCAAGCCTTCCGGGCGCAGCGGCATCACGGTTTCCGACGGGCCGGCGACGATGCCGTCGCGGCTGACGGCGGAGAGCTGGATTTGCTCTTCCGGTTGCCGGTCACGCACATGCTCGGTGTAGAAGACCCGGATCTCCTCGCCTTCCGGGCCGGAGCCGGGGATCGCCGAGCCGGAGAAGGCGCCGCCGCGGCCATCGTCCTTTTCCGATAGGTGCGCCGCCGGGAAGAGGAACATGGGCAGATGCCTCCAGCGGACGTAATCCTTCGAGACGGCATGGCCCCAGTGCATAGTGTTCCAGCGCGGCTCATGAGGATAATGCTGGTAGAAGAGGTGAGCGTTTCCGCCGAACCGTCCAAAACCGTTCGGATCGTTCATCCAGCCGAAGGGCGGGCGGAAGTGGTAGCTGTCGGGCACGTCGGGGGCGGCGGTGCGGGCATCGCTGTACAGGACGCGGATGCCCTCCTTCATCACGGTTTCCGGCCGGAAGGCATAAGCGACGGAGAGCGCTGTGGTTGTCACATCATAGGACAGCGTCGCACGACCGCCTTTCGCCAGCGTCACAGCGAAGAACTCAAATTCCCCCGTGCGGCGGGTCGAGGGCTCGCCGATGTCGTTGCCATCAACAGCGACGAAGAGCTTCGCCTCGCCGCCGGCATGGCGCGCCTTCAGCCAGAGATGCAGCACTGTGCCTTCGGGGAGCTCCGCTTCGATGGGTTCAGATGCTGACGTTTCGGACTTTGCCTGCAGAGACATAATCAACCTTTCACGGCGGAGCCGACGAATGAACTGACGAACCAGCGCTGGAAAGCCAGATAGAGAATGAGGACGGGGATCATCATCAGCACCGAGGCGGCCATGGCGCGGTCCCAGTAGATGCTGTCCTGTCCGAAGAAGGTGGCGATGGCGACGGCAATCGGCCGAGCATAGTCGGTCTGGGTGACCAGCGTCGGCCAGAGATACTGGTTCCAGCTTTCAATGCCCATGAGGATCGAGACCGTGGCGAGCGCCGGCAGGCTGAGCGGCATGTAGATCGACCGGTAGATGCGGAAGACCGATGCGCCATCCATTTCCGCCGCTTCATAGAGTTCCTTCGGCAGCTGCGCGAAGAACTGGTAGAAGAGGAAGACATAGAGCGGGCTTGCCACCCAGGGCAGGATCTGCACCGCGAAGGTATCCGTCAGCCCCGCCCGCGACATCATGACGACGAGCGGCATGATGATGCTTTCCTGCGGGATGACATAGAGCGCGACGACCAGCGCCAAGAGCGCCGCCTTGCCGCGCAGCGAGCCCCAGGCGAGAACGAAGCCTGCCATGGAATTGACGACCAGACCCGAGACGACCGTGGCGACAAGGATCACCAACGAATTGAAGAGATATCGGCCATAGGCCAGCTCGCCGGAAAAATGGGCGATCTCCTTGTAGTTCGACAGCGTCGGGTCGCTGACCCAGAAGGCGCGGAAGCTGCCCATGTCGGCGAGGATGCGGAAGCGGTCGTCCTTCAGGCTGGCGATCAGCAGCATGAACAGCGGCGAGATCATCACCAGCGCGATGACCAGGATGCAGAGGCTCTGCACGATGCGCAGGCTTCTCTTGCCGTTGCCCCTTGCGATTGCCAGCGGGACGGGCTGGGTCAAAGCGAGATCAGACATCGAAGCGCCTCAGGAGTTTGCGTTGCAGGAGCGCGATCAGAAGAACGATGACGAAGAGGATGACGGACACGGCCGATGCGTAGCCGAGTTTCTGCTCCTCGAAGCCGGCGCGCACCATATAGTGGACAACGGTTTCGGTGCTTTCGTTCGGGCCGCCCTGGGTGAGGATCGCCACCTGCGTATAGAGCTTGAAGGCCTGGATCGTGGTGATGACCAGCACGAAGACATGGGTCGGGCGAAGGCCGGGCATGGTGACGTGCCAGAAGCGGCGCAGCGCGCTTGCCCCGTCGATGCGGGCGGCATCGTATAGTTCTTCAGGAATGCCCTGCAGGCCGGCGAGATAGATGATCATCTGAAAGCCATAGGCCTGCCAGGCTGAAAGCAACACGATGGAGAACATCGCCCAGTTGGGGTCGCCGAGCCAGTCGATCGGCTGAATCGTGCCGCCGGAAAGGAAACCGACGATCTGGTTGAGCGGGCCGCTCGGGTACTGGAAAAGCGTGCCCCAGATGACGCAGACCACCACCATGGAGGTGATCGCCGGCAGGAAGAACAGGCCGCGCAGCAGGTTTTGCATCGGCAGCTTCTGATGCAAGAGTAGCGCGGTCAGGAAGGCGAGGCCGCACTGCAGCGGCAGCACCCAGACGGTGAAGCGCGTAACGTTCCACAGCGAGGTCCAGAACAGCGGATCGGTGAAGACGCGCTCGAAATTCAGGAGGCCGACGAAGCGCACCGGCGTCGGGCGCGGCACGAGCGGCTGGTTGGTCATCGCCGTCCAGAAGGACAAGAGGAACGGCGTGATCAGGAATATCGCCATAAGCAGAAAGGCAGGCGCGATCATCGCCATTTCCTGCCAGAGCCGCTTGTTGTCGCGGCGTTTCGCCGGACGTCGCAAAGCGGGCGTGGAGGTCTGTTGCAAAGTCATTGTTTCCTCCTCATCGGTCATCCTCCCGAGATAGTCCAGGGCCGGCCGGAGAGCCGGCCCGTCAAAACCCCTTACTGCTGCTCGTCGAAGGGCGGGTAGCCGGCGTTGTCCTCGATATCCTCGTCGATCTTCTTGGCGGCGGCCGTCAGCGCTTCCTGCGCGTCACCACCGTTGAAGATCTTGTCGACGGCCTGCATGAAGGCCGAGGTGATCGTCGGATAGGCCGGGTGCGGCGGACGGGCGATCGCGGTCTTGGAAGCCTGCTCAAAGGCGACGGCGAGCGGACCGCCTTCCGCATAGAGCGGGGATTCGGCGGCGAAGCTCTTCAGGCCCGGATAGGCGGACTGGGTCTTGGCGTACTCTCTGTATTCCTTGTCCTTCAGCAGGAAGCTCAGGAACTTGCCGGCGATCTCAGGGTTTTCCGAGGTCGCGGAAATGCCCCAGATCCAGGTTCCGTTCGGGCTCACGCCCTTGTCGCCGATCTTCGGCAGCGGCATGACGACGATATTGTCCTTCATCGCTGCCGATGCCTCCGCGTAGAACCAGTGGCCGCCCATGGCGAGCGCAGCCGGCTGTCCTTCGGCGTAGAACTGGTTGGTGCCCGACGAAGTCGGTACGACCCAGCCCTTCTTCACCCAGTCCTGCATCATCGTCAGCGCCTTGACGCAGGCCTCGCCATCGAGCGTGCCGCTGGCCTTCCAAGTCTTGCGGTCGATCAGGTCGCAGCCGGCGCTTTCGAGCAGGGGGCCGTAGGCATAGGTGATCCACTCGGTCTTGATGCCGTAACCTCGGAAGGTGTCGATCGGCCACTTCACGCCTTCGAGCTTGGAAAGCTTTTCGAGATAGCCTTCGAATTCCTCGCGGGTCCAGGCATCATCGACCGATTTCGGAATGCGGGCGCCAATGGCTTCAAGATATTTCTTATTGCCGTAGAGCACGACCGAGGAGTCGGTGAGGCCGATCGCATAGAGGTCCTTGTCGATCGGATAGGTGCCCTGGGCGATATTCGAATCCGTCATGTCATCGAGCAGGTCCTTGTCAATGAGCGGCTTGACGGGCTGTAGATAGCCGGACCAGACATAATTGGCGAGGAACGGAGCATCGAGTTCCATGATATCGGGCAGCTGCTTGGCCATGACGGCGGCGCTGAACTTTTCGTTATAGGCATCGTGCGGCGCGTAGATCATCTCGATGTCGACATCGGGATTGGCGGCCTCGAAGCGGGTGGCAACGTCGCCATAGGCCTTCACCCAGCCGGGATCGCCCTGGTGCATGACGTGGATGACGGTCTTCGCCTCGGCGAAACCGGCGGTCGCGACCAGGGCAGCGGACGCTAGGAGTGCGGAAAGTAAACGATTACCCATTAAAATCCTCATTTCGTATTCTCCTCCTGTTTGGCACTATTCGATGTTCAGACGGATGCCCGTTCGACCAGATGGAATGGCAGTTTATGCAGATGCGGCGGTTCGGGCTGCTCGGCCAGGAGGATCTCCATGGCAAGGCGGCCCATGGCGCGGTGCGGCAGGGCCATCGTCGTCAATGGCGGGTCCAGCCGCGAGGCCAGCTCGACCTGGTTGTCGAAGCTTGCCACCGCGATATCATCCGGAATGCGAAGGCCGGCACGGGCAAGCGCCGCATAGACTTCCATCGCCACGCGGTCATTGCCGCACAAGATGGCGTCAGGCCGTTGACCGGATTTCAGAAGCGCCTCCACATGAGAGGCAACAAGGCTTGGCGCGCGGTCGCTATAGACGCTGCGGCGCACCGCCGGCAGAACGCCGATGGGGTCGATGCCCCCCTCCTCAAGCGCCGCACGAAACCCCGTCTCGCGTAGCGTGCCGGCGAGAATGCCCGGCAGGTTGATGAAGGCGATGCGGCGGCGGCCGGCGACGAGGAGATAACGCACGATCTCCCGCGCGCCGCCCTCTTCGTCCGGCACCAGCGCGGTGACGCGGCCGGCAGCCTCGCGGCAGTTGATCATGACGCCGACGGCGCCCGCCAACCTGTCCGGCAGGGCGACATCCTTGTGGTACATGGCGGCATAAGCAACGGCGCGCGGCCGGAACTGCTGCACCTCGTCGAGCACCGAGCCGATAGACTGGCCGCTGCGGTGGTTGACCGCAAAGACCGCCATGCCGGCGCTGCGGGCCGCCCCGTCGAGGCCACGCACGATCTCGGTGGCGAAGGGCGAAGTGATGAGGCCGTCGGAGACGACTCCGACCAGCGGCAGCCAGCCCTGACGCACGCCACGCGCCGCAAGGTTGGTCACGTAGCCGAGTTCTTCCGCAATGGCTTTGACCTTCTGGCGCGTATCGTCCGACATGCGGGCGGAGCCGCCGTGCAATGCGCCGGAAACCGTCTTTACCGAGACGCCCGCACGTTCCGCGATGTCAGAAAGAGATGCTGCCACGATCCTCACCATCCTCCTTGGGTGATCGATTACCCAATAGTCGTGGCGGACGCGTTTTGTCAAGCGGCTTTTTACGCGCACTGCTCAGCGTTCCGAACACCTATCTGTCAATCGGCGCACAAACTGCCCCCTATCGGCGCGCAATCTTTACCCCCTGTAGACGATCAGCGCTTGGCCTGCCCGGCGCTGGTCGGGGTTGCCTCTGCTGCCGAAATGACCGCCGATCCGAGCGGAGTTACAAGTGACGTTTGGCCGGTACGACGCGCCGTCCGGTAAATGATGGCTCTAGTGGAGCGTGCCGCTGATCACCATTTTTGACACGAATGCGGAAAGAAGCTGGCTATCGAAATGGCCCGGCGAATTCATCATCATGTTGATCGCCTCCGCTTGCGAGAAGGCGCGCTTATACGGCCTGATTGTGGTCAGCGCTTCGTAAACGTCACAAATCGCCGCAAGCCGGGCGACGTAAGGGATCTTCTTTCCGGCGAGCCGGCCAGGATAGCCCGAGCCATCGAACTTTTCATGGTGGTAGCGACAAATGTCGAGCACCGGCTTCGGGACATGCGCGACATGGGAAACCAGCTCATATCCCCGCTGAGGATGCCCGCGGACAAGATCCATTTCCTCGGCCGTCAGTTTACCGGGTTTCGTCAAAATTTCGTCCGGGAGCGCCATTTTTCCAAGATCGTGAACCAGTCCGCCGAGTCCCAATACCCGCACATCCTCTTCTCCATGACCGAGGCTGCGCCCTAGGGTGATCATCAACGCGCTTACCGCCAGCGAGTGGAGGAACGTCAGCTCATCTTTTTCCTTCAGCTTTGCGACTGCGATCAGCGCGCCGGCGTTGTCGAAGGCTGCCGACATGATCCGCTCCACAGCTGCGCTTGCCGCATCACTGGCGAAAGAAGCTTTGATCCTGGCGTGGGCAAGCATTTGGCGGATCTGCGGTCTTGTATCCTCGACGCATTCCCTCGCCTGCTTGATATCCTTCGCCGAAAACACGGCACGAAGCTGGGTGTCAAACGCAGCCCGGTCGATGTCCTGTGCCCCGCCCGGATCGACATCCGCGCCTTTTCCGACGTCGATAACAACAGTCATCAGGCGGTTTGCCATCAAACTCTCGACCTGACCGGCGGCCGAGATCAGGAACGGCTTGAACCGGCGTGTCCTGTCTTCTCCCTCAATCTCGACGTCCTCGACATACATTCCTACCCGCAATTGGCTGACATGTATCCGTTTTCGCATCTCTGATCCGTTCAAAATAATCTTGGTACTCAAGCGTTGTCTCAGGTATCCGGGGCTGGCCCGAGCGCGAAAACCTCGCTCAGGCTATAGGGCTCCGGCACGGGTCTTGTCTTGGTTGAGCCGTTGTCCATGCTGCTCTAAAATGGCCGCGGCAACCGTTCGATCGACTGCTTTCGAAAACAGATAGCCCTGTCCGAGCTTGCAGCCGAGCTGGCTCAATTGAACAGCTTGGGGTTCTGTTTCAATCCCTTCTGCGACGACCCGGATCCCCAGCTTGTCAGCTATTCCGATCAGGCCCTCAACGATGAAGGTCCCAGCGTCGCCCGGCACCATGCGGTCGATGAAGGACTTGTCGATCTTGATGATGTCGACCGGCACCGTCAGCAGATGGGTCAAAGACGCGTAGCCCGTGCCGAAGTCGTCGAGGGCAACCCGCAAGCCCTTGGACCGAAGAGCCTTTATCTCGTCCGCTACGACATAGTCCCGTTGTCCGAGATAAACCGATTCCGTCACTTCGAGGATGATGTGCTTGAGAGGAACCTCCGCGTCCCCGAAAATTCGGCACAGCCTGTCTTGCAGATTGCCGCCACGAAAATCTGCGGCGGACAGGTTGATGCCGACATGTTGGAGAGGAAGGCCTCGGGCGAGCCAGCTGCGGATGTCTTTCGCAACCCTCAGCAACATCCGTTGGGTCAGCTCAGCAGCAATATGCGCGTCTTTCGTCGCCTCATGGAAATGCGCTGCTGCTATGATTTGGCCGGAAGGCGTGGTCATTCGACACAAGGCTTCGAAACCAACAATTTCCCGCGTATCCAGGCGCAAGATCGGTTGGTAATGCGCGTCGATCCGATCGTCTTTTAGGGCGATGCCCACGTCCCGAACCGCCCTGAAGCGTCTGGTGAGGGCGGTGCCCAGGCCGGGATAGTGTTGCACGTACCGGCCACGGTTGTGTTCTTTCGCATGATAGAGCGCCACATCGGCGTTCTGGCGGGTCTGATCGGGGTTTGTTTCGGTCTCTGCCAACGCGCCGCCAATCGTCGCGGCGGGAAAGACGACATGGCCGTCGCACGTTGAAGGAGAGGACAGTGCTTCGAGGATGGCGGATGCCCTCGCATTCAGATCAAGGTCTTTGTCGTCCGATACAATGACAGCAAACTCATCTCCACCAAGCCTGAACGTGTTTTTGGCGCCTGCTGTCGCGGAGATCCGGTCTGCAACCACTTGAATCAATGCGTCGCCGGCTGCGTGCCCGAACGTGTCGTTCACCAGTTTCAAGTTGTCGATGTCCACCAGCAAGATGCCCCAGGCGCGCCGGGATCGAGGCAGATCTTCGGCGAGAAGCTGGTTGAAACGAGCACGATTCGACAGTCCCGTCATAGCGTCGCTGTATGTCAGTCGCTGACGTTCCATCACCCGTTCTTCGCGATCGATGGCGATTGTGCAAAGATGGACACAAGCCTCGACGAGGTCCCGTTCGACGGCCTTCGGAGCGCCGTGTTCTCGATAATAGAAGGCGAAGGTGCCGATCACCCGCTCGCCGCTCTTGATCGGGCTGGACCAGCAAGCCCGCAACCCTAGCGGAAGAACCAGAGACTTGAAGTCCTGCCAACGAGGATCGGTCTCGATATCGGTGACAACGACCGCTTCTCCAGAATAGGCAGCGGCACCACAAGAGCCCGCAAGAGGTCCGGCTTCAAGATTGTCGACAGCCGCTGAATAGTCAGGCGGAAGGGAGGGTCCAGCAAGTGTGTGAAGACGGCTCCCGTCGAACGTCAGCACCGAAGCGGTGATCCCAGGAACGACGGCCTCGACCCTGAGGCAAAGTTGCTCGATCGTTGTTGCCAGCGGTTCCCCTTTGGCAATCATTTCCAGAATGGCATTCTGCAACTCAAGGATCATGACGTCACTTCCCGGAAGGAGACCCTCCGTACCAAACCGACTTTCAAATCAGGTTACGCCGTTGATTAGATTTTGATCGAATGAACGCACTCGCGAGCCATCAGCGACCCAGCCCCCAAGCGGGGTAGAAGGTCCAGACCGGTCGATCGGCTCACGGAGGCCTTGAACGATCGATTGTGGGACTCATCTCCTTTGCTCGTGGAACAGACGTTCCGGGCTGTGAACGGGTGTGATGCCCGAGTGGGCGCATGCCCGGGGCGCCTCTGATCGGCGGGCTTGGCGCCCTGTTCGACGGTGCCCATGCCGTTTGAGGCAGACGCCCTCGACCGTTGGCTTGCTTCATTCAGATGTCACGGAGAGCAGAACATGACGAAAGTTCCAACTATCGCCGGTATCTGGCGCGGCCGCACGAAGCCGGAATTTGCTGATGAATACGAAGCTTACAATCGCGCTGAGGGAGTTCCGCCACTGCTAAAGACGGCGATCGGCGTCCAATTGCTGCGCGAAGATCGGAAGGATGAAACATGGTTCACGACGATCTCCTACTGGGCCGACATGCAATCGATGACGGCGTTTACGAAAGGTGATCCGGAGCAGGTTCATCATCTGGCGCGAGATGCAGAACTAATTTGCGAACTTCCCGAGCGTATCCAGATACATAAGATAGTGGTCCCGCCTAGGCTGCGCTGAGAACCCCCGCCCTTTCGCATATCTCTGTGACGTCTCTGCTCCGTCTTGAAAGATCAATGCGCGCGACATCGGCACGAATCCAAAACGTTTTGGCTTGACTCCCAAAACGTTTTGGAGAATCTTTTTCTCACCTCGGGAGGAAGATCTTGGCCAATCTCAAGCAGCTCGCGCAATCGCTGGGACTGTCGATCACCACGGTGTCGCGTGCGCTCGACGGTTATGCCGATGTGGCGGCCGCCACGCGCGAACGGGTTCGAGAGGCTGCCGACAAGGTCGGCTACCGACCGAATGCTTCGGCCCGCCGCCTCCGCAGGCAGCGCGCCGAACTGGTTGCCGTCACGCTGCCGAGCGATCCCGGCCATATCGGTCCTCCGCATTTCCTCGATATGTTGTCCGGCTGTGCCGAACACCTTGCCGCCGCCGGCCTCAATCTGGTGATTGCGCCGGTGCCGCGCGGCGAGAGCGAGCTCGACATCTGCCGCCGCTTCGTCGATGGCCGCCGCGTCGACGCCATGCTTCTCGTTCGCACCAAGCGGAAAGACGAGCGCGTCGAATTCCTGCAGTCGCGCGGCATTCCCTTCGTCACCAATGGCCGCACCGAAAGCCTGCTGCCCCATCCCTATATCGACGGCGACGGTTTTGCCGGATTCCGGGCCGCGACGCTGCGCTTCCATGCCGCCGGCCACCGCCGCATCGGCCACATCGCCGGCCCGCAGGAATATTACTTTGCACATGACCGCTGCCGCGGCTGGCGGGCGGCGATGGAGGAATGCGGCCTTGCCACCGACCTTTGTGCCGAAGGCGCGCCGCTGGAACAGGGCGGTTATCTCGCAGCACTCGAACTTCTGCGCCAACCCTCGCGTCCGACCGCACTCGTTTGCGCCACCGACGAAATGGCGATCGGGGCACTCCGGGCGCTACGCGAGCTCGATGGCGGCAACCAGATCA
Source organism: Rhizobium indicum (assembly GCF_005862305.2). NCBI lineage: Bacteria > Pseudomonadati > Pseudomonadota > Alphaproteobacteria > Hyphomicrobiales > Rhizobiaceae > Rhizobium > Rhizobium indicum. The sequence continues at coordinate 207,157 of NZ_CP054022.1, read as the reverse complement.
GCATTGTCGGCCATGACGACCTGGCGATGGGCGCATTTACCAGCCCGCCGCTCTCGACCATGCGCATGACCGGTGAAAACCTCGGCGCGAGCTTCGCCTCGCTGCTGCTGCGCGCCATTGCAGGCGAGCCTGCCGAAGAACTCCAGGAGCTTCACGCGATCGAATTCGTCGATCGCGACAGCCACCGCCGTCCGCTTAGGGCGGCATAGACAGCAGTGCATCTCAAACAAAGAACAATGAAGGAGGAGAAGATGAAACATATCATGTCATTTGGAATTCTGGCTTCCACCGTGCTGGCCTTCGCCTCGCCTGTGCTTGCCCAGACGGTTTTCGTGTCCACCCAGCTTCGTCCGATCGAGGAAGCGACCGTCGTGCGCGAGGAGCTGCTGAAGGACGTCGGCTCGGTTGATTACGTGGTCGAGGAGCCGCCGCAGTTTGCCGTCCGCATGGAGGCCGAACGTCAGGCCGGCAAACACACCGTTAGCCTCGTCGGTGCGCTGCATGGCGAGCTCTCGCCCCTTGCCGACAAGGACACGCTCGAGCCGCTCGACGATCTCGCCAACAAGCTGGCCGCGAGCGGCATGCCACAGTCGCTGCTCGACCTTGGCAAGCTCGGCAAGTCGACCCAGCAGTACATCCCCTGGATGCAGGCGACCTATGTGATGGCTGCCAAGAAGGAAGCGCTGCAATACCTGCCTGCCGGCGCCGACGTGAACGCGCTGAACTACGATCAACTGATCGAGTGGGGCAAGAATATGCAGGAGGCGACGGGCCAGCCGCAGATCGGTTTCCCGGCCGGCCCGAAGGGGCTGATGGCGCGTTATTTCCAGGGCTATTTCTACCCGTCCTTCACCGGCGGTGTCGTGCGCACCTTCCAGAGTGCCGATGCTGCCGCCGGCTGGGAAAAGCTGAAGGCGCTGTGGGCCTATGTGACACCGAACTCGACCAATTACGACTTCATGCAGGAGCCGCTCGCTGCCGGCGAAGTCATGGTCGCCTGGGATCATATCGCCCGTCTGAAGAATGCCATTTCCGCTGCACCGGATGATTATGTCGTCTTCCCCGCCCCCGCGGGTCCCAAAGGTCGCGGCTACATGCCTGTCGTCGCGGGTCTCGCCATTCCGAAGGGCGCGCCTGACAAAGCCGGCGCAGAAAAGATCGTCGAACACCTGTCCATGCCGGACACGCAGCTCCTGACCGCCTCCAAGGTCGGCTTCTTCCCGACCCTCAACGTCAAGCTGCCGCCGGATCTCGATGCCGGCGTCGCCCTCCTTGCCGGTGCGGTCACGGCCACCCAGGCTTCCAAGGACGCGGTCATCTCGCTGCTCCCAGTCGGTCTCGGCGACAAGGGCGGCGAGTTCAACAAGGTCTACATGGACAGTTTCCAGCGCATCGTGCTGCAGAACGAGCCCGTTGCAGACGTGCTGAAGACCCAGGGCGCGACGATGGCCAAGCTGATGGCCGATACGAAGGCTGCCTGCTGGGCGCCCGATGCCAAGAGCGACGGCCCCTGCCCGGTCGAATAAATCTACCTGAGAAGCGTCCGGGCGGAATGCCCGGGCGCTCTTCCGACACTCTGCTCGTCAAGGCCGGAGCCGATGACCAATAGCCGACCCTGGATCCCCTATCTGCTGATCCTGCCATCCGTCGCCTTTCTGGCGCTGCTCTTCGTCGTGCCGCTGGTGCAGACGATCTGGCTGGCGGTTTCGGACAATGGCGCGCTGTCGCTCGCGAATGCCGAGCGCATGGTAACCGACATCAATTTCACCCGCTCGGTGAAGAATACCTTCCTGCTGACGATCGCGGTCGTGCCGGTGCAGATCGCCATTGCGCTTGCCATGGGCACGATGGTCGCCAAGGTCGGCCGCGGGCGCGAGACGATCCTGTGGATCTGGACGATCCCGCTCGGCATTTCCGACCTCGCCGCCGGTCTCGTCTGGCTGTCGATCCTGCAGAATACCGGCTATCTGAATTCGCTGCTCTTCGGTCTCGGCATCATCGGCAGGCAGGCAAGCTGGCTCTCCTACCAGACGCCGGTCGCGCTCTTCATCGCCATTGCGGTTGCCGAAATCTGGCGCGGCACGGCCATCGTCATGGTCATCATCGTCGCCGGTCTCAACCAGGTGCCGAAGGAGTTCAGGGAGGCCGCCGAAATTTTCGGCGCAGGCCCGTGGACGCGCTTCTGGCGCATCACCCTGCCGCTGATCCGCCCCGCCCTGCAATCGGCTCTCATCCTGCGCACCGTGCTCGCCTTCGAAGTCTTCGCGGTGGTCTATGCGCTCGGCGGGCGCAATTTTCCGGTTCTCGTCGGCGAGGCCTACAACTGGCAGAACCAGAACCAGAACTACAGCGTCGCTGCTGCCTATGCGGTGCTGATCATGATCATCTCGCTTGCCGCCACGCTCATCTATCTGAAAGTCTTGAAGGTCGATCCGGAGCGCCTGCCATGACCACGGATACCATCAGTACGGCCAAAGACACACCCAAAGCCGCCGGCTTCGTCTCCTCGCGGCGCTGGCTGCTGTGGAGCGGCATCGCTGCGCTTTGCGCCTGGGTGCTGGTGCCGATCTATCTGGTCGCGCTCGGCGCGCTTGGCGGTCGGCAGGGCGTCTACATCTGGCCGAAGACCGGGCTTCCCACGGGCATATCGCTGGAGCCCTTCATTCTCTTCCTGAAGACCGAGGGCGTCGTCCAGTCCTTCCTCAATTCGCTGGGGGCAGCCAGCATCACTGTGGCGCTTTCAATCTTGCTCGGCGCGCCGGCAGGTTACGCGCTCGCCCGCTACGATTTCCGCGGCAAGGACAGCTACCGCCTTCTGGTTCTACTGACCCGCGCCTTTCCGCTGGCAATCCTGGCGCTGCCGCTGACGGTCTCCTTCATCCGGCTCGGCCTCTACGATACGATCGTCGGCGTCGGCCTCATCCATACGGTCCTGGCGCTGCCCTTCGCGGCACTCGTCACGCAAGGGATTTTCCTCGGCGTGCCGAAGGAGTTGGAGGAAGCCGCCTGGGTGTTCGGCTGCACCCGCATCCAGGCCTTCTTCAAGGTGGTGGCACCCTTGGCGCTTCCCGGCATCGTCGCAACCGCGGTCTTTGCCTTCGTCATCTCGTGGAACGAGGTCTTTGCCGCCTCGGTGCTGACGGTGCGCAACCGCACGCTGACCGCCTACCTGCTGACCGTGCTTTCGGAAAGCCCGATGCATTACCGTTTTGCCGGGGGCCTGATGCTCATCCTTCCCTCGGTTGTCTTCATCTTCGCGGTCAGGCGCTACCTCTTCGCGATCTGGGGCATTTCCTCCAAATAACGGGACCAGAGATATGGCCAATATTGTCATCGACCGCATTCGCAAGAGCTTCGGAGCCTTCCAGGCGCTGAAAGAGGTCTCGCTGACGATCAACGACGGCGAATTCGTCTCGCTGCTCGGCCCGTCCGGCTGCGGCAAGACCACGCTGCTGCGCATCATCGCCGGCCTCGAGACGGCAACATCGGGAGATGTCCGTATCGGCGACAAGTCGGTGATCGGCTTGCCTCCCAAGGATCGCGGCCTTGCGATGGTCTTCCAGAACTATGCCGTCTTTCCGCATATGACGGTCTACGAAAACGTCGCCTTCGGGCTGCGGATGCAGAAGGCCGACGACGCACGCGTGAAGGCGCAGGTCGAGAAGGCCGCCGGCCTGTTGCATATCGAGCAATATCTCGACCGCTACCCGAACAAGCTTTCCGGCGGCCAGCGCCAGCGCGTCGCGGTCGCTCGCGCCCTTGCCGTCGAACCGAAGGTTCTCCTGATGGACGAGCCGCTTTCGAACCTCGACGCGCTGCTCCGCTTGGAAATGCGCACCGAACTCAAGACCGTGCTGCAATCGGCAGGCACCACCACCATCTACGTCACCCACGACCAGACGGAAGCGATGGGCCTTTCCGACCGCATCGCCGTCATGCATGGCGGCGTGGTCGAGCAGGTCGGCCATCCGGTCGAGATCTATAATCATCCGGCGACACGTTTCGTCGGCGGCTTCATCGGCAACCCGCCGATGAACTTCATCCAACTGCCGGTTTCGAACGGCCAGGTGGCGGCCGGTACAGAACAGCTTGTGGCGCCGCAGGAATCCGGCAATCAAATCATCCTCGGCCTGCGCGGCGAGGCCGTCGAACTCGCGCCATTGCCGCAGGGTCTCGAAATGCGGGTGCGCGTTGCCGAGCCGATGGGCTCGCACCTGCTTTTGACCGGCTCGATCCACGACCAGCCGGTCCGTGTCATCCTGCCGGCCTCGGAAACCGTGAAGAGCGGCGACACGATCGGCCTGAAGCTCGACCAGAAACGCATTACCTGGCTTTCGCCCGAAAGCGGCAAGTCCTTTCCGGCCGTCCTGGCCTAAGAATACCGGAGCATCCAGAATGAACACGCATATCGACCAGGCGAAGCGCATCCTCGCCGTGAACGATCGCGGCGGCTATACCGTGCCGACCGACCGGCTCTATCCCTTCCAGTGGAACTGGGATTCCGCCTTCGTCGCCATGGGCTTTGCGCTCTACGATACCGATCGCGCCTATCGGGAGCTGGAGCGGCTGGTCGAGGGCCAGTGGGCGGACGGGATGATCCCGCATATCGTCTTCCACGCGCCCAGCGATACCTATTTCCCGGGGCCGAACGTCTGGCGTACGAAGCATCCGACCCCGACTTCTGGCATAACCCAGCCGCCGGTCTTCGCGATCGCACTGCGCAAGCTGTATGAGGCCGCCGGCAAGGATGCCGAGGCGCGCACTCTCCCCCTCTACGAAGCGGCGCTGAAATGGCATCGCTGGTGGTACTCGGCGCGCGACCCCGAAGGCACCGGCCTCGTCGCACTCCTGCATCCCTGGGAAAGCGGCAGCGACAATTCTCCCGCCTGGGACATCGCGCTCGCTCGTGTACCCACCACCACCGATACCCCCGTCGTGCGCAAGGATACCGGCCATGTCGATGCCGACATGCGTCCGCGCGACGAGGATTACCGCCGCTTCATCCATCTCGTCGATACTTATGCCGCTTGCGGCTGGGATCCGGCGAAACAATGGGAAAAGGCACCGTTCAAGGTCGCGGAGATCCAGACGACCGCCATCCTGCTCAAGGCCGGCGAAGATTTGGAAGCCCTCGCCCGCGAGTTTGGCCGGATGGACGATGTCGCCGAGATCGCCGCGTTGAATGCGCTGACCCGCAAGGCTATCCTCGCCCAGTGGCGCCCCGCCCTGTCACGCTTCGTCTCGCGCGATCTCGTCTCCGGCGAGGATATAGAGGCCGCGACTCAAGCCGGCTTCATCCCCCTACTCTCACTAGACCTCGAAAAGCCGATCGCGGATGCGTTGGTTGACGAGATGAGGGCCTGGTCCAAGAGCCTCAAGGTCGCCTTCCCCACAACCAAGCCCGGCAGCGCAAGCTGGGAACCGAAGCGTTACTGGCGCGGCCCCGCCTGGGCGATCATAAACTGGCTTCTGATCAACGGCCTCAAACGCAATGGCCATGCGGATGCCTCCGAAGAGCTGCGAAAATCCACTGTCACGGCGATCGAAACGGAGGGTTTTGCCGAATATTTCGACCCCGTCACCGGCGAAGGCTGCGGCGGCCTCGGCTTTTCCTGGACGGCTGCTGCGTATCTGTGGCTTGAGCGAGGCGTAGACCCTGCCTGAGCGTGGTGTCGCGCCTAACAAGCCATTTTCGCGATCAGCGCTCCAAGGATCGCTTATATGTAAAGCGTATGATTTAATCATACGGCATGCTATAAGGAGATAACGAGGATACACACCATGCGCACAACCCAACCTCTCACTATCACCCTCCCGCTGGAAATGGCGCAAATGGTGAAGGCCAAAGTCAGCTCCGGCGAATATGCGACCGAGAGCGAAGTTATCCGTGACGGCCTACGCACCTTGGCCGCCCGCGACGCCGCCGTTGAAAAATGGCTACGCGATGAGGTCCTGCCTACCTATGACGAAATGAAAGCCCACCCCGAGCGCGCCCTCTCCGCCGAGGAAGTTCGCCAGCGGCTCGATGCCCGTATAGCCGCTCACGCCAAGAAATAACGCAGGGCATGAACTGCACCGTTATTTTTGCGCCCGAGGCGAGCGACGACCTCGAAACCCTGCTGGTGTATCTGATAGACGAGGCCGGGCCGGAGACGGCTCGCAACTACGTCAGTAAGATTGTGGATTACTGCCTCAGCTTTGAGACGTTTCCCGAGCGGGGCGCCGCGCGTGACGACCTGCGGCCGGGACTGCGCGTCGTTGCGTATCGCGGCAAGGCAAGCATCGCGTTTGTGGTGGAAGAGAACATCGTATCTATCCTGCGTGTCTTCCATCGCGGCCAGGACGTCAGCTTCGACGACAATTAGCAAACGGTTCAAACCAGACGACAGGATCGACCGCTCGCCCTAATCCGGCTGCCATGGCTGCATGGTGAGCACATTGCCGCCCAGCTTGGCGAAGGCGCGCTGGCGGCAGGAGAAGACGAGGATCTGCTGGTCGCGTGACTGGCGGTGCAGCGCATCGAACATCCGCTCGATCCGGTCGTCGTCGGAATAAACAAGCGCATCATCGAGGATGACGGGCGCCGGCCGGCCGTCGCGGGCGAGCAGCCGGGCGAACGCAAGGCGGGTCAGCACCGAGAGCTGCTCCCGCATGCCGCCGCTCAGCCGATCGACATCCTCGTCCAGGCCGTTGCGGCGCACGATCTGCGGCAGCAAGGTGTCGCCGTCGAAGGTAATCGAGATGTCGTCGAACAGCAGGCCGACCAGCGGGGCGAGTTCGCTCATGACAGGCTTGAGATAGAGGTCGCGCGCGGCTGCTCGCGTCGCCGTCAGCGCCTTGCGCAGGCGATCCAGGACGGCGACCTCCGCCTCGAACCGCTTTACCTGTTCCCGCGCAGCGTCAAGCAAACCGCGAGTTTCCAACCAGTTTTCTTCCACCGCACTGTCTGAGCGGGTACGAATTTGACCGCCGAGGTCGGCAAGCTCTTCGCGTAACCTGGCAATTTCACGTGCTGCGGCGTCGGCGACCGAACGTGCCCTGGCAAGAGCGGCTTCCGCGCCGGCGAGGTCCCGCCCGGCCCTGCGCAAAGGCCCGGCCCGGAGCTCAACCGCGTCGCATTGTTCTTTGGCGCTGGAAAGCTTTGCCGCAAGGTCCCGTTGCAATTCCGTTCGGCTGCCTTCGGGACCGATGATCGCGACGATGGCCTCGAGGTCCTGACCAAGTTTGGCGTGCTCCGTCTGCGCACGCAATATTGCCTCGCCGGCCTCCATGCGCATCATCGACGCTTCCCGGGCCCGGTTTCGCGCCAGGTCGATACGCTGCGTCGCATCCGCGAGACGGGCGCGCACCTCCTCCGGGTCGGTGTCGAGTTCGACTGGGCCCTGGCTGAGTACCGCAAAGCGTGCGGCATCGAGGTGAAGCTGGTCGATACCATTCGGAGCCACGTCGGCGAACCGCTGCCGTGCCCGCACCAGTTCCTCGTGCTTGTTCCGGGCGGCAATATCGCGCTGTCGCGCCGCCCGCAAACTATCGACACCGAGCCTGGCAAGCAATGTTTGGCGCGTGGCTTCCGCGGTCTCGAGCGCCCCGTCCTGTTCTGCCTGCCGGCTGGAATGGATCGTCAGCGTACCGACGCCTGCTATGTCGAGTTTCGCCACCCCGGCAAAGCTCTTGTCCTCGCCCCCCGGCAAAGGTTGGCGATCCATGCTCACCGAGCCGGAGGCGTCTTTCAGGTAGTCGATCCTGAGCCTGGGAAGACCGACTTCGGCTGCTGCACGCAAGCCAACGATCTTGAGATCCAACGCTTCGAGCCGTTCGATCGCATCGGCTGGAATGGCGAGCAATGCATGTGCAGCCTCCGCGTCCTCGATCTGCCGCCGCGCCGCTTCCGCCTGGTCGAGATGCAGACGAACCTCCGCCAGCCGCTCTGCGGCATGGCGCGAACGCAGTGCTGCCTCCAGCCGGGCCAGCCATTCGCGGTTTACCCGCTCATCCTCTTCGGCTGCCTGAACCTCCGCCGTTGCTGCCTCGCTTTCGGCCAGCGATGCCGCGCGTCGCTCGGCTGCATTTGAAAGCTCTTTTTCCGTCACGGCGAAACGCCGCGCGAGTTCGTCACTGCGGTTCAATGCCGCGTGGAAGCGGTCGAATGCCTGCTGCGCCTCATCGCGACGGCTGGCGGCCAGGGCAGCTTCGGCATCGAGTGCCTTGAGTTCCCTGTCGTGCAGTTTAGCGGCCTCGAGCACCGACTCGGCATTGGCAATCGCCGCCTTCCGGCCCGCCTCTTCGTCCGAATTTTCCAGTTCGCTGAGTCTCGCCTGCACAGAGCGGCGGCGGTCGAGTGCGCCATGCAGCATCTCCACCTCCTTGGCCAGCCGCGCCTCCTCCGCCTGCAGCCGGTCACGATCGTCGAGCGCGGCGACAAAGCGGCCTCCGGTCTTTGGCCGGAGCGTCGCGGTGACCAGGCGATTGAGTTCATCCTCGCAGGCTTCGAGCACCGCCGACATGCGCCGTCCGCCCGTCAGTGCCTCCACCTCGCCCTGCACCGAAGACAACAGGCTTTCGCGCACCCGCTTGTCGTTTTCTTCCTCGCTCTTGCTACGATTTTCGATGCCGGTGACGCCCTGGCGCACCCAGAGCAGGCCTGCCGGGCCGGCAGTTCCGCCGGAAATGAGATCGCCGATGAAAGCCTCGGCCTCGTCGGCCTGGGCGACGAGCCGGCCGCTGCCGAGATCGGTGACGCTGGCGCGCCGTCCGCCATAGAACTGCTTCGTCAGGCGATAGCGGCCGGCTTCGATCGTGATATCGGCCTCGACGATCGGATTGCCACTGCTATAGGGACGCAGCATCTGTACGCTCTTTGGCGTGCCGCCGTGCGGCTGGAAGAACAGCGCATGCAGCGCCTCGAAACAGGTCGATTTGCCGTGTTCGTTGGCAGCGCTCAGCACATTGACGCCGTCGGTAATGCCCTCGATGGCTATGCCACGGCCGGCGAAGCGTTTGACATTGTGAAGGCGAAGAGCGTTGAGTTTCATCGATCAATCGCCTCGCAATAGGAAAACAGGCGGATCAACGCCTCGCGCGCCACGCCCCTGTCATCGCCCGAGCGGGATTGGTCGAGGCTTTCGGCAAGCAGCAAATCCGCAGTATCGCGTAGCGCACCGGCTCGGTCGATGATCTCGAGATCATCGCTCTCGCAATCGGTCCCCAGCAGTTCCGTATCGATCTCCAGATGCGCAAATTCCGGCGCGACCTGTTGCAGCAGGCTGGTCATTGCCGTGCGCCCGTTCAATCGGGCACGGCCGGACAGCGCGACGCGCAACAGGGTTTGTCGCCGCGCGAAGGGTTCCGGCAGTGCCGCCTTCAGCGCTTCAACACCGTCTTCCGATGCCAGCAGCGGAAGCTGCAATGTCTGCCAGGAAAAGCTGGCGGTCACTGCTGCCGTCGTCGTCGGCATCGCTCCCTGCCCGGCAATGGAAACGACCATCGCCTGCCCCGGCCGGTCATGCTTGAAACGGTCCGGCTCGGGCGCGCCGCTATAATATGTTCTGGCGTCCACCGCCACCGATCCGTGCCAATCGCCGAGCGCCATGTAGTCGAGGCCGGCCAGCGCCGCGCGGTTCGGCGCAATCACGTTGGTGGCCGTGGCATCCTCCGAAAATTCCTGGATCGGGCCATGGGCGAGGCCGATGCGGATAGCGCCGTCCGGTGTGGCGGCACCCGTCATCCATTCGGTCAGGTCGCGGCCCGGCCTCCTGGTCGTGCAAGGCGCCGGCAGCAGCATGACATCAGGTCCAAGCGGAAGGGGCGCCGCTTCCGTCGCCAGGATGACATTGTCGGGCACCACGCCACGCGCAGCACTCCAGAGCTGGTCCGCCAGCAGTGAATCGTGATTGCCCGGAAGCAGAACCCAACGCAGCGGTGAATTCCGGGCCATCTCGCCAAGCGCTTGGCGAAGCACGGCCGGTGTCGGCGTCTCGGTATCGAAGGTGTCGCCCGCGAGCAGGATGACACCAGCCCCATGCTCTCGTGCCGCACTGGCGAGTCTCCCGATCACGCCATGCCGCGCCTCGCGCAGGCGCCCTCTCAAATCCTCCGGAAGATTGCCAAACCGCTTGCCAATATGAAGGTCCGAACTGTGCAGGAAGGAAAACATCAATCAGCCATGTTTGCGCTGCGCTGCGAGCTTTCGAGCATGGTCAAGGACCTCTCGTCCGTAGTTTCGTGATTCCGTTGTTCCGTGACAGACCATGCCTCCCGACAACAGGCGAGGCAAGTCGATCCTGGCTGAACAAGCTGTTATCCAATGCTTGTCTAATTTTGAGTGATGCTCGACATCATATTCCCCAGTCGCCGTTCAAGGAGGTAGGCATCTGTTCCATCGTGCCGCGTCGTCTGCCGGCAATTCCGCGGCTCGCGGTCGAACGCCTGTGGACCTTCATGGCAGGCGGCATCTCAGGCCTCCAATATCGCGGGGAGCCGTTCGCGAAGCTCCTTTACCAGCACGCGTTCATTTTCCGAGTAGTCGACCGGGACGTTCACCAGATGGACGCCGCCTCCGGAGAATGCCTCTTCGAGAACCTGTTTGAACTGGCCGATATCGTCGACCCGGGTTCCCTTGGCGCCGTAGGATTCGGCATATTTCACGAAGTCGGGATTGCCGAAGGTCATCCCGAAATCCGGGAACTCGTCCACCGCCTGCTTCCAGCGGATCATCCCATAAGCATTGTCCTCGATGACAAGAACGACGAGGTTGAGCTTCAGCCGGACAGCCGTCTCGAGTTCCTGGGAATTCATCATGAAGCCGCCATCGCCGCAGATCGCCATGACCCGCCGCTCCGGGTAGAGCATCGAGGCAACCATGGCCGAAGGCAACCCCGCTCCCATCGTTGCAAGAGCATTGTCGAGCAGCAGCGTGTTTGCCATCCGCGTGCGGTAATTCCGGGCGAACCAGATCTTGTACATGCCGTTGTCGAGCGCCAGGATGCCATCATTTGGCATCACCTCTCTTATGTCGTGAACCAGGCGCTGTGGCGTGAAGCGATCCTCCGTCGCCCGCGCGGCGATGCGCTCGAGAATGCGTTCCCGGAGATGAAGAAGCGCCTGCGCGTTTGGCAGCTTGCCCTCGAGGCGATCCGCCAGCGCCTTCAGCGAAGGGCCGATGTCGCCGATGACTTCGGATTGCGGGAAGTAGACCTGCTCGACGGTCGCCGGCTGATATCCGACATGAACGACCTTCGGGCCGCCCTTGCCCATGATGAACGGTGGCTTCTCGATCGTGTCATGGCCGATCGTGATGATGAGGTCAGCCTGTTCGATGGCCTCGTGGACATAATCCCGCTCCGACAGCGCGGCGGTGCCCATATAAAGTTCGGTTCCGCCGGGAACCGTTCCCTTCCCCATCTGAGTGGTAAAGAACGGAATGCGGGTGCGGATCACGAATTGCGCGATGTCGGAGGTCGAGCGGGGACGGGCGGCGGCGGCCCCGAACATCAGAAGCGGACGTTTGGCTGCGGCGATGAGAGCGGCGGCGCGATCGAGGGCCGCATCGCTTGCCGTCGGCAGTTCGAGCTGATGCGGCGCAATCAGCGCCACCTCCTGGCATTCTTCGGCCGCGATATCTTCCGGAAGCTCCAGATGCACCGGCCCCGGCCTTTCCTCCTGGGCGATGCGGAACGCCTCCCTGACCGTCGTCGGGATCATCTGCGGCGACACGATCTGCCTTGCGAGCTTGGTGAGCGGCTTCATCGACGCGACGACGTCGACCACCTGGAAACGCGCCTGGCGGGACGAGAGGATCCCCTTCTGACCTGTGATCATCACCATCGGCATCGCGCCGAGCAAGGCATAGGCGGCACCCGTCGAGAGGTTAAGAGCACCAGGCCCGAGCGTCGTCAGGCAGACGCCGGGCTTTCCTGTCAGGCGGCCATAGGTCGCCGCCATGAAAGCTGCTGCCTGCTCGTGTCGGGTGAGCACGAGCTCAATCGACGACTTGCGGATGGATTCGACGACGTCGAGATTCTCTTCGCCTGGGATGCCGAAAATGCGGTCGACACCTTCGTTCTCAAGCGCTGCCACTAGAAGATCGGAGCCTTTGGTCATGGATCGTTGCCCGTGCTGTTCGGTTCGAGGCTTCCAGAAAGGAAGGCCCCTCGAAGATAAGTTCTTTTCCGGGCCTGTCCATGCGTTCGGCGGCATCGGCGGTTGTCCTCAATCCCGCCGAGAATTTGTAGATAGGTTTTGCCGCGGAAATAAAAAAGCTCTCCGCAGTTCTGTTGGCAAACAGCTTGACTGATGACGTAGTGATGTCGCAGTTCAGCCCGGTATTCCCGCCGGCAGCACACAGATCCGGCCGCCGGTTCGCCTTGGTGAGATTTGCCGGTGGTCGCTACCAAAGCGAACGTTCTATGTCGATGCGCTGTGTGTTTTGTGAATTTAAAGCTACGCTCGGCCGGATTTACCGAAGACGACCGCGCTTGGCCCTGCGCTCGCAAAAGCATGAAACATGCGACACATCGGTTTCCAAATAGGATAGATCGCAAACCAGAGCTGAGTCTTTCACCATGTCACAACGCAGCGGCGGGGATTTGGTGCCTGGCGCGCAAGCGGCCGTTGCCGATAGTGGTGGCCAGTAGCTGCTCGTCAAGCTTGCCCTCCCATTTGGCGACCACGACGGTGGCAAGCGCATTGCCGATCAGATTAACAAAAGTCAGCCCCTCGGCGAGGATGCGGTGAATTCCGAGGATCAGCGCGATGCTGGCGACCGGGATGGTTCCGGTGGTGTTCAGGGTTGCCGCCAGTACAACGAAGGCCGCTCCGGCGATGCCCGCCGCTCCCTTCGAGGTGAGCAGTAGCACCGCGATCAGGCCGAGTTCGTGCCAGAAGGTCAGATGTGTGTTCGTCGCCTGTGCCAGGAACACCGCGACGGTGGTCAGATAGAGGCATGTGCCGTCGAGATTGAACGAATAGCCGGCCGGGATGACGAAGCCGACCACACTTTCCTCACAGCCGGCCTTGCGCATCTTCTGGATGAGGCGCGGCAGCACCGTTTCGGTCGAGGTGGTCGCAGCGACGATGACGATTTCATCCCAGAGATAGCCTAGCAGCCGCCACAGGCTGACACCGCACCAATGGGCGACGCTGCCGAGGACGATTGTTGTGAACAGTGCGCAGACGACGAAGAACTCGATGATTAACTCGCCCAGCGACCAGAGCGAGGCGGTGCCGAACTGACCGACGGTAAAGGCAATTGCGCCGAAGGCGCCGAGCGGCGCGAAGTACATGATGTAGCCGATGATTTTGAAGAACCCTTGCGAGGCGCTTTCGATCACCTGGAACACCGGGCGTCCGCGCTCTCCGATGGCGGCGATGGCGATACCGAACAGGACAGAGATAAACAGCACCTGCAGAACGTGTCCTTCCGTCAGCGCGCTGGCGAAGGTGTCCGGGATGATGTCAAGGAAATAGCTTGAAATGGACTGATCGTGCGCCGTCGCGAGATAGGTCTTGATCGATGCGGTATCGATTGCGGCAGCGTCGATGTTCATGCCCTCGCCCGGACGCCACAGATCGACTGCGATCAGTCCAAAGATCAGCGCCAAGATCGTGATCGCCTCGAAATAGATGATGGATTTCAGCGCGACACGCCCGACGCTCTTCATGTCGTTCATGCCGGCGATACCATGCACAACGGTGACGAAGATGATCGGCCCGATCATCATGCGGATCATTTTGATGAAGGCATCGCCGAAAGGTTTCATCGCCACCGCAGTGGCGGGCGCGAAATGACCGAGGAGGATGCCGAGCAGCGTCCCTGCCAGCACCTGAAACCACAACTGGCCAAGGAGGCTGAAGCGGCCCGCCGGTTTTTGCGTCTCACCTTCAGGTGTCATCGTTTTACTCGCCTCCAAATACGTCATGTTTTATTTCCTCCCAAGCTGCCGCCTGGCCATGATGTCCCATCTTTCAATTGTTCAATGGCAACTGTACCGTTCAATTGGCGCGCCCGGCGGCCCCGAAACGGTGACTGCGGAAGCAGCGATGCGGGCACCCGCAAAGATCGGCCGGCAACTAACCGGCCAGCGGTCCCGTGCGTCCCTGCACATCGTGGACGATGGCCGCTCCGGCGTCTGCCGGGCCGTGAATGATGGCGGTATCGGCGCGTTCGATCTGGTCATCACATCGGGCATGCTCGATCCTCCCTCCTGTCTTGGCTGGGAATTAAGGGAGGGAATATTGAGCCGCAAAGCAAACTTGATTTGCGCACCGGTCATAAGCTGTGTTGAAGTGTGATGATGATTGCACACCGCGAACTCAACCTTCGCCACCTCGAGGCCGTCGCCGCCGCCGCGCGGCTGGGCAGCATCAGCAGCGCGTCTCACATCATGAATTTGTCGCAGCCTGCTCTGACCCAGGCCGTTGCCAAGGTCGAGGCGCAGCTTGGCCATGTGCTATTCGATCGCCAGCCGAGCGGCGTTACCAGCACCGAGGCGGGGCGCTTGATCACGGCCCGCATCGAACGCGCGCTCGCCTATGTGGCGCGCGGCGGCCAAAGCGTGCGACGTGGCGCCCGCTTGCCGCCGCTGCCCCATATCGAGCGGCGCATCACTTTTGGACAATTGCGCGCGCTGATCGCGGTCGATCAAGCAGGCAGCTTTGCGCTGGCATCAAAGCGAATTGGCCTGTCTGAACCGGCATTGCATCGCGCGAGCCGCGATCTGGAGCAGTTGCTGGGCGTACCGCTGCTCGTCCGGCAGGGGCGTACCGTTCAGCCGACGGCGACGGCCGCCGTGTTGCTGCGGTTCGCCCGTCTGGCGCAATCGGAGCTGGAGGCTGGGTTCGACGAATTGGAGGCACTGCGGTCGGAGGGCGCCGGACGTGTCACTGTCGGCACCATGCCGCTGGCGCGTGCAATCCTGTTGCCGCAAGCATTGGCTCGTTTCGCTCGCGCCTATCCAATGGCGTCGGTGAACGTTGTGGAGGGGCCATATGTGGAACTGTTGGCCAGACTTCGCGAAGGCGAGATGGATCTGCTGATCGGGGCAATGCGCGACCCCCCGCCGGTCAAGGACATCGCTCAGGAACCGCTGTTCATCGATGATCCGGTGATCGTCGGTCGCGCCGGACATCCCCTGCTGTCCAAGCCGGGATTTGCCTTCTCGAGGCTATTGGATTTCCCATGGGTTATCGCCGCAACGGGCGCGCCGGTGCGTCATCGGTGGGAGGAGATGTTCACAGAGCACGGCCATGAGCCGCCACGGCTACGCATCGAATGCGGTTCGGTTCTGGTGGTCCGCGGGCTGATGCTGGAGGACGATTGGTTGACGCTGATGTCGCGCGACCAGTTCCTGTTCGAGCGGCGTGCTGGCCTGCTCAGCGAAATCGCCGGCGCTGGGCTGTCGTTGCGTCGCCAGATCGGCCTCACGGTGCGCGATGACTGGCGTCCGACACAGCTGCAAACGGCATTCACGGATATCTTCCGCACGGTTTGTGCGCAGTGGACTTCAGGAAAAGCAATGGAGCGTGAACCCTTCCGATATGCCTGATCATCGTCCGGTTCGTTAGAACGGGGCATGAGCAAACACCAAACGATCGCATTCACCGGTTTTGGAAAGCCTTCGGAGGCTTTCCGTAGGGGCTGGCGCCCGCGCCGGCTGCGACCTCGAGCGAATGCTGGTCCAGGAGCCAAGCCGCGCCACCGCCGGCTGGCTGCCCATGCCTTCCCCTTCATCGGCTGGATTGGCTGCCGAGGCGAACGCATCTTTGCCGCTACAGGAACCTCAAAGCTATGATCATCGACTGCCACGGTCACTACACCACCGCTCCGGCGCTCCATGGCGAATGGCGAGCACGACAGGAGGCTGCCATCAAATCGGGCGGCGATATCGATCCCGCCTATCCAGACATTTCCGACGATGAGATCCGCGAGACCATCGAGGCCAACCAGCTGCGCCTGCTGCGCGAGCGCGGCGCCGACATGACTATTTTCTCGCCTCGGGCTTCGGCGATGGCGCCGCATATCGGCGGAGAATTGGTGGCAAAGGTCTGGGCGCGCCGTTCCAACGATTTGATCAAGCGCGTGATCGATCTCTATCCCGAGACTTTCGTGGGCGTTTGCCAGCTGCCGCAATCCCCTGGGGTCTCGATCGCCAACGCGATCGATGAGTTGGAGCGCTGCGTCAACGAGCTCGGCTTCGTCGGCTGCAATCTCAATCCCGATCCCTCCGGCGGCAAGTTCGATTCGCCGCCGCTCACCGATCGCGCCTGGTACCCCTTCTTCGAAAAGATGGTGGAACTCGACGTTCCCGCGATGATCCACGTTTCCGGCAGTTGCAATTGTGCGATGCATGCGACCGGCGCCTATTACATTGCCGCAGACACCATTGCCTTCATGCAGTTCGTCGAGGGCGACCTGTTTGGGGATTTCCCCTCGCTGCGGTTCATCATTCCGCATGGCGGCGGAGCCGTTCCCTATCACTGGGGCCGTTATCGTGGCCTCTCCGACATGCTGAAGCGGCCGCCGCTGGTCGAGCACGTGATGAAGAACGTCTATTTCGATACCTGCGTCTATCATCAGCCGGGCATCGACCTGTTGTTCGAGGTGATCGATGTGGAAAACATCCTGTTCGGATCGGAAATGGTTGGCGCAGTGCGCGGGATCGACCCGCAGACGGGTCACTATTTCGACGACACCAAGCGCTATATCGAAGCTCTGACGATATCCGATGAGGACAAGCGGAAGGTGTTCGAACTCAACGCGCGCCGCGTCTATCCGCGTCTCGATGCACAGCTCAAGGCACGGGGGCTGTGATGGCAAATTTCCAGATGGATCCCGATTGGCTCCGCTATCATCCCGACCCGAGCAAGCCGCGCTACATTCCGCCGCCGGGTGCAGTGGATGCGCATTGCCATGTCTTCGGGCCTGGGGATGTGTTTCCCTATGCGCCCGAGAGGAAATACACACCCTGCGATGCCGGCAAAGAGCAACTGTTCTCCCTGCGTGATTTTCTCGGGTTCGAGCGCAACGTCATCGTCCAGGCGACATGCCACGGCGCCGACAATCGTGCCCTGGTCGATGCGCTGCATGCGGCTGGCGATCGTGCTCGCGGGATAGCGACGGTGCGCGACACGGTGACGAACGAGGAGCTCGCCGAACTGCATGACGCAGGGGTGCGCGGCGTGCGCTTCAACTTCGTTCGCCGCCTGGTCGACCCGAAACCGGATGCCTATTATCGTGCGATCATCGACCGTATCGCACCGCTTGGCTGGCAGGTGGTGATCTATTTCGAGGCGGCCGATCTCGAGGAGCGCTGGGACTTCTTCACCTCGCTGCCGACGACCGTCGTCGTCGACCACATGGGCCGGCCGGATGTCTCCCAGCCTGTCGATGGCCCGCAGTTCGGCCGCTTTATCCGCTTCATGACCGAGCATGAAAATGTTGTCAGCAAGGTGAGCTGCCCGGAGCGACTGTCGCGATCAGGTCCGCCGAACTACGACGACGTCGTTCCGTTTGCGCGGACGCTGGTCGAGCGCTTCCCGGAGCGTGTCCTGTGGGGCACCGATTGGCCGCATCCGAACATGAAGGACCACATGCCCGACGACGGCGCGCTGGTGGACATCATCCCGCGCATCGCGCCGTCCGAGGAGCTTCAGCGCAAGCTGCTGGTTGAAAATCCCATGCGGCTCTATTGGCGGTAACCCGCCTTCGGGAATGGCCGGGCGACGCATCCCACGCAGGTGGTGGGCGGCAATCTGGATGCGCAACGCATTCATGCATCGGTTGTACGGACATCGCTGCGTGCATCGACATCTATCAAGAGGAGGAGATTAGGAACATGAGCATAGGACAACAAGTGAGCACGCCATCCCGGCGGATCGTAACATTGATGAAATCGATAATCCCGGCGATCGTTCTAATACTCGCGATGGCGGTGGAAGCACCGGCGCAGGAGAACGACTATCCGAGCCGCGAGATCAGTCTTGTCATTCCGTTCGGCCCTGGTGGAATTGCCGACATCACTGCGCGCATCGTCGCGGATTCTCTCGGCAAAAAGCTTGGGAAACAGATCGTCATCCTGAATCAGCCTGGCGCGGGAGGATCGGTCGCCGCACGGGTGGCGCTGAATGGGGAGCCAGACGGATATACGCTCGCTCTGCTGTCGAACGGAACCGCAATCAGCGTTCCGTTGTTCAAAAACCTGCAGTTCGATCCCGTCGCCGATTTCGTTCCGGTATCCAGCCTCGCCTACTTCGACTTCGTATTCGTGACCAAGGCGGATGGCAAATTCAAGTCCCTCAAGGATATTCTCGAAGCGGCCCGCGCAAACCCGGGCGCGCTCAATGTCGGGACCATTAATGTCGGGAGCAGCCAGAACCTTGCGGCCGAACTCTTCAAATCGACGGCCGGAGTGGACCTCACGATCGTTCCCTACAAGGGCACGCCGGATCTTCAAGTTGCCCTTCTCGGTGGGGAGCTTGACCTGATCATCGATAGCCAGACGGCGCTAAAGGCGGCACTCCAGCAGAACCAGGCTGCTGCGATTGCATCATCTGGCTCCACCCGTTCTATCCTCTTGCCGGACGTTCCGACGGCCCAGGAAGAAGGCGTAAAAGGGTTCGATGTCACGTCCTGGAACGGTATCTTCGCTCCCGCCGGCACACCGCAGGCCGTCGTGAACAAACTGAACACGGCGCTCGTCGAGGTTCTTGGCGACCCCGACGTCAAGAAGCGGTTTGCGGATCTCGGCGTCGAGGCCCGTTCCAGCACGCCGCAAGAAATCGGCGATCGTCTGAAGGCTGATATCGACAAGTGGTCAAAGGTCATAAAGGATGCGGGCATCGTGCGGCAATAGATCGTAACGCGTCGGCCAACTATGCCCAACCCTCATCCACGTCGCATCCTTCTCTCCTTTCGAAGGGGAGAAGTTTCGCAACGGCCTGCGCAAGGGCAGTACCGGTAGATTGTATGCGTCCCGCCTGCGAGAGGGATGTTTGATCTCGCGTCGCCTTTAACGCCAGGAGACACCATGAAATCCATCAGTTTCGATACCACCAATGCGATTTGCGGCGCGCTTTTCGTCGCGACCGGCGCTTTCTTCGCCATCCAGTCGCTGGGGCTCGACCTCGGCACGGCAGTGCGCATGGGGCCCGGTTATTTCCCGCTGGTGCTTGCCGCCGTGCTCGTGCTTCTCGGCGCGATCATCTTCATTCAGGCGCTGCGGGTCGAGGGCGAGCCGATCGACCCGTTTGCCTGGCGCGGCATGCTCTTCATCCTGCCGGCACCGGTATTCTTCGGGCTGACGGTGCGCGGGCTCGGCTTCGCGCCGTCACTGTTCCTCACCGCCTTCATCGCCTGCTTCGCATCGCAAAAGATGAACGTGTTCTTCGCGATCGTTCTGTCGCTGCTGCTGACGATCTTTTCGGTTGGGGTCTTCAGCTATGGGCTCGGCCTGCCGTTCGAGCGCTTCGGCCCCTGGGTCCGGTTCTAGGAGACGATGATGGATCTTTTCAGCAATCTCGCGCTCGGCTTTGCAACAGCCGGCACTCCGGAAAACCTGCTCTTCTGCTTGATCGGCGTGCTGCTCGGCACGCTGATTGGCGTACTGCCCGGGATCGGCGCCACGGCGACGATCGCCATGCTCTTGCCGATCACCTTCCAACTTGAACCGGTTTCCTCGCTGATCATGCTCGCCGGCATCTATTACGGCGCGCAGTACGGCGGCTCGACGACGGCGATCCTGATCAACATGCCGGGCGAATCCTCCTCGGCCGTGACCGCGATCGACGGCTACCAGATGGCCCGCAAGGGCAGGGCCGGCGCAGCGCTTGCGATCGCGGCGCTCGGCTCGTTCTTTGCCGGCACGGTCTCGACCTTTCTCGTCGCGATCTTCGCACCGCCGCTGACCGCAATCGCGCTGCAGTTCGGCTCGGCGGAATATTTCTCGCTGATGATCGTCGGCCTCGTCTCCTCGATCGCACTCGCGCATGGCTCAGTCGTCAAGGCGCTGGCCATGGTGGCGCTCGGGCTGCTGCTTGGCCTCGTCGGCACCGACATCTACACCGGCACGCCACGCTTCACGCTCGGCATCCGTGAATATGCGGACGGGCTGAACTTCGTGGCGCTTGCCGTCGGCGTGTTCGGCGTGGCGGAAATCCTGCGCAACCTCGAGGGCGAGTCGACACGCACGGTGCTGATGGCCAAGGTCACCGGCCTTTTGCCGTCCCGCCAGGAATTCAAGGAGATGATCGCGCCGGTCATTCGCGGTACGGCGATCGGCTCGGCGCTCGGCATCCTGCCGGGTGGTGGTGCCATTCTCGCGGCCTTTGCCTCCTATACGGTGGAAAAACGGATGTCGAAAACGCCGGAGGAATTCGGCAAGGGCGCGATCGCCGGCGTTGCGGGACCGGAATCGGCGAACAATGCCGGCGCGCAGACTTCGTTCATTCCGCTCTTGACGCTCGGCATTCCGGCCAATCCGGTCATGGCGCTGATGGTCGGGGCGATGATCATCCAGGGCATCGTACCCGGTCCGAACGTCGCCACCGAGCAGCCGGCGCTGTTCTGGGGTATCATCGCCTCGATGTGGATCGGCAACCTGATGCTGGTCATCCTTAACCTGCCGCTGATCGGGCTCTGGGTGAAGCTCTTGACCGTGCCTTACTACGTGCTCTTCCCCATCATCATGGCCTTTTGCTCGATCGGGGTCTACAGCGTCAACGCCAACGTCTACGATCTCTACGCCGTCGCCTTCTTCGGGCTCATCGGCTATGTGCTGGCGAAGCTTCGCTGTGAGCCGGCGCCGCTTCTGCTCGGCTTCGTGCTCGGGCCGCTGCTCGAGGAGAACCTCCGGCGCGCCATGATCCTGTCGCGCGGCGATCCGACGACCTTCGTTACGCGGCCGATCAGTGCCATTCTTCTGGCCATTGCGGTCGCCGTCCTCATTGTCGTCTTCCTGCCGAGCGTCAAGAAGAAGCGTGAGGAGGTGTTCCAGGAAGAGGATTGAGAACAAATTCGCCCTACCGCAACGGGATTGGAATACTGACGTGGTTGCATTGCTCCAGTCGTTGCCCCAGACTCTCTTGATCATCGTCAATAGCCGCAAATACTGCGAGTCTGCCGAGTACTCGGTGTTGTTTCAGTGGCCTTGACCGCGCTTACTCAAGGAAGGTTATGTTGTTTGCATCCCTTGATCGTGGTCAGCGCCTCGCGATCCTCAATGCGTCACTCCGCAATTGGGAATTATTGCGCAGCGATTGGCGGTACCCTTTGGCTCTTCCATCTCTGCGAAGAATGTCGACGCATCGCCGAAATGGTTCAGCGAACACTACTTCGAGATCCTTCGCGACCTCCTGACCCGTTGCCGGTCCGTTATCCATCCAAGCGCCCCGCTCGGCTGCTCGGCGTGACGCTTCATCGCTTAAAATGATAAAATCGTCGATGTTCAGCCACAGTTCCAGCTTGATCTTGAATTGCGACGGGTACTTGCGACGTCATTGAGCGCAATTGGCTGATATGGATGTCCCCAAGCGCTCCCTGAGAATGAAGTTCGCAGGAGCACTGCGGGCATTCGTAGCCAGCGCTCAGTCGAAAAATACGTCTTGGTCTTCACCTGCGAACTTGAAGTCGCCTTAAGACCAAGAACAAAATTAAAGATATTTGCGCTGCCTGCTTCGCGCGTGAAGCTGAGATAGGAGCCGAATCGTTCGTATTCGACATTTCGAAGGTTTTGGATCGAGGCGAGAGTATCCTCGAAATCACGCCAGCACGCCTGCTTCACGATGATCTCGAAAATGCGCAGGACGGCCGGGGCGAGACGTCCCTGAGCGTCGGTCGTCGGCCCAATGATCTTGGCGCGGATCTCAAGGATATCGCCCATTTCATCTCCACGAACCTTAACGAAGGTTGAGCTGAGGGGACGCACCTCGTCCCGTTCGTAGATGCGCTGAAAATAACATTCATAGCTGCGATTGCGCATCGATGCGGCTTTCCATTCGCTCATCTCGATGCCGGCCTCTCGAAGAGCACCGCAAATATTCGGCCCCGAGACGCGCCACATCCGCAGAAACTGACTTGCCAATTCCAGCTTCGGGACCTCGGTCAGCTGCAGTGATATCGACATCGGCGGCAGGGGAGAAGGAGCTTCCGGATCAGGGCGGGCGGCTATGCGAGATGATCGGGCAGCCTTATTGAGAGCTCGGTTTTCAAAGACCCCGACTGGATCTTCGAGCTGGTGGACCTCACGATAAAAAACGACGATGCCTGCAAGAAGCAAAATTGATATCAAAAGCCCCGCCCAAAGCAGAGACCGGCGGTTGCTCGGCAATCGGAAATTCCGGTTCCGAAGTGGGCTGTCGCGAGGAGGATCGACTGCTGATAGCACTTTATCCATGGCGCGACCTCACAAGCAAAATAGGAGCGGCGAGTTCGAACTCAATCAACCTCGATCCTATTTGCGACCCACCGGCATCGGTCGGCGCTTCGACCAATCAGCCCTGCTGGCGACTCCTTCTAAGGTGAGCGACGGATGTGAAAACGGTACAGTCGGTCCGACTCACCTTCGATACTGTAAGTGTGAAGTTGCGTTTGTCGAGCGTCAAGCGGCAACCCCAGTGAACGGCGTTCGCCCTCTAAAATTGGTGCGGAAGAGCGCACGGGCGGCCGACAACTGCACTGGTCCAGCATTGTGATCCAGCCCGTCAAGGAAGTGCTCGCCCGATCGACTATTTTCCGTCCGTTTTTCCCGTTTGTTTCGTGGCTGCCTTCAGCGCGCCTTGCTGCAAATCGGCCTCGTCGGCAAGAATGGCGGCGGCCTCGTCGAGCAGGACGTCTTTTGCGTTCTTGCGGGCATTCTCGATGGCAATATCAGCGCTCAGGCTGCGCTCGCCTGCCTCCAGGCCGTCATCTCCAAGATCCTCGCCACCGCTTGCTTGCGCTCGATCCTTGAACCGTTTCTCGCGCGCCGTCGCTTCTTTGCGACGTTCGGCTTCATTGAGGGAAACAATTCCTTTTTCCCGCTGCGCCTTGAGGTCGGCAATGTCTTTTATCAGGCGTTGGAAGTCCGGATCGCTCTCAATCCGCGCATCATGGCGGCTTTGCAATGTCGGCAGCAACGTCGTGACAGTGTCGGCGGCCGTGTACTTCGCAGGTTTGATCTGAGCCCACGGCAGGGCATTGTCATAACTGGTCTCGCCGAAGCTCGTCGGATCGGAAAGTCCTGGCAAGCCGATATCGGGCGTTACGCCGTGCAGCTGTGTCGTCCCGCCGTTGACCCGGAAAAACTGGGCAATCGTCACCTTCAGCTCCCCTAACTCGGGTTTGCTGTTGCGGACGATCTGGTCAAGATCGACGACGGTCTGAACGGTGCCCTTCCCGAAACTGGGTTCGCCGACGATCACGCCTCGACCGTAATCCTGGATTGCCGCGGCAAAAATCTCAGAAGCCGACGCCGACCCGCGATTGATCAGGACACCCATCGGGCCTGCCCAGACAGGCGCTGCAAGCTCCGAGCTCCTCACGTCGACCTTGCCATCGCTGCCGCGCTGCTGAACCACCGGGCCATTGCCGATGAACAGACCGGTCAAATCAATTGCCTCGTCCAATGAACCGCCGCCATTGTTGCGCAGGTCGATGAGAACGCTGTCGACTTTTTCTTCCTTCAACTCGTCGAGAAGCTTGGCGACATCGCGGCTTGCGCTTTTGTAATCCTGGTCTCCTTTGCGCTTGGCTTCAAAATCCTCATAGAATACCGGCAGCGTGATGATCCCGATTTTACGCGTGGCGTCGCCCACTTTTACGGACAGCACAGTCTTCCTGGCAGCCTGCTTATCGAGACTGATTTTATCGCGCACCAGGCTGATGACGCGATGCGTGCCATCAGCTCCGGCATCTGCCGGCAGGATGTCCAGCCGCACGACGGAGCCCTTTTTCCCGCGTATCATCTGCACGACTTCATCAAGGCGCGTGCCCACCACTTCTTTGATAGCCCCATCCTTGCCTTGACCAACGCCGGTAATGCGGTCTCCGACCGCGAGCTTGCCGGACAGTTGCGCCGGCCCGCCAGGCACGAGCTCACGAATCGTCGTGTAGTCGTCGCGTTCCTGCAGCACTGCACCGATACCAAACAGCGAAAGCTTCATCGAGACATTGAAGTCGGCTGAAGCGGCCGCACCGAAATAGTCCGTGTGCGGATCGATCGACGTTGAATAGGCATCCATGAACGACTGGAAAACGTCGTCGCTTTTAAACTTGTAAGCGCGTTCGAGTATGTTTTCATAACGTTTGTCGAGTGTTTCGCGAATGGCCGCGTCGTTTTTGCCGCCGAGTTTCAACCGCAACCAGTCGCTCTTGACGCGCTTGCGCCAAAGCTCATTGCTCTCGGCTTCAGACTGCGACCATGGCGCTTTATCGCGCAGCACCGAATAATTTTCCTGCGCACTGAAATCGAAGTCCTGCTTCAGCAGGCTGCGTGCATAGTTCATGCGGTCGACAACGCGCTGTTCATAGGCGTTGAAAATCGCAAACGGAATCTTCAAGTCCTTCCGTTCTATCGCATCGTCGATCTCGCTGCGATCGGACATGAACTTGTCGATGTCCGCTTGCAGGAAGAGCATGCGGTCCGGATCAAGTGACTTGATGAACTGATCCATGATCCTGGCCGACAAGGCGTCGTCGAGTGGAACGGGCTTGTAGCTATACCGCGAAAGAAATTGTGCGCTCAACTCGGCGGCTTGCGCCTGTCGCTTTAGAGGCGCCAGAGCAGGCGGTGATGCAACTTCAGCATATGCGGACTGTGCAATTGCAAGAAATGCACCAAGGAAAAAGTAGGCTATGCGCATTCAGCGTTGTCCAATTCTTAATGCCGAGTGTCGATGTGCGATCTATGTGACGCAATCATGGTTTTTTGGCAACCAAATGGCAAACGACATGGTTTGCAAAGCTGCGGACATATCCGGCGCCTAGTTGGGGTCTCCGCAGCCGGCGCTCAATCCGCCTGCACGTCTTGCCAGGAATCGAAAGTCGCAGCCTGGCCGCGACGGCACCCGCTGCGGTCGACAAGATCCCAAACGATGGCTTTTTCGATATAGAAACGCCGCCCTGACTTGGCGATGCGAAGTCCGCGGTAGTCGGCGATAAAGCCGTTGGCCGCCACGGCATTCAACAACCTCTCGCGTTCGGCGCGATCGGGCGCCTCCGCCGAAAGACGCGATGGCAAAGTGACGAACTCGTCCCATGAATATTCAAAGCAGGCTTGGGCAGCGCGGTTGGCGTAGATGAAGCGCGGATCGGCGTCGGTGTTGTGGGCAAGAACAACTGCCGGCGACTGGTCGTAGAGCCATTCAGCACCCTCGCCTTCCGGCGTCAGGCTGCGTCTCACGCTTCGTTCGAAACTTTCCGCCATCAATGCGTAAAATTCGAGATCGTAAGACAAGTCGAGACCGGCGTTATAGTTGGCAATCATGCTGCGCATCCTGGATAGCGGCGAGAAATGTCGAAAGTGATGTTCTCGCTTGAAAGGCTAGCTCCAAATGCGACGCGGTCAAGCTGGGCGATCGGAACTTCAGGCGTCATCCTGGAGGTAGCGTTCCGCGAGCCTTGCCCACATGGCTGCGCCAACCGTCAGGCTGGCATCGGCGAAATCATATTTGGCGCTATGCAGGATGGCGGAATTCATGCCATTGCCGAGACGCAGGAAGCTGCCCGGCTTGTGCTCGAGAAAGTGCGAGAAATCCTCGCTGCCAGGAATGAGCGGGCAGGTCGCGACCTTGTCTTCGCCGACCAGTTCCGCCGCGACGATCCGGGCAAAATCCGTCTCATCAGGCGAGTTGACGACGACAGGATTGCCGCGATCGTAGTCGATCTCGATGGAAGCATTGTGCCCTTCTGCCACCGAGCGGGCGAGCTTGGTGATGCGTTCCTGCAGGAGGTCGCGAATGCCAGGCTCGAAAGAGCGTACGCTCAATGCGAGCTTGGCATATTCCGGAATGACGTTGACTGCATCGCCGGCATGGATCGTGCCGACGGTGATGACGGCCGTCTGGGTCGGATCGAGGTTGCGCGAGATGATGGTCTGCAGCGAGACGACGAGGTTGCACGCCACGACCACGGGATCGACGGTCAGGTGCGGCCGCGAGGCATGGCCGCCTTTGCCCTTGATGGTAATCGCGACGGTGTCCGACGCCGCCATCATCGGGCCGGATCGCAGCAGGATGGTGCCTTCGGGAGCGCCGGGGTGGTTATGGAGGCCAAAGATGGCGTCGAACGGAAACCGCTCGAACAGGCCGTCGGCGATCATCGCCTGGGCGCCGCTATTCTTGCTCGCCTCTTCCGCCGGCTGGAAGATCAGCGTCACTGTGCCGTTGAAGTGGCGGGTGCGGGCGAGATATTCGGCTGTGCCGAGCAGCACGGTCGTGTGGCCGTCATGGCCGCAGGCATGCATCTTGCCGGGCGTGCCGCTGGCATAGGCAAGTCCGGTTTCCTCGACGATCGGCAGTGCATCCATGTCGGCGCGGATGGCGATGCCCTTGCTGCCCTTGCCGGCGCTGAGGCGGGCGACAACGCCATGGCCGCCGACATCGCGGGTCACGTCATAACCCCAGCCCTCCAGCTTTTCCGCAACGTAACGCGCCGTTTCCGCTTCTTCAAAGGAGAGTTCCGGATGGGCATGCAGATACTGGCGGGTCGCCTTCAGCTCCGCCTCCATGGCTTCGAAATCGGAAACGCGGGCATAGGCATTGTCGAGCGTGGGCATGAAAACATCCAGTCTTGATCGAAAAGGGCATTGCTCCGGCCCGAGGGTCGAAGCAGAAGCTGACATCAGTTAGAGAAAACGGGCGAGAAAAGCCTGGGTCCGGGGATGTTGCGGATTGCCGATGACATCCTCGGGCTTGCCCATCTCGACGACATTGCCGCCGTCCATGAACACCACCCGATCGGCCGCCTCGCGGGCGAAGCCGATCTCATGGGTAACGACGATCATCGTCAGGCCCTGTTTGGCCAGATCGCGCATGGTGGAGAGAACTTCGCCGACCAGCTCCGGGTCAAGCGCCGAGGTAGGCTCATCGAACAGCATCAGCTTCGGCTTGATCGCAAGCGCGCGGGCGATGGCGACGCGCTGCTGCTGACCGCCGGAGAGCTGGCGGGGGTAGCTATCCGCCTTTTCCGACAGACCCACCCGCTCCAAAAGCCGCATGGCGTTCTCGGTCGCGGCCTTGCGACTTTCTCCGTGCACGCCGATCGGGGCCTCGACGATGTTCTGCAGCACCGTCATGTGCGGATAGAGATTGAATTGCTGGAACACCATGCCGATCTTGCGCCGCTGGCTGGCGATCCCGTTGCTCGACAGCTTTT
Source organism: Rhizobium indicum (assembly GCF_005862305.2). NCBI lineage: Bacteria > Pseudomonadati > Pseudomonadota > Alphaproteobacteria > Hyphomicrobiales > Rhizobiaceae > Rhizobium > Rhizobium indicum. The sequence continues at coordinate 179,814 of NZ_CP054022.1, read as the reverse complement.
CCAGCCGGTCCTTGCGGAGACGGTAGCCGATCTGTTCGCCATCGACTTCGATGAACCCCCTATTGATGGCTTCGAGATGGTTGATGCAGCGCAGGAAGGTCGATTTTCCCGAGCCGGACGGGCCGAGCACCACGACGACTTCACCCGGCATGACGTCGAGGTCGATCCCCTTCAGCACTTCGAGCTGGTCGAAGGACTTGTGGACGTTGCGGGCTCTGACGAGAGGCTTTGCAATTTCGGCAGCGGTCAATGGCTTGCCTCCTCGACAAGGGTCTCGGATTTGGCGGCAGCGGCGGTGTTGCGCCGTTCGCTGCGACCGTAATAGGCCTCGATATAGCTCTGGCCGAGATTGAGGATGGAGGTGATGAAGAGGTACCAGAGGACCGCGACCAGCAGCATCGGTACGATCTCGAAGGTGCGATTATAGATCGACTGGACTGAATAGAGCAGATCGGCCATGGCGATGACACTGACGAGCGAGGTTGCCTTGATCATGCTGATCAGCTGGTTGCCCGTCGGCGGCACGATCGAGCGCATCGCCTGAGGAATGATGATCCGCCACAGCGCCCTCGCCTTGGTCATGCCGAAGGCTTCCGCCGTTTCGAACTGGCCGCGATCGACCGAGAGCAGGCCGCCGCGAATGATTTCGGCCATGTAGGCCGCTTCGTTCAAGGCAAGGCCGACGATTGCCGCCGTCATCGGCGTGATCACCGAATTGGTATCCCAGCTGGCGAGCGTCGGGCCGAACGGAATAGCGATCGAAAGCTCGGGAAAAAGGGTCGAGAGATTGTACCAGAAGATCAGCTGCACCAGGAGCGGCGTGCCGCGAAAAAACCAGATGAATAGCGATGCCAGCGAACTTGCGAGCCGGTCATTCGACAGCCGGGCGATCGCCAGTCCGAGGCCGAGCACGATGCCGATGGCCATCGCGACCACCGTCAGGCCCAGGCTGACGTAAAGGCCATTGATAACAGTCGGATCGAAGAAATAAGCCGCGACAACAGGCCAGCCGAAATTCTCGTTATGGGCGACGATCCACAGGAAGTTCGCGGCAATCAGCAGCACGACCACCCACAGGAGGAGCCTGCCCGTTTGAAAAGGCTTGTGGGCGTGGGCAACATCCCGGAAGTCCGCACCGCCCAAAGGCGGTGCGGCAGTCGTGCGGTCATTGCTCATTTCGGCAGGGCTCCACCAAGATTGAGGCCGGGCTGCTTGATCATGTTGTTCTCAAGACCCCATTTCTTCATGATGGCGGCATAGGCGCCGTTATCCATCAACGCCTTGATCGAGTCGAGCAGAACGGGGCCGAGCGGCGAGCCCTTCGGCACGACGGCGCCCTGATAGAGATCCTCAAACCCGTTTTTCTGGCCGACGCCGCTCAATTCCAGCTGGCCGTTTGCCTGAGACACGAAATAGGTCAGCGGCGCCTGCGAGGAGAAGAAGGCATCGGCGCGTTTGGAACGGACCGCCAGGATCGAGCTCGGCTGGTCGGTATAGGACTGCACTTCGGGCGCGGGCTTGCCCGCCGCCTTGCACTTTTCCACCTGGGCCTGGATTACCTTTTCGGCGGAGCCGCCGGCCATGACGGCAATGCGATTGCCGCAGGCGCTGTCGAGCGAACTGATGGCCTTCGGATTACCCTTTTGGACGGAGAAGACCACGTATTCCTGCACCCAGTCGACGAAATCATTGGCCTCTTCACGGGTTTTGAAATCACCGATCGGGCCGAAGGCGAACTGGTATCGGCCGGAATTGATGCCGGCGAGCAACGCGCTCAACCCGCTGACGGTTTCGTGCTCGATCTCGACGCCGAGCATCTGGCCGATCGCATCGGTAAGATCGGCGCTGGCGCCTGTCAGTTTCGTGCCGGTGACGATCTCATAGGGAGGAAAGGAACCGTTGTTGACGGAGATCATCTTGCCGTCCGTGCGGATCTTCTCCGGCAGGCGGGCGCGAAGAGCGTCGTTGACGGTCTGCTTTGCGACGGCCGCCTCCTGGGCCAAGACCGACGTCGTCATCATCAGGCCCAGCAGGGCGGCGGAAGCGATCAGTTTCGAATGCATGTCATTCCCCTTTTTTGGTTTTGCGAAAATGGTAATTCAACGTTGAGGCCTGTGATGAGTTTCATTGGCCTTGTTCACTGGGCCTTGGCGTGCCACGGAAACAGCTCGGCGGGCGTCAAAAGGCGCGGCATGATCTTCTGTTCGTAGAGTTCCTCGGCAAAGTCGGCGATCATTGCCTCGTTCTCGGCAAGCCCGCTGGCCCTCCAGGTCGGCGGCAGATCCGCCGCGCAGCGGCGCAGTTCGTCGATCATCCAGGGCGTGGTGTCGGCGTATTTCTCACGCTTTTCCAGCCACAGACGCTGGGACTCGTCGATCAATTCGCTGAGTTCATCCATGATCCAGGGGTGCTCCTGGACGATATCAGCCTTGAAGCCGATCAGATGCATGCCTGGGACATAGCCAACCTCATTGAGGTAAGCGACTTCGGCGGCGCGGAAATCATCCAGCACCTGGCGGAGCGGCGATTCTTGGTCGAAGAAACCTTTCGGCATGAAAGGCGTAAACACGGCGTCGAGCCCGCCATCCAGCAAAAGATCGACCATCGGACGCTCGCCGGGAGCAGGTTCGATGCGGCCAGGCCGTCCAAAACCGTCGAGCCGGTCGACGATCGGATGGGCCTCGGTCAGGCGCCCGGCATACCACATGGCATCCTCGACGCCGACGCCTTCCCGGCGCAACGCGGCACGGGTCCAGGTATTTCCGGAATCTCGCCAGCCGGTCACGCCGATGTTCTTGCCGGCCAGATCGGAGAGCTTGCGGATCGGACTATCCTTGGCGGTGATGATGCAGCGATGGCGGAAGCCGCGCATGATGAAGTTCGGCATGCCCAGAACCCGATCATCGCCGTCATGGCGCATCTGCGAATAGCGGCTGAAGGACATTTCCGCGGCGTCATGCGCTGCGTCATCGGCGAGGCTGGAGACCAGCGTGCCCACACGATCCACTTTGATATCGAGACGGGAAGAAATGACATCACCGAGCACAAGCGGTGTCATGTAATCCCAGTCCCTAAGGGCGATGCGAAGCGTCACAGGCATGCAAAAACTCACAAAATTGCTCGACGGGTGGCAAATTAAATGTTCAAAATAGAGAGTACAAATGTTATTACGTTATTGAACATTTAAAGTGAGGTAAAAATGGGCGACGCGGTCGAAGCCTCTTGGTTTGCCGAAAAAATAGCCGACCGCAGCATCAGGGGAATCGCTCTCGAAACGAGCGCGTTGATCCGTGCCGGTATCCTGCCCGTTGGGACACGCCTGCCGGCGATCCGCGATATCGCTTACGAATTGCATGTCAGTCCGGCGACTATCTCCGAAGCCTGGAGCGAATTGCGGCGGCAGAAGATCATCAGCGGCCGGGGGCGCAACGGCACCTGGGTCAGCGGCGACCGCTTCGTCGCCAAGCCGGAGCGTCTCGCCAGCTCGGGAAATTATGCGGCGGGTGTGCTCGACCTTACCTTAGCCGGGCCGGATGCAGCACTTCTTCCCCGCCTAGCCGAAGCGATGGCCTATGGCGCGTCCGTCGATGATCTCAACAGCTATGAGCGCAGCCGGATCGTAGCTGAGTTGAAGGACGCCGTTTCAGAGCGATGGCCGTATGAGGCGGAAGCCTTTCTGGCCACCAATGGCGGTTACAACGCCGTCTATACGATATTGCATGCGCTGGTTTCCTCGGGTTCGTCGGTCGCGATCGAACATCCGACCGCGATGCGGCTGCTCGATATTCTGGAAGATCTCGGCGTCAAAATCATCCCTGTCGCCTGCGACGGCGAAGGCCCCCTGCCGGATTCGTTGCGCGAAGCATTGCGGCAACGTCCGGCCGCTTTTCTGTTCCAGCCGCGGCTGCATTCGGTGACCGGCGTTACGGTCAGTTCATCCCGCCTTCGTCAGCTAGGAGATGTGCTGGAAGACAGCGATACGCTTGTTATCGAGGATGACGGCGTCGGCGACGTGTCGACAGCGCCTCCGCAGTCGCTGGGCGGCCGATTTGCGGAGCGGACGATCCATATCCTCTCGCTCTCGAAAAGCCTCGGCCCGGATCTCCGTCTCGCGGTTCTGTCGAGTTCCGCGCCTATCGTCGACCAGATCCAGTCTTACCGCTCCTTCAGCGCCGGCTGGACGAGCCGTATCCTGCAAGGGGCCGCCGCCTGGCTATTGCGCGATCCGGAAACCTGGCAGCTTATCGGCGAGGCGCGCGAGATCTATCAGCAGAGGCGCGATGCTCTTGCAGATGCACTTAGCGAACGGGGAATACCGATACCGCCAGGCCAGGGCCTGTGCCTCTGGGTGCCCGTCGTCTCCGAACCATTCGCGATGGTGACGCTCGCCGCACGCAATATCGCTGTCAACCCGGGCAACAAATTCTCCGTCTTGCCCAGCAATCATATTCGAGTGGCGACCAGCACGCTTAGCGATCGCTGCGAGGAAGCCGCCGATGCGATCGCTCTGGCTCATGCGCCGTGAAGGTAGGGGCCCGCACCTCGCGTACTACTTTCCCTCAAGCCATTCCTGCAGCTCTGCCTCCGCCCGCTCGAGAGCACTGTAGTTCAGGAGTTTGCGCATGAAAGCGACCGTGACGGCGCGGGCGCGCAGATTGAAGCGGCCGTCCTCGTGGTCGTCACCGGCGCTCTGGTAGACGTCGAGCTTGTCGTATAGCTGCTGCAGGCGGTTCTGCACGCTGCGCAGCGACAGGCCCCGGCGTTTGGCGATGGCCCGGTCGGTGAGGCCGAGCGCGATATCGACGAGGATCTCGTATTCGGAATCGGTGAAGCCGTTCGTCTGGCCGAGGCTCTTCTGCTGCAGGCCCCGTACCTCGCGGTCGATGACGCACTGGCTCTCGATGAAGATCGAGCGTAGCGCAAGCTTCAGCCGCTCGTCGGAGGCGGATTTCAGCACATAGCCATAGGCGGCGCCATCCGGCACGATGCGGGAGACGCCGCGCACATAGGCCTCATCCGAGTAGTTCGACCAGAACAGGATGCGGGTCTCCGGCCGCTCTTTCCAGATGGTGCGCGCCGCCTCGATGCCGTTGCGGTTCGCCATCTGCAGGTCCATGACGATATGCGCCGACTTGTGGTCGCGGGCGAGCTTCTCGCCGACGGTTCCGTTCTCCGCCTCGATCACCGTGTCGCATTCCGGCAGGGCCGCGTTGACCGCCTCGTGCAGATAGGACCGGTGCAGCGGGTCGTCCTCGACGATCAGAACCTTCATGGTGCCCTTCTCCTCAGTTTGGCCCGCTTGGCGGGTCGTGCGGTGCGAGCGGTAGCACGACGCGCACCACAGTCCCGCGATTGTTGTGGCCGGGCCCGGTCGTGAAGCGCGCCGAAATCAGCCGCGCACGGGTCTTCATATTGTCGATGCCGCCGCCGATCCGGCCCCGCGCCTTGGCGAGCCCGGTCCCGTCGTCGGAGATTTCGATTGACAACCGATCGTCATCGGCCTCGAGCCGCACCATGACGGCCAAGGGAGCGGCATGGCGCACCGCATTGTTGATCGCCTCCTGCGCGATCCGGAACAGCGCGACGCTGACGGTGGGTTCCAGTCGCTCCAGCGCGCCGTGCGTCTCGTCGACAAGGCCCCATTCGATCCCCGATCCCGTGTCGCGGGTCGATCGGTCCAGATGATGCTCGATCGCCTGGGCGAGGCCGAAGAGCTGGAGCACGGAGGGTTTTGCCTGTTCGATGATCTGCCGCAGATCCTGCATGCAATGCTGCAGGGAACGGGAGATCGGCTCCAACGTCTCGGGCGCCATTTCGCCGTTGCGCGACAGCCGATCGATCCGGCGGGCGAGCCGCGTCAGGTCGGCGAGCGTCTGGTCGTGCAGGTCCATGCCGATGCGCTGGCGTTCCTGCTCCAGCGCTTCGGTAAGTTTCAGCGCACCTTGCCGCAAGCCCTCCTCGCGGGCGCGGGCCTCTGCCTCGACGATCGCCGAGCGTTGCGCCTGCTCGGCTGCCTGCAGCGCGAAGAAATACGGCGTCAGCAGGTCGGCAATGATGCGGGCGCGTTCGATATCCTCCATCGTATAGACGCCCGCCCTGTGCGACGAACAGGAAAGCGCTGCGATGATCGTGCCCTGCACCTTCATGGGCACATGCAAGCGGCTTCTCAGCGACTGTTCGACGATCGGCCGCTTGAATGCGCCCTCGAAGTGGAAACGCGGATCGGTCATGGCGTCGTCCGCCAGCAGAAAATCCACCTCGCCCCAGAGCAGCGAGCGGATGGGGCTGTTGACAACAGGCGCGCCGGCAAGGCCGCCCCAGGCAGTCTCGATGCCCGTCTCATAAGCGGTGTGGTAGTTGCCGCCCTCAAGCAGCACGCAGACATCGAGGTGGTCGTGCGGGATGATATGGGCGACCTCGGCCGCGACGGAACGGATAGCCGAGCGGAAGTCGAGCTGGCCCGCGAGCAGCCGGGAAATGCCGAGATAATGGTCGAACATGGCTGCGGGTACGAGATGCAGCATCGTCAGTTCCTCCCCGAGACGGCGCCGGGCTCCTCAACCCGCCGCGACTCCTTTCCAGTAAGCGCCTGCGGGAGCGCCGCCGTCTTGCATAAACCCGCAGCTTGTTGCGCAAAACCCGCAAACGGATTGCCGCCTTGCCCCTGTACAGGCCGATCGATCTCCCGCATCCTGCCCTTACTGAGAGGAGGAAGCTCAGTGCAAGAACAATTTTCACTCGAACCCAGTTGGGCTGGCAGGAGTGAAGCGATCCGCCGACAGGCGCGATCATCAGGGAGGAAGACATGACAATCAGCAAGATGCTTCTGGCATCGGCCGCTATCGCATGCGCCGCGATGCCCGTTTCCGCCTTTGCCGACACGTCGGCCAAGAAAATCGCCCTTTCCAACAATTATGCCGGCAACTCGTGGCGCCAGGCCATGCTGACGAGCTGGGGCAAGGTGACAGGCGAAGCCGTGAAGGCCGGCACCGTTGCCGCAGCCGACCCTTTCACCACTGCCGAGAACCAGGCGACGGAACAGGCGGCGCAGATCCAGAACATGATCCTGCAGGGTTATGACGCCATCGTGCTGAACGCCGCCTCGCCGACGGCGCTGAACGGCGCGGTCAAGGAGGCCTGCGACGCCGGCATCACCGTCGTTTCCTTTGACGGCATCGTGACCGAACCCTGCGCTTGGCGCATCGCCGTGAACTTCAAGGAAATGGGCCGCAGTGAGGTCGAGTACCTGTCGAAGAAAATTCCGGACGGCGGCAACCTGCTCGAGATCCGCGGCCTTGCCGGTGTCTTCGTCGACGACGAGATCTCGGCTGGCATCCACGAGGGTGTCAAGCAGTTCCCGCAGTTCAAGGTCGTTGGCTCCGTGCACGGCGACTGGGCGCAGGACGTGGCGCAGAAGGCTGTTGCCGGCATCCTGCCGAGCCTGCCCGACATCGCCGGCGTGGTAACGCAGGGTGGTGACGGTTATGGCGCCGCACAGGCGATTGCCGCGACCGACCGGAAGATGCCGATCATTATCATGGGCAACCGCGAAGACGAACTGAAGTGGTGGAAGGAGCAGAAGGACGCGAAGGGTTACGAGACCATGTCCGTCTCCATCGCGCCCGGCGTCTCCACGCTCGCTTTCTGGGTGGCCCAGCAGATCCTCGACGGCAAGGAAGTCAAGAAGGACCTCGTCGTGCCCTTCCTGCGCATTGACCAGGACAATCTCGAAACCAACCTCGCCAATACCCAGGCCGGCGGCGTCGCCAACGTGGAATACTCGCAGGCAGACGCAATCAAGGTCATCGAGTCGGCAAAGTAAATCTCCCGGCGACTGCCGCGCGGCCGCAAATGGCCGCGCGGGATTCTTTATGAAGCGGGCATGGCGGGCAGCATGGATGACGTTTTGAAGGCGGTGATCGCCGTCGATGGCGCCAAGATGAGCTTCGGCGCGGTTAGGGCACTCGATGGCGTGACCCTCTGCGTCATGCCGGGCGAATGCGTCGGGCTTGTCGGCCACAATGGAGCCGGCAAGTCCACCATCGTCAGCGTGATCAACGGCGGTCTCACACCGCACGAAGGAAGTGTGGCGAGCGACGGCGAACGGCTGGAGCGCTATGGCATCAATGCCGCGCGTGCCCGCGGCGTGCGCTGCGTCTTCCAGGAGCTTTCGCTCTGCCCCAACCTTTCGATCGTCGAGAACACGCGCATCATGCATCGCCATCTCGGTGGCTTCGGCTGGCGGCGGCGCGCCGCAAAAATCATCGAGACGAGCCTCGACGCCGTCTTTCCCGGCCACGGCATCGACAGCAGCCGGGCCGTGGGAGATCTTTCGATCGCCGAGCGGCAGATGGTCGAGATCGCCATGGCCTTTTCCGACGCCGGCATTGCGCCGCGGCTGGTGATCCTCGACGAACCGACCTCGTCGCTCGATGCAAGCCTTGCCCGGCAGATGCTCGATCATGTCCGCCGCTTCATCGCCATGGGCGGGTCCGTCATCTTCATCTCGCATATTCTGCACGAGATCCTCGAAACCGCCGACCGCATCATCGTCATGAAGGACGGCCGCGTCGTCGCCGAGCGCCCGGCGCATGGCTTCGACCATCACGGCCTCGTCGAAGCCATGGGCACCGTTGCGAAGGAGGAGACCAAGCAGCGCTCGGCGCGCGAACAATCCACCGCTCCGCTCATTCTGTCCCATCAGGCGAAGGGCCTTTCCTTTGCGGCCCGCAAGGGCGAGATCATCGGATTGGCGGGTTTGGCGGGCCATGGGCAGACCGAACTCCTGCTCGCCCTGCATGCCGCCCAGTCCGGCAACTGGCTGCCTGAGCGCGATCCGCTCGTCACCTTCGTCGCCGGCGATCGCCGCCTCAACGGTGTCTTCGAGCTGTGGAGCATCCTGCGCAACTTCTCCATCGCCTCGCTCGGTGACCTCTCCCGGCGCGGGCTGATCCTCGCAGGGGCAGAGGAGACGAAGGGCGCCGACTGGAAGCGGCGGATCGAGATCCGCACGCCCGATATGGACAACCGCATCCTGTCGCTTTCCGGCGGCAACCAGCAGAAGGTGCTCTTTGCCCGGGCGCTTGCGACGCGCGCGCCGATCGTGCTGATGGACGACCCGATGCGCGGCGTTGACGTCGGCACCAAGCAGGAGGTCTATACGATCATTCGCGAGGAGGCGGCGCGCGGCCGCACCTTCATCTGGTACTCGACGGAGATGGACGAGGTCCGCCTTTGCGACCGCGTCTACGTCTTTCGCGAAGGCCGTATCACGACCGAACTCGTCGGTAATGCCGTCAACGAGACGAATATCATTGCCGCCTCCTTCGAAGGGGTCGCCGCATGACGTTCCGGCTGTCGTCCGACGCCATGCGTCTTGCCATTCCTGCCCTGTCGCTGACGTTGCTGCTCGCCGCCGTCTTCTGGCTGCAGCCGCGCGCCATGAGCTATGTCGGCCTCAACCTGTTGTTCAACTTGGCTGTGCCGATCGCGCTTGCGACGATCGCCCAGATGATCGTGATGGCGGTGAACGATCTCGATCTCTCGATGGGGGCCTTCGTCAGCTTCGTCGCCTGCGTCACCGCGACCTTTCTGCGTGATGCCCCGGTGACCGGCGTCCTGATCCTTGCCGGCGCGATCGCAACCTATGCGGCGCTCGGCGTCGTCATCTATCTGCGTAACCTGCCGTCCATTGTCGTGACCCTCGGCATGAGCTTCGTCTGGGGCGGCCTTGCCGTGCTGCTGCTGCCGGCACCGGGTGGGCAGGCGCCGGACTGGGTGCGCTGGCTGATGACCGTCAAGCCGCCGCTGGCGCCGATGGCGATTGTCGCCAGCATCGTCATCGCCTTGGTCGCCCATCTTCTCGTCATGCGGTCGTCGCTCGGCGTGCTGATGCGCGGCATCGGCGGTAACCAGCGCTCGGTCGAGCGTGCCGGCTGGTCGATTGTCGGCGCGCGCGCTGCCGCCTATGGTCTTGCCGGCCTCTTCGCGGTGCTCGCCGGCATTGCCCTCGTCGGCCTGACAACCTCGGCCGATGCCAATATCGCGCTACGCTACACGCTGCTGTCAATCGCCGGCGTGATCCTTGGCGGCGGCGAGTTCATCGGCGGCCGCGTCTCCCCGATCGGCGCCGTCATCGGCGCGCTGACGCTGACGCTCGCCGGTTCGTTCCTGTCCTTCCTGCGGATCTCGCCGGACTGGCAGATCGGGGCTCAGGGCGCAATCCTGATCATCGTGCTCGCACTCCGCCTGATGCTGAACCGCATGGAGAAGCGGGAGAAACGCCGATGACCCCGCTCCTTCGCCTATTCGGCAAACCCTGGATCTGGTCGTGGCTTGCCGCCTTTATCGTCTGGTTCCTGACGATCATGGTGACGCTCGGCGCCAGCACGCTTGGCCTGTCGCAGGCAGCCCTCACCTTCGCAGCCTTTTCGGTCATCGTCGGCATCGGCCAGATGTTCGTCATCACGCTCGGCCCCGGCAACATCGATCTCTCGGTTCCCGCCACCATGACGCTTGCCGGCACGGTGGCGCTGAAGCTGATGAATGTCGAAAACGGCATGATCCTGCCCGGCCTTCTCGTTGCCATCGTCATCGGCCTTGTCGTCGGCCTCGGCAATTATGCGCTCATCAAGGCGCTGCGCATTCCGCCGATCATCGCCACGCTGTCCATGAGCTTCATCGTGCAGTCCGCGGCGATCTGGACGAACCGGGGCTTGCGCATCAAGCCGCCGAGCGTGCTGGCGGAATTCACCACGTCGAACACGCTCGGCGTGCCGAATGTGGCGATCGCAGCACTCCTCGTCTCGCTCCTCGCCTGGTTCCTGCTCGAGAAGACGATCTACGGGCGCTGGATCTCGGCGATCGGCCAGAGCATGCCGGCAGCCCGCATGGCCGGCATACCGGTCGACGGCACGCGTTTCGTCACCTACCTCTTCTGCGCCGTTCTCGCATCGGTCGCAGGCTATCTGCTCGCCTGCTTCTCGGGCGGTGCGGCGCTCAACATGGGCTCGGAATATCTGCTGATGTCGATCGCCGTCGTCGTGATCGGCGGCACGGCAGTCGCCGGCGGCGATTCCAACGTGCCGGGCATCTGGGGCGCATCGCTCTTCATGTTCCTTGTCGTCTCGATGCTCAACACCTACGGGGTCGGCGCGGGCATCCGCCTGATCATGACCGGCCTCATCATCATCAGCGTCATCATGCTCGCCGGCGGTCGCCGGGCCGGCATGCGATAATTGGGAAGACCGCCATGGCCGAGGCCAGCATCTACGAAATCCATGATCCGCGCTTCCGGCAGATGATCGTAACGAGCGCCGGCCTCGACGAACTCTATTCCGGCTGCCGCTGGGCGGAGGGTCCCGTCTGGTTCAACGACGCGAACCAACTGCTCTGGAGCGACATTCCCAACCAGCGCATGCTGCGTTGGACGCCCGAGAGCGGCGTCTCCGTCTATCGGCAACCGTCCAACTTCACCAATGGCCATACGCGCGACCGGCAGGGACGGCTGATCTCCTGCGAACATGGAACGCGCAGCGTCACCCGCACCGAGGTCGACGGCTCGATCATCGTGCTCGCCGACCGTTTCGAAGGCGCCAGGCTCAATTCGCCGAACGACGTGGTGGTGAAATCAGACGGCACGATCTGGTTCACCGATCCCACCTACGGCATCATGTCGGACTACGAAGGTTTTCGCGCCGAGCCGGAGCAGCAGACCCGCAACGTCTACCGGCTCGATCCGACGACCGGCGCGCTTGCGGCCGTCGTCACGGATTTCATCCAGCCGAACGGCCTCGCCTTCTCGCCCGACGAGACAATCCTCTATGTGGCGGATTCGGCCGCAAGCCACGACGAGAGCCTGCCGCGTCACATCCGCGCTTTCGACGTGATCGACGGCATCAGGCTGGCAAACAGCCGCGTCTTCTGCCTGATCGACAACGGCATCCCGGACGGCATCCGCACCGACGTCAACGGGAACCTCTGGTCAAGTGCCGCCGACGGCGTGCATTGCTTCGACCCGACGGGCAAGCTGATCGGCAAGATCCGCGTACCGCAGACCGTCGCCAACCTCACCTTCGGCGGCCCCCAACGCAACCGGCTGTTTATTGCGGCGACGCGGTCGGTTTATTCGGTCTATGTCGCGGTGAGTGGGGCTCAGGTGCCGTGAGGTTGGTCGCCTTGAACCAATACAAACCGTTGCTACAAAATGCTCGGCGGCCCACGTATGCTGGCCGCCGAGCTCCACATAAATCTCTTCATCATATAGGCTGATTGAACCCTCCGCTCGAGTCCGTAAGACCATGCATTTCCCGGATCAGATCGGCCGCCCGCTCTCCGATGACAACACAAGGCGCCATCGTGTTGCCGGTGGTGATGCGAGGCATGATCGAGGAGTCTGCGATGCGAAGGCCAGCGATACCGTACACTTTGAGCTCGTTATCGACCACCGACATGCTGTCGCGTCCCATCTTGGCTGTGCAGGATTGATGCCAGTAGGTGACCGCCGAACGCCGGATAAAGTCGATCATCCCTGATCGGTTGCGCGCGCCCGGAGCAGTCTCGGCCGTTACCAACGGCTTGAAAGCGTGGCTATTTCCCAATCCCCGGCATAGCTCCACCGCGGCCAGGGCAGCAGCCATGTCTTCTGGTTCGCTCAACGAATTGGGTTCGATGAGGATAGGGTCACTTGCGTTGGGGCCGGAGAGCCGAAGCCAACCACGGCTTTTCGGCTGGGCGAGACCGTTAAACATCGTCCACCCATGTTGCGGCGTTTCGAGGCCCGTCTCGATCGGTGACGGCACAGCGAACTCCAACTGGCACTGAAGAATGTCCGGCTGCGCAAGACGCGAGTTGCTTTTCCAGTAGAGTTTTGCTTCGCAGCCGCTACCACCGACGGCTTCTGGTTTTCGATATGCCCAGGTGCACCCGAATGCGAGATGATCCTGATGATTGCGCCCAACGCCCGGTAAGTGTTGAACCACGGGAATGCCGTGGGCTTGCAGCTCATCTTCTGGACCTATGCCCGACTGCATCAACACTTTCGGAGTGTTGATCGCGCCTAGCGACAGTACCGTTTCGCAACGCGCAGTGAATTGACGCAACTGATCATCGACGAGAACCTCGACCCCCGTCACACGCTTGCCATCGAAGATGAGGCGCGTGACCAGTGCGTCGGTCAGCACAGTCAGGTTTGGGCGCGACATGAGCGGGCTGACATAGGATCCAAAGACAGACTCCCGCTTGCCATCCCGGATCCGCAGTTCAGCGATAGATGCGCCGCCCGGGGCCTCCATCATTTCACCATTCGGGCTATCGTAGACGGGAATACCGATAGTGGATGCCGCACTCAACAAGGCCTCTGCGATCGGTTGGGGCGCCTGCGGCTGCGCTACGTAGGCCGGTCCGCCCATGCCTCGACGCGTTGGGTCCGGAGCGCCCTGCCAATCTTCGATCCGGCGATAGTAGCCGAGGATAGACTGATAGCCCCACGCGTCATCGCCGGCTTCAGCGGCAAAGTGGTCCCAATCTCCCTTGTGCCCCCTGGCCCACACCATGACATTGATGCTCGAACCGCCGCCGAGCCCCTTGCCCATGCTGAGAGGAAGACGTCGGCCGTCCAGGCCAGGTGCCGGTTGTCCGACAAAACCCCAGTCCCGGATCGAGCCGAGATTGAGCGGCCACTGCGCAGGGTTTGTAACGGTCTCGGCCGCATCGTCACCGCCTGCCTCGAGCAGTAGGACGCTTGCATTTCCATCCTCTGCCAGTCGCGCGGCAACGACGGAGCCGCTGGACCCGGCGCCGCAGACGATGAAGTCGAAAACACCACCGACCTCGTTCTGAGGAATGGGCGGATTTTCGGGTGCATTTTGGTCATGACTATTCAGCTTCACGTGACTACCTCCGTGAATGGATTCAAAACAATAGCGAATTTGCTGGGGATCCCGGGGGCGAATGCGGGCAATGGATCCCAGTCCGAGATCGTGCGGCCTTCCATGTGCTCGCTTCGGCCCGACCTCGCTCGGTTCGACAGCCCCTGCTCGTCGCCATCGGGACAGTGCGGACTGTCCCGATGAGGCTACGTCTGTCATCGCTTCTTCGCCGAGACGGCCTTAGCGGCCTGATCAATGGTATCGGCGACCACCTTCGGCTGCGTCATGAACAGGGCGTGGCTTGCCGAAACCTTGGTGATCTTCGCCTTGATGCGCTCTGCCATGTGGATCAGCATCGCCTGATCGAATGCCTTGTCTTCGGTAGCGATGACGGCCCAGCTCGGCTTAGTGCGCCATGCAGCATTTTCCAACTTCGTGCCGAACGCCGACATGTTGATCGGGACCTGCGCATCCCTCATGAATGCAACATCCGCATCACTGACGTCATGAGCAAAGCCAGCCTTGAACTTTTCCGGGCTGACATATCCAAAGCCATCTTTCGTGGTCTCAATGACGAATTCCGATGCAGGAGCAAATCCTTGGTATTGCTGTGCCGTTGTCTCGCCGGCATCGGGGGACAGAGCGGAAACATAGACGAGGCCAGCAACCTTTGCGTCGATGCCCGCTTCCGTGATGACCGTGCCGCCCCAGGAATGTCCAACGAGAATGACCGGACCATCCTGCCGTTCCAGCGCACGTTTGGTGGCGGCAACGTCGTCTTCGAGGGAGGTCAGCGGGTTCTGGACGATCGTAACGCGATAGCCGCGCTTGGTGAGATTGTCGTAAACACCCTTCCAGCCAGAACCGTCCGCAAAGGCGCCGTGGACAAGCACAACGTTTCTGACCGGCTGGTCTTGAGAGATGGTGTCCGCTGCGTTCGCCGGCAATGCGGCGGCGGACAGTGAGGCTGCAGCAGCAATTGCGGCTACGGTGGTCATGGTCTTGCGTGTCATGGCTATCTCCTCGTTAACTGCGATAACTGTTATCGCGATATATGTAAGCTCGCAGACTTTGGGTTTCGCGTCAAGATAATTCTTATCGCGATATTTAATTTCTCTCTAGGATGGGCTATATGGAGTCTACAGGAGCTCACAATGACCGCACGCCATAACGACCCGCCCCCTCTGCACGACCAATTGTGCTACGCAATTTACACTGCTGGTATTGCCATCCAGCGTGCTTACAAGCCCCTTCTCGATGAGTTGGGCCTGACGTACCCGCAGTACCTCGTGCTCAACGTGCTGTGGGGCGAGGATGGGCAGACGGTGGGCGCCATTGCCAATGCCCTTGCCCTGGAATCCAGCACGCTGACGCCGCTTCTAAAGCGCCTTGAGGTATCCGGCCTGCTGCGTAGGACCAGAAACCTGAGCAACGAGCGCCAGGTGTTGATTGCGTTGACCGACGAAGGCAGGGCGTTACAGCACAAGGCTGGTTGTCTCAGCGACACCTTGCTTGCAGCTTCGACCCAGACGCCACAGGAATTGGGCGCTTTGAACCGCGACGTCCGCCATCTCCGCAACGCGATCTATTCCCAGATCGGCGGCTGGGACGCGCCCGCCTGATTTGCCGTGTATGTCGGCGCCTAAGCTGTTGGCACTGTCCCCCCATCGATTGTATATTCGGTACCGGTGATCGATGCAGCCCGGTCCGAGGCGAGGAAGGCAATCAGGTTTGCGACCTCTTCCGGCTTTGCCGGACGCCCCAGCGGAATGCCGCCCAGCCCGTCCATGATGATCTTTTTGCCACCCTCGAGGTCTGTTCCGGCCTGCTTCGCCAGGCGCTCTGCAAGGTGGACCGAAGCTTCCGTTTCGATCCAGCCTGGCGACACCCGAACGACACGAACACCTTTGGGCGAAACTTCCTTCGACATCGCCTTGCTGTAAGTGGAAAGCGCTGCCTTCGCCGCAGCATAGGCCGTCGTCGATTCCGGAAGCGGCAGGACTCTCTGGATGGATGTCACATGCACCACCACACCGTTTCCTTGAGCGACCATGTCCGGAACCAGTTGCCGATCCAGGCGAACGGCTGGAAAAAGGTTGAGCGACAGCTCCTTATGCCAGTCGTCTTCCGACAGTGCAGAAAATCCACCTCCGGCCGCTGAAGAGCCACCCAGCATATGGACGATGACGTCGACGCCGCCAAGGCGCCGCCGTGTGGCCTCTGCGACGATTGCACATCCCTCTTCGGTGGTCAGGTCCGCCTCGACGAACAGATCTTCCGACAGGCTGTCCGGACGGGCCCGAGCGGCTGTCAGCACCTGCGCGCCGAGCTCCCGAAACAGTCTGACGGTCGCGGCACCAGTACCTTTGGTTCCAGCCGTAATGAGGGCCCGTTTGCCTCTCAGGTTGAGAAAGTCGGCCATTATAATATCTCCAGCCTGACGATTCTGTCGTCCTTGATGGTGAAGGCGTGGGTGAGCATCACCGGGCTACCGGGAAACTGGCCGCTCACCCTCGCCCGGACGAGTGCCTTGTCGCCGTCAACCGCGGATTCCACGGGTTCGGCACGGTATTGGGTCGCCTTCTTCGCAGCCACCCACCAGTCGCGGATTGCGACGGCGCCCTGATGGCGAGCGTTCTCATCTTCGACCACGGCATCGACCGCGAGGGTCTTCACCAGCGCATCGGCATCATTGCGACTGTCGGCGTCAAAATACATGTTCACGATATGGGGCAAATCCATCCTGTTTCTCCTCATGATCTGCTCCGATAGTTAGCGCTCGACCATTGCATAGATAAGTGGGATAAACCGGAATGCGGTATTGAACGGATCGGGACAATGGAACATGCCAGCTTGAAGGAACTCGAAGCGGCCATTGCGATTGCCCGGCGCGGGACATTCCGCGCAGCAGCCATCGATCTCGGCATGTCGACCACCGCGCTCAGCCACACCATAGGCAGGCTTGAGGCCGGGCTCGGCGTGCGACTGTTCAACCGCACCACACGCAGCGTGTCGCTGACTGATGCCGGCAGGCTGTTTGTGCAGCAGGTAGGGCCCACGCTTCAGGATCTCCATGCTGCTCTGGATCTGGTGCGCTCCCACCGCGAGACTCCTTCCGGAACACTACGGATCAACGCAGCGCCGTTTGCGGCGCGCGCCATCATCTCACCGCTCGTGCTGGAGTTCCTGCGCCGCTATCCCGACATGACTGTCGATATCGTTACCGAGGGTAAAATGGTCGATATCGTCAAGGACGGGTTCGATCTGGGCGTCAGGGTTGAAGGCCTCGTTCCCAGCGACATGATTGCCGTTTCGCTCGGCCGGCCTCAGCGACACGCAGTGGTTGGGTCTCCCGAGTATTTCGAGAAACATGGTAAGCCCATGGTGCCTCCGGATCTTCTCAATCACAGGTGCATTCGTGTTCGCCTGCCAGACGGCTCCTTGTTTCGATGGCGGTTCGAAAAAGACGGCGAGCCGGTGCAGATAGACGTGCGGGGGCCAATCGCACTCGATGAGGCCAGCCTTACGCGGACCGCTGTGATCGAAAGCGCCGGCGTGGGCTACCTCTTTGAACAGGACATTCTCTCGGACATAGAGGCGGGGCGCGTTGTTCGTGTTTTAGAAGATTGGACGCTGCCGTATCCAGGGCTATGCCTATACTATCCTGGACGTCGAAATCTATCGGCTGGCGTCCGAGCATTCCTCGACTTAGCTCGTGAGTTCTCCCGAAAAGCGGCTTGACCCACTGCCTTCACCTTGAACGGTTTCGAACCGTTGGCCGGTGAACCCTCCTGCGTCGCTCCTGTCTATCGCCCGCCCTGCTATTGCGCCGGTTCCAGCATCGCGCAATCTTCCCCTCCGGTGCACTCTCCAGAGAGGGTACGCTGACCGAGCGCAATGATAAGGACGGTCGCGGCCCCGGCGGCTGCAGACACCCAGAATCCGCTCTGGGGACCGTAGCTGTCGACGACCCAGCCCGAGACGAAGGCGCCAAGCGCCATACCGATGCCGATGCCGGTCATCACCCAGGTGACGCCCTCCGTCAGCACCGATTCCGGTACACGACGCTCAATCAGTCCGAAGGCCGTTATAAAGGTCGGCGAGATCGCGATGCCGCTGACGAAGACGGCGATAGCAAGCAGGGCTACCGAGCTGCCGGCGATGAGAAGCGGCAGCGAGGTCAGTGCGAGGATCGCAACAGCGATCAGCAACTGACGATGCAGGGGGATGCGCAGATTAAGCGCGCCGAGGGTCAAACCCACTAGGAAGGAACCGAGGGCATAGACACCGATCACCAGGCTTGCGGCATTCGGCTGACCGAGCTCTTTGGTGATGGCGACAACACTCACTTCAGCGGTTGCGAAGGTCGCGCCGACGAAGATCAGCGCGAGTGTGATGATCTGCACTGGACGCTGGCGGATCGCGGAGCCAACCGAAGCCGCGCCGGCGACATGACGCACCCTCGGCTCGGTGCCGCGCTGCACGATGAAGGCGGCCGTCCCGAGCGCCAGAAAAGCTGTGCTCACCATCATACCGGCTTCGGGGAATAGGGCGACGGCCAGCCCGACCGACAGCGAGGCGCCGGCGATATAGACCAGTTCGTCCGCGGCACTTTCGAACGCGAAGGCCGTGTTGAGCTCGGGCCGGTTGCGAAAGAGTTCCGTCCAGCGCGCCCGCATCAGCGCCGGAATGCTCGGCATGGCTGCTGCGAGGAAGGCTGAGGCGAAGAGCGTCCACACCGGCCAGTTCTGGTTGGTCGCGGTGATCAGCGCGATAAACGCCAGCACGGATACGATGGTTGTGGGAACGACGACTGCTGTCTGGCCCAGTCGGTCGACCGCTCGCGAAATCTGCGGCGAGATCACCGCATTGGTGAGCGCATAAGTCGCCGACACGGCGCCCGCCAGCCAATATTCGCCATGTGCCTGGGAGAGCATGGCGACGATGCCGATCGGCGCCATGGCGATGGGAAGCCGTGCGAAAAAGCCGGCTGCGGAGAAGCCCTTGGCCCCAGGTGCCGCGAATATCTGTTTATACGGATTTGACATGGGACGATCCTTCCAGTTATCGGAGAGAGCACTTATATACGGAGCGTATGTGTTTAGATAACGCATACGGCCCGTATGTCAATGAAAAAGATACGCGGCGTATGCCAATGGAGAAGCAATGCGCAAACCGCGCCAGGAGATGATCGCAGAGACCCGCGGCAAACTTATCGCAGCCGGCCGGCGCGCCTTTGGCACGATCGGCTACGCGGAAGCGTCGATGGACGATTTCACCGGCGAAGCGGGATTGACGCGCGGCGCCCTCTATCACCACTTCGGCGACAAGAGGGGCCTGCTCCAAGCCGTCATCATGGAAATCGACGCGGAAATGACTGAACGGCTGAACGAAGTTTCGGCCGCCGCTTCCACGCGCTGGCAGGGTTTTGTCGACGAGTGCTCCGCTTATATCGAAATGGCGCTTGAGCCCGAAATCCAGCGTATCATGTTTCGCGATGGCCCGGCTGTACTCGGCGACATCTCGCAATGGCAGAACACCCCCGGCTGTATCGCCGCCCTCTCCCGCAGCCTCGACCGTCTCAAGGCCGATGGCGAGATCATCGACATCGACACCGAAACCGCCGCTCGCCTCATCAATGGCGCCAGCAGCCATATGGCGCTTTGGATAGCCAATGCGGAGAATCCGGAGGCTGTTTCGAAGCGGGCGGTCGCGGGATTCAAGGCTATGCTGGGCAGCCTCCGCAGACAGCAATGAGGTACTTGATTTTCTATTCAGGCACCATAGGGCCTAGGTCGGTCCTCGACGATCGCGTTCCCGCCCCTGTGTAGCCGCCACTCCACACTCTGATACGTTTTTGGCACTTCTTGAAACATACCAGATACGCGGACCCGTCAGACATCACTCCGTCACGAAATGTCGCCCTGGGCGACAAGAACATGGAGTGCCAAATGAAGCAGTTTGACAATATTCGCGCCTGGCGCCGGCTTTCCCGCGGAGCAATGCTGATGGCGGTTGGACCGATGTTGCTGTTCCCAGCCGGTTACCTCGTGCCAGCGAGTGCCGCCGACCTCACATCGGACGGGCCGGCGACGCCGATCGAAGCCGACGAAACGATCCGCCCGTTCCAGATCCACGTTCCGCAGTCACAGCTTGACGATCTGCGCAAGCGCATTGCCGAAACGCGTTGGCCAGACAAGGAAACCGTGAGCGACACCTCGCAAGGCATCCAGCTTTCGCGTGTTCAGGATCTGGTCCGTTACTGGGGCACTGATTACGACTGGCGCAAGGCCGAGGCTGAGCTCAATGCACTTCCGGAATTCATCACGACGATCGACGGGGTCGATATCCAGTTCATCCATGTGCGATCGCGTCATCCCAACGCCCTGCCGGTCATTCTGACCCATGGTTGGCCGGGTTCGACCTTCGAGTTCATCAAGGCGATCGGCCCTCTTACAGATCCGACAGCTTATGGTGGTAAAGCGGAGGACGCTTTTGACGTGGTCATCCCTTCCATCCCCGGCTACGGCTTCTCGGGTAAGCCGACGGATCTTGGCTGGGGGCCTGACCGCGTAGCGCGAGCATGGGACATCCTGATGAAGCGGCTCGGCTACGCGCACTATGTTTCCCAGGGTGGCGACCATGGTTCCGTTATCTCCGATGCGCTGGCGCGCCAGGCACCGAAGGGCTTGCTTGGTATCCATCTCAACATGCCGGCGACCGTTCCGGGCAATCTCACCAAGGCGATCAACAGTGGAGACCCGGCTCCTGCGGGATTGTCGGCGCCCGAGCGGGATGCCTATGAATCGTTGAGCGCCTTCTTCGGCCGGAATGCCGCCTATGGGGCCGTGATGGTGACCCGTCCGCAGACGATCGGCTACTCGCTTTCCGACTCGCCGTCGGGTCTGGCTGCCTGGATCTACGAAAAATTTGCTCAATGGAGCGACAGCGACGGCAATCCCGAGCGTGTTTTTTCCAAGGACGAAATGCTGAATGACATCACGTTGTACTGGCTGACCAACACCGGGGCATCATCGTCGCGGTTCTATTGGGAAAACAACAACAACAACTTCAGCGCAGACGCCCAGAAGACCAAAGAGATCAAGATCCCGGTGGCAATCAGCGTATTCCCGAAGGAGATCTACCAGGCGCCGGAGAGTTGGAGCAAGGAGGCCTATCCCACGCTGCATTATTACCACCGTGTCGATATGGGCGGTCACTTCGCCGCCTGGGAACAGCCCCAGCTTTTCGCTGAGGAGCTGCGAGAGGCATTCAGGTCGGTGCGTTGATACATCGGCTGCAGAATGACGGTTTGGCATATCCGCGGCTGAGAGTGGCGAATTCAAAGCCGCGGAGAATCCAGCTCGAACCGTTTCATCAGATCATCCTCATCTCCCGGTATTTTCCGCGGGTCAGTTCAATGCGCCACCGGCTGCCAATACCTCGTCCGGCGTGTCGACGTCGAGCAAGGCCGCGTCGCCAACATCCACATCGACCACGGGCAGGCCTGACGTCGCAATGATATCGCGCGCGCCGACATCGCCTTTAAGTCTGAGGACTGCGTGATTGAGAGAACGTGGCAGGATAACGGGATTGCCGGGCTTGCCGCGTGAGACGGCGCGCACGACGGCCTTGCCGTCCACGTTGCGAAATGCGGAAATCAGGGCATCGAGATGCGTCGTGGAAATGCCGGGCATATCGGCGAGCATGACGAGAATGCCGTCGGCGCTGTCAGCGTCCATCGATGAGAATCCTGCGATGAGCGAGCTCGCCATGCCGCTGGCGTAATCGGGATTATCGATGAAAGTCAGAGTAAGCCCATCGAGCGCGGCCTCGATCTCGCTCCTGCGATGGCCCGTGACGACAATAACGGACGCTGCATCCGCACCGAGCGCGGTCAATGCTGACCGCCGCACGAGCGGTACGCCGTCGAACTCGGCCAGCAGCTTGTGCTTCCCACCCTCACCCATCCGGCTTGCCTTGCCGGCAGCGAGAATGACGATCGCGACTGACGCCTTACGCATAGGCCACCAGTCTTGCCGCGGCGATATCAGCCAGAACCGACAGGGCGAGCGAGGTCGCATCCCGCGTCGGGCCGAACATCCCGATGGGCGCCTTGATACGACCGATGTCGTCGCGTCTGAAACCCATGACTGTCAACCGCTCGACACGTCGACGATGCGTCCGGGTGCTGCCGAGCGCGCCGATGTAGAACCCGGGCGACATAAGCGCGGTCTCGAGAATAGCGGCTTCGGCGTCGAGGTCATGATGCAGGAGCACGACGGCTGTGAAGGGATCGATAGTGTCGGCGGCATCCTCGTCGTGCCCATTGATGATCACGTCATAGCCCGAAGCCTCGGCCAGTCGTGCGACGGCCTGCGCTTCGATCGTCTGCCCGGAAAGGACGACGCGGGTGCGGGGACGGTAGACGCTCAGAAAATCTCGCTCGAGCCAGCACGCCCGTGGCGGTGGTTCTACCGGTTCGAGCGTCTGCCGCTCCGGCGAATATGCAAGGCCGGCTGCCTGCCGCCATTCGAGAAGTTCCAGAACATGCCGCAAAGCTCCGACATCTTTCAGGACGTGGATTGCGACGGAGATTCCGCCGCCGCAGGGAAGGACAATGTCGAAGAAGGGAGAGCCGTCGCCGAACTTGACCGTGCGGTCCCGTCCTTCCGCCATTGCCAGCAGCGCTTCGGAAGCGACGGCGGCCTCGACGCATCCGCCGGAGACATACCCGCAGAACCGCCCGTCTGCGGCAACCGCCATATGAGCGCCAAGCGCGCGCGCGGCCCCGCCCCGGATTTCGACGAGGGTGGCAAGTGCCGCCGCGCCAAGACCATGGGCGTCTATCGCGAAGCGAAGCAGTTCCGCAGGATCGTCGGTGGACGAGGCCCTGACGGGAATGGGCGCCGTGATGGGCGCAAGTGTCTGATCCATTGGAAATCCTACAGGAAAGCGACGGCGGTCCGGTTTCGAGACCGCCGCCAAAACAATCAGGCCACGTCCGGCAAACCGCCGATCAGTTTGTCAAGGGTCAGCGGATAGTGCCGAACCCTGACGCCGGTTGCGTTGTAGACGGCGTTGGCAATCGCGGCGGCGACGCCGCAAAGGCCGAGCTCGCCGACGCCCTTGGCTTTCATCGGCGACGACATCGGATCGGTCTCGTCCATGAAGATCACCTCCTGGTGCGGAATGTCGGCATGCACCGCCACTTCGTAGCTGGCGAGATCGTGGTTGACGAAGAAGCCGCGGCGGGTGTCGACCGCCAATTCCTCGGACAGCGCGCCGCCGGCCCCCATCGTCATCGCGCCGATGACCTGGCTGCGGGCCGTGATCGGGTTGAGGATCCGACCTGCCGCGCAGACTGCGAGCATCCTGCGAATGCGGCTTTCTCCCGTGGCGATGTCGACAGCGACCTCCACGAAGTGCGCGCCGAATGTCGATTGCTGATGCGTCTCGGTAAGCTCGCCCCACTTGATCGTATCCTCGCCGACAAGACCATTCGGACCGGCGGCCTCGGCAAGAGGCACCGAACGATTGCCCGAGCGGACCGCGCCATTCTCGAAGATAACGTCTTCGGAGTTGAAGCCGAGCTTCTTGGCTATGGCCTCACGCAGCTTGACACAGGCTGCGTAGACGCCGGATGTCGAAGAGTTGGCACCGAACTGTCCGCCGGAACCCGCCGAAACCGGAAAACGCGAGTCGCCTAGTTGGACGGCGACCTTGTCGATCGTGACCCCCATCATCTCGGCGGCGGTCTGGGCGATGATCGTGTAGCTGCCGGTCCCGATGTCGGTCATGTCGGTTTCCACAGTCACGACGCCTTCCCGGTCGAGCTTTACCCTTGCTCCGGAGGGAAGGACGAGGTTGTTGCGAAAGGCGGCGGCAACGCCCATGCCGACCAGCCAGTTGCCGTCACGCCTGGAACCGGGTTTCCCCCGGTTACTCCAGCCAAACCGCTCCGCACCGAGCGTGAGGCAACCGATGAGATTGCGCTGGGAAAAAGGCCGCTGCGGCTTTTCCGGATCGACCTGCGTGTCGTTGACGATCCGAAACTGCACAGGATCGATCCCAACTTTTTCGGCAATCTCGTCGATGGCGATTTCGAGCGCCATCAGTCCGGGGGCTTCGCCCGGAGCGCGCATGGCATTGCCCTCCGGGAGGTTGAGCGTCGCCAGCCGCATCGCGGTCATCCGGTTTGCACCCGCATAGAGGAGCCGCGTCTGGTTGACGGCGGTCTCCAGTCCGCCGCCCGGAAGGTCGCCAGACCAGCTTTCGTGGGCAATGGCGGTTATCTTGCCGTCACGCTCGGTTCCAATGCGGATCCGCTGGATCGTCGCCGGCCGGTGGGTGGTGTTGTTTATCAGGAGGGGTCGGGGCAAGGCGACCTTGACGGGCCGCTTGACCGCTCGGGCCCCGACAACGGCCAGCACGGCGTCGGCCCGCAGAAATAGCTTACCGCCGAAGCCGCCGCCGATGAACGGCGACATGAGGTGGATCTTCTCCTTGTCGATGTCGAGCGTCGTTGCAAGGTCGGAGCGCCACCAGTCGATCATCTGGCTGGAGGTCCAGACGGTCACCTCGTCGCCGTTCCAGGCCGCGATCGATGCGTGCGGCTCCATCATCGCATGCGACTGGTCGGGCGTCGTATAAGATGCGTCAACAGTGACGGGAGCTGACCTGAAGGCAGCCTCGAAGTCGCCGACCGCGGTATCGGGCTGCTGCGATTCATCCGGCTTGACGGCTGAATCCTTTGCCTTGCCGAGATCGAACACACCCTTTTCTTCGGCATAGTCGACCTTGACCAGGGAGGCTGCGGCGCGTGCCTGCTCGAAGGTCTCGGCGACGACGACCGCGATTGCCTGGTGATAGTGCTGAACCTCGTCGCCGCCGAAAAGCTTGGCGGTGTTGAACCTGCCCTTCTTCCGCTCGCCGATGTCGAGCGTCGTCACCACGGCAAGCACACCCGGAGCCTTTTTGGCGGCGGAAACGTCCATGGACGTGATGCGGCCCTTGGCGATGGCCGCACCGACGGGATAGCCGTAGGCGTAGGACAAATTCGGATCGTGCCACTCATAGGCGTACATCGCCCGGCCGGTCGTCTTGAGCTGACCATCGATGCGGTGGATCGGCTGGCCGACGACCTTCAGATTGTCGATCGGGTTGGTTGTTGCTGGCGTATCGAACTGCATGGCTCAACCCCTTGCTTCAGCAATGACCGCGCCGAGCGTGCGCTCGAGCAGGTCCACCTTGAAACGGTTCTGTTCGGTCGGGCGGGCGCCGGCAAGAAGCACGCCTGCCACCGCCCGCGCGCCTTTCGGCAGCTCGGCTTCGGCTGCCTCGATGCGCCACGGTTTGTGGGCGACGCCGCCGACTGCGACCCGTCCTGTGCCGTCCGGCTGGATCACGGCTCCGACCGAGACCAGCGCAAAGGCATAGGAGGCGCGGTCTCGCACCTTGCGATAGATGTGCTTGCCGCCGATCGGGGGCGGCAGCAGGACCGCCGTGATGAACTCGCCGCGCTCAAGAACTGTTTCGATATCAGGCGTGTCGCCGGGCAACCGATGAAAGTCGGCGATCGCAATCGCGCGGCGACTTCCGTCGGCCTTGACCGTTTCCACAACAGCATCGAGCGCCCGCATAGCGATCGCCATGTCACTCGGATGCGTGGCGATGCAAGCTTCGCTGGTGCCGACGACGGCATGCTGGCGGCTGAAGCCGCCGATGGCGGAACAGCCGCTGCCAGGCTGCCGCTTGTTACACGGCTGGTTCGGGTCATAGAAATAGGGACAGCGCGTGCGCTGCAGGAGGTTTCCGGCCGTCGTCGCCTTGTTGCGCAGTTGCCCGGAGGCGCCCGCGACAAGCGCCCTGGAAAGCAGGCCGTAGTCGCGGCGAACAGTTTCGTGAGCTGCAAGAGCGGTGTTGCGGACCAAAGCGCCGATGCGCAGCCCGCCCTCCGGCGTGGGCTCGATCTTGTCGAGGCCGAGACCGTTGACGTCGATCAGATGCGCCGGCGTCTCGATCTCGAGCTTCATCAGGTCGAGGAGATTGGTGCCGCCGGCGATGAACTTGGTTTCAGGATTGGAGGCGGCGGCCTTTGCCGCGGCCTCGACGGACAAGGCGCGTTCGTAGGTGAAGGCTCTCATGCTTTAATCCCCGCGACTTCCGCAATGGCATCGATAATGTTGGAATAGGCGCCGCATCGACAGATATTGCCGCTCATGCGTTCGCGGATCTCGGCCGCAGTGACAGCCGCCTCAGCCGTAAGATCGCCGGTGACGTGGCTCGGTATGTTCGCCTTGATCTCCTCGAGCACCGCCACGGAGGAACAAATCTGTCCCGGCGTGCAGTAGCCGCACTGGAAGCCGTCATGCTTGACGAAGGCCGCCTGCATCGGATGAAGGTTTTCAGGCTGGCCGAGGCCCTCGATCGTGGTGATTTGATCGCCTTCGTGCATGACCGCCAGTGTCAGGCAGGAGTTGATGCGGTGGCCGTCGACTATGACGGTGCATGCGCCGCATTGGCCGTGGTCGCATCCCTTCTTCGTACCTGTGAGATGCAGGTGCTCGCGCAGTGCGTCGAGCAGCGACGTTCTATTGTCGACCTCCAGATCGCGGTTCTCGCCGTTAACCGCGAAAGAAACTTTCGATGTATAGGCCATGTCATTTCCTGGGGACTGTGCCGCCGCGGGCGCCACGGCTCCGGTGACCGCAATCGTTGCGGCCGACGAGATAAGTAGATCTCGGCGGGAAAGTTCCAGTTGTATCCGGCTTGGCATGAACTGTTCCACTTTGCTCGTTGGACATAGGCGCGCGTCAACGCCGTCTGCTGAGGTAGTGCAACTCCGCCTTCTGATTAGGCCCTTTCCGTTGCATACGGTTATCGATCTGGCTCATGAATTCCCCGAGCCGCGGTCATAAGATGCCGCGAACCACATCTTCAATGAAGTTGGCTTGGATGCGGAAGCGCCGGCGGAGTAACACCCGCCGATGCGCGCGAAAAAAAGCAGCGCCATGCGCAAAAAATGATGCTTTTCCGGCTTATCTTTATTCCCTACTCCCTATCGAAGCAGGTGACGAAAAGGGATGACCGCATGCCCACGCCGTTTTACTGGAACGAGCTCAATACATATGATTTTGCCGACCTCTCTCCCGAGACCACGATTGCCGTTCTGCCCATCGCCTCGACGGAACAGCACGGCCCGCATCTGCCGATCGCAACGGATGTCGCCATCGCGACCGGCATGCTGGCGGAGCTGAAGAGGCAGCGGCCGGAGGATCTGGACATCCTGGTCCTTCCGACACAGGAGATCGGCAAGGCCAACGAACACATCCACGGCCCCGGCACGCTGTCGCTCAGTGCAGAGCTGCTCATCCCCGTCTGGACGGCGATTGGTGCCAAGGTTGCCGAAGCCGGGCTGCGGAAGATGGTGATCGTCAATTCCCACGGCGGCAATGTCGACATCATGAGCATCGTCGCGCGCGAACTGCGCGTGCGCCATCAAATGGCGGTGGTCTCCACGCAATGGGGCCGTTTCGGTCATCCGGAAGGCATGGTCAGCGATCATGAGAGCAGATACGGCATCCACGGCGGCGATGTCGAGACGTCGTTGATGCTGCATTTCCGCCCCGAGCTGGTGCGCATGGACAAGGCGCAGAACTTTGCCTCGAAGGCCGAAGGGATGCGGCAGCAATCCAAATATCTTCAGCCTCTACCACCGCATTCGCTGGCCTGGATCGCGCATGACCTCAATCCCCTCGGCGTGGTCGGCGATGCCTCGATCGCCACGGCCGAAAAGGGCGAGGCGATCTGCAGCCATCAGGTCAAGGGGTTTGTCGAGCTGCTCCGGGATCTCAAGGCCTATCCGCTTTCGAATCTCTATGTGAAATAGGTTCAGCCGCGGGTTTCACATCCGGTGGGATATGACCCTTGGCCTGCAATTCCTGCACCAGGCCGAGCAGTTCGGCGAGAAGATATTCGACGAAAAGGCTGGTCGCTGCGTCGAGGGGCGCGCGGGCACGGGCAAACAGCTTCATCTGCTGATAACGCGTATGCGGCTCGGCGATCGGGCGGAAAACGAGTTCACCGCGCCGGCATTCGGTGATGACATCGAGCGGATTGAGCAGCGTCAGCCCCGTGCCGCATTTGACCAGCTGCTTCAGCATCTCCGATGCATTGGTTTCCAGCACCGGCTCGACCGAGATTGGCAGGCGCGCAAAAGCAAGGTTGATCACCTCGCGCAGGCTGGTGCCCGGCTGCGCCAGAACCAGTTTTTCCTGGGTGACATCGGCCAGGTTGATTGGCCCGGGGCCGATCAGGTGATGCCCTGGCGGCAGCACGACACCGATCGGGATATCGAAATTTCCGAGCGTGCGGATGCCAGGCGTGGCGGGGATGTTGAACCCGAGACCGATATCCACCTCGCCTGATACAACGGGGCTGGCCGTCGTGCCGCCGGTGTCGTTGCGCAGTTGGACGAAGACGCGCGGATGCTCTGAAAGAAAGCGCGCGATGATTTCGGGCAGCGGCCCGGCGGCAAGCCCAACGGTCGTCACCATGCGCACCTTGCCTGCCTGCTGCATCTTGAGGCTGCGGATGCGCCCTTCCAGGCGCTCGTAATTCTTCAGCACGTCCCGGATATGCTCGATGCAGAGTTCGCCGGCAGCCGTCAGCCGCAGGCCACGCGGGAGCCGTTCGAAAAGCGGCGCTCCGATCTCCTCCTCCAGCGCCAAAATCTGCCTGTTGACTGCCGACGACGCCACATTGAGGCGCGCGGCCGCCTTGCGGATCGAACCGCAACGAGCAATCTCGTTGATGTAGAGAAGGCGTCTGGAGTGCAGCATGGTCTCTCCGATGCATAAATTTTGCGCAGGGCGCACAAATTATCTTCAGCTTTCCGACAGATGCCGAAAAGGCATCAATGCGCACGAATTTTGATGCTTTTCAAAGCGCATGGCAATGGCTCAAATTCCCTCAAAAGGAGGCCGAGCAAGGTCTCCCTCGGTCAAAAAGGGGAACTGCCGACCATGTTGAAAGCACAGACGAAGACGCAATTCCTGAGCTGCCTCGGCCTCGCCTCGATGCTTGCCGCCGCCTCGCCGGCGCTTGCCCTCGACAAGGTGAGCTACGGGACGAACTGGCTTTCCCAAGCGGAACATGGCGGCTTCTACCAAGCCGTCGCCGACGGCACCTATGCAAAATACGGCCTCGACGTCACCATCGTCCAAGGCGGCCCGAATGCTGCAAACAGCGCGCTGCTGATCTCCGGCAAGCTCGATTTCTACATGGGTGGTCCGCAGGGAGAGATATCCGCTGTCGAGCAGGGCATTCCGCTGGTCGATGTCGCCGCGATCTTCCAAAAGGATCCGCAAGTACTGATCGCCCATCCGGATAACGGCGTCGACAAGTTCGAGGACCTCGCCAAGCTGAAAACGCTGTTCCTCAGCAAGGATGGCTACCTCACCTATTTCGAATGGATGAAAGCCAACTTCAAAGGCTTCAAGGACGAGCAGTACAAGCCCTATAACTTCAGTCCCGCCCCCTTCCTCGCAGACAAGCAGTCTGCCCAGCAGGGATACCTGACCTCCGAACCCTACGAGATCCAGAAGCAGGCAGGCTTCGAGCCAAAGGTCTTCCTGCTCGCCGACAACGGCTACTCACCCTATTCGACGATGATCACGACAACGCAGGCGATGATCGATGGCAAGCCCGATGTCGTGCAGCGCTTTGTCGATGCCTCGATCGAGGGCTGGTACAATTACCTCTACGGCGACAACGCCAAGGCGAACGCGCTGATCAAGAAGGACAATCCTGAAATAACGGACGGCCAGATCGCCTATTCGATCACCAAGATGAAGGAATACGGCATCATCGAATCCGGTGACAGCCTCGACAAGGGCATCGGCTGCATCACCGACGCCCATTACAAGAAGTTCTTCGACGAGATGACTGCCATCAAGGTCTTCAAGACCGACACCGACTATACCAAGGCCTTCACGACGAAGTTCGTCTGCAAGGGCGCCGGAATGGCGCTGAAGAAATAAGCCTCCCAGGCCAGGTCCGCCGCTTATCTGGCGGCGGACCGCATCCCCTTCGACAAATGAGCGAGAAAATGTCCCTAGCCGAAACCAAGGCGGCGCCTTCGAAGGAAGCGAGAAAGCGGCCGCTGGTCGTCATGCAGTCAGTGTCGAAGGTCTTTTCCAGCGGCACGACAGCGCTTTCGGGCATGTCGCTGACGGTCGAAAGCGGCGAATTCATCAGCCTGCTTGGCCCCTCCGGCTGCGGCAAGTCCACGGCGCTGCGCATCATCGCAGGCCTTGGCGACATCACCGCGGGCAAGATCGACTGGCCAAGTTCACGCATCAATTCGAAGGGCCTGCCTGAAGGCGATATCGGCTTCGTCTTCCAGGAGCCGACGCTGATGCCGTGGAAGACCGTTTTCGGCAACGTCTACCTGCCGCTGAAACTGCGCGGGATCTCCAAGGCGGAAGCCCGCGACCGGATCACCGAAGCGCTGGCGACCGTCAATCTTCAGGATTTCGCCGATGCCTATCCGCGCGAACTCTCCGGGGGCATGAAGATGCGCGTGTCGATCGCCCGCGCGCTGGTGACAAAGCCGAAGCTGCTGCTGATGGACGAGCCTTTTGCCGCGCTCGACGAGATCACCCGCCAGAAGCTCAACGACGACGTACTGCGGCTGTGGAAGACGACCGGGATTACGGTGATCTTCGTGACGCATTCGGTCTTCGAATCTGCTTATCTCTCGAACCGGATCGTGGTGATGAAGGCGAGACCCGGCCGCGTGCATGCCGATTTTCCGCTGACCACCAGCCTCGAGCGGGATTCGCATTATCGAACCTCGGAACAATATCGGCAGGCCTGCGAAAAGGCGTCCCGTTCGCTGATCGAGGCGATGGGCGGATCGGAGGAGCACTGATGAGCGTCGAAAGCATCGAAGCCGCCGAAGCCGTATCCCCGCCCGCCTCCCAACCGGCGAACGCCCGGCGGCGTGAGCTGGCGCTGCGCATCGCCGTGCCTTTCCTGGTCATCACCGTGCTCATCATCGCTTGGGAGCTTTACGTGGTGCTCTCGGGCGTTCCGCCATACATTCTGCCCGGTCCCGGCGCGGTGGCCGCTGCCTTCGTCAATGATTGGGGCACGCTTGCGCCGGCCCTCTGGGTCACGACCAAGATCACCTTCATCTCGCTGATGCTGGCGCTGATTGGCGGCGTGGGGTTTGCAATCTTCCTGGTGCAATCGCGCTGGATCGAGATCGCCTTCTATCCGCTCGCCGTTATCCTGCAGGTGACGCCGATCGTGGCGATCTCGCCGCTGATCCTGATCTACGCTCCCTCCACGCAGGTCGCGCTGCTCATCTGCGCCTTCCTCGTCGCATTCTTCCCGATCCTTTCGAACATGGTGCAGGGCCTGAAGAGCGTCGACCATAACCTCATCAACCTCTTCGAACTCTATGGTGCCTCGCGCTGGCAGACGCTGATCCATCTGAAGATCCCGGCCGCCCAGCCCTATTTCATGACCGGTCTTCGCATCGGTGGCGGGCTTGCGCTGATCGCCGCCGTCGTCGCTGAATTTGCCGCGGGCTCCGCCGGTGCCGGCTCCGGCCTCGCCTTCCGCCTGCTGGAAGCGCAGTACCGGATGAACATCCCGCGGCTCTTCGCGGCGCTGTTGATGCTCTCCATGCTTGGCGTAGCGATCTTCGGCCTCACCACCCTCATTGCCTGGCTGAGCCTTCACCGCTGGCATGAAAGCAGCATCAAACGGGAAAACTGATGACCTATTCCTTCATATCCCCGCCGAATGCGGCCCGCTTCGTGCTGAGCAATGCGACAGTGCCCGCCATCACCGTCGAACATGTCGGCGTGCCGGTCACGGAAGGACTGGCCACGGTCGATATCGTCATCAGCGACGGCATGATTGCCGCCATCCGGCCGGCCGGCGCCGCACCCGCCGATTATGCCAGGATCGATCTCAAGGACGGCATGGTCTGGCCGTGTTTTGCCGATATCCATACCCATCTCGACAAGGGCCATATCTGGCCGCGCCAGGCCAATCCCGACGGCAGCTTCATGGGCGCGCTCGATGCCGTCAGGGCCGACCGTGAAGCCAACTGGTCGGCCGCGGACGTCAAGCGGCGGATGGAATTCTCGCTCCGCTCCGCCTATGCCCATGGCACCAGCCTGATCCGCACGCACCTGGATTCGCTTGCGCCCCAGCATCGCATCTCCTTCGAGGTCTTTGCCGAAATCCGGGATGCCTGGAAAGACAGGATCGCACTGCAGGCGGTCGCCCTCTTCCCGCTGGATGCCATGGCAGACAGCGCCTTCTTTACCGATCTCGTCACAACAATCCGGCAGAGCGGCGGCCTGCTTGGCGGCGTCACACGGATGGGGCCGGAGCTTGTCTGGCAGCTCGACACGCTCTTCAGGACTGCCGCGGAGCATGGCCTAAATATCGATCTGCATGTCGACGAGACGGATGACCGCGGCGCCGAGACGCTGAAGGCAATTGCCGAGGCCGTGCTGCGCAACGGGTTCGGGGGCAAGGTGACCGCCGGCCATTGCTGCTCGCTCGCCCGCCAGGACGAAGACACCGCCGCGCGCACCGTCGAATTGGTCGCCAAGGCAGGGATCGCGGTCATCGCGCTGCCGATGTGCAACATGTATCTGCAGGACCGCCATCCCGACCGCACCCCGCGCTGGCGCGGCGTCACCCTGTTCAAGGAATTGGCCGCCGCCGGCGTCGCGACTGCGGTCGCATCCGACAATACTCGTGACCCCTTCTATGCTTATGGTGATCTCGATCCGGTCGAGGTCTTCCGTGAGGCCGTCCGGATCCTGCATCTCGACCATCCGCTCGATACCGCCGCCCGTGTCGTCACCACCTCGCCCGCCGCCATCGTCGGACGGCCGGACAAGGGCCGCATCGCCGCCGGCGATCCGGCCGATCTCGTGCTCTTCAGCGCGCGGCGCTGGAGTGAATTCCTGTCCCGTCCGCAGTCTGACCGCGTCGTGCTTCGCCGCGGCAAGGTGATCGACCGCAGCCTGCCGGATTACCGTGAACTCGATAACGTCGTTGGAGCCTGACATGGCCGATTATCAGAAGATCAAAAAAGAACTCGAGGGCATCGCTGTTGAGGACAATCCAGCGCTGGTGCGCCAGAAGAGCCGGGATTTCTATTGGTACTCGCCGATCCTGAAGGCGCAGCTCGACAATGTTTCCGCCGATCTCGTTGTCACGCCGAAGACCGAGGACGAGGTCATCCGGACGCTGAAGGTCGCCTATGCGCATGGCGTGCCGGTCACGCCGCGCGGCGCCGGCACCGGCAATTACGGCCAGGCCATGCCGCTTTCCGGCGGTATCGTGCTGAACCTTGCGGCGATGGACAAGATCAAGGAGATCCATCCCGGCCGTGTCGTCTGCGAACCGGGCATCGTACTTGCCCAACTCGACAAGCAGACCAAGGCCCATTCCGGCCAGGAGCTGCGCTTCCACCCCTCCACCGCGCAGACGGCGACGGTCGGCGGCTTCATCGCCGGCGGTTCCGGCGGCGTCGGCTCGATCACCTGGGGCGGCTTGCGCGACCTCGGAAATATCCTGCGCCTGCGCGTCGTCACCATGGAAGCCGAACCGCGCGTGCTCGATCTCACCGGCTGGGATCTCCAGAAGGTGAGCCACGCCTACGGCACGAACGGCATCATCACCGAGATCGAGATGCCGCTTGCACCCGCCTATGACTGGGTCGATGTGCTCGTCGGCTATGACGATTTCATGGAGGCGGTGCGCTTCTCCGACGCGCTGGCGAAATGCAATGGCATTCTCGTCAAGGAGATCGCGCCGATCGCAGCTCCCATCCCTTACGACTATTTCACCCGCCACAAGCCCTATATCCGTCAGGGCCAGTCGATCGTCGTATTGATGATCGCGCCACATTCCATGGATGCCTTTCTGGCTTTCACGGCGGCGCAGAAGGGCGAGATCATGTTCCGCTCCGACAAGGTGGAAAGCATGCGCGGCATCCCGCATGCCTATGAGCTCGCCTGGAACCACACGACATTGCGTGCCCTGAAGGTCGATCCGAGCTTCACCTATCTGCAGGTTCAATATCCGGGACCCGATCATGTCGCCAAGGTCCGGAAGATGATGGAGATCTTCGGTGACGAAGTGCCGGGTCATCTCGAATTCATCAAATTCGACGGCCAGATCCAGTGCTCCGGCCTGCCGCTGGTGCGTTATACCACCGAGGAGCGGCTGGAGGAGATTATCAAGATCCACCAGGACAATGGATGCCCGATCTTCAACCCGCACCGCTATACGCTCGAAGAAGGCGGCATGAAGCGCACCGACGCGGTGCAGCTCGCCTTCAAGCAGGAAACCGATCCGAAGGGCCTGCTCAATCCCGGCAAGATGATTGCGTGGGAAAATCCCGATTTCGATTTCAATGCCGGCAAGAACTATCTCTTCCCCGGCCTGGCGGACCTGATGGAGGCCTCATGAGGGTTCTCGTCCTCCACTCTCACCCGGTCGAGGAAAGTTACGGCAAGGCGCTTTACCGGCAAACCGTCGAGAGCCTTGAGAAGGCCGGGCATATGGTGGATGGCTGCGACCTCTATGAAGAGCAGTTCGATCCGGTGCTCTCGCGCCACGACCGACTCGCCTATCACGACTATCCGGAAAATCTGAAGCTGGTGGAATCGCATGTCGAAAGGTTGAAGGCGGCCGAGGGGTTGGTGATCTGCACCCCGATCTGGAACTTCGGCTTTCCGGCGATCCTCAAGGGATATTTCGACCGTGTATGGCTGCCGGGCGTGTCCTTCGAGCTGGTCAACGGCAAGGTGGAATCGCGGCTGCACCACATCCGCAAGCTTGCAGCCGTCCTGACCTACGGAGCAACGCCCTTCCGCGCCTTTGCAGCCGGCAATCCGCCGAAGAAGATCGTCAAGAGGGTGTTGAGGGCGCAGATCAATCCGGTGAGGCCGGCAACTTTCCTCGCCCATTACGACATGAACAATTGCACGCCGGAGACGCGGGCAAAATTCCTCGCCCGTGTCGGAGGCGCGATGGAGCGCTTTTAGAAGATTTTCGCGGCCGTAACCTCGACTTCGACCAGGAACTCGGGGCGCGTAAAGCCGCCGATGACGAGCAAGGTGGAAACCGGCTTCGGATCGAGCGTATAGCGATCTCGCACGGCCATATAGGCCGGGAAATCCTCACGGCGGGTGACGAAGCCCGAAATGCGGATGACGTCGGCAAAACTCATTTCCGCCTCTTCGAGGATCGCCTTGATCGCCTCGAAGCAGAGTTCAGCCTGAGCACTGATATCGCTCGGAACAGTATTGTCGAGACCGATACCAAGCTGACCCGACGTGACCAGAAGCGATGCGCCGGGCGGCACCAGCAGGCCGTGATTGTAATTTCCAAAAGGCCGGCGCACCGAGGCCGGATTGAAGGTCTTCTTCATCGATCTCTCTGAAATATTCCCATAGGTCCGCAGATCCCGCGACCCTACAGGATGCGGCGGGATATGAGAATATCGCCGTCTTCCACGATGTCTTGCGACAAAAGAGGCAGGAAGACCGTGGCAGCATCACTTCGGGCTATTGGACTTGCGCTCGCCTGAATTTCAGCCAAAATCCTGATGGTAATACGCGGGCCCCTGACAGCAGGGCGGCGTGCCTGAAAAATATTCCTTTAATAAATCAAAGATGATTGCAGATTGATGGCAGCGTGGCGGCGGAAATCGGCCAGCCGAGACTGAACAATTCGAGTTTAGATCTAGCTTCACGGCGCGGATGCGACATGACTTTCGTAGAATCGCAAGGGGACAGAAAGTATCGGACCAGCGAGAGAGTGGGCGGGCTCGTTGAGTGCTCGTCGCTGCAGGTGGAGCTGCGGCGTTTCGATCCGGGCTGGCAGGTCGACCTTACACTCGAATGCACGGAAATAGCCGTTCTGCTCTCGGGTCAGTCGAAGATCAGGTGGACTGGTGACGGTCACAGGCAGGAGGCTATCGCTCGGCCCGGTGTCGCTTGGATATGTCCGGCTGGTGTCCATGAGAGCGATGTAGAAATCATCGGCACCATGCCCGAGTCCCTGCACATCTTCCTGCCGCCGTCGCTCGTCGGTGAGAGCGCTCTTTCGAACTTTGACATCGACCCGGCCAGGGTGCAGCTCGCCTATGCCGGCGGCGTCCCCGATCCCATGGTGCGGCAGATCGGCCAGCTCTTTCGCGGTTTGTTGAACAGAAGCCTGGAGCCGACCGATCGGCTCTTCCTCGACGGGATTCAGATGGCGCTGGTGGCGCACCTGCTCGGCACCTATTCATCTGGCCGGTGGCGACCTGCCGCGCGGGCGCCGGCCATCGATCCAAAAAGGCTGCAACGCGTCTTCGATTTCATCGAAGCCCGCATCGCCGCACAGATCTCGCTGAATGACCTTGCTGCCGAGGCCTGCCTTAGCCCCTTTCATTTTGCCCGTATGTTTCGCAAAGCCACCGGCCTGACCCCGCATCGCTACGTCACCGAGCGACGGATCGAGGCGGCCAAGGAAAAGCTGCGGCTTGCGCGATCCTCGCTCGTGGAGATCGCGCTCGATACCGGCTTCGGCTCGCAGGCGAATTTCACCCGCGTCTTTCGCAAGATGACTGGCTTGACGCCCGGCCAGTACCGCACGCTCATCACCGATTAATGGTAGCCGCCTGCCGGAGCGCACACCGGAGCGCAAGATTTGCGCATAGCGCAGCAAGAGCTGAAAATACTGCAAAACCCTTTTCGGCCTACACCTGTCTCATCGAACGGGGAGCACTCCCCAAACGAAAAGAGGAGGCAGGCAGATGATTACCACCGACCAAGCTCGCAGGATCATCGCCGCAGGCGAGTCGCGGGCTCAAGAAATCGGCGTGCCGGTCAATATCACGGTCCTGGACGCCGGAGCCCATCTCAAGGCGTTCAGCCGAATGGACGGCGCAGTGCTCGGTTCGATCGACCTTGCTATGGGCAAAGCCCGGACGGCCGTATTGTTTCAAACCACAAGCGAGGCCGTCTGGGAATATTGCAAGCCCGGCGCTCCCGCCCATGCCCTCGAATTATCCAACGGCGGCTTGGCTCCCTTTCCCGGTGGCATCTCGCTTTTTGCCCGCGACGGCACAGTGATCGGCGCCGTTGGCGTTTCCGGCGGAGCGGTGCCGCAGGATCTCGAAATCGCGCAGGCAGCGGCTGCAGCCGTCGTGTGATGCTTGTGCCGATCCTTGATTTTGACCAACCCCAAAGTATCGAAAGGAATGTCGCATGACCAAGACCATTTTGATCACTGGTGCAGGCTCTGGCTTCGGCAAGGCTGCCGCCATCGGCATGGCTAAGAACGGCCACAGCATCATCGCGACCACGCAGGTTTCGTCACAGGTCACGCCGCTGCGTGAGGAAATCGCCGCCCTCGGACTCAAGGACTTCCGCGTCGAGCGTCTCGATCTCACCGATCCCTACGACATCAAGCAGGCGCAGGGCTGGGACTTTGACGTCCTCTGGAACAATGCCGGCATGGGCGAAGCCGGCCCGGTCTGGGAAATCCCGATCGAGCTCGTCCGCAAGAACTACGAAGTCAACGTCTTCCTGCCGCTGGTGCTGACCCAGGGCGTCGTCCAGAAATGGGTGCGCGAACGCAAGAGGGGCAAGGTGGTCTTCACGTCCTCGATGGGCGGCCTCTTCACTCCGGCCAACTGGGGCACCTACGTCTCCACCAAGCACGCTTTGGAAGCGATCGCCGAAGCGCTGCAGCAGGAACTCGCCCCTTATGGCATCAAGATCCAGACGATCAATCCGGGCGCCTACTACACCGGCTACAACGAGACGATGGCCGACAATCCGTTCCGCTGGCTGGACGACAGCAAGAACTTCACCAAGCGCGCAGATCTGCGCAAGGGCTTCGACGATTTCTTCGCCACCCCCGAAGGTAAGATGGACCCGAAGGAAATGATCGACCGTATGATCGACGTCGTCCCGGCCGACACCGGCAGGTTCCGCAACGTGGTTCCGAAGGTAGTCGAGGACATGCTGAAGGAGCATCAGCTGAGAGCCTGGGAAAACCAGATCTGATCAGCGTTTTTGGCGGCGAGCGCTGCAAGCGGCACCCGGCCAGCGGATGTCGCGCCACCAACCCGATCCTTGGAGGAACCCATGTCCACCACCGCAACCGCAACAGTCCGCAGCCAGGAATCCTTTGTCCACCGCATCTTCAACGCTGCCCTCGGCATCGCCGCCACCATTCTGGCTATGGGTGGGCTGGAGGCTCGCGCCGCACCGCAGACGCTGACTGAAACCGAACGCCGCAACAAGACGACCGTCGAGGCTGGCTTTGAAGCGTGGGCGGCCGGCACAGGCAGCCCTTATGACCTCCTCGCCGACGACGCCCGCTGGACGATCGAGGGCTATTCGCTGGCGTCGAAGACCTATCCTAGTCGCGAGGCGTTTTTACGCGAAGTGATCCGCCCGTTTAATGCCCGCATGAAGGCGCCGCTGAAGCCCGCGATCCGCAACGTCTATGCCGACGGCGACACTGTGATCGTCTTTTTCGACGCCCGCGGCATCGCCCGCGACGGGGAGCCCTACGCCAACACCTATGCCTGGTTTCTCGACATGCGCGACGGCCGTATCGTCCGCGCCTCGGCCTTCTTCGATTCGGTCGTGTTCAACGCGTTCTGGACCCGCGTGACGCCGGCCGAATAGCCGGGACGGCCACGTGCTGGATCCATGCAGCAATCGTCAGGACGGCAATTCAATTTATCGCGTGCATCTGATCTGCCGTCGGTCGCGCGTCATCTTTGTATCACGCGCCGCGAAGCGACCAGGTGGATTGGCCTGTTGCCTTCAAAGGCCCGTCCGCTGCGCTGCACGTCCGCCGTGCTTTTGTCGCCGTCCAATTGAAACTGGTTGACCAGATCCCGCAGGCGGCCTGCCTCGGAGGACAACGAGGCAACGGCAGCCGTCGACTGCTCGACCATCGCCGCATTTTGCTGGGTCGCCTGGTCCATCTGATTGACGGCCGTGTTGATCTCGGCAAGTCCCGTCGATTGCTCGCGCGCCGAGGTGGCAATCGCATCCATGAGTTGGTTGATCTGGACGACGTACTCACCGATCGACTTCAGCGAGGTTCCGGTTTCGAGAACCAGTTTCACGCCATTTTCCACGTCAGTTGATGACTTTTGAATAAAGCCTTTGATTTCCTTGGCGGCTTGAGCTGCCCGCTGGGCAAGCTCGCGGACCTCCTGGGCGACCACGGCAAAACCTTTGCCCGCCTCTCCCGCACGGGCGGCTTCAACGCCGGCGTTCAGCGCCAAGAGGTTCGTTTGGAAGGCGATTTCATCGATTGCACCGATGATGTTCGAAATCTGCTGTGAGCTGTCTTCGATGCGGCGCATGGCCTGTTCCGCCTCAGAGACGACCGTGGCCGACCGCTGGGCACTGATATCGGCTTCTTTGGCCACATTGCGCGCCTCGTCGGTGCGTTTGGTCGACATCGTCACATTCGAGGTGATCTCGTCCAAGGCTGCAGCCGTCTCCTCGAGAGAGGCGGCTTGTTGTTCGGTGCGTTTGGAAAGATCCTGCGCGGCAGATGCAATTTCACCGGTTCCGTTGTCGATGCTGTGTACCGTCTCGAGCACGGCGCCGATGGTCGCACCCAATTGCCGGAGCGAAGCGTTGAAGTCTTCGCGCAAGGCTTCGTATTCGGCCGCAAATTGCTCCGAAAGCTGGAAGGAAATGTCGCCTGATGCAAGCCGCCGGAGACCTTCGCCCAATGTCGTGGTCGCGAAGCGCAACTGTTCCGCCTCGCGTTCGGCGCGCTGCTGGGCTGCGGCGCGCGCTGCCTCGCTCTCGCTGCGGGATTCGGCGGCTTCCTTCTCCAGCCTGACGACGTTGAGGGCATTCTGACGGAAGATTTCAACCGCGCCGGCCATCTCGCCGACTTCGTCGGCGCGACCGGCATAGGGAATATCGCTGTCAAGATCGCCATCCGACAAGCGCCTCATGGCGGAGGCGATGCTTCGGATTGGGTTGGCGATGCCCGATATCGCAAACAAGATGCCGGCTAAGGCAAGAAGCACGGCCAGCGCTGCGATCGCGGCCGTCAGCATGAAAGCGGATTGTGCGGAAGCACCGCTCGCGGCCACAAAGCCTTCGGCCTGGCTGAGAATAAAAGCAGCCAGATCTGCCACCGCCTTGTTCACCAGCTCGGCTTGTGGCTCCATATTTTCCTTGAAGAAGCGGATTGCTTCAGGCGTCTTTCCGTCATTTTCAAACGCAATCATCTGCTCTGCCAGCGCGCGATATTTGGCGAGTTCCGGCTTGATCTGATTGATCAGTTCGCGCCCCCGCTCGGTGCGGACGCCTTTTTCGTATTCGGCGACAACTTTCTCGAGCGTGGCAACGGCGGCATCGATTCGTTGCTGCCCGACATTCCGCTCCTCCGCTGTATCCTCCAGGAGGTAATGGGCATGGACCAATTTCAGGTCGAGGAAGTCATCCTTGATCTCGCGAGCCGTCACAAGCCGCTGCATCCAGAAGGTCCCGATCTGCTCAGTATTGGCACGAAGTGTCGAAATCGTGCTCAGCGAGATATAGGACAGGCCAACCATGAACAGACTGATGATCGACAGCTTTAAGATCAGGGCTTGCTTGATGCTCGGGCGCTTCATGCGGGTCTCCTCGAAGGTATCTGGAACGACCGGCATGCCGGCTGATGCAAG
This sequence comes from Rhizobium indicum, assembly GCF_005862305.2. Classification (NCBI taxonomy): domain Bacteria; kingdom Pseudomonadati; phylum Pseudomonadota; class Alphaproteobacteria; order Hyphomicrobiales; family Rhizobiaceae; genus Rhizobium; species Rhizobium indicum. The sequence goes on along the minus strand of NZ_CP054022.1, from coordinate 139,191 downwards.
ATCTCGCGCTAGATTCAATAATTTAGTATTAACTAAACAATGATCTCGCTCTATTTTCCTGAGATCTTCTGATCAGATCCATACTTCCGCGATCAATTAAACGCCCTGCGACTTAAAGTTTCTGGAAATCCAAGGAAATAGCAGCCATGGCGAGCGAAAATGGCAGCGCCATCAGGTCTCGATACCAAGAAATGAATCGGTCGACATTGACCCGGTTTTGGACATCGAGCCCTGATGAGAGGGAGCAGATCGGCACGATCTGGTCATCTTCGCCATGGAGAACGAGCGTTGAAACGCCAATCGCCTTCAGGACGGGAAATGCCGATCCGCTCACGCAGCTGTCCTGCCGTCTGTGACGTCGGCAAGCACCTGCATGCTTGCCAATAGGTCCACGGGACAGATACTGGACCCATGCACCAATTAGAAAAGCAATTTGCCGGCATTGAAATCGTTCTCTGGCAGTATTCCGAGAACGAAGGCGATCGGAACCGCAGGATGCAGTCGCTTTCACCGGATGAGCTGGAGCGCGCCGCGACCTACCGCTTCGAACGGGATCGGGCCTCGTTCGTTGCCGGCCGGTATCTCTTGCGGAAACTGTTGAGCGTGCAAACCGGGATATCGCCGAGCAAGGTCCCATTGTCTCCGGACAGGCACGGCAAGCTGAGGCTTGAAGGTCGTGAGAGGCCGCAATTCAGCCTCGCAAATACCGACGGGCTTGTCGCGGTCGCTGTCGCTTCAGGATGTGACCACCTGGGAATAGACTGCGAACGCGTCGATACCGAGATCGAAGCGGCGGCAGTGGATAACTATTGCAGCGCGGACGAACGGCGCTGGCTCATGGAATTGCCTGCGTCCGAACGCACGCGTGCGGCCATTGCACTTTGGACCCTGAAGGAGAGCCATCTGAAGGCACTCGGCGTCGGGCTGCACGAGGATCCCCGCAATGTCGCCTTTTCCTGGAAGGATGGCATCCCCGTCATGGTCGACGGCGATCGCGATCGGCGCTGGCATCACCGTCTGGTCGAAAGCGGCAGCCAGCACGTCGTCGCGCTGGCTGCTTGCTCTCAATCCGGGTCCCCCGGCATTTCGACGCGCCTGTTTCAGGACGATAGCATGCCGTCCGAATAGCCGGCTCGGAGCTGATGAGGCATGGCGGAAGCGGTCTCCGTCGCCCAGGCGAGTTGCCCATTGTCGGGTTCCGCATCGAAGTGCTGCCGGCCGAGAAGCGCATTGACGATGGTTGCGCTGCGCCAGGCCATGAGGCTGAGCTGAGAGTCGGCGATACCGTGCGAGTATCGCCCTGCATTCTGCGCAAACAGCCGGTTGGCCCTCGGACCCGTCCACTGCATCGTGTAGTCGTCATTGAGAAGCGGATAGCCGTTTCTGTCGAGCGTTATCCTGTCGCCCAGCGAGCCGAGAGCATCGGGCAATCGGAACCGGTAGCCGGTTGCCAGAACCACCGCATCCGCATGCAGCACCTCGATCCCACCGTCGAATTGGTTCCTGACGATGAGCCGATAGGCATTGCCGTTCCGCTCCATCTGGATCACATCACGATTTGGGGCCAGAGATGCGTTGAGCGTGCTCGGCTCGAGATAGCGCAACGCATAGAGGCGTCGATAGATCGCGTGAATCGTCGAAATCGACAAGCCGTCGCTGGTCAGGATCGAGTTCTTGAAAGCGGCCTGCTTCTGCTCGCCGCCGAGCTTCAGATAGGCCTGCACGTATTCCGGTGAGAAGACCTGGTTCGAAAACGGCGTGTCGTTGATCGGCTCGAAATTGTGACGCCGGCTGATCCATGTCAGCTCCGTCATGGAATCGGGATCGGCAAGCAGGGCTTCGACGACCTCGCCGCCGCTTTGACCGCCGCCGACCACGACGATGCGGGCAGCGCCGAGATCGCTGAGACGCGATTTGGCCTCGCTGTTGTGAAAGCAATCAGCACCCAGAAACGGTTTTGCCCAGTCGGGCACGAAGGGCGAAGATCCCGTGCCGATCACCAGGTTTCGCGCTTCTTCCTGCCCGTTGTCGAACCGCAGGAAGAAGCGGTCGTCGCGGTGCTCGACGTCGCGGATCTCCGTGCCAAAGCGCAACCCGTCCAGGCCGTTGGCGACCCAGGCGAGATAACGTGCAAACTCCTGCCGGGGAACGGCCTCATAATTGGCGTTCAGGAAAGCGTAGAGCCTTTTATGGGCAACCAGATAGGAGACGAATGACCAGCGGCTGGTCGGCAGGACCGGGGAGACGAGGTCTTTCAGAAAGGACGATTGCAGTTCGACGCCGGGCATCATCATGCCCGGATGCCAGTCGAACGCTTCTCGCCGCTCGAAGAAACGGCTTCTGATCTCAGGTGCCGACTCGAACAGGCAGGCGAGGCTCAGATTGGAGGGGCCGATGCCGATGCCGGCAATATCCAGCGGCTCGGCATCCCTGCGGGCAAAAGCGACGGTCATGCGATATCCTTCTCTGTTTCCTTGAGACGCAGGGCAAGCCTTGAGTGGAAGGCGGGAGACCCGATCATGTGCAGATGGTTGGTGCCGGTGATGATTTCGGCCGCACGCGCCCGCGGCGACAGGCGGCGCCAGTCGATCAGATTGAGGCCGCGGTTGAGGCTGTCGTCGGCAGCCCAGGGATAGATCGGCACATCGTGGGGAACCAGCCGGTGCTTGCGGAAGATCAGGGCATTGTCGATCAGCACCCAAAACGTATGCTCGCGACTGCTGATATCGGGCCCGTCGTTTGGAAGCGGGTCCTTTTCGTCGCCGACAAAGCGCAGGAACTGATCGTAAGTATCCGCGTCCATCGTCGACAACAGCCGGTCCCATTCGGGGCGCATCGCCGTTTTTCCAAGCCAGGTCTCTACGTCTCGATGAAGCTCATCGCGCTCGCCCGGCCGGAACCTCGGCTTTGCGCCGATCGCGAATTCCGATCCGAGATCGCAGACGTCGACCATTGCCATCATCCTGACGTCGACCTCATCACCGAGGGCGCGGGCGGCCTCGTAGGCCAGAAGCCCGCCCCACGACCAGCCGAGGAAATAGCAGGGCGCTCCCTGGCTATGCATCCTGATGTAATCGACATAGCTCTCGATGATCTCTTCGACCGGAGCGCCGACTGCCTTTTTCTCGGAAAGCGAGTGGCAAATGAAGCCAGTCGCCGGCTGATCGGCTCCGAGATAATCGACGAGCTTGACATATTCACGGGTGCTGACGAGAAGCCCCGGAAAGCAATAGAGCCGCGGCTTGGCGCCGGAAGCACGCAACACGATCACTTCCGAGATATCCCGCTCGTCGCCCTGCTCCACGACGCCGGCAAAGGAGCGTATGGTCGGGTTGTTGAAGATATCGGCGACGGTGAGCGGGGTTTTCGGCCGGCGCTGCCGCAGCTGCGAAAGGATGCGGATCGCGCCCAGCGAATTGCCGCCGATCGCGAAGAAATTGTCCTCGACGCTGATCGCTTCCAGCTTGAGAACCTGCCGCCAGACATCCAGCACCTCTTCTTCAAGCGCGGTCGTCGGCTCGACGATGGCACGCTTGACCGGCTGCGGCGCCGGCAGCGCGAAGCGATCGAGCTTGCTGTTCGGATTGGTCGGCATTTTTTCCAGTTCGACCACGGCAGCCGGCACCATATAGGACGGCAGGCTACGTTCGAGACCGGCGCGGATCGTCTCGACGTTCAACGTCTCGTCCTTCTTCGGAACGACGTAGGCAACGAGCGCCTTTTCACCGCCGGCATCGTCATCGCGCAGGACGACCAGAGCTTCGCCGACGCCGGGTTGCTGAAGCAGAGCCGCTTCGATCTCACCAACCTCGATCCGGTAGCCGCGAAGCTTCACCTGATGGTCGACACGACCGACGAATTCGACGGTTCCGTCATCACGCCAACGCGTCAGGTCGCCGGAGCGATAAAGCCTGCCGCCCTCCGTGAAGAACGGATCGGGGATGAAGCGGTCCGCTGTCGTGTCCGGCTTGCCGAGATAGCCGCGTGCGATACCCTCGCCGCCGATATAGAGCTCGCCGGTGACGCCGATCGGGCAAGGATTGAGATCGGGGTCGAGCACATAGACCCGCCTTAATCCGACAGCACGACCGAGCGGAGCATAGACCCCCTGAAATTTCGTGCCGGCCCTCACCTTCCAGACCATCGGCGTCATGATGGTTTCGGTCGGCCCGTAGCCGTTGATCAGCCATTCCGATTTCAGCGCCCGCGACAGTAGATCGAAGGTCGGTTGCGCCAGCCCCTCGCCGCCGAAGGAGTAAAGCCGCATCGGCGGTGCGCCATCGGTTATATCGGCCCATTCCGCCAGTTGCTGCAGATAGGTGGTCGGAATGCTGGCATTGTTGGCGCCGTGCTTGCGCATGGCCGTCAATGTCTCTTCCGGCGTCCACAGCGGCTGCTCGGGAAGAATGATGCTGCCGCCCTCCATCAGCGGGTTCATCCATCGCTCGTGCCCGCCATCCGAACTGAAAGGCAGGAACGGCAGCTCGCGGGAGGCCGAACTCATGCCGTAGACACGCGAGGTGTTCTGCAGATGGTGCGTCAGCGGACCGTGCTCGACGGCGACACCCTTCGGCAATCCCGTCGATCCTGACGTGTACATGACATAGGCGAGCTGATCCTTGTGAGTGGGAATATCAAGGGGCGTATCCGGCTCGCCGTCGAGGTCGATCTTGTCGAGTTCGAGGATAATCGTGTCGAGCTCTTCCGGCAGCCGATGGCGAAGCCAGCTATGGGTCAGAACGATCTTGACGCCGCCATCGCGCAGAATGTGATGGTTGCGCACCGGCGGATGGTCGGGCTCGACCGGGATATAGGCGCCGCCCGCCTTCAGCGTCGCGAGGATCCCGACGATTGCCTCCGGCGAGCGCTTGATGAAGATGGCGACCGTCACCTCGGCGCGAACACCCAGCTGCCGCAACCGATGTGCGAGGCGGTTGGTGCCCGCCTCCAGCCAGCCATGGCTCCACTCCTCGTCGCCGTAGACGATCGCCGTCTTCTCCGGCGTCTGGCGCGAATGGGCCGATATCAGCTCGTGGACCGGCCTGTCATCGTTGACGACGTCGTCTTCATAGGGCGCCGACAACTGGTCGAGTTCGTCACTGCCGACGAGTTCGATGTCCTTGATCCGCACATTCGGCCGCGCAACGATCTGCTCGAGCACAAGGGTGAAATGCCGGGAGACACGCGCGATCAGGGCGCTGTCATAGAGATCCTGTGCATAATCGATCAGCCCGGATGCGGCCCCATCCAGACCCGCCTCGATCACCAGGGAAAGCTCGCTGTCAGCGCGCGCACCCGGCGGCTCCAGATTTGTTGCGTGCCTGGAGACCGGATGCGGCTCGCGGAATTCGAACAGGGCCTTGACCACGGCTTCCTGGGCCGCCGCTTCGTCGACGACCAGTTCCTGGGTGATGCGCTCCAGCGGAACGAGCCGGGCAAAGCCCTCCTCCGTTGCCGATGAGATCGCTGTGATGACATCGTCGAGAGAGCTTTTTGATGCCAGCGACAGAATGAGGGGAAGGACCTGTTCGGCTCGGCCGCGGTTCGCAAGGTGTTCCTTCTGCGGCCGCGCGATGAGGAGCCCGGTCAGCAAGGCGTAATTGCCGCTGTAGCGTGCCAGCAGCGCGCAAAAGGCGGCGTGAAGCACGCGCTCGACCTGATATCCCGTATGCTGGGCATGCCGACCGAGCTTTTCCCAGAGATCCGGCTCGATCGAAAATCGATGCTGAGCGCGCGCGACACCTGCCAGCCCGCCGCTGTTGAAGCGGGTGGGAAAGGTCGAGGCCGCGTAGTCGAGACCGATCGTGTTCCGCCAATAGGAGAGGGATTCCTGCGCCTGCTCGGTCTGCAGCCATTCAGCCTCCCGCGTTCCGGCCAAGATCTCAGTCAGCTGCGTGTCGCCGGAGGGTGCGCCGTCGAGAATTCGCGTCAGGGAGCCGGCGAGAATAGACTTCTCGCGATCGTCCGAGATCACAGGATGAAGCACGATCGTCAGAAGCGACTGCCCATCGGCAAGCAAGATAATCTGAACACGCGTCGGTGGACCAGCAAGGAGATCGAAGCGCCCGTCGCGGAAGGCTTTCTGGGCGGCCAACGCATCCGGCTCTGCAAGAGCAGCGCTTTCGCCGACAATCTCGATCGGTACGGCGCTCAATGCGCCGCAGTATTGCTCGACGCGACCGCCTGCCAGCCGGCGGAAGCGGATGGCAAGCGACGGATGTTGCGCCACGAGCGTCCGGCAGGCGCCGGCAATGGTCTTGACGTCGACGGCCGGGCTCAATCGCAGCGAAATGACCTGGTCGGGAAACACCGTGTCATTGCCGATCTGCTCCAGCGACCAGATACGCTTCTGCGCGATCGTCAGCGGGAAGCTCTCGAAGACCGCGTCCGTTGCGACATCGGTCGGGTAGGCATCTGCGAAATTTGTGATCTGTTTGTTCATCCGTGTCATCCCGCCGGTTTCAGAGACGCGCGTCGCCGGCGATTGCCGAGCGCAAGGAGAGAGGGCGCGGATCCGCCCAGACGTCACGGATATACGCTAGGCATTGCTGGCGCGAACCGGCAAAACCCGCCGGCTCCCAGCCCAGGGGAATCCGCTTGTCCTGCGGCCAGACCGAGTAGCGATGCTCGGTGTCGATGACGGCGATCCAGAGATCGTCGTGAGGTTCAAGATTATCCATTCGCAGCTCCTGCGGTGATGATGGTCATGCGCAAGTGACGGATCCGGCAGGCTACAGTTTAGAAAATTGATGAGAATTTTTTTCTTCGCTTACCCCTAAACCCAGCGAGAGATGGATCGTCATTCTACTAAATCGGCACACGAGCACGCTTCATGCTCGCAGCGCCGAAAGCCCGACCGGCCCCCGACCGGCCCCCGACCGGCCAAGGAGAACAACATGGATTTCGACGCCGTCAAACAAAGGCGCGCTCTGCAGTCGCGCAGCTACGTCAGCCTCGCTCCCAATCTCATCCACCTCAAGACCGCTTACGGCCACCACGAAGCCGCATTCGAGGTCGAGGCCGGCATCGCGTCGGTGACCTTCTACCATGGCGATCCGGTGCAATCGGCAGAGCTTCTTATGGCGGCCGCCGAAGCCGTGACGGCAGAAGATCGCTCGATCACGTCAGTCGTCTTCGAAGGGCATCAGGCAAGCCTTCCACCGCATATTGCGGATGCAGGCGGAAGGCTTGATTCGGCGATCCTGTGGCAGTGGCCCTCGCTCTGGCTGCCGCAGCTGTCCTATCCGCTGCCGCCCGTGCAGGAGATGACCGCGGGCCGGTATCATCCGCGTCGACCCGCAAAGCCGAAGGGCACGATCTACAGGCGTTTCATCCCCTGGCTGGAACGGGAAATCACCTTCACGGTGGCCGATCCGGAGACCGATCTTGCAGCATTTCATCGCTGGATGAACGATGAGCAGGTCAACACGATCTGGGAGGATGCGGGTTCGATCGACAAGCACCGGGAGATCCTGGAAGAAAGGATCGCAGATCCGCATGTCCTGCCGCTGATCGGCAGTTTCGCAGACATTCCCTTCGGCTATTTCGAAGTCTATTGGGCGAAAGAGAACCGGCTCGGTCCCTTCTACGACGCCGACGACTATGATCGAGGATGGCACGTCGCGATCGGCGAGCCCGGCTATCGTGGCAAGAAATGGATCAGCGCATGGCTTCCCTCGCTGATGCATTTCATCTTCCTCGACGATCCGCGCACGAAGCGCATCGTCGGCGAGCCCCGCGCCAGTCACGAACAGCAGATCCGCAACCTCGACCGTTCGGGTTTTGCCAAGGTCAAGCATTTCGATTTTCCGCATAAGCGGGCACTCCTGGTGATGCTCGGCCGCGAGCGTTTCTTCGGCGATCGTCTGTGGGTGCCGGCATCATGAACGATATGAGCGACGTCAGCGGCAGCTTCCGGAAACGGCAGCGTCTCGCACCGGAAGACCTTGCCAGTCCTGAGCTTTTCAGGCTGCTGCTTCGGCTTGGCCTGCCGGCCATGTTCGGCCTGTCGATCAACGCCGCCCATCACACGATCAACATGATCTTCGTCGGGATGATCGGTGAAGACCAGATCGCGGCGATCATGATCGTCCTGCCGATCCTGATGCTCATCGCCGCCTTCGGCGAGGGGATCGGCGTCGGTGTCGCAACCGAGGTCGGGCGCACGCTCGGAGCCGGCAACCGATCCCGGGCCGGCGCCATTGCCTCGATCAGTCTTGCTGCCGGCGTCGTTTTCGGCGCGGCAAGTGCCATCGCAATAGTCGTATTTCCAGATTTGCTGCTGTTCGGCGCCACCCCTGCCCTTCAGCCGCTCGCGCAACATTATCTGATGATCATTGCGGTCTCGGTGCCGCTGACGATGGCGCAGATCATTCTCGATTTCCTGGCGATCGCAGAGGGCAATGCCCGCTTCAGCATGTGGACGCTGGTCGCCTGCTTTGCGCTGAACATGATCCTCGATCCGATCATGATCTTTGGCTTCGGCTTCGGCCTGCAGGGCGTTGCAATCGCAACCATCCTGTCGCAGCTCGTCGCGCTTTGCATCTATGCTGCCTACCACGCCAGGCGACTTGGGACGGTCCGGCTGACGTTTGGCTGGCGGTGGCGAGATATCGGTTATCTCAGGCCTGTCCTTGCTGTGGGCGCGCCGACGACGCTGACCAGTCTCGCAACCGCTGGCGCGATTGCGGCAATGGTGTCGCTTGCCGGCACCTATCACCGAGAAGCCGGCATCGCCGGCGTCGGGATTGCCTTGCGGCTGCTGGCGGTCGGAACCCTCCCCGTCATCGGCATTTCACTCGGGGCCCAGTCGATCCTGAGCTTTGCCTGGGGTCGAGGCGATACGGCCCGAGTGCTGTCGACAGTCCGCATCCTGACAGTGGTCACAAGTGCGGTGAGCGGCGCATACGGGTTGGGGGCGCTCGTTTTCTCCGAGGAGCTTGCCTCGTTCTTCACCGACGATGCGGTGGTGATCGGGATCGCAGGGCAGGCGATCATCGCGACCCATCTTCCCCTTCTGTTTTTCGGCCTGCGGCAAACGGTGTTGATCCTCTTCCAGGCTCAGGGCAGACCGAAAGCGGCGGTTGCCATCGGCCTGGCGCAGAATGGCTATCTTCTCTTTCCGCTGCTTGCTCTTCTGCCGCCGTTCTTCGGCTTTTCAGGCTTGCTGGCGGCAATATTCCTGGCCTCTGCCCTGTCCGGCCTGCTGTCGGCCGTCTGCCTGGCGAGGACGCTCAGCGCGCTCCGGCAGCGCTCTGCCGATCATCTGACCTCCATCCGTCCATATCCCAGCTTTTGTCCATGAGAGGATGACCATGAACCAGTCGATCAACCCGCACGACCTTGGCGCCCATGCGGTCGCTGACGATCTCTTTACGCCTGTCGATCCGGCGGCATTCAACGCCGTGTCTCCGCCGATCTTCCAAACGTCGCTCTTCACCTACGACAGTTACGAGGCGATGGAGGATGTCTTTGCCGGACGCACGCGTAACTACATCTATTCGCGCGGCGACAATCCGACGGTTCGCGAATTCGAACTGCTGGTCGCCCGCCTCGAGGGCGCAGAGGATGGACGGGCTTTCTCCAGCGGAACGGCCGCCATTACATCGACAATTCTCAGCCTTGTTGAGGCAGGCGACCGGGTCGTTGCGGTGCGCCATCTCTATAACGATGTCTACCGCCTTCTGGTGAAGCTGCTTGCCAGGCTCGGTGTCGCGGTGGATTTCGTCGATCCCGCCGACCACGACGAGGTCCGCAAGGCGCTGTCGGGTGCCAAGCTGCTCTACCTTGAAAACCCCACATCCTTTGTCTTCGAGCTTCAAGACATTGCGGCGCTGTCGGCCATGGCAAAGGAGGCCGGCGTCACCACCATCATCGACAATTCCTGGGCAACGCCGCTCTTTCAGAAACCGATCCAGCATGGCGTCGATATCGTCATTCACGCCGCCTCGAAATATCTCGGCGGTCACAGCGATACGGTCGCCGGCGTCGTCGTCGGCTCGAAAGAGGCCATCGCCAGGATCAATTCAACGTCTTACCCCTATGTCGGTGCCAAACTGTCACCGTTCGAGGCCTGGCTGCTGCTGCGCGGCATGCGCACGCTGCGTGTCCGTCTCAAGGAGCATGAGCGCAGCGGGCTTTTGCTGGCCGGGCGGCTGAAGGAGCATTCTGCGATCGGACGCGTTCGTCACCCGGCATTCCAGGAACATCCCGGAAGGGCGACGCTGACGGGTTATGCCGGGCTGTTTGCCTTCGACCTCAATCCCGATATCGATGTCGCACGTTTTGTGAATAGCCTTCGCGACATCCGCCTCGGTGTCAGCTGGGGGGGACCAGAAACGCTGGTGGTCCCCGCCAAGGTCGCGTTGCAGATCCCCGACCGGATGACTTCCTTCATCCGGTTCGGCGTGAGCGAGCAGACGGTTCGTTTCGCCGTTGGCCTGGAAGAGCCGGAACTGCTGTGGAGCGATTTGCAGCAGGCGCTGCACGCAGCGAAACGGTAGGCTCCTGCCGGTGCGCATGATCGGGGCGGGAAGCAGGTTCGGCGATCGCCAGATGGCAATGTTCCTCTGCCGCCTTGATCATGAAGTTGACGAGGGTCCTTGAGACGCCGAGTTCGGCTGCAATATCCTTCTGCGGCACGCCGTTGAGGCGATGGCGAATGAAGGCATCGTTGGTTCGCTTCGGCAGCGCCTCGAGCGAGGCAAGCACATTGCGCAGGGTCTCGGCAGCGACGAGCTGGTCGAGCACGGTGGGGATGGGAGCCGTAATCTCCTGAATCTGGTCTATCGACCTATGGTTGTTCATCTTCTGGCGTCGCCGGCGGCTCTCATCGAGTGCCAGATTGTAGACCATCCGGAAGGCGTAGCCGATCGGGCAACGAATGTCGTCGGTCTTGACACCATAGGCTTTAATGACTCCATCTTGAAAGATATCCTCGGAATATGACTTTGATTTGACAACGCTTTCAATCGTTTTAAGGAGCTTATCCTTGTTTTCGATCATGGCATTGACCACGGCATTTCCGTTCACATCACGATGCAATGTGTGCATTGTCCTGTACCCTTTTTACAAATGGAAAATCAGGCTCTGTCGTTGCTGGCTGGTTCGGTCTTAGCCTTCCTTTTTTGGAGGAAAGTACACGATTTGATTGCAGTGTCTATTTTAAGGTGATAACAGGAGTCAAGTTTAAATCGACCGATCGGAGGCGAGAAAAATGGGAAAAACAATTGAGATCCTGACCGGCAAGGCAGAGCTCTGCCGATCGATCATGGGGGCTTTGCCCGACTGGTTTTCAGAACCCGAGGTTATCGAAGCGGGTGCCCAGGCGATCGAAGACCTGCCGGTGTTCGGTTATGTCGAAGCGGATGTCGTGACCGCGTTGATGGCTTTGAAGCCGCACCCGCCCGGCGCCGTCGAGATCGCGCTGATCGCGACACGACCCGAACATCACGGTCGCGGCGCCGGACGCCATCTCATCGATGCGGCCGAGCGTTTCGGCCATGAATCGGGTGCGCGGCTGCTGACGGTCAAGACGCTCGCCCCGCGCGGCCTCGACGAACCGCAGTTCGAGGCGACGCGGCGCTTCTATGACCGGAACGGCTTTGTGCGGGCGGAGGTCTTTGCAAAGCTCTGGCACGAGGACCATCCATGCCTGTTCATGGTCAAGCCACTCGCCGGCGTCCAGGCAGGTGAGACTGCGCTTTGAGACGACGGGACTTTCTGCTTGGCGCGCATTGGCAATAACTGGCGCGCAGGGCACCCGTCTCTACGCGCGGTGGACGATAGGAGCTAGTGGCGCCCCTCCGGCAGCGGGCAGGCTTCGCCGCAGCCGCCGACGCCCGGCAGGTTATAGCGCAGGCAGCAGACTTTCCTGCGCACGAATTCGAGCCCGCATTGCTGGCGCGCAATGCGGATCATGCCGAACATCGGGTTGCGCCCGCCGCCCGGCCATTGAGCTTCTTCCAGCAGCGCCAAGCCGCCTTCAACGAGGACGGGCTCATGGCGATGAGCGATCTCCTTCAGAATCCAGGAGAGATAGGCCGCGACATTGTTCCAGAGAAGCTTCGGTGCGACGCCGGCGTTGGCGGCGATCGCCGCGATGATGGGCTCGGCGTGACCGAGCATCAGCCGGTGAAGCTCGCCGGCCGGGTCAGTCGTCACGTCCGGCCTGCCGGACATCACGAATGCTTCCGGCTCGCCCGTATGCTCGTTGCAGACGAGCAAAAGCCGGTCGATCTCCAACGACAGCCCGATCCTGTTCACGAACATATGGACGCTCGGAGCAATCGTCAGCATGCTGAAATAATAGAGCGTCCACATCGAGACGATCGCACGACGGTCGCTGCCCGGAAATTTTTGCGCATATCGGCCAATGATCTCGTCGAAGATCGCTCGGTCGCAAAGATCCCTGCAGGAAACAACGATGCCCGTCTGCGGGAGAGCCCTGAGCAGCTTGCCGCGGCAATAGGCGAACGGGCTGTCGCCCACCAGACCGTCGAGGTCGACGGCCTGATGGGCGACAGGATGGTCAGCGATCAAGGTCGGGCGCTGAAACGCCCCGGTTGTCTCCATTGCCGTGCCTTACCACCGGTATTTCAGGGTGCCGGTCATGTTGCGGCCCTGGCCGAGATAGCAAAAGCCCTCTTCGCAAACTGTTTCGCGCTCATCGGCGATGTTGCGGATGGCAAAGGCTGCCGTCAGGCCCTCGTATTTCTTGTCGACTGCGCCGAAATCATAGGAGGCGGATGCATCGACATAGAAAGTCGCAGGGTTCTTCGAGGTATTGGCCACATCCGTCCAAGTCTCACCGATGTAGCGCACGCCCGCGCCAACCGACAGACCGTTGAAGGGATTGATTTCCTGGAAAGTGTAGTTTGCCCAAAGGCTGGCAATATGGGTCGGGGTGATGGCCGGAGTATTTCCGACGTTGTTGCCCCCGGTCACTTCGGAGTCGTTGTAGGTGTAGGCCGCAATGATATCGAGACCGTCGGCGATTGCCGCGCGGGCTTCAAGCTCGATGCCCTTTCCGGTCACCTCGCCCTGGGAGTCGTAGGCAAAGGTCAGCGGATCGGCGAGCCTCGGCTTGTTCTGCTCGACGATGTGATAGGCGACGGCCGACAGCAGGATGTCGGAGCCGGGAGGCTGGTATTTCACGCCGAGCTCGTATTGCTCACCCTTCGTCGGCGGAAGAATTGTGTTGGTTCTCGACCGGTTGGTGACCGGATCAAAGGAGGTGGCGTAGGAAACGAACGGCGCGATGCCGTTGTCGAAGAGATAAAGCGCGCCTGCCTGTACGGAGAAGGCATTCTTGTCGACCTCCTCCGAGCTGACCGAGGGCAAAGTCGCATCTCGCGTCTGGTTCACCCAGGTCTGCCGGCCGCCGAGGTTGAAACGCCAGTTTCCGACCTCGATCTGGTCCATGGCGTAGATGCCGACCTGCCGCATATCGGCATCGGAAGCCAAGAAATTATAGTCCGGGGTAGCGCCCGAGACTCCATAGGTCGGATTGGCGATATCGAAGTCGAATGCCGGATCGGCGGCTCCGAGGCCATAGCCAAAACTCGACTGGAGATTGGTGTAGTCGAGCCCAAACAGCATCGTGTGGGCAAGCGGGCCGGTATCGAACTTCGCCTCGAGCTGGTTGTCGACCTGGAAGACGTTCATCTCGTCGCGGATCGAATTCGGGTACCGATGCGCAACAGTGTCCGTCCAGCTCAAGACGCCGAGGTAGCGAGCCTTGAGATCGAGCTGCGAATAACGCAGGTTCTGCCGGAATGTCAGGCCATTGTCGAATTCATGCTCGAACTGATAGCCGACCTGCTGCTGCTTGACCTTCTGGTAGTCATAGTCGGGATCGCTCGCCCTGATGTCGAGGATCCTCCCGTCCGAGGTCGTGATCGCGCCGACATTCGAGTCGGTCTCGTCGGCCTGCGCTAGGCCGTACACCGTGAAGGAGGTGCCCTCGTCCGGTTTCCAGGTGAAGGACGGCGCCAGGAAGTAGCGGTCGTCGGCAATATCGAAATTGGTGTCGCCGCGGCGGGCAAGGCCGACGATGCGATAGAGGAAATCGTCGTTATCTTCGCTGATCGGCCCACCGAAATCGAACATCGCTTGAGCCCGATCCTTGGTGCTGTAGGAAACACCCACTTCACGGATCGGCTCTTCGGTCGGAAGCTTCGATATCTTGTTGACGAGGCCGCCCGGCGATCCCGAGCCGTAGAGAACGGATACCGGCCCCTTGATCACCTCGATGCGCTGCAGTTGATAGGGATCGGTGCGGAACGTGCCGTAGTTGATGTAGGGCTGGCGCAAGCCGTCACGATAGTCACCGACCGTCGTGGCGTTGTAGCCGCGAATGTAGATCTGGTCGAAGCGCGGATCGAAGCCGTTCGGCCCGGTCGTCACGCCGGCCGAATAGCGCACGGCCTCGATGATGCTCTGGGCGCCACGCTGCTCGATTTCCTTCTCGGTGGTCACCGAGACCGAACGCGGCGTCTCGACGAGCGGCGTGTTGATCTTGGTCGCAGCCGAACTGTTCTTGGCGGCAACGGACGTCCGGTCGGTCTTGCTATCAGAGGATGCGCCTTGAATGACGATCGGTTCCAGCGTTGTGGCGCCAGCATCTCCGGATACGCTCTGGGCTGAAGCCGGCGATGCTGCACTTCCGATCAGGACGATCGCTGTCGTGAGAAACAGGCTATCTCTATAAATTCGCGATACATTATTAGAAACATTCAAAAAAACACGCGCCATTGCTTGGTCCCTACGCCACGGATGCGGGCGGAACCTATGGAGCGAAATTGGCCTTGTCAACATAAGATGATTATTTTAGTCACCTTTTAATCGATAAAATCTGCGCCCCCAACACTCCCGAAGGGGTTGCACTCAGCATCGAGGCCCGTAACGTTCTGTGCGGGTAAATTGCCAACGCAGGCGATTCTGTCGTGCGAGAGATCACGTGCGGACCGAGACGACTGTTAATCTGCAGGTTTTGATGGGGCGAACCGTAAATTTGGCCCGGCACAGGTGAGACTTTGAACCGATGTGACACACTTAACAACATACTGTCGTGAAGTGGTCCAAAATCATTAGGGCAAGCATATCGTCTTTCGGGGCGGAATTCGCGGCTCGTCTTGTCTCCGACCGTCTGCTCCCTAGATCCGACACATGGATACCGAGCGAACCACAGCTCCTATCAAATCGGTAAGGGCGTCTTCGCGGAAACCTCTTCAGAGGTTGAGCCCGGCCATTGTAGAGCAAGTCGAGCGCCTGCTTGGTGGACGCACGCGTGATATCCGCCTCAATGGCGAGCTGACTCAGCTTTTTGGCGAACGCTCCTGGCCGCGGACTGCCAAGATCATCCGCGCGTGGATGGTTTGGGTTATCGTGCTCGACGTCCTGACGTTGGGCCTCAACGCGATCTTGCTTCCGGCTGAAACGGTCATGTCGATGCTTTGGCCAGCGTCTATCCTTCCCCCCGCGGCTCTTGTCGCCGCGATAGCCTTCCTGCGGCCGCACGCTTTGTGGGTGCAGGGAGTTTTCCTCCTCTCTGCTGTTTTTCTCATTCTCCTGTCGGTCGCCTTGGTGGGCGTCAATACCGGTGGCGAGTTTTATGAGCGGCATTTGACCATCATGCTTTTTGTGGCCGTCACTGCCATTATCATATTTCCCGTTCCACTCGGTTGGGCGATGGCGATCGGTGCTGCCGCCCTTGGTATCTACCTTGTGTTTCAGCTGCGCAATCCGGGCATCGAAGTGGGAAGTGCTCTGGCCGGGACGCTGTTTTTCGCCAGCGGGGTGGCGGCAACCATCGTTGCCCGACGCACCGCCACCATCTTCGCTCAGAAGACTTTCTTGCTCGAGTTACGAGATCGAAGCCGGCTCGCGGCGCTTACCGACGCCAACTCGCAGCTGGAATTGCTGGCGCGGACCGACCCGCTGACGGGTGTCGCCAACCGGCGTTCGATGATGGAAACGCTAAATCATTTCTGGAACGAGGACCTTAAACGAACGAGCGGCGCGGCGATGCTGATGTGCGATGTCGACGACTTCAAACATCTCAACGATAATCTCGGACATGCCGAAGGCGACCGTTGCCTGGTGAAAGTTGCCGGCATCATTCAGAGCAGCATGAGAGACGAGCGGGACCAGGTCGCCCGGTACGGAGGCGAAGAATTTCTCGTCTTTCTCCCAAGCTCCGATGAACAAGAGGCCGGGTTGGTCGCTGAGAGAATTCGCAGCCGAGTGGAAGCCGCGTCTCTTCCAAATCCTACCTCCCGCGTCGGTCCCTGGGTCACTGTCAGCATCGGCATAGCGATATTGATGCAAAACGGTGAACTCGTGTCAGCAGAGCACATGCAGCGCCAAGCGGATGCGGCCCTCTACCTTGCCAAAAAGACCGGCCGCAACCGGGTCGTGGTCCATTCTCCAGAGGTCGATCAAAGCCTCCAATGAATAATTCCAGCAAAAGTACGCTGTTCCTGTTGTCCTTCTGGTGCCCAAAAACGACACCTTAAACGGCTTCGAGCCGGTTTGGTGTCGACCGTCCGAGCTTGCCCATTTGACAGATATCCTACAAGTCGATATGTAACATCCATCTTATCGACGATGCGGGAAAGTGACCGGGGCATGACATTGAAATCGATGAAGCCGCTGACGCGCGCCCCGCTGTTGCATGTCTCCGTGCAGGAAAGTCTGCGCGCCTATATCGACGACAATGGCCTTGCGCCGGGAACCCTGCTTCCGGCGGAAGGAGAGCTTGCCACCCAGCTCGGTGTCAGCCGCAATTCGCTGAGGGAAGGCATCAAGGCGTTGGAATCGCTCGGCGTGCTGGAGACGCGGCGCGGCGTCGGCATCTTCGTGAAGGCCTTTTCCTTCGAGCCGCTTCTCGACAACCTCGCTTACGGCCTCGGCGGCGCCCTGCGGCAGATCGAGGAGGTCCTCGAAATCCGGCGTACGCTGGAAGTGGGATTGATCGGCAAAACGATCGACGTGATCGGCGAGGAGGACATCGCCGAGCTGCGCGCCACGGTCAATCGGATGCGCGCCCATGCCGAGCGGGGCGAAACCTTTGCGGAAGACGACCAGCTGTTCCACCGACTGCTGTTTCGCTGCCAGGACAATGAAACGCTCGTGCGGCTGATCGATGTCTTCTGGCTCGCCTTCTACAAGGCATCGGATTTCGTCAATCTTGAAAATGCCGATCCGATGGCGACGTGGCGCGACCATGCCGCGATCGTCGATGCGATTGAGGCAAAAGATCTGGAGGAGGCGCGCAGGCGCCTGGATCGTCACTACGAGGGCATCGCCCGGGTGATTGCCAACAACAAGACAAGTTCAAACGTGGGAGGAACACATGAAAAGACTGTCTAGATTATCCGTTATTGCGCTTGGCGCTCTGCTGTCGACGGCTGCCGTTCCGGCTCTTGTCGTTTCGGGCGCAGCAGCTGAGGCTCAGGCAGCCACGCTGTCGGGTGGCTTCGATGTCGGCCCCGGAGGCTTCCAGGGCAACTTCAATCCGCTCGCCGCGACCGCCGGCTTCACCTGGCTCAGCGTCTACTACGAACCGCTGATCGCCTATGACGAGAAGCTGCAGAAGGTTATCGGCGCGCTGGCAAGCTCCTACGAGGTCAGCTCCGACCAGATGACCTACACGTTCAAGCTGACGGACGCCAAATGGCATGACGGCAAACCGTTCACCGCCAAGGACGCGAAGTTCACCATGGGCCTTGCTATGGATGCGAAAACCGGCTCGGTGCTCGCTGCCCGGCTGAAGGGCATATCGTCGGTCGAGACGCCGGATGAGCACACTGTTGTCATCAAGCTCAGCGCGCCGAGCAGCAGTTTTCCCGACACGATGACCAAGGTGATGATGCTGCCCGAGCATGCGCTCTCCTCGATTCCGGCCGACCAATTAGCGAAGAATACCTGGTGGTCCACCGCTCCGATCGGCACCGGTCCGTTCAAATTCACCAAATACGTCTCGGATCAATATGTCGAACTTGCCGCAAACACCGATTATCGCGGTGGCAAACCTGCACTGGAACGTGTCATCAATCGTTATTTCGCCAACCCGGCCGCAGCAATCGCTGCGCTGAGATCCGGCGAAATCCAGTTCACCTATGTCGATTCCAACGACGTGCCGACCTTCAAGGACAACAAGGACTTCCAGGTCATCGAAGGCAACTCTTTCGTCGTCAACTATCTCGGCTTCAACCACGAATCCCCGCTCTGGAAGGATGTGCGCGTCCGCCAGGCGGTGATGTACGCGATCAATCGCGATGCCATCATCCAGAGCCTCTATGGCGGTGCGGCCAAGCCAGCCAATTGCGCCTATGTCGCCGACCAGCTGATACCCCAGGGCATAGACAGCTATGCCTATGATCCCGAGGAGGCCAAGCAACTGCTGACGGAAGCCGGCTGGGACCAGATCAATGGCGGCAAGCCGATCACCCTTCTGACCTATTACACCACGCCGCTGGCCACCAACGTGCTTGCCGCAGTCCAGGCGATGCTTGCCCAGGTCGGCATCAACATCGTCCCGCGCGCCGTCGATGCCCCGACCTATAACAGTATCGTGCTCAATGCGACGCCGGACATTGCCCAGTTCCAGTTGGTTTATGCCGGGCTGCAGAACGGGCCGGATGCCGGAAGCATCAATGTCGGCCTTAACGAGAAGCAGATCCCTCCGGCCGGACCGAATGTCGCCAGGGTTCGCATGCCTGACCTCACCAAGGCGCTCGATACCGCGCTGGCCGAGCCTGACAGCACCAAGCGGGATGCCGCCTACCAGGACGTCTGCAAGGTGATGAACACCAACCTGCCCTGGGCGACCCTCTGGGTGGCAAACCGCTACGGCATCGTCTCGACCAAGGTGAAGGATTTCGTCTGGACGCCGGCGCCTGGCGGCGGCCCCTACCAGGCCAACCCACAGAAATGGTCGATCGCCGAATAGGCGTTTTCCGCGAAAGCTTTGAGGGTGGCTTCGGCCACCCTGACAAGACGGCTCGATAAGACGGATTGCCGATGCTCCAATACAGTCTCAGACGCCTGATCATAGGAATGGGCATGCTCGTCGCCCTGAGCATGCTGATCTTCCTGCTGCTGCGCCTGACACCCGGCGATCCGATCGATGCCTATATCGATCCGAACCTGCCGATGTCGCCGTCAGACCTTGCCGATCTGCGCAGAAGCCTCGGGCTCGATCAGCCCTTGCCCGCGCAGTATCTGGGCTGGTTGCAACAGGCGTTGACGGGCAATCTCGGCTATTCGATCAAGCGTCTCGATCAGCCGGTTCTGGGTTTAGTGCTGTCACGGATCGGCCCGACAGTGCTCTTGATGGGCACCGCACTTGCCTTTGCCATCGTCGCAGGCATCACCTTCGGGGTGATCGGCGCCGTCCGCCGCAATTCGCTGGCCGATCTCTCCTTGTCGGTGATTGCGCTTGCCGGCATTTCCAGCCCGGCCTTCCTCAGCGCGCTGATCGGCCTTTATATTTTCTCCGTTCGTCTGCACTGGATGCCATCAGGCGGCATGCTGACGCCGGGCGAGGAATTCTCGCTCGGCGACCTCCTCCACCATCTGATCCTGCCAGCGGCACTTCTGTCTGTCGCGCAAGCCGCATTGATCATGCGTTACATGCGCGCTTCGCTGCTCGAAGTCCTGAACCAGGATTACGTGCGCACGGCCCGCGCCAAGGGCGTTCGCGAGTTCTGGGTCATCACCAAGCATGCCTTGCGCAATGCGCTTCTTCCGATCGTGACGCTGATCGGCTCCACCATCGGGCTTGCAATCGGCGGCGCCATCTTCATCGAGAGCGTCTTCAACTGGCCGGGCATGGGTCTGTTGCTCGTCGATGCCGTGCAGACCCGCGACTACCCCGTCATCATGGGCGCGACGCTCGTCATCGGCGCCTGCGTTATCGTCGTCAATCTTCTGACCGATATCACCTATGCGGTCGTCGACCCGCGCATCAAGGTGGGCTGATCATGCTGGCACGCTCTTCCGAACGCCGCAGCCCCGGACCACTTGCCCGCGCCTTCAGTCGGTTTCTGCTCAATCGCGCAGCCGTTGCCGGCGTCTGCATTGCCATTCCGATGCTGCTGCTGATCCTTTCCTATCCGCTATGGTGGGCTTTCCGGCCGAACGACATCGATCTTCTGGCCATGAATAGCGGCCCGACGGCAACGCACTGGTTCGGAGCCGACGGCGTCGGCCGCGACGTCTTCGCGCGCGTGCTCGAGGGCGGCCGGATTTCGCTGCTGGTCGCTGTCGCATCGACCGCGCTTTCGGCAGTCATCGGTTTTCTCTTCGGGGCAATCTCGGCGCTTGCAGGACGCTGGACGGACGCCGTCTCGATGCGCTTCGTCGATCTGGTGATGACCCTGCCGCCCGTCATCTTCCTGCTTGTGCTCGCTTCGATTGCCGGCACCGGCATCTGGCCGACGGTGCTGGTCATCTCGCTGCTCTCCTGGCCGCTGCTTGCGCGCATGATCCGCTCGCGGCTGCTGGAATTGCGCGAACGCGACTTCGTCATGGCCGCCCGCGGCATGGGCGCCGGCATCGGACATCTGCTCTTTCGCCACGGCCTGCCGAACTCGATCGATATCCTCGTGGTCTATGCAACGCTTCAGATCGCCAATGCCATCCTGCTCGAGGCGGGGCTATCCTTTCTCGGTCTCGGCATCGCCCCGCCGGCGGCAAGCTGGGGCAACATGCTGAACGCGGCCCGCTCGACCGCGGTGCTCGAACAATATCCGTGGCAATGGCTCTTCCCCGGCGCCGCGCTCATCCTTGCCGTCCTGGCAATCAATTTCATTGGCGATGGCCTCAGAGATGCCTTCGACCCGCGTGCCGAACTGAACTGACAATCGAAAGAAGCGAAAATGACCAAATTCAAGGGTGTCGTCCCCCCCGTCGTAACACCGCTCAATCCGGATCTCACCGTCGACTATCCATCCTATACACGCGTGCTCGAGCATCTGATCGATGCCGGCTGCCATGGCGTATTCGTGCTCGGCTCGACCAGCGAGGTGATCTTCCATGACGAAAGGACTCGGCGGGAAATCATCGAACATTCCGCCAAGGTGGTGAATGGTCGGGTGCCGCTGATCGTCGGCGTCATCGATCCGACCACCGATCGCGTCATCGCCCATGCGAAGGTCGCAAAGGCCGCCGGCGCCGATGCGGTCGTGGTGACGGCGCCATTCTATACGGTCACCAGCCAGTCGGAGATCCTCGACCACTTCCGTTATGTCAGAGACGCGGTGGACATTCCGCTGATCGCCTATGACATTCCCGTCTGCGTTCACGTCAAGCTGCAGCGCCAGACCGTGGTCACGCTTGCCAGGGAAGGCGCCATTATCGGCCTCAAGGATTCCAGCGGCGACGACGGCAACTTCCGCTATGCGCTCCTCGATCTTGCCGAACAAAAAGACGTCTTCCTGATGACGGGCTCCGAGATCGTCGTCGACACTGCCTTGCTGATGGGCGCCCATGGTGTTGTCCCTGGTATCGCCAATGTCGATCCGCATGGCTATATCCGCCTTTGGGATGCTGCCCAGCGCGGCGACTGGGTCGCCGCGAGGAAGGAGCAGGAGCGCCTCTGCCGCCTGTTCGAAATCGTCTGGGTCGCGCAGGGCCGGGTCAGCGGCGGCGCAGCCGGCATCGGCGCCTTCAAGACCGCCATGCGCAGCCTCGGCATCATTGATTCCGCTGTCATGCCGCGGCCGCGTGCATCCCTCAACGATGCCGAAACGGCGCGGATCGACGAGATCCTGCGTGTTACCGGCCTGCTGAACTGAGCCGACCGATGGGACAGACCGCCGAACCCGTACTCGACATCAGGGGATTGCGAACGATCTTCCGCATCCGCGGCGGCGAGATCACGGCGGTCAACAGTATCGACATGACTGTTGCCGCCGGCGAGACGCTTGCGCTCGTCGGCGAATCCGGCTCCGGCAAGTCGGTCACCAGCCTGTCGGTCATGCGGCTGCTGACCCGCAACATCGGCGTGATCGCCGCAGGCAGCATCCGCCTCGCGACCAGCGACGGCGTGGTCAGAGATCTCGTCTCCCTCGACGAAGAGAGCATGCGCAGGATCAGGGGCGACGACATCGGCATGATATTCCAGGAGCCGATGTCGAGCCTCAATCCCGTCTTCACCATCGGCGATCAGATCGCCGAGCCAATCCGCATCCATCGCGGTGCCGACCGCAAGGCGGCGATGAACGCAGCCGTCGCGTTGCTTGAAAGCGTCGGCATACCGGACGCCCGACGCCGCGCCGGCCAATATCCGCACGAACTGTCGGGCGGCATGCGCCAGCGCGCGACGATCGCCATGGCGCTCGCCTGTGATCCGGCGCTGCTAATCGCCGACGAGCCGACAACCGCGCTCGACGTGACGATCCAGGCGCAGATTCTCGACCTGCTGCTCAAGCTGCAGCGCGAGCGCGGCATGGCCATGCTCTTCGTCACCCACAATCTCGGCGTCGTCGCCGAAATCGCCCATCGCGTGGCTGTGATGTATGCCGGCCGGATCGTCGAAGAAGGGCCGGTCGGCGAAGTGTTTCGCAATCCGAAGCATCCCTACACGATGGGCCTCCTCGCCTCCATGCCGCGCCTTGGCGATGCGGCGCGGATGAAGCTGGCCGGCGAAAAGCTCGCGGCCATTCCCGGCATGGTCCCGAGCCTGATGAACATGCCTAGCGGCTGCGCCTTTTCCCCGCGCTGCAAATTCGCGATCGAAGCCTGTCGCGCTGCCGTTCCCGCGCTCGAACAGGTCAATCCGCAGCACCGCAGCCGCTGCATCCGATGGCAGGAGATCTAGATGAGCGCACCGCTGCTGTCCGTCCGCGACCTTTCGAAACATTATACCTCCCGTGGCACGCGGCTGAACATTCTTGAGGGCATCTCCTTCGATATCGGCAAGGGTGAAGTCGTCGGGCTTGTCGGCGAATCCGGCAGCGGAAAGACCACGATCGGGCGTTCTGTCCTTCGCCTCGTCGAGCCGTCGTCAGGCAGCGTCCGTTTCGACGGGACGGAACTCACGGCACTTTCCGCCTCCGCGCTCAGACGGCAACGGCCGCGCATGCAGTATATTTTCCAGGACCCCTTCGCCAGCCTGTCGCCGCGCATGACGATCGGCGAGATCCTGACGGAAGGTCTGAAGATCCAAGGGATCGGAACCGCCCGCGACAGGCTCGAACGGGCGCAGTCGGCGTTGGCCCAGGTCGACTTGCCCGCCGATGCGATCAATCGGTACGCGCATGAATTTTCCGGTGGCCAGCGCCAACGCATCGGGATTGCCCGTGCGTTGACCTTGTCGCCCGAATTCATCGTCGCCGATGAGCCGGTCTCGGCGCTCGACGTGTCGATCCAGGCGCAGGTGATCAACCTGCTGCGCGAACTGCAGCAGCGGCTTGGCCTGACCATGCTGTTCATCTCGCATGACCTGGCCGTCGTCGAATATATCTGCGATCGGGTGATCGTGCTCTATCTCGGCCGCATCATGGAAATCGCGCCGAGTGCCGATCTCTATGCGAGACCGCAGCATCCCTATACGCGCGCGCTGCTGTCGGCGATTCCATCGCCCGATCCGGATGCCCGCCGCAACAGGCAGATCCTGAAAGGCGATATTCCAAGTCCGGCCAATCCGCCGAGCGGATGCGTCTTTCGCACGCGCTGTCCGAGCGCGCTCGAGGCCTGCGCTGGCGCCGTTCCGCAACTGCGGGAAACCGCGCCCGGCCACTTCAAGGCCTGCATTCGCGACGACCTCAACTGATCCGTCATCCATCGGAGAAAAACAGATGACTGCGAAGACGCCGCATCCCGCCATCAGCGGAAATTGGGCGAGCCTGCTTCTACCGATCGCGGCCGATGACAGCATCGAATTCGACAAGCTCGGCGAAGAGATCGACATCCTCATCGATGCCGGCGTCGATGGTATCTATTCGAACGGCACTGCCGGCGAATTCCACAATCAGACGGAGGCGGAGTTCGCCAGGATCCAGGCAATGCTGGCCGAACGCTGCAAGGCATCTTCAACGCCATTCGTGATCGGCGCCTGCCAGCCCGACCCGCTGATCATGCTCAATCGCGTCCGCCGCGCCGCCGCGCTCGATCCCCGCGCGATTCAGGTCATATTGCCGGACTGGTGGCCGCTCAACGATGCCGAAGCGGTCGACTACCTGAAACGAGTGGCCGAGGTTGCCGACGGAATTCCGCTCATCCTCTACAATCCGCCGCATGCAAAACGCGCGCTGGCACCAAGGGAACTCGGCATGGTCTGCGCGGCAGTGCCTGAGGTGATCGGCATCAAGCTCGCCGATGGCGACGCCTCCTGGTATGCCGAGGCACGCCGGCATCTGTCCGGGCTTTCGCTCTTCGTCCCAGGCCATCATCTCGCAACCGGCACCAAGGAAGGTGTGGCAGCAGGCTCCTTTTCCAACGTGGCCTGCCTCAGTCCCCGCGGTGCTCAGACCTGGACGGTCTCGATGCGAAACGATATCGACGCCGCACTCGATCTGGAGCGACGCATCTGCACGTTTATGGACGCGCATATCGTCCCGTTTCGCCAGGAATTCGGCTATTCGAACGCCGCTCTCGACAAGCTTTTGAGTGCGATCGGCAATTGGGGACCCGCGGGCACCCGTTTGCGGTTTCCCTACCGCTCGATAGACATGGCAGAAGCGGTCAGGTTGCGACGCATCGCACGCTCCGAACTCCCCGATCTTTTTCCCTGAGTTTGCTCAAAGGACGGGCCTGGCACGAAACAAGCTGCGTTGGCTCGCCTTGATGGGTGTCGAACCGAAGAGACAAGGCCCGATGGCGCAGAACGAAAAGCTCTACCATCCCAGCCGAGCCGATATCTTGCTGGAGGCTTCCTTCAGCAGAACGATGAAGCGGTCGACATCGCTTTTTTGCGTGCGAAATGCCGGGGCGCCGACATTCACCGCGGCGATCACGGATCCGTCGAATGCCAGAACCGGCACCGAGACGGAGACGAGTTGCTCGCTGACTTCACCATAGCTCACACAAAATCCCTGGCGACGGATTTTATCCAATTCAGCAACCAGCTTGCCACGATCCGTGATCGTGCGCTTGGTCAGCCGCGGTAAAGTCTCGGGGATCATTTGCAACTGCACCTGGGGATGGAGATAGGCGAGAAGCACCTTGTACGAGCCGGCCGTGAGCGGCCGCCTTCGACCGATCATCGCCTGCACCCGCAAGTCGCGCATCGGTTCGAACTTTGCAATGCACAGGGATTCCCCATTGTCGATGATCCTGAGCTGGGTGGTTTCGTTCGCCTTCTGGCCGACTTCTTCAAGGATAGGATTGGCTATTCGCACCAGATCAACCTGTGTCGAGGCAGCAGTCCCGAGAATGATCGCAGTCGTCCCCAGCCGATAAGTGCCCGTATCGCTCTTGCGCACCAGGCCGCGCCGTTCCAGTGTGCGTAACATGCGCAAAATTCTCGGCTTGGTTTCCTCAAGGTTCTGCGCCACCTCGGTCAGTCTGATATCCGGGTTTTTGGCGACATTCAGCAATACGTCGATGCAGACATCAACAGATTGCACGATATCGCTTTTTGATGATTGTCTTTTGTCCATGGGACTAGAAGTTTCTCCGCGGTCAAGGCTGAAGGATTGGCATAGTTTCAAGTTACGTCTATCGTAACGCGCTTGTTTTCCGTTTGACAGCCCCCTTGAGGCCCCCTTACCAATTTGTGTCAAGAGTGGACGGGAACCCGCTCGTACCGACCAAGCAAGGTCGGCCCAAAAACGCTAAACCGGGATGGAAGAAATGGCCGCAAAAATATTGACGCGGGCAGCGATCGGGCTGCTCGGAACGATCGCTATTCCTGCAATGGTCGCCGCACAGGAAACCCCGCTGACGATCGGGATGTCGACGACGCCGACGACGCTGGATCCCCATGAAGACAGTTCCGCGCCAAACAATGCGACCTCGCGCCATATCTGGGACAGCCTCGTAAACCTCACGGGAACGTCGGCAAATGCCCCGGAACTCGCCACCGAATGGAAGGTCGTCGACCCGACCCACTGGGAATTCAAGCTGCGGAAGGGCGTGAAATTCCATGACGGCAGCGAGTTCAACGCCGATGACGTCATCGCTTCGCTTCTGCGTGCCCGCGACAAGCCCAGCCAGAGCTTTGCTTCCTACACCCGCAATATTGTCAATGTCACGGCCACGGATCCCTATACCATCGTCGTCGAGACCAAGGTTCCGGATCCGATCCTGCTGAATTCCGTCAGCCGAATTCGCATTATCAGCGCCGATTGCAAGGAGGCGCCGGTCCAGGATTTCGACAACGGCAAGTGTGCAATCGGAACCGGGGCCTATTCCTTCGTCTCCTATTCGCCAGGCAGCAACCTGACCTTGAAGCGCAATGACAGCTATTTCGCTGGCCCCTCGCACTGGTCGAACGTCACGCTCCGCTTCCTGCCCGATGACGGCGCCCGCCTGGCATCGCTTCTCTCCAACGAGATCGACATTGTCGAAACCCTTCCTGCCGATGGAATGGCACGCGTGGAAGCGAGCGATAATCTGCAAGTCATCAACGGCCTGTCTTCCCGCTTCGTTTATCTTGGCCTCGATGTCAGCCGCGATGTTTCACCTTTCGTGAAGGCTGCGGATGGCTCCGATCTCGACAAGAACCCGCTCAAGGATGAACGGGTGCGTCGTGCAATGCTGATGTCGATCAACCGGCCGGCAATCGTCGACCGCGTCATGCAGAAGAACGGCACGGTGGCCGACCAGTTCGTCACCCAAGGCTATGCGGGCTATTCCGAAAAAGTCGAGAAGGTGGGTTATGATCCCGCCGCCGCCAAGGCGCTTCTGGCTGAGGCCGGTTATCCCGATGGCTTCAGCCTGACCCTGCATGGCCCCTCTGGCCGTTACGTCAAGGATGCCGAAGTTCTGCAGGCGGTCGGCCAGATGTTCACGCGCATCGGCATCAAATCGAAAGTCGAGGTCCTGCCCTGGTCGATGTATTCGGAAGCCTACTCAAAAGGCACCTACAGCACCTATTTCGGCTCCTGGGGTGTGAACACGGGCGAAACCACCAATCCGACTGTTGCGCTCGTCGCCACGCGCGACGAGAAAAAGGGGACCGGCAGATATAACGGCGGCGGCGTGTCCGATCCGAAGATCGACGAGGTGCTGGCCAAGGCCAGTTCGACGCTCGATCAAGCCGAACGCGCGCCCCTTCTCGAGGAACTGTCGACCGAGACCTTCAACAACCTCTGGCTCCTGCCGATGCATTACGAAAACGTCGTGCTGGGCGCAAAGAAGACCGTGTCCTACACCCCGCGCGGCGACAAATATACGCTCGCTTACGACGTGAAGCCGGCGGACTAATGCATGTCGTCCAAAAGCGTGCAGCGGTTTTGGGACACATAAAGACTTGAAGTGCGTCGCATCGATCCATTCGATGTGGCGCGGTTTAAAACAGCAGCATGGGGCCGCACCAGGGCCGTCCCTTTCGTCATCTCCCAGGAGACATTCATGCAGGAACTTGGAACGGGCGAAGCCGTCGCCCGGGCGAAGGCCATCTATGACTATGGCCAGACGGCCATCTTCGCCTCTCAGGCCGATCCCCGCCTCCATATGGTGCTTTATGTGCCGCCGACGGCGGCAGACGGCCGCAAGCTCGACCTCCTGGTCGCGGTCCACGGCACCGGGCGCACGTCGGCCATCGACTTCCGCGACGGTTTTGCCGAATTCGGGCTCTACAACGATTGCGCCATCCTTTGCCCGATCTTCCCGGTTGGCGTTCTCGGCGATGGTGCGCGTTCCGGCTACAAGTTTCTAGAGGAAGGCGACATCCGCTACGATCGTGTCGTCCTCGCCATGGTCGCGGAGATGGCCGACAAATACCTCCAGGACTGGTCCAAATTCGCCATGTTCGGCTTCTCCGGCGGCGGGCATTTCGTGCATCGTTTCACCATCCTGCATCCGGAAAAGCTCTGGGCGGCATCGATCGGCGCACCTGGTTCCGTCACCCTTCTGGATCCGACGCGTGACTGGTGGGTCGGCATTCGGGATCTGGAAGCGCGCTTCGGCAAGGCCTTCCGGCCCGAAGATCTCGCCAAGGTGCCGGTGCACATGATCGTCGGCGATGCCGATCTGGAGACCTGGGAAATCACCCATAAACCGGGCGGCAAATATTATATGGACGGCGCAAACGACGCCGGCAAAACGCGACCGGAGCGCCTCGCCGCCCTGGCGAGCTCATTCCGCAAAGTGGGTGTCGATGTGACGTTCGATCGTGTTCCAGGCGTCTCTCACGACCGGATGAAAGTTCTGGGCCACGTCAAGGCCTTCCTGTCAAAGGTGCTGGAGGAGCGTCGCGCGAAATGAGAAATGCAACGATCGTGGCGCCTCAGCCGGAGGCAGTCGAAGCCGGCGCGGAAGTTCTCGAACGCGGCGGCAATGCCATCGACGCAGCACTCGCCTGTGCTTTCGTCCAGGGCGTGGTCGACCCGCAGATGGCCGGCATCGGCGGCTTCGGCTCCATGCATGTCTACATGCCGAAAAAGGGCGTGCACGAGATCCTCGAATTTTATGCGCGCGCGCCGTTGAAGGCTGCGCCGGACATGTGGCTCGACAAGATCAAGCACCAAAGCCGCGACGGCTTCGGCTATGTGCTTGAAGGCAATATTTCCGATATCGGCTACCTTGCCGTCTGCACCCCCGGCTCGCTCAAGGGCTATGAGACCGCGCTGCGCGACTACGGCACCTTCGATTGGGCCGATCTCATCAAGCCGGCTATCCGCCTTGCCCGTAACGGTTTCATTATCCGAAACCATATGCACTGGTATTGGGCCAAGGACCAGTCGAACGACGGTTTTGCCAACACGCTCGACAAGCTGCGCTTTTCTGAAACGGGCCGGAGAACCTATTTCCACGATGACGGCACGATCAAGAATGTCGGCGACCTGCTCGTCAACAAGGACATGGCAGAGACCCTCGAACGTATCGCGCGAAGCGGCGGCTCGGACATCTTCTATCACGGCGAACTGGCCGAGCAGATCGCTAGCGATTTCAGGGCAAATGGCGGCCTGATCGATCGGAAGGATCTGGCGCGTTACGAATTGTCGAAGGTAGAGCCGGTTTGGGGCGACTACCGCGACAACCGCATCGCCACCTCGCCTCCGCCAGGCTCGGGCTTCCCGATGCTGGAACTTCTGCATATCATGGAGCAGTTCGACGTCGGCTCGCTGCAGCATGGCAGTGCCGATCATGTCCGCATCCTGTTCGAAGCCATGAAGCGGATGACGATCGATAAGGACGCGCATATGGGCGATCCCGCCTATGTCGACGTGCCCTATGAAAAGCTGCTGTCGAAAGAGCATGCAAAGGCGCATGCTGGCGCGATCAAGGCGGGCGAGATCGCAAGTGTTTCGCGTCTTGATACCTCGCAGCGCGACACCACCCACATCTCGGTGATCGACAAGGACGGTAATGCCGTCGCGATGACCCACACTCTCGGCAGTCCCTCGGGTGCGATCACCGACGGCCTCGGCTTCATGTATAATGGCACGATGAGCCGCTTTAATCCGCTTCCGGGCAAGCCCGGCTCCATCGCGCCCGGCAAGCGGCGTCCCAGCTCGGCGGCACCGACGATCGTCTTCAGGGGCGATGAGCCCAGCATCGTCATCGGAGCGCCTGGCGGCAGCTATATCGCGCCCGCCGTTGCGCAATGCCTGATGAACATGATCGATTTCGACATGTCCGTGCTCGAAGCCGTCTCGGCGCCGAGGATCGTAGGGGTGTCAAACACGATCGACATCTGCAATCGCATTCGACACTCTGTCGAAGACGAGTTGCGGGCGCAGGGCTACCAGGTGGCGCGGTCGCCGCAGACATATGCGTTCGCCGCAGTCCACGCGATTAAGATTGACGGCGGCATCTCGAAAGGCGCGGCCGATCCGCAACGCGACGGGATGGCGATCTCCGTCACCTAAAGCATGTCGCGCAAAAGTGCGCAGCGGTTTTGCGATAACGACATGCGTAAAACAAAGACGTCGATTCAAAGTGTTACAGCGTCCTCTGCGGCTCTCGAAAAGACGTGCGGCGCTGTAGGGAGAGGTTGAATGGTCACATCCATTATCAGGCGGTTGATACAGGCGCTGTTCGTCGTTGTCGCGATGACGATCATTGTCTTCATCGGCGTCAATGTGATCGGCAACCCGGTCGACATCCTCATCAACCCGGACGCCAATCAGGCGGAGCGGGCGCTCGTTATCGCGCATTACGGTCTGGATCAGCCGCTGTGGAAACAGTATCTGCTGTTTCTCCAGGGACTTCTGCACGGGGACTTCGGCAACAGCTTCGTTTATGGGCGACCGGCGCTGGGTCTGATCCTCGAACGTCTCCCGGCGACGCTCGAACTGGCGATCACGGCTCTCGGCATCGCGCTGCTGTTCGGCCTGCCGCTTGGGCTGTATGCAGGGCTCTACCCCAATCGGATCTCCTCCAAGCTGATCATGAGCGGCTCAATTCTGGGGTTCTCGCTTCCGACCTTCTGGGTCGGTCTCATGCTGATCATGGTGTTTTCCGTCGAGCTCGGCTGGTTGCCGACAAATGGCCGCGGCCCAACGCAGGAGCTGCTTGGCGCACAATGGTCGTTTCTGACCGGGGACGGCATCAGGCATCTTCTATTGCCGGCCTTCAACCTGGCTCTGTTCAAGACGTCGCTCATTCTTCGGCTGACCCGCGCCGGCGTGCAGGAGGTCCTTCCCCAGGACTATGTGAAGTTTGCCCGCGCCAAGGGATTGCGAGAGCGGCGGATCATTTCCGTGCACGTTCTCAAGAACCTGATGATCCCGGTGGTGACCATCATCGGTCTCGAGTTCGGCTCACTGATCGCCTTTTCGGTCGTCACCGAAAGCATCTTTGCCTGGCCCGGCATGGGCAAGCTCATCATCGACTCGATCAACCTTCTCGATCGCCCGGTCATCGTCGCCTACCTGATGATGATGGTGCTGCTCTTCGTCGTCCTCAATTTCATCATCGATATCTGTTATACCCTTCTGGATCCGCGGGTCCGGCTGGAAGGAAAGGCTTGACCCTCATGGCCGAACCACAAACGCAAGACACCAGCGCTCCAACGCCCGAACCCAGTCGTCTCTCGAAAGGGATCGCGGATTTCTTCAGCTCTCCGGCAGCGGCGATCGCCTTCCTCACGCTGGTGATCATCTGTTGCCTGGCGCTGTTCGCGCCATGGATCTCTCCGCAAAATCCCTATGATTTGATGCAGCTCGACATCATGGATGGACGACTGCCGCCGGGGTCCGAATCCATGACCGGGCTTGTCTATCACCTCGGTACCGACAGCCAGGGCCGCGATATCCTGTCCGGCATCCTCTATGGGCTGCGCACGTCGTTATTGGTGGGCGTTCTGTCGGCTTTCGCCGCTGCCATCATCGGAACCTCAGCCGGACTGTTCGCCGCTTACATGGGAGGGCGCACAGAAACCGCGATGATGCGGCTCGTCGACCTGCAGCTGTCGTTTCCCACCATCTTGATGGCGCTCATGATGCTTGCCGTGCTTGGCAAGGGCGTGCCCAACGTGGTGATCGCACTGATCATCGCCGAGTGGGCGACCTATGCCCGCACGGTCCGCGGCACCGCTCTGGTCGAGCGCGAGAAGGAATATATCGAGGCGGCCCGGATGCTGCGCCTGCCCGGATGGCGCATCCTCTTCAGGCACCTGCTGCCGAACTGTCTTGCGCCGGTCATCGTCATCGCCACCATGCAGATCGCCCGGGCAATCGGCCTCGAAGCAACCTTGTCCTTCCTCGGTCTCGGTGCATCCGTGACCGAACCCTCGCTCGGCATGCTGATCTCGACGGGCTACCAGTATCTTCTGACAGGCCTTTACTGGATCAGCTTCTTTCCCGGCATTGCGCTTCTGGTCACGATCGCGGCGATCAATCTCGTCGGCGACCGGCTGCGCGATGTCCTCAACCCGAGGAACATGTCATGACCCCATTGCTGCAAGTGAGCAATCTTGTCACCGAATTCGGCGGCGGCAGGGGACGCCCCAGCCTTTGCGCCGTCAATGATGTGTCGTTCACTGTGGAGCGCGGCAAGGTCCTTGGTCTTGTGGGAGAATCCGGATCCGGAAAGTCGGTGACCGGCTTTTCGATCATGCGGCTCCTTGATAAACCCGGCCGGGTTGTCGGCGGCAGGGTCATCTTCGACGGCGCCGACATCGCGAAATATTCGGACGAAGAGATGCGGCAGCTGCGCGGCAAGCGGATCGCCATGGTATTCCAGGATCCGATGATGACGCTCAATCCGGTCCTGACGGTCGGAACGCAGATGGTGGAAGCCGTCCAGGCACACGAGCGAGTCTCGAAGGATGCCGCCCGGCAGCGGGCGCGGGATGCTTTGGCGCTGGTCGGCATACCAAGCCCTGAAGAAAGGCTTGCCGCCTATCCGCATCAGTTTTCCGGCGGAATGCGCCAGCGCGTGGCAATTGCCATCGCGCTTCTTCACAAGCCGGACCTCATCATCGCCGATGAACCGACAACGGCGCTTGATGTGACGATCCAGAGCCAGATCATTTCCGAATTCCAGAAACTCACGGAAGAGGGAAATACGGCGGTGATCTGGATCACCCACGATCTGGCTATCGTTTCAAGATTGGCCGACGAGATCGCCGTCATGTATGCCGGCCGCCTCGTCGAGACCGGACCGGTGGGCAAGGTTCTGACCGATCCTCACCATCCCTACACCGCCGGTCTGATCGCGTCCGTTCCTTCGCAAAACAGACGCGGAGAGCCCCTTCACCAGATCCGCGGCATGACGCCGGCGATTAACCGGCTCCCACAGGGATGCAGTTTTCGTACGCGCTGCGATCGGGCAACCGACGGCTGTCTGGTCATGCCGGCGCTCATGCCGGAAGGCGATCGCTCCTTCCGTTGCATTCATCCCGTAACGAAAGAGGTAGCATGATGACGGCGACCGCCGCGCCCCTAATCGAAGCGAGGAACGTGTCGCAGCGCTTCGGAGCCAAACCCGATCTCGCCGCCAAGATCGCGCTCAAGCTCAAACTGGCCAAACCGGCGCCTGTCGTTCACGCGCTTGATAATGTCAGCCTCAGCATTCGGCCCGGAGAGGTTGTCGGCCTTGTCGGTGAAAGCGGCTGCGGGAAGTCGACGCTCGGCCGCGCCATTGCAGGGATCACCTCACCAAGCCAGGGCCGCATTCTCTGGAAGGGGATGGATCGAAGCGCCATGTCGAAAGGCGAGCAGCATCAGTTTGGTCTCGCCAGCCAGATGATTTTCCAGAACCCGATGGCGGCTCTCAATCCGCGCATGACCGTCGAGCAGCTTATCTGGGAGGCGCCTCGAACGCATGGGCTTGCCCGCTCGACGGAACGCGACGCCTATGTCGACAGATATTTGATGCTGGCCGGTTTCGACCCGGCCATGAAAAAGCGATACCCGCACCAGTTTTCCGGTGGCCAGCGGCAACGCGTCAATATTGCGCGCGCGCTCGCCGTGCAGCCGAAATTCCTCGTCTGTGACGAAAGCGTCGCGGCGCTCGACGTTTCCATCCAGGCACAGGTCATCAACCTGTTCATGGAACTTCGTGACAAGCTCGACCTGACCTATTTGCTCGTCAGCCATGATCTCGGCGTCGTGGAACATATTTCCGACCGTGTTGCGATCATGTATCTCGGCCGCATCGTCGAAGAGGCGCCCGTCGAGGAGGTTTTCAGACGGCCCAATCATCCTTACACGAAAGCGCTCTTGGCCGAAGTGCCGCGCATCGAACCCGGCAAGCGGCAGTTCAAGCCCGTCGCCGGCGAACTGCCCAGCCCGATAAACCCGCCGAAAGGCTGCCACTTTCATCCGAGATGCCCGTTTGCGATGGACCGCTGTCGTGTGGAAGTGCCGGTGAAAAAGGAAATTGCACCGGGGCACTTGTCGGCTTGCCACCTCAACGATGAATGATCTCAAGCGATAGGATCGCTGATTGCTTCAGGCCTAACATCATCCCTGTTCTAATGTGCATGAGCGCCGCCCGGACGGGACACTTTTTTCAACCCGGCTCCCGCTGCAGCGGTGTCCGCCAGGGACGCATCGCCGAGCGAGATGACGCCGGTTAGGCGTTTGTCACGATTGACGACGGGAAGGCGGCGGACCTGGACCTGCCCCATATTGCGGGTCACGTCGTCGACATCTTCGTCTTCGAAACAATATTTGACATCGCGCGACATGACTTCGCGCACCTTTGCATCGCCCCCGAGTCCGTCGGCAAGCCCGCGCACGACGAGATCGCGGTCGGTGATCGTTCCGACGAGCCGGTCGTTGTCGCCGACCGGCAGGAAGCCGATCTGCCTGTCGGCCATGCATCTCGCGATTTCGGCTATCGTCTGATTAGGGTTGGCGATTTCTACATCGCGCGACATGATCTCTGACACTTTCATGGTCTTTCCTCCTGTTGTGCGGTTAGCGGAACGTCAAACGTTGCGGTGAGAGTCGTTCCGAAAGGAGGCGGCTCCGTTTATGCCCGCTCCTCCTGGTCACTCCTCGACCCATCTTCAACGGGGCTTATCAGGATCCGACCAGGGGGCCTGGACTTCTGCCGGCAGTCCGTGGCGCACTTTCCGCACCTTGCTTGCTCGGATCACTATAGTAACATAGGCCCCGAAATCCGACCTTACGGTTGGCGTCGATTGAACATGATGATGGCTCGAATCTATCAAACCAGTCAGGGAGACGAAAGTTCCGGAAGCCACCGTTAAATGCACCGGCCGCTTCGTCAGGAATCCGACGTGCCCTCCTCCTCCACGAATATCCCCCAAGCGGCGATGAAGAGAGCGGCTATCAGCGGCCCGATCACGAAACCATTGATGCCTAGGAGAGAAATGCCGCCAATGGTGGAAATGAGGACAACATAGTCGGGAAGCTTGGTCTCCAAGATCAGGATGTTCACATCCTTGACGGTGGCAACCCACATGGCATTCCAGTCCTCCTCCTGCATGGCTGCGGCAGTCTTGCGCAGGAAATTTCGTTTCCCTTCGACAACAGCGACTTCCGGATCATTGCACCCGACCGCCCCGGCTATGGACTGAGCACGCCGCTTGCACCGGCTGAGCGTGGACCTGAGGGACAGTCCTTCTGGCTTGAACGCCTTCTCGCCTCTCTTGACCTGCCGGAGGTGACGATCGTCGCGCACTCGATCGGCAGCGCAGCCGCGCTACACCTTGCGGCAAGAAGACCGGACCTCGTCAGGGGACTTTTTCTCATCTCTCCATGTTGCGGGCCGGTGCCGCCGAAACCGTTGATTGTGCTTAGGTCAGCGGTCGCTCCGGTGGTCGGGTCGTTGATCCGCCAGCACGTCATCGGCCGGTGGCCCGCATTCTTTCTCGATCGAGGTCTGAGGTCGTCCTCTTTTCCCAATCCCCTACCTTCTCATCTCTCGGACCTGCCGGCCTCTCACGTGGTCAATCCCATTACCATCCGCACGATGGCCGACGAGTTGCGCGCCTTCAACCGAGACATGGAGCACCTTCCAGATCTGCCTGGCGATCTTCCCCTGCACGTTCTCTTCGGGCTGGCGGACCGCGTGATTTCACCGAACTGGCATATCGATTGGCTTTGCAGGAAGCATCCGGGGCCGATCGTCAGATTGCTGGAAGGTGTCGGGCATTTGCCCCATCATGTGGTCCCTGGCGTGGCGCGACGGATGCTTGGTGATCTTGTGGAGGCATGCGCACAAGAAACGGAACTCCCGCGTGTGAGGAGCATCGGCTCGCAGGCGGTTGTGGAAGCGCCATCTCGCAAAGAGTACATGCAGGTCTTCAGAGGAGATGAATCCCCGGCCCTCTAATTCGAAGCGCCGAGGCATTCCAGAGTAGCGATGGGGCAATACCAGACACAGGAGGCCCGTGACCCGATCTCCGCCTTGAGGGAGGAGATGATTTTTCTGTTGTCGCAAATGAAAAATCTGATTTACTGACGTTTCGCTGCTTGGCTTTAAGGGGGATATTGCCGATGCCGTGGACACGCAGAAATATTGTGCTTGGTGGATTGGCGTTACTTGGCGCCGGTGCAGTGCAGAAACCGGTATTTGCCGCGGCGTCTTCCTTTTTCGACGGCACCATCGTCGACAATGGCGTGACGTTCCGAAGAACCAACTTCGCCAAGATCGACAAGAAGTGGCACCGCCAGGTCGTCAAATATTTCAGCAGCGAGCCGATCGGCACCGTTGTCGTCGATACGAGGCACCATTTCCTCTACGTGATCATGGAGAACAAGACGGCCATCCGCTACGGCGTCGGCGTCGGCCGCGAGGGCTTCAAATGGTTTGGCCGCGCCACGATTGACAGCAAATCGCTGTGGCCGCGCTGGACGCCGCCGCCGGAGATGCGCAAGCGCCATCCCGAACTGCCCGAATTCGTGGCGGGAGGCTCACCGAAAAATCCGCTCGGTCCCCGCGCCATGTACCTGCATCGCGACGGCGTCGACACCGGCTATCGCTTCCACGGCACGCTGGAGCCGTGGAGCATCGGCAAGGATGCCTCCAGCGGCTGTATCCGCATGTTCAATGAAGACGCCATCGATCTTTACCAGCGTTGCCCGATCGGCACCGCGGTGCAGGTTCTGCCGCATATTGCCGACCAGGCTGAAAGTGCGGCGCAGGTCAGCCAAGCAACCCCGGTCGAATAAGGAATATCAACTTGATGTCTGCTCCGACCGGATACATGAGGCGCCTTGCCGCCGCAGCCATGCTCTTGGCGCTCGCCGCCTGCAGCACCACCGATATCGCCTCCGTGGAAGAACCTGCTGCGGCGCCGATGACCGGCCAGACCAACGATCCCGCGCCCGGTTTCGAAAACGTCGCGATGGGCAGCGAAGAGGATTTCATCCTCAATGTCGGCCGGCGGATCTACTTCAAGCAGGACTCCGCAACACTCGATTCCGTCGCCATGGCAACCCTGGATAACCAAGCCGCCTGGCTCAACAGGAACCCATCCTGGCTGCTCAAGCTGCAGGGATTTGCCGACGATTCCGGCTCCGCATCCAGTATGGAGACGCTGTCGCAGAAGCGCGCCGATGCGGCGATGGCTTATCTCGCCTCGAAGGGCGTGGACGCCAGGCGCATGTGGGCCAAGGGCTACGGCAACGACCGCGAGGTCCGCGACTGCACGGAGCGCTCCTGCAAGGTGCAGAACCGGCGCGTCGTCACCAATCTGCGCACTCAGCCCGACGCGGTTTGATCCAGCTCGAACCACTCAGCGCTTGGCGCAGACGCGCCAAGCGCTATCGGCCGGGCTCACTCGAATACGACATGGATCTCGCCAGCCTGCGTTTAATACGAAGGTGGCAGCACGTAGTCGAATGGTGACGGCAGTTCGATGATGAACCTGATATCCGCGGCATTGGCGGCCACGATCAGCTGGTAATCGCCCGGTTCGGCGCGGAAGGCACCGGACTCGACGTCGAAATAAGCGAGATCGCGGGGCAGGATCTTCAGCTCGGCTGTGCCCGTCTCACCGGATCGCAGCGAAAGCTTTGCGAAGGCCCGCAGTTCCTTGTCCGGCCGCTCCACCTTGGACTTTGGCGAGCGCACATAGAGCTGGACCAGTTCCGATCCGGCCCGGTCGCCGATATTGGTCAGATCGACGCTGATCGTCACGCCTTCGGCACCCATTTCGCTTGCTGAGAGCCGCGCCTCGCCCCAGCTGAAGCGTGTATAGCCAAGGCCGAAACCGAAGGGGAAGAGCGGTTCGACAGCGCGCGTATCGTGATGACGATAGCCGACGAACACGCCTTCGGCATAGCGCACATGCCCATCCTTACCCGGATAGACGGCTGGATCACCTGTTATCGCGGAGTTGTCGGCAAGCGCCTTCGGAAATGTCTGCGGCAGGCGCCCACCGGGCTCGACATCGCCGAACAGGACATCGGCGACGGCATTGCCCAGCGCCTGCCCGGGATACCAGATCTGCAGCACGGCGCGAACCTTGCCGAGCCAGGGCATTTCCACCGGGCCGCCGGTCTGCAGCACGACGACGGTGTTGGTGTTGACCGCCGCGACCCGCTCGATCAGTTCCTCCTGCCGACCCGGAAGCCGCATGTCGGGCAGGTCCAAGCCTTCGGTATCCCATTCGCCGTCGCGGCCGACGAAGAGAATCGCCACATCGGCATTCAGCGCCGTCTCGACGGCGTCCTGCATATCGGCCTCGCCCAAGGGCTTTTCGACGCCGAACCGAATGGCCGTGAGGTTGATCCCCTCCCCTGATGCCGCCGGCGGATCATACTCGACGGTGACGGCATGGGCCTTGCCCGCATCGAGTGCCACCGTGCCGCGCTGTTCGTCATTGGCGGTGCCGAAATAATTCTCGCCGCGTGTCCAGCCATCATGGCCGTCGACCGTGAGCCTGCCGTCGACGAAGAGCCGCGCCAGTCCAGCATTGGTCATGCCGAAGACATGATCGCCGCTCTCCTCCGGCACGAATTGCATCGTCATCCGTGCCGAGAAATCGGTTGGGTCGAGCTCGGCCGACGGCAGCTCGAACCAGAAGAACTCACCCTTGTCGACGGTTTCGACATGAAGCGGAGTGCCCTGGCAACCACGCCCCTTGAAATATTCGACGGTGATCTTTCCCTTGGCCACCTCGATCAGACGGTTGTGGCGGCAGCCGACGGCGTGGCTGACGCTGTTGGCATTGGAAAGGGCGGCTCGAATCCCTTCGAGCGGGCTGACCGTGTAATGCGCCGCGATCTGCGCGCTGCCGCCGCCCATCACACGCGCGCTCGCGGCGTTGGGTCCGATGACGGCGATCCGGTCGAGCGACGTCTTGGCAAGCGGCAGGATGCCGTCGTTCTTCAAAAGGACTGCTCCCTCTGAGCCGAGACGCCGGATCAGCGCCCGGTCTTCCGGCAGGTCGACTGCCCGCTCGGTGAGGTCGGGCCTCTTCTCGAAGGCACCGACCCGCTCGAGCAGCAGCAGGATCCGCCGCGCCGCCGCCCGCACCGTTGCCGCTTCGACCCTGCCCTCGCGCACGGCCGCAACCAGCTTCTCGCCGCGATCGCGCGCCGGGCCGGGCATTTCGAGATCAAGACCGGCATTGATCGTCTCGGCCGTCGAATGCGAACCAAACCAGTCGGACATGACGATCCCGTCGAATCCCCATTCCTCGCGCAGCACCTTGGTCAGCAGCCACTCATGCTCGCTCGTATAGGTGCCGTTGAGGCGGTTATAGGAGGACATGACGGCCATCACGCCGGCGCGCCTGACAGCCTGTTCGAAGGGGGGAAGGTAGATTTCGCGCAGCGTCCGCTCGTCGATATCGGAAGACATGGTCTGCCGCTCGATCTCGGATTCGTTGCCGGCGAAGTGCTTGATCGTCGCGGCGATCCCCTGGCTCTGCACGCCCTTGATATAGGCGACGGCCAGTTCCGCGGTCAGCATCGGATCCTCGGAATAACATTCGAAATTTCGCCCGTTGAGCCCGGAACGATGAATATTCACCGTGGGCGCGAGCAGCACCGCGGCCCCCTTGCTCTTCGCCTGGCAGGCAAGCGCCACACCCATGCGCTCGACGAGATCGGGATTCCAGGTGGCGCCGAGCGCGATGGCGACAGGAAAGCAGGTCGCCTTGACGCCGCCGACCAGCGAACCCGCGCCGCGGGCGCCATTCGGTCCGTCCGTCACCTTGATCTTCGGCACATCAAGACGCTCGACGGGAACCGTCGTCCAGAAATCGGCGCCTGATAGCAGGGAGACCTGCTCCTCGAGCGTCATCTTGTCGAGAATGGAATCGATCATGCAAACCTCCCCTTCAATGGAATTCGGGCATTGCGAAGTGCTGGCCGAGCATGCCCGGGCAATTCATCCGGCGGCGGCATCAACTTCTCCACGCGCCAGACAGTTCTTAAACCTACCGATTACTCGGTATTTTTAAGATGTCAACTGCCGAGCCGTGATGTATGGATGGAGGGCGGGAGAAAGAGGCAGGCGGAAGAGACGATGGCAGACTTATTCGAATCGAAGACCGGACAGGACGAAAAGCGACGACGCAGATCTCGCAAGGGCGAAGCGCGCCGCGCGGAGATCCTGGCGGCTGCGATGCGGCGCTTTGCCGAAGATGGCTACCAGAATGCCGCCATCGGCGATGTGGCCCGCGACGT
Source organism: Rhizobium indicum (assembly GCF_005862305.2). Classification (NCBI taxonomy): domain Bacteria; kingdom Pseudomonadati; phylum Pseudomonadota; class Alphaproteobacteria; order Hyphomicrobiales; family Rhizobiaceae; genus Rhizobium; species Rhizobium indicum. The sequence continues at coordinate 99,013 of NZ_CP054022.1, read as the reverse complement.
CGGCCTGTCGCTGCCCGGCCTGCTGCACCATTTTCCGACCAAGGTCGATCTCCTGCTTGCCATCCTGGACAAGCGCGATCTCGAAAGCGAAAGCTTCGTCGGGCCCTACCGTTCCGACCTCCGCGGCCTGCTCAAGGGCATGGTCGGGGTCTTCCGCCGCAACGCCGAAATGATCGAGGTCATCAGGGCCTTCGCCATCCTGAATGCCGAGAGCCTCATGAAGGATCACCCGGCCAAGGCATGGTTTCTCGATCGCGCCACCCAGCTGCAGAACGACATCGCCGCCGCCTTCGAGCAAGCCGTCACCGATGGCTCGATAGACGGCAAGATCGATGGCCGGGCGATGGCAGCCGAGCTGATCGCGGTGATGGACGGCCTTCAGATGCTCTGGCTGCGCAATCCCACCCGCTTCGATATGGTCGGCGGGTTGGAAGCCTATGTCAGCCGCCTGCTGGCTAGCCTTGGTTTAGAGGGCTGAGCTTGGTTGAGCGCCGCGGATCATTCCGCGGCACCGAAGTGAGAGAGAGCCGTCGGCCAAGACATAGCGTCAGCCATTCTGCAGCTTCCAGGTCCTGACTTCGAACGGCATGATGTCGGCAGGTCCCTTCCGCTCCATCGGCTCTTCGAGAATGTTCAGCGGCTGCGATGCTGCCCATCCGGAAGGCAAGTTGAGGGCGAGCCTGCCGCGCCGGCCGGCCGGTTCGTAAAGGCGCAGGATGAGGCCGTCGCCCTCTTCCGCCGGCTTCAGGCCTGAGAACGCGACAGGGATGCCGGTGACCGCAAGCGGCGCAAAAATGCCGGCGGAGAGGCCGCTGAATTGAGCCGAGACGAGCGGCTGATTGAGATCGATCGCCTCGTCGAGAACGCCGCCTTCATGCCAGGCGCCTTCATGCGGCATCAGTGCATAGGTGAAGCTCTGCTCCCCTTCGTCGGCCAACGGATCCGGATAGATCGGCCCGCGTACGAGGCTCATGCCGATCACATTGCCGCGGGCGCTATGGCCGTATTTGGCATTGTTGAGCAGCGCGACCCCGAAATCCGGCTCGCTGATATCGACGAAGCGGTGCGCGACGGCCTCGAACATCGCCTGCTCCCAGGACGTATTCGTGTGCGTTGCCCGTTCGACGATGCCGAAGGCGCATTCGAAGGTCGCCTTGCGGGCCTGCGCGGCGACCGGGTTCAGGGTTCGCAGCAGCGTGCGGCGATCATGCCAGTCGATCGTCGTTTCGATGTCGAGCCGCCTGGCGTTGGCCGTCAGCACATAGGTCTGCGTGACGCTCGAATTCCGGTAGCGGTAAACGACGCGGATCGCCGCGCGGTGCGGGCCGTCTTCAACGAGGGTGATACTATCAGGCGTATCGAGGCGGACGGCCTTTTCGGCATAATCCGCATCGATGTCCCAGGCGTCCCAGTTGCGCGGCTTGTCGGCCGGATAGACCCAGAGCTGATTTGCCGAGCCGTCGACCGCTTCCCGGCCCGTTGCCTTGTGAAGGAGGCTCGAAACCGCCCCGTCCCTGCCGATGGAGACCGAGAGGTGCTCGTTTTCGAGACGCTCGGGGCCTGCCTTCAGCCCGCCCGCCGGCTTGAGCGAGCCCTTGTCGAAGACCGTGACGGACAAGGGGGCGACGAGATCGGCGGCCGCGACGACCGTGCCGTCGGAGAGCGTTGCGCTGAGCTGTCTGGCCGCAAGAGACGGATTGACGACGACGAGGGCATCGCCAACCCCGCCTTTCGGCAGCTTGGCCGACAGCGCTTGCAAGGCATTTGCCTGTTCGGTTCCAGCACGTTCGATGACGCCGCCCAGTTCCTGCTCGGCATCCTGATAAACTTCACGGATGCTCGAGCCCGGCAGAATGTCGTGAAATTCGTTCTTCAGCACCACGCGCCAATCCGCTTCGAGGCTTCGGGGCCTGTCTGCTCCGAGCATATGCGCCAGCGAAGCGATGGTTTCGGCGGTGATCAGCGCGCGTTCGGCCTGGCGATGCTTGCGCTTGACGCCGCTTTGCGACGTCAGCGTGGCGCGGTGCAGTTCGAGATAGATTTCGCCATCCCATACCGGAAGGTTCTTTTCGCCTGCGGTGCGGTGCGCCTGTTCGTAATAGCTTTTGACGGTGCCCCAGCGTGCCTGCGGGATCGCCGGGAAATCGCGCAGCTGCACCTCGCGCTCGACCATCTCGGGCGTGACGCCGCCGCCGCCGTCGCCATATCCGACGGCCAGCAGCGAGGTATCGTGCTGTGTCTTGCCGCGGAAATTCTTCCATGTCGGCACGTAGCAATCGGCTTGCACGAAGCCGTTATAACCCTGCATCGGATTGTCGAACGTGTGGGTCAGCACCCGGCTGCCGTCGAGACCCTTCCACCAGAAGAGATCGGATGGAATATGGTTGGTCTCGCTCCAATTGACCTTGATCGTGAAGAAGCTGTCGATGCCGCCCTGCCTCAAGATTTGCGGCAGCGCGCCTGAAAAGCCAAAGCAATCGGGCAGCCAGCAGACCGTATGGCGCGTGCCGAAGGTCTTTTCGAAATAACGCTGGCCATAGAGAACCTGACGGGCGAGACTTTCGCCGGTCGGCATGTTCGTGTCGGGCTCCACCCACATGCCGCCGACGGTTTCCCACTTTCCTTCCGCGACCTTCTGCTTGATGCGATCGAGAAGCTCCGGGTCTTCCTCTTCCATCTGCGCGTAATAATGGGCGGTCGATTGATTGAAGCGGAAATCGTCGGAGCGCTCCATCAATGACAGCGCCGTATTGAAGGTGCGCCGCATTTTCCGCCGCGTCTCGCGATAGGGCCAAAGCCAGGCGAGATCGATATGCGCATGGCCCGTCAGCAGCAATTCTCCATTCGGCGGGAAGCGCTTCTGCAGCTCCTTCAACTTCGCCGTCAGAGCCTCGAAGGCTGTGGCTGCCGAAGCGCTCTGCTCCTCCGTAAGGCCTGCCGGATTAGCCTCGAGCTCCGGCAGTTCCCAGATTTTCTGCTGCATGACAGCGCTTGATGTGCGGGAGACATAGGCCGCCGTATCCGACGGCCAGTCGAGACTGCGCAACGAGTGCTCGGCGGCATCCATCAGGTGCGGCACGACTTCATGCTCGCCCAGCACATCGATTGCCTCGGCAACCTGCTTTAACAGAAGATGCAGGCGGTGAGCTGGACCATCGAGCCAGATAAATCGGGCCTTGTTGAGCCGTGGAGCGCGATTGGGCTCGCCGAATGGAAACCGGGCGACGGTTTCCGTTGCGATCGAAAAGCGGCGGCCCTTCAGCGGGAATTCCTGATGGTAGGGATCGAGACCGAATGTTTCCGTCTCGCCGTCGGGGTAGCTGAGCGTAATCAGGCTCTCGCCGCCGAGGTCGAGCTGCAGGCGAATATCGCCGAGAGGCCACGCCTCCGGCGCTTCAGCGGTCGCGGCAAAATGCACCACCCCCTGGCGGTGCGGCCAACCCTGGTGATGGCCAATCGGCTCGCCCTCGAACGTCCAGCCGTCGATCGCAACACTTTGTCGATCTCGCCAATGCGCCAACTCGGCAATGCGAACTTTGAGACGATCGAGGCGCTGGGCAATGGTCAGAGGCATGGCTTATCCTGTTGAAAATCGACGGCTGACAATCTTGTCGTCATGCTTTTGGGGTCATGGTCATGGTCATGGTTTGGGGGAGATGAAGATGGCGCGACCGACATCGCGATTGCCCGGCCCCTCCTCCAAGCAGGCTTGCAGAGTCTTAGATTAAGTAACTTTGATTTGGCGTCAAGCCCGGAAGAAGCGAACCGCTCCGGCTTTACCGGATGCCACTGTCACGCCATGTTCTTGCGAAAGCTTGCTTGCTCGATCAGACGCTCTCATGCATGAGGTCAGATTACAGGGAGCGCACCGAAAGTCGCTCCACCAAATTGCAGGACATAACTCGACTGGTCGGGCAAACTTCGCTTCCCGCCACCACGCTATTCAACAATTCCGCCCCTTGCAGACCGAGATCGTAATATGGCAAAGCGGCAGTGGTCAGCTCCGGCCTCAGCGCCAGGGAAACCGTCCGGAAATCGTCAAAGCCGACAATACTGACATCCTCGGGAATCCGAAGACCCAATGCCATGGCCGCGATGTAGATTTGGATCGCCATTTCGTCGTTGCCGCTCATGATTGCGGTCGGTCGATCCTTTTGTTGAAGCATCTCGGTGGCGGAAGCAAAAACGTAGTTCTTCTCTGCTCCTACCGGTCCTTCCATGCCAAGGCGGATAGTGAGGTCGTTCTCCGCAAGGCCAAAGTCTCCGGTGGTTTTGCGGAAAGCATCGAGGCGCAGTTCCGCACCAAGCAAAATGGGATTGAGCCGGATATAGCCGATCTTTCGATGCCCCCGCTCAAGCAGATAGCGTGTGAGATCCTGAGCGCCCTGGTAGTCATCGGGTTCGATCGACGGCAACAATTCGCTCGTTTTTGGTCGGCAGTTGATCATGACTGTGGGGATGCCGACGTCGCCGATTTCGGGGTCAACGATGCGATGGTACATCGTTACGTAGAGAACACCGTCAATGCGGTGCGATTGGAACATTTTCCAAATTTTAATTTCCTGCTCGGATGCGCCGCCGGTGTTTGCCATCAGAATGGTCTTGCCGTTGGCGTTGGCCCAATCCTGGATCCCGCGAACGATATCCACTGAATAAGGCGTCGTCGACACGTAGTCAGCGATGATGCCAAATGTGTTGGAGCGACTTGAGCGTATTTGGCGCGCGGCCATATTGGGCACATATCCGAGGTCCCGGATTGCCCTTTCGACCCTCTCTCTCGTTTCCTCGGTCACATATGGTTCGCCGTTAATGACGCGAGACACAGTTTTGTTGGAAACTCCCGCCACTTTCGCGACGCTGACTATGCTCACCATCTACGCCAATCTCCTTGCCCGGATTCGTTTTAAACCAGACGCATGACAACGTCGACATATTTTTCTGACAACGTCGTCATTCCATATTGACAACGTCGTCATACGAGGACTACCTTCGCAGCAAGAAGGAGGGCTCAGTGCAAGTGCAGCGAGCCAAATGGGAGGAATCAATGAAGAAATTGCTTGGTGCCAGCGCACTTGCGCTTGTTTTCATAGCCGCCACTGCCAATGCCGAAGCCATCAACATTCTGGTGGAAGGCGGCGGCGAAATGTTGCAGAAGGCGGTCGCCGAGAAGTTTACTGCCGAAACAGGCATCGAGGTGAACTTCACGACCGTTCCCTATCAGGGTGTCTTTGACAAGTTCTCGGCCGAAATCGCCTCAGGCTCTTCTGCGTTCGATGTCGTGACGATCGACGTCGTGTGGAATGCGAAATTCGCGAGCCACGTCGAGGATCTCTCGGCTCTTTTCACCGATGCGGTTCGCGCGGATCTGCCGCCTGTCTTGCTTGCCGATGCGAAGGTCGGTGACAAACTGATCGGCATGCCTGCCTGGGCCAATGCCGAGATCGTGTTCTATCGCAAGGATCTGTTTGATAAGGCTGAGGAAAAAGAGGCTTTTCAGGCCAAGTATGGCTATCCTCTCGCGCCGCCCAAAACCTGGCAGCAGTGGCGTGACATCGCCAAATTCTTCACGCGTGACACTGACGGCGATGGAAAGACCGACTTCTGGGGCACTGACACCATCGGCACGTTTTCAGAGGAATGGATGGCGCATGTGCTGCAGGCGGGTTCGCCAGGGGTGATCCTCGATAAGGACGGGCAGGTCATTATCGACAATGAGGCGCACAAAAAGGCACTTGAATTCTACATCGCGCCACACTGTGTTGATCATTCCGTTCCTGAAAATGTGAACGAAATCGGCTGGGGCGAGGCGCAGAACCTGTTCTACCAGGGCAAAACAGCCATGATGAAGTTCTGGGCGCACGCCTACAAGATGACGCCTCCGGATTCAAAGGTCAGCGGCAAGGTCGGCGTGGTGCCGATGCTGGCCGGCGATGCCGGGATCGCAGCTGTTCCCGGCCCTTGGTACAACGTCGTTCCCTCGACATCCGAGCACAAGGATGCAGCGAAAAAATTCATATCGTTTGCTATCGCCAATAATACCCTGGGTATCGAAGCTCCCCTCGGCCTTGCCGCGACGAATTCCGCCTATCGGAGCTATTCAGCCAAGGCCGGCTATGAGCACTTCCCCCCACTTCTTGAGACGCTGAGCGCGCCCGCCACCCAGGGCCGGCCGATCAATGAAAAATATCAGGAAATAGTCGATGAAGCTGTGCTGCCCGCTATCCAGCAGGCACTCACCTGCAAGGCAGATATCGGGGAGGTCCTGACGGAAGCCAAGGAAACGATCGAGGACATTCTCAACTAGCCTCGTACATTCCTCCACATCGTGGGGCAAAATATGCCCCACTCTTAGCTTTCGGAGACGGACATGTCGGGTGAAGACCGATTTGTACTTTGCATGCTCGCGCCTGCTGTCGCCATCCTCGGCGTGCTGGTCGCTTACCCGGTGGGGCTCCTGGTATTCGATTCCTTTTTCAAGGTCGATACGATCACGCCCCATATTCGCGAATGGGTCGGCCTGCAGAACTATGTCGATGCCTTGACGTCGAAACGTGTCATGGAAAGCGCTCTGCGGACCGTTCAGTATTCGCTCTTCGCGCTGTTTTTCGAGTTCACGTTCGGTTTCTGTGCGGCGCTGCTTTTTTCGGCGCTTGCCGGTCAATCGCGGTGGCATCGCACGATCTTCGCTCTGCCGCTGATGGTTCCGCCCATCGTCGCGGGTCTACTTTGGCGATTTCTGCTCGTCGGCAATATCGGCATCCTGAACTACGGGCTCGTCCGTTTGGGTCTGATTAGCGATCCAGAGGCAATCGCATGGTTGTCCAGCGAAGATATCGTCATCTATTCTGTTTCCTTTGCCGACATCTGGCTGACGACTTCCTTTGTCGCCCTTGTGTCCTATGCCGGGCTGACGAACATCCCGAAAGACCTGCTGGAGGCAGCGCGGATCGACGGGGCGAATGCCCTCAAGCGCTTCTGGCATGTCACCCTTCCCCTCATGCGGCCGGTGATCGCCGTCGTGGTGATCGTGCGAGGCGTGGATGCTGCAAAGACATTCGACCTGATCTGGATACAGACGCAGGGTGGTCCCAGTCATGCTTCCGAAGTGTTCTCGATGAACATCTACCAGCGCATGGTTCGGTTCGGCGATCTCGGCGAGGCTTCCGCGTCAGGAACATTGTTCCTCATCGTCATGATGCTTTTGGCGGCAGTCGCCTATTGGAAGATATGGAGGCCGGTCCATGCGTAGAGCTCCCCGCCTCAATCTCAGCGGAATCCTGATCAACGCGGCAGCCCTCGTGTTGGTGCTATCCTACGCGCTGCCTTACATCTATCTCCTCATGACCTCCATCAAGCCGGCGGCTGATGTGCAGCAGATCCCGCCAAGCTTCTTTCCCGCCGTTGTCTCGTTCGAGAATTTCCGCGAAGTGCTGCGATCCTCCACTTTGCCGAGAGCCTTCGTCAATTCCCTGACCGTCGCGGTACTGACGACGGCTCTCTCGCTTTCGGTGGCAGTGCCTGCCGCTTACGTCGCCACGCAGTACCGGCGCCGGATCACCACCATTTTCCTGCTCTTCGCCCTGGTGACGCGCATGGTGCCGTCGGTGGCGCTCGGAGTGCCGCTGTTCCAGCTTTTGAAGTCTGTGGGTCTGCTCGATACCATTCCAGGCCTGGTGCTCGCTCACACGTCGGCTGCGGTACCACTGGCACTGCTGCTCATGTCCGCGTTCTTCGAGGGCATACCGAAGGAGCTCGAAGAAGCGGCGCGCATGGATGGCTGCACACGATTCCAGGCGTTTCGAAAGATCGTGCTTCCGGTCATGACAGGGGGAATAGCGGTCACCGCGCTCTTTACCTTCATCACAAGCTGGAACGAGTTTCTTTACGCGCTGCTGCTGACGTCCGAGGCGACCAAAACGGCGCCGATCGTCATCGCTGAATACAATTCGGTCTATGGGCTTGCCTGGGGGGCGATGACCGCGGCAGCCGTCCTCTACTCGCTGCCGGTCATCATCGTAACGCTCGCACTGCAAAAACAGATCGTCGGCGGCCTGACTTTCGGCGCTGTAAAGGGATGAGGGAGGCAAAGGCATGGCCGGCATAGAACTGCGCAATATCAACAAGGTCTACGGAAACAGCTTTCACGCTCTGCACGATCTGAGCTTCGACATCAGGGATGGCGAGTTCATGGTGTTCGTCGGCCCGTCCGGATGTGGGAAATCGACGGCGCTCAGGATGATTGCCGGCCTGGAGAGCATTACGAGCGGTGAACTCAAAATCGGTGACAGGTTAGTCAACGATGTCGATCCCAAGGATCGCGACATCGCCATGGTCTTTCAGTCCTATGCGCTCTACCCGCACAAGACCGTGCGGGAGAACATTGCCTTCCCATTGCTGATGGCAGGCCTGCCGAAGACCGAGATTGCCAGCCGCGTAGACGAAGCAGCCCGCATCCTCGAACTGACGACTTTGCTCGACCGCAGGCCGGCACTCCTTTCAGGAGGCCAGCGTCAGCGTGTCGCCATGGGACGGGCGATCGTCCGCAAACCAGCGGCCTTCCTGATGGATGAACCGTTGTCGAACCTCGATGCCAAGCTGCGCGTGCAGATGCGCGCCGAGATCGCCAGCCTCCAGAGAAAACTGAATGTCACGACGATTTACGTGACCCACGACCAAGTCGAGGCGATGACGATGGGTGACCGCGTCGCTGTCATGAAAGGCGGTGTGCTGCAGCAAGTCGACACACCGCAAAACCTGTACAATCGTCCTGACAATGTCTTCGTCGCCGCCTTTATCGGATCGCCTTCGATGAATTTGTACGAGGCCGTTCTGAATGGAAGGACGCTGACCCTGGGCAGCAACAGCTTGGAAATCTCCGACCAGGTTTTTGAAGGCCGCCCCTCGCTCAACGGCGCGTCCAACCGTCAGGTCATTGTTGGTATCCGGCCCGAGCATATGAACGATGCCGCAATCCGGCCCTCTTCGGCCGAGATCTCGGCCCCGGTCGCTCTTGTCGAGGCGCTAGGTTCTGAATCCATGGTGCATCTGAATATCGACGCCACCCGTGTGGATGCCGGCGACCCGGACGCCGTCGCCGACATCGGCAACGAAAAGGCTGCTGTAGCCCGCTTTTCTCCGAAGAGCACAGTCCGAGCAGGTGACATCGCGCGCATCGCTGTCGATGCCGACGAACTCCATTTCTTTGAACCGGACATCCGCACCAGCATCTGGTGATGGTGCGCAGGATTTTGCTCCAAACTCGAACAAGAAAGCCGGTTGAACGCATAACCCCAGGCGGCTTTCGCACGACAAGCCAATCAAGAACATCGGTCTACTCTCGCTGTGGAGTAGGAAATGGCCGAGGAGACGTTAGCAATGGTAAGTGAAAACTTTTACGACGTAACACAATATCCCTTAGGCAACCCCCAAGAGGACATTGGATCGGTCATCAATAGCATCATTGCGGATATTAAGAGCAGGCAAGCGGTTCGCGACCAGAATGACGGCGGGAAGCCTGGAGCGGTGATCTATATTCCGCCAGGCGATTATCGTCTTGCCACCCAAGTCGTTATAGACCTGAGCTATCTGAAGATTGTCGGCTCGGGACATGGTTTTACGTCTTCGAGCATCCGTTTCAACACACCCGCAAACGAACTGGCACAGTGGCGTGAAGTGTGGCCGGGCGGAAGTCGCATATGTGTGGACATGTCTCCGGACGCCGCCGACGGTGAGGCTGCCGGAGCCGCGTTCTACGTCAAGCGCACCGGCGATCCTCGCATAAGCTCTGTGGAGTTTGCCGATTTTTGCATCGATGGCCTGCACTTCATGGACGACGGTTCGGGGCAGAATGATGCGGAAAATACCTACAGGAATGGCAAAACGGGAATCTATGTGGGCAGCGCCAATGACTCATTCCGAATAACGGGGATGGGCCTTATCTATCTGGAACATGGCGTGACTGTTCATGACGCGGATGCGCTGGCAATAGACAACAATTTCATTGCAGAGTGCGGCAACTGTATCGAATTGAAAGGTATGGGGCAGGCCTCGAGGATAGCGAATAATTTTGTCGGAGCCGGATATAGGGGACATTCCGTCTACGCTGAAAATTACGGCGGCATCCTGGTCTCTTCAAACAACGTCTTCCCCCGAGGCGCCAGCAGCGTCTATTTTTCCGGCGTGGTGCGTTCCTCGATCACAGGAAACAGATTCCATTCCTTCTATCCCGGAATGCTGGTTTTTGCTGCGAATTGCTGCGAAAACCTGGTCTCCTCAAATCACTTCCTGCGAGATCGCGAGCCGTGGGCGCCCATGCAGAGGTACGATAACGGCCTGGATGACCTGTTCGGACTTTTGCACATTGATGGCAGCAACAATTCGGTAATCGCCAACCACATTTCAGAAACGATCGATATTCAATATATCAAGCCTCTCGCCGCAAAGCCGGTGATCATCAATGTCGTTTCCGGCAGCGGCAACTACATCGCCAATAATCACATCGTGGCCACAACCGAAATTTCGCAGATCAACGACGCACCAAACAGCGCCTGTTTTTCAACGCAAGTGGGCGCATTGCTTTCAACGGACAATTTGAAGGCGCTCGAGGTAACGGCAGTATTGGTGCAAAGGGGTTCGCTGCGGAATACAGTTCTGGATTCAGGCAGTGTCGATCAGGTCGAGATGGACAGAACAGTGAATGCTTTCAGGGGCACTCCAGTTCTTGGGCAATCGTCGGCAGAGTTTCACTAGGCCGAGCATAGCTAGGCCGTCGGCCGAAAATCCAGTGACTATTCGGAGTTGTGTTCATGGCGAACCAAATGGATCGGGAAGATGACCCGTTGATGCAGCAAAACCTGTTCCTACCCTCGGGGTATCACTTGGAATTTTGGGCCGCGGGCGACGGCTTTTTTCGTATCGACATTGACGGGAAAACGGTTTGGCAGGTTCGGTCATTTGCCATCCATCCGGAGTTTTTCAAATATCACCACAGGGAAGCGTGCGAGGTCACCATTGTCACCAATGCGCCGGACGCTGTTCTGTGGGCCTATGGATATCAGCCTCAAACCGTGAACGAGACCGGTATAACAGTGTTTGAATTCTCGCAAAAAGGGATCCTTCAACGCACCGGCGCGGAAATTGAAGATTGGCTTCGGTCCGATCCGGATCGTCCTGCGCTTCATTTCTCGCCAATCCGGCATTGGATGAACGACCCCGTAGGTCTCTGCAAGATCGACGAGTTATGGCACCTTTTCTATCAATTCCATCCGAGCGGCAGTGATTGGGGACCGATGCACTGGGGACATGCGACCAGCCGCGATCTGGTCAATTGGCGTCACATGCCGGTATTTCTGCATCCAGAACAGAACCTGTGGCGTCTCGGCGCTACAGGAGGCGCATTCTCCGGCAATGCCTTTCGGGATCGAGATGGAAGTTTGATGTTCTTTTACACCGAGCGCCTGCCTGCCTATGACCTTTTCAAGGGCTATCGGGAAATTCAGAAAATAGCGCGGCCAGATCGGCTGATGATCAAGGCGGAAGGCATTGTGACGGTGTTGGAAGAGCGTCCCGACGGTGTCGAGCACGACTTCCGCGATCCAAAAGTTTGGTGGGATGACACAGCCAACGCCTATCGCATGATACTCGGCGCATCGATCGAAGGTGATCCCGCGGTGTTGTTGTTCGGCTCCGGCGATGGCCTCGATTGGCAATATCTCAGGCCGCTCTACCGTGCGCCGGTTAATTTCCGCCAAGAAGGCGCGCGTGCGGTGGAATGCCCGGATTTCTTTCGGCTGGAGGAAAAGTGGGTTCTGGTGATGGGTTTTGTTGGCCATGTCGAGCCACGAACACGGCGCCACAATCTCCTTTATGCCATGATCGGCGAGTTTATCGACGACTGCTTCGTACCCGACGTGCCGGAACTGCAATTGCTGGATTTCGGCACCGATTATTACGCGATGCAGAGTTTCGAAGCGGGAGGGCGCCAGATCGCCTTTGCCTGGCTCTTCAATTGGGAATATCGCAAGCCTGAGGGCTCTGCCTATTCCGGGGAGATGTCCCTACCGCGTGTTCTAAGTTTGAGTGAAGACAGGAAGAGGCTGCGCATGCTGCCGACGATCGAAGTCGACGATCACTTTGCCGCTGCCCCTATCGTCGAGGAACAAAGCGGCAAATTCTCGCTACCAATGGCTCCCATTGAAATCCGCCTTTCCGGAGCCCTGGAAGGCAGCAAGGCCGTTGCGACGCAGGGCGGCGAACTTGCCTTCGAGGTGGGCGTCGCTGGCGGTATTCTCTCGATCCGGCTCGCCCAGGACGACGGCTCGATCCATTACGTGGCGGAGCTTGCCGACGGAAAGGACCTTCGTCTGTTTCATGATTGCGGAATCATCGAGATTTTCGCCGATGGCGGAACTGTTTGTGGAACCCGTCGCGGCTACGCGAATATCAACCCCGATTACCTGGAAATCTCATCGTCCGCTTCAACGCGGGTGCTGGAGAGGGATGCGAAACGCTGCTGTGCTGCCGCGAGATGAGCTATTGAATGAAACGCCTGGGCCTTCACGGAATAACGAGATCTTGATCGACGACAATGGTTATCGAAACCCCTGTCGGCCCTATTTGACCGAGAATTGCACTGATATGGCAGATTTCAGGCAGCTGGGGAGGGTCGGATGCTTCAAGTCCGTATTGACAGCCACGATAGCCGTCATCGTGATTGCCGTATCGTCGTCATCCTGCACGACGACCTCGAATGACTCGATGCAAACCGGCTCGGTTGGATATACCGGCACCGACTATTCGCTCAGACCTGCCTGCCGCGATGGATTCGGCAACGATCATCCTTGCAGCTATTAGTGACCAATAGAGTGAAGCTTCCATTGCCATGTCGTTTCGACGATCTGTTGACGCATTGCGCGGCATTCGCCCCGCCGCGCGTCGTCAGCGCCTTGATGGCGCTGATCCCGGTTGATAGGACGTTCAGCCCAAAAAGCGGCCGCTAAGCCCGGCTTTCCCATAGCCCGTGGATGAAGTACACAACCGAGATGGTGCTCTAGGAAAGACAGTCATGCGGTATCTTCGGTCAGGGCCGCGTCGGCTTCACACTCAGGAGATGGGCGCCCAGCGCGCCAAAACGGTCGGTCTGCGGTCCGGCGAAATCGCCGATCGAAACATTCGCGTCATTCTGGAAGCCATCCGCCGCCATGGCCCGCTGACGCGGATGGAACTCGGCCGGCATTGCGGCCTGACCGGTCCGGGCATTACCAATATTCTCCGCCGACTGGCTGACGAAAAGCTTGTCACCTCCAACCGCCGCAATGGCGTTGGCGGAGGGGCCACCGCTACCGAGTTTGCCTTGCGCCCGGAAGGTGCTTTCTCGATCGGCGTCAAGCTTCGCCAAAGGCGTGGCGAGGCCGTGCTCATCGATCTGAGTGGCCAGGTCCATGACCGGGTCTATATCGAGCTGGACCCCGCTGACAAAGTCGGCCTGGTGCATGCGGCCGTCAGGGATATGGTCGATCGCCACGCGACATTGCCGATCATCGGGCTCGGCATCGCCGCCAACGACTGGACGGACGATCAAAGCGATCAGATCGCCGCGATGTCGACGATCGCGCGTCCCTATGTCGAGAACGAGTGCACGGCGAGCCTTCTCGCCGAGCGCACGATCGGCAGCTCCGGCAGGGAAGGCGGACTTGCGATGATCATCATCGACGACGACGTTCAGGCCGGCTTTCTCATTCGCGGTATTCCCTATTCCGGCGTGCATGGCCGGGCAGGCAGCATCGGCGAAATGCTGACCGGTCCCGACAATGTCCAGCTCAATACCGTCGTCGGTTTCGAGTCCTTGCGATCACGGATCGGCGACCGGGACTTCACCCGTCTGCTGCAAGGGGAGGAAATCTCCTCGCCGTTACTGTCGCAATGGATACGGGAAGCCGCAGGCCATCTGCTCGACCCGATCATCGCCATGGCCGGTTTCCTCGCGCCGAGCGTCGTCATGATCGGCAGCGACCTGCCGCAGTCCGTGATCGAAGCGCTGATCCATCAGCTTTCCATCGAGCGGCGCGACACCTCGACGAGACCGTTGCTGACGCCCTGGATTTCGCCGATGAAACCCGCGAGTTTCAGCGGCGGCGGCGTTGCGCTCGGTGCAGCCCTCCTGCCCTTCCTCAACACTTTGCTGCTGCCGCCGGCTTCGGCCTGATGGCCCAACCAGCCGCTTTGGCGCGACTCAGCCGAGCGCTTCATCGGCGTGGCTGAGATCGGAGGCCAGCGCCTTGTCCAGGACTTTCTGGATATTGGCCGCCCGCCGGAACGAGGGTTCCTGGGTCCTGCCCGCCCGCACGGCCTGGACGAAACGCTGGTAGTTCGTCTCGACCGGATCGAAGGGGACGTCACGCCAGGTCGCCGTGTGCACGTCTTCTCCAAGACAGGCGCGTAGCGTCGATTTTCCGGTGTCGTAGATCATCTCGATCGAGCCGGTTTCGCCATAGACCCTGAGGCGCAGCTGATCCATCTGTCCGGCCGCCGTGCGCGTCGCCTGGATCGTCCCGATCGCCCCGCCGAAGAAATCGACATTCATCGTAAAACTGTCATTCGCATCGAGATCATACTCGCCGATCTTGTGTCCCGGCGCCTTGTCGAAGGTCTTCAGCCGGGCGAAGACATGAGCAACGTCGAGCCCGGAACCGTATGATGCGAAATCGACGATGTGAATTCCGATATCGCCGAGCGCGCCGTTGGATCCGTGTTTCTTGCTCAGCCGCCACAGCCATTTGCTTTCGCTCTTCCAGTCGCCCCAGTGGCGGCCGACCAGCCAGCTTTGCAGGTGGGAAGCCTCGACGTGCCTGATCTCCCCGATTTCGCCGGCGAGCACCATCTGCCGGCCTTTCTGAAGAGCAGGCGAATTGCGATAGGTGAAATTGACCATGCCGACCTTGCCCGATCGCTCGATGGCCTCGGTCATCTCCATGGCCTTGACCGCATCGGTGGCGAGCGGCTTTTCGCAGAAGACGTGCTTGCCGGCGGCAATGGCCTGAAGCGTCGTCGGGTGGTGAATGCGGTCCGGCGTGACGTTTGCCACTGCGTCGAACTCGCCCCAGGCGAGAGCATCCTCGAGGGTCGTGAAATGATTGGCGATGCCATGTTCGGTGCAAAAGGCCGCGAGCCTTTCCGGGACGACATCGACGCCGCCCACCACGCTGACGCCTTCGATCGCCTTGAAGTTGGCGGCATGCTGGTTGGCCATTCCGCCGGTACCGAGAATGAGTAGACGCATCTTATCCTCCATGGAATTAACTTCCCCGCCGCAGTTCAGCCGGGCAAAACCACACTCGCGCCATCGCAGCCATCCGCGATTGCCTCGTGCTCTTCTTCAGGAAAATTGCGGTGGATGCGCCGCGCGTGCCGCGGGACGCTCCATCACTTTCACGGCGCATGTTCTTTTCCGGAAATCGATCTCGATTTTCCGGAACTGTGCGCTAGCTGCTGTTGATTGTCGCCAGCATCTCAACCTCCCGGGTCTGGCCTTCCAAGCTGTGGCTTGACATCAAATCAAAGTAACTTAATCTAATTAATGCAGCACGGAAATGAGGAGAGGTCAACTGACCGCCAGGCTGTATCCGTTCAAAATGGGGAGGAGACCCATCATGAAGAGCGCCACCGTCAGCGCATTTGCGCTGAGCACCATGTTATTTTCAGCATCCGTTTCATTTGCCCAGGAACTTGCCACGAAGGACAGGATCGGCCTTGCCGATGCGCCGAAATCCCTCGTCGTCCGTCTGACGAACGATAGTCCCAACAATTCCGATCCGGCGATCGCCGAGGGCTATCAGAAGCTGTTCGTCGATTTCATCAAGAAGCATCCGGACTGGAAATTGCAGATGCAATTCATGTCCTCGGACATCGGCACCGAACAGGCCAAGATGCTGGAGCAGGCCAAGGCCGGCAACGCGCCTGACTGCGCTGCCGTCGACTCCTTCGTGCTTTCGCAGTTCATGGTCAATAAAGTTCTTGCGGACTTCACGCCGTATTTTTCGAAGGAGGAAGTGGATGACCTGTTCCCCTTCATCCGCAGCGGCATCACGGATAAGGATCAGACGGTCCGCGCCTGGTGGTGGGATACCGACCTTCGTGTGCTCTACCGCAACAAGTCGATCGTTGCGGATGCGCCCCAGACATGGGACGACCTGAAAACGGCCGCGCTCGCCTCCACCAAGGAAGGCATGGAAGGCGTTCTCTTCAACGGCGGGCGCTGGGAAGGGACGACGTTCGACTGGCTCGCGAATTATTGGGCGCTGGGCGGCAAGCTCGTCGACGACTCAGGCAAGCCGGTATTCGGCGAAGGCGAGAACAAGGAGAAGTTCCTAAAGGCGCTGAATTATTTCAAGGATCTCGTCGATTCGGGTGCCGCGCCCAAGCGCGTCAGCACGATCGCGAATTACGACGATATGAATGCCGCGGCGGCAGCGGCGACGACGGCGCTCTTCATCGGCGGCAACTGGCAATATGCGCAGCTGAAGGCCACGCTCGACGAGGACGAGTTCAACAACTGGACCTTCTCGCCGATCCCCGGCCCCAGCGCCGATGAGCGTTCGACCGGAACCGGCGGCTGGACGATCGCATCCTTCAGCAAGGACAAGGACAAGATCGAGATGTGCGCCAACCTCGCACGCGAGGTCTATATGGGGCCGGCAAACGCGCTGCAGCAGCAGTTGCCGACCAGGAAGTCGCTGTTCGACAAATATGAGGTCTTCTCCACCGAAGCCAACAAGACCTTCGCCGCGGCTCTGGTCGATGGACAGGCACGCCCGGGTGTGCCGATCTATCCTGAAATCTCCAACCAGATCCAGATCATGATGGGCGACGTGCTCTCGGGGACCAAAAAGCCGGAAGACGCCTTGAATGCCGCCTTCAATGCGGCGCTGGAGGCCTACAAGCGTCTCTAGTGCTTCCGACCGTGACGGCGCCTGCCCGCCAGGCGTCGTCGACATTGCGAAACCCCGCACAGAGAAGCCAATGAGCCCCATTGCCATCGAGGCTGACAGCCCGCCTCAAAGCAGAACGTTCATGCGCCGTTTCGCCGGTGCGCCCCTGCCCTGGATCATGCCCGTGATCGTCGTCATCGGCATCTTCTACCTTTACCCCGTCATCGACGTTTTCAGGCTTTCATTCACCAATGCCACGCTGATCGGCGACAATCAGGATTATACGCTGGGGTCGATCACCAATGCGTTGAGCTCGCCGCAGCTACCCGACATTTTATGGGCGACCCTGATCTTTGTCGGCGGCAGCGTTATCGGTCAGCAGATTTTAGGCCTTGCGGTCGCCGTCGTGGTTATCCGCGGCGAAAAGCGCGGCCTGTTCGGCACCACCATTTTGAGGACGACGGCGCTGGTTGCCTGGGTCGTCCCCGGAATTGCCGGCGGCATCATCTGGCAGATGCTCTTTTCCGAAGCGCCTTATGGTGCGTTGAACAGCATTCTGCGGTTGATGCACATGCCTGTTGTCGCCTGGCTCTCGGACCCCGCAATCGCACCGTGGTCTACCCTTATCTCCAACATATGGCGCGGCACGGCATTTTCGATGGTCGTCATGTATGCGGCGCTGAAGTCGATCGATCCCTCGCTCTATGAAGCGGCGGAGGTCGACGGTGCGACGGCATCGCAGCAGTTTTTCTTCGTCACGCTTCCGCAACTGCGCGCGGCAATCCTCGTCAACATGATCCTCATTACGATCCAGACGGTGAATACTTTCGATGCGATCATCACGCTGACGGGCGGTGGTCCGGGGCGTGCGACCGAGGTCATCTCGCTCTACGTCTTCAATATCGTCTTTAGAAACTACGACCTGTCCGGCGGCAGCGTGCTCTCCGTGCTCATGCTGATCATCAGCCTCGGGCTCGCCTTTATCTATGCGTCGTTCCTGCCGAAGGAGGAAGAGCAATGAGCGGACGGACCGGAACGCGGCTCGGCGATGCCATGAGCTATCTGTTCATGCTGGTAATGTTCGTATTCTTCGCCGGCCCCCTCACCTATCTCCTGTCGATGGCGATGCGTGACAAGCGCGAGATCTATCGCGGCGCGGCGAGATATATTCCAAACAATCCCACCATCGACAATTTCATCACCGTTTTGAACAACAGCTATTTTCCGATCTATCTCTGGAACGGCCTCAAGCTTGCCGCCCTTAGCGGACTGGGCGTCCTGATCGTCGCACTGCCCGCGGCATACGCTTTTTCCCGCTTTCAGTTCCGGGGCAAGGGCCTGTCGATGATGGGGCTGCTGCTTTTCCAGATGATCTCGCCGCTTGTCATCATGGTGCCGCTCTACCGCTACATGAACCGCCTCGGCCTGCTGGATACGCATTTTGCCGTCGTCATGGTCTATATCGCGCTTGGTGTTCCGCTGGCGACCTGGCTTCTGAAGAGTTCGGTCGACGGCATCCCGCGCAGCCTCGACGAAGCGGCGATGATCGATGGCTGCAATCGATTTTCGGTCTTCTGGCGCATCATTCTGCCATTATCGGCGCCGGGCATCGCCTCCGTCTTCATCATCACGGTGATTGCCGGCTGGTCGCAATTTCTGGTGCCTTTTCTGTTGCTCACGAAAAATGATCTGATGCCGATCGGCGTCGGGATCTTTAACTTCCGCGGCATGCAGACCGACTCGTCCATCCAGCTGCTTGCCGCCGCCTGCCTGATTGCGGTCGTTCCGGCGATCGTCGCCTTTCTGTCGCTCCAGCGGCTGATCCTCGGTGCGATGACCAGCGGCGCCGTCAAGGGATGACGAGCGGTTCAGGCGATGCGCAAGGAAGGATTTCGAGCATGAACCAGACACTCGGCGCCAGGCTGTCCCCGGATCTGACGGGCGCCAATGTCGAAGATGCAGGTGAGCACAACAGGGCCGTCGTCCTGCGCTGCATTCACCGTCAGGCGCCGATTTCGCGGGCTGAAATCGCTAGGCGGACGGGTTTTACCAAACCGGCGATCGCCCGGATCGTCGATCGCCTGCTGGACGAGGGCCTGATCATGGAAGCCCGCCGGCGGCATGGGCTGAGAGGCCAGCCGGCGATCGAACTCGAAATCAATCCGGATGCCTGTTTTGCCATCGGCATCAACATTGATCGCGACCATCTGACGATCCTGGCCGTCGATGCGGTCGGCAATGTCCGCGCCCGCGTACACCACGAGAAACGCTTCATTCTGCCGGCGGAGTTCCTGCAGCTCACGGCCGATGCGATTTCGCATTTCCAGCGCAGCCGGCTCATCGACGACGCGCGTCTCGCCGGCATCGGTCTGGCGATGCCGGATTGGCTTGGCGAGATTTCGCTCCTCGGCAAGCCCAAGGCCTATCAGGAATGGACGGCATTCGATGTGCGCGCCGCACTGGAGAATCTCACGCAGCATCCCGTCTTCATCGAAAACGAAGCCAATGCCGCAGCCCTTGCCGAACTCGATTATGGACTGGGTGCTGAAAGCAGCAGCTTCTTCTACATCGCCATCAATCCATGCCCGGGCGGCGGCCTCGTGCTCGACGGCAACGGTCATCGTGGCGCCATGGGCCTCAGCGGCGAAATCGGCTGGCTGCCGATCGCCGACGGCCGGGATGGGAAGGCCCATAAGGTCCAGCTTCTCGGCGAGATATTCTCGCTGTTCTTCCTCTATGATTTCCTTGCGCAACACGGCGTCGAGGTGAGTGTTCCCCACGATCTCCTGACGCTGGATGCGCATGGCAGGCGCCTCGTGTCGCAATGGCTGAAGGAAATGAGCGCGCATCTGGCTGTCGCCGTCAAGCATATCGGCATGGTCGTCGACCCAGACGCCGTCCTTGTCGGCGGCAGATTGCCGATCCGCATCGTCGACGAATTGCTGCGCTACGTGCATGAGCATCTCGATGCCGAGGACACCAACCTTCCTTCGCTTCATCGCGCCTCGCTCGGAGAGGATGCCTCTGCCATGGGAGCAGCGGCCATGCCGATGGCAGCAGCCCTCATGCTCGCATCGGCGGACGCTGCTCAACGCACACGTTCGCCACTCAAGAACATGGATCGCCTGAACAGTTGAAACGGCCGCATGGCCCCAGGGATTTGGTGAAGATCGGAGGATTTTGATGAAGATCGGCTTTTACACTTCGACATTCAACGATCGCCCCCTGGAGGAAGTGGTTGATTTCGCCGCGTCGGCCGGGTTCGACGCCATCGAGATCGATGTCGGCGGTCATATCAAGACGCCGGATCGGGTGGAGGCCGCCGTCGCGCTCGCGCGTAGCCGCGACCTCTTCGTGTCGTCGATCACCTATTTCGGCAATCAGCTCGATGCCGACCGGGCAAAACGAACGGCACTTCGCGAAACGACCGCCGAATTCGCCGGCGCGATCGGGCAAGCGGGCGTCCCGATCTTCGTGATCTTCCCGGGCCGGGACGACACCGCAAGCGACGAAGCCAATTATGATGACTTCGCCGATTTCGCCAACGGCCTGATCGCTGAGACGCAGCCCTACGGCCTGACGTTTGCAATCGAGAACTGGCCGGGTCCGAAGGACAATTTCATCGGAACGACACCAAGAGGGTGGCAGGAGCTTTTTCAGCGGATCAGGGATCCTCGTTTCGGGCTGGAATTTGATCCCTCGCACCTCGTTCGCATCGGCGTCGATCCCTATCAGGCGATGGAGGCGGTGAAGGATCGCATCGCCATCCTTCATGCCAAGGACACGGCAATCGATCCGGAGAACCTGCAGGCTGTCGGCTATCACGGCAAGGGCTGGTGGCAATACAAGCTGCCGGGGCTCGGCCTCATCGATTGGCCGAGGTTTCTGCGCCAGGCCCGCGGGGCTGGCTTCGACGGCACGCTGTCGATCGAACACGAGGATGCCGCCTATGGCTGGCCGGGCAAGGACTTGGCCGCGCGCAAAGACGGCGAGCGCCTCGGCCTCGATTATTTGAGAAATGTCCTGAGCGGACTTTGACAGCGATTTCGGGAGGACGGTAATGGCCCATGTTTCGGTCAACAATGCGCGCAAGGATTACGGCGCGTTCAAAGCCATCAAAGGCGTCTCGGTCGATATCGGCGACGGCGAGTTCGTCGTTCTGGTCGGCCCTTCGGGCTGCGGCAAATCCACGCTCTTGAGGATGATTGCGGGCCTTGAGGGCATCACTTCGGGGCAGATCCAGATCGGCAAGCATATCGTCAACGAGCTTGCCCCCAAGGACCGGGACATCGCCATGGTGTTCCAGAATTATGCGCTCTACCCGCATATGACCGTTGCCAAGAACATGGGCTTTTCGCTGCGGCTGAAACGGATGCCGAGGACGGAGATCGATCAGCGGGTCGGCAACGCCGCGAAGATCCTCGGTCTCGAAAGTCTCCTGGAGAGATATCCCAAGCAACTGTCGGGCGGCCAGAGACAGCGTGTGGCGATGGGGCGGGCAATCGTGCGCGACCCGGCCGTCTTCCTCTTCGACGAGCCCCTGTCGAACCTCGACGCCAAGCTCAGGGTGCAGATGCGCTCGGAGATCAAGGAACTGCATCAACGGCTGCAGACGACGACCATCTATGTCACCCATGACCAGATCGAAGCCATGACCATGGCCGACAAGATTGTCGTCATGAAGGACGGACTGATCGAGCAGTCGGGTTCGCCGCTGGAATTGTACGATCGTCCGAACAACCTCTTCGTCGCCGGCTTCATCGGCTCCCCGGCGATGAATTTCATCAGCGGCAACATGACGGAAGACGGGTTTCGAACCGCCGACGGCCTGCTCCTGCCGAGCGAGCGCCGTCCGCCTGAAGCCGTGATCTACGGCATTCGTCCCGAACATATCCGGTTGGACCCGGGCGGCATCGAGGTGACGACGGTGGTCGTCGAGCCGACGGGTTCGGAAACGCTGGTCATCGTCCGGCTGGGAACGCAGACCTTGACTTGCGTCTTCAGGGAACGGATCAGGGCAACCCCCGGCGAGGTGCTGAGGATCGCGCCAATCCACGATGCGGTTCATCTGTTTGCCGGAGACGAGCAGCGGATCACCTCAGGCGAAGCCCCATTGAACTGACCCGGCCGATTGCCCCTCCCCTTCGGCCGGCGCCGGCCGGGGGCGCGTTTTCCGCGCCCCCGATGCGGCCAAGCTCAGAGAGCGACTACGTCGCCCTTGTGAATGACGGTCGCACGACCAAGACCACGCAATGACTGCAAGCGAGACGCTGATGTCATCCCGCTCTAGCTGGCGGCGTTCCTTTTTTGCCGAGGAGGGCTGCGCGGATCTGTTCGCTTTTGCTCAACAGGGGAGCGGGGACCGGCGCTATCTGCTCGGGCGCGTCTGTCTTGCCGGTGGTCTGCTTGAGGCTCAGAAAGCGTTTTTGCGCGACCAGCCGGTCTTCGGACGACAGTGGTTCGACAGGTTCACCGTCAAGACTATGGCGCATAGAATCGGGTTGGGCGCTGGCGAAATAGTAGCGCCGGCAGTGGACATAGGCCGCGGTCGCTCGCCTGAGCGCGGTGACGCCGGCATCGGGCTTCAGGAGCGGACGGAGTTCATTGAAAAGGCCGACGGCAAAAGGAAGGACAGGATCTCCCGCCTTGGCTGGAAGGACGCCGACCGGCCGGATCAACAGCACATTGATCGCGTTTGCCTTCTCCACGTCGAGCTCGGTTGCAGCAATCGGTCCGCGGCTGATCTTCCAGGGCTTGTCCATGCGTCCTCCATGTAACGTCCATAGCGATCGACTGTGATGGTATCTTGACGGACAGGGCGAGTAACGGAAGTCGCATATCGTCGGTTCCACTGCAAGCAGGTGAAACGCGCAAACAGCGGCCAAGTGGCGAAAAGCCGTTCCCCGGGGGCTGATATGGTCCGGTGTCGTCGGCTGGCTTTTCATCTAATCGTTTTTATCGAGGAATATGCATTGACCTGCCGCATCGATTACACTTCTTATCCGCGCCCAAGATGGAGTGACCGGCAGGGGAGGATATATGCGGGTTTTCTCGAGCATTGACGAGCTGCGCCACACGCTCGACGCGCTGAGGCGGCAGGGGCGGACGGTCGGCCTTGTTCCGACGATGGGCTATCTCCATGCCGGTCATATGGAACTGGTCGCGCGCGCCCGCGCCGAGAACGACATCGTCGTCGTCTCGATTTTCGTCAATCCGCTGCAATTCGGCCCGGCGGAAGATCTCAGCAAATATCCGCGCGATCTGGAACGCGACGCCGCCATGCTGAGGCAAGCCGGCGTCAATTTCCTTTTTTCGCCTGGCGTCGAGGACATGTATCCCCGCCCGATGCTTGCTGTCGTCGACGTTCCCGATCTCGGGCGCGAACTCGAAGGGGCGGTACGGCCCGGGCATTTTGCCGGCGTCGCCACTGTCGTCTGCAAGCTTTTCAACATCGTGCAGCCGCAAACCGCCTATTTCGGAGAGAAGGATTACCAGCAGGTCGTCATCATCAAGCGCATGGTGGACGATCTGGCCGTGCCGGTGCGCGTGATATCGGTGCCGACGGTCAGGGACAGCGACGGCCTCGCATTGTCGTCGCGCAACGTCTATCTCAGCGAGGCGGAGCGGCATGCCGCGGTGATCGTCCCTCAGACCCTTGACGAGGCAGAGCGGCTGGTCGCCGGCGGCCTGACCGATCCGGTGGAACTCGAGGCAAAGCTCACGGCATTTCTCAATCGCGAGCCTCTGGCAAAGCCCGAGGTCGTCGCCGTCAGGGATGCCGCAACGCTGCAGCCGGTCACATCGATCGCAGAGCCTGTCGTCGTGGCGCTCTTCGTTCGGGTCGGCTCGACACGGCTGCTCGACAACAGGGTCGTCAGTAACAATCGAGTTGTCGGGAACAAAAGGGTGATCGGCGGGCAGAGCTTGCCGGGAAAGGGAGTGACCAGATGAGCGCGGCCGGAATTCAGAAGCGCATTACGCCACCGCGCATCTCAGCCATGAAGGGCGGCAAGCCGATCGTCTGCCTGACCGCCTATACGACGCCCATGGCGCGGCTACTCGATGAGCATTGCGACCTCCTGCTGGTCGGGGATTCGCTCGGCATGGTGCTCTACGGCATGGAGTCCACCATCGGCGTGACGCTCGACATGATGATCGCGCACGGCAAGGCGGTGATGCGCGGCGTCGGCAAGGCCTGCGTCGTCGTCGACATGCCCTTCGGCAGCTATCAGGAATCCAAGGAGATCGCCTTCCGCAACGCTGTGCGCATCCTGCAGGAAACCGGCTGTGATGCCGTCAAGCTGGAGGGCGGCGAGGAGATGGCCGAGACCATCGCCTTTCTGACGAAGCGGGGGGTCCCGGTTATGGGCCATATCGGCCTGATGCCGCAGCAGGTCCAAACCGCAGGCGGTTATCGATCTGTCGGCCATTCCGAACACGAGACGTCGAAGATCCGACGCGATGCCCACGCCGTTGGCGGCTCAGGCGCCTTTGCCGTCGTCATCGAGGGCACGGTAGAGCCGCTCGCCCGGGAGGTGACGTCCGCCATGCACGTCCCGACCATCGGTATCGGCGCTTCTTCCGCCTGCGACGGTCAGGTTCTGGTTTCCGACGACATTCTGGGGCTCTTCAACGATTTCACCCCGCGCTTCGTCAAGCGCTACGACGAACTCGGCAAAAGGATTTCGGCCGCCGCTGGCGCTTATGCCGACGAGGTCCGATCGCGACAGTTTCCGGCAGCGGAGCATACGTTCAAACGGCGATCCTGAGGCAAGGCGATGTCAGGTCCATCACCGGGCGGCATACTGTTCGCGCATGCTGTCGGCCGACCGGCGAACCGCCTCGGAAACCTGCTGGAGCTGTTTGGCCATCGGCGTCGAATTGCGCCAGATCATGCCGATCGTTCGCGACGGCTGCGGAGACTGAAAACGGGAGATCGAGACGTGCGCCGAGCGCGTTTCGAGGGGAACGGCCATCTCGGGAATCAAGGTGATGCCGATACCGGCGCTGACCATCTGGACTAGGGTGGAGAGAGAGCTGCCTTCCATGACTTCCCGGGGACGGGCCTGCCCGATCTTGCAGAACGACAAGGCCTGATCGCGAAAGCAGTGACCTTCCTCGAGCAGCAACAACCGCATTTCGCGCAGCGCCTCGCGTTCGGGCACCGGCTTGCCCTCGTCTTCGGGCCGCCGAACCAGCACGAACTCTTCCTTGAAGAGCTCGAGTTCTGCCAGGGAGGGTTCGGACACGGGCAAGGCAACGATTGCCGTGTCCAGCTGACCTTGCGCCAACTCCTGAACCAGCTTTGACGTCTGCGTCTCGCGCACCTCGATCTGGATGCCGGCAAAGCTCCTGTTCAGATCGTTGATGATCGCCGGCAACAGATAGGGCGCAATCGTCGGGATGATGCCGATGCGCAGCCGCGTCAGGAAAGGATCGCGCGCGGCACGCGCCAGATCCGCCAGTTCGTCCACGCCACGCAGGATATCGCGGATCCTGAGTGCGACGCTTTGGCCGAAGGCGGTCAGCTTCACCTCACGCGCGTTGCGCTCAAAAAGCTCACCGCCCAACTCTTGCTCAAGTTCTTTGATCTGCATTGACAATGCCGGCTGGGAGATCGCGCAGGCGTCGGCGGCACGTCGGAAGCGGCCATCTCTAGCCAGTGCTTCAAAATAACGTAGCTGTTTCAGGGTAAGGTTCTTCATAAGTTCAGCTTATCGCACCGATCAGTAAATCCAACTTAAATTTATTACATGCTTCCGATATGAAGACTGCAAGGGGAGAGTAGGGCGCCAGCTCGGCTCATCTTTTTTACGCGCAGACAGATCAAGCAATGAAGGAGACGATCATGGACAACCCCACTGACAGCGCAGGCAAATGTCCTGTGCCACACGGCAATACGCCTCGCAGCAGTCGATCCAACCGCGACTGGTGGCCGGACCAGTTGAACGTGCAGATTCTTCACCACAATTCCGGCCGCGCCGACCCCCTCGGCCAAGCCTTCGACTATGCTGAGGAATTCAAGAAGCTTGATCTCGACGGCCTGAAGAAGGATCTTCACGCGTTGATGACGGATTCGCAGGATTGGTGGCCGGCCGATTTCGGTCATTATGGCGGCCTGTTCATTCGCATGGCCTGGCACAGCGCCGGCACATACCGCATCACCGATGGCCGCGGCGGCGCCGGGGCCGGTCAGCAGCGTTTTGCACCGCTCAACAGCTGGCCTGACAACGTGAACCTCGACAAGGCCCGCCGCCTGCTGTGGCCGATCAAGCAGAAATACGGCAACAGGATCTCCTGGGCTGACCTGTTGATCCTCACCGGCAACGTCGCGCTCGAATCCATGGGTTTCAAGACCTTCGGTTTCGCCGGCGGCCGCGCTGACGTCTGGGAGCCGGAAGAACTCTACTGGGGTCCTGAGGGAACCTGGCTGGGTGACGAACGCTACAGTGGCGAACGCGAACTGGCAGAGCCGCTTGGCGCCGTGCAGATGGGCCTTATCTATGTCAACCCGGAAGGCCCGAACGGCACTCCGGATCCGCTGGCATCCGCCCGCGACATCCGTGAAACATTCGCCCGTATGGCGATGAACGACGAAGAAACCGTGGCGCTGATCGCCGGCGGTCATACCTTCGGCAAGACCCATGGCGCTGGCGATCCGTCGTTTGTCGGTGTCGACCCCGAAGGCGGCGAGCTTGAGGCTCAGGGCCTGGGCTGGACCAGCAAGTTCAACACCGGCGTCGGTCGCGATGCCATCGGCAGCGGCCTCGAAGTGACCTGGACCCAGACGCCGACCCAGTGGAGCAACTACTTCTTCGAAAACCTGTTCGCTTTCGAATGGGAGCTGACGAAGAGCCCGGGCGGCGCTCATCAGTGGCAGGCCAAGAACGCCGAAGCCTCCATTCCGGATGCCTACGACGCCTCGAAGAGGCACCTGCCGACCATGCTGACCAGCGATCTCGCGCTGCGTTTCGATCCGGTCTACGAGAAGATCTCGCGCCGCTTCCTCGAAAATCCCGACCAGTTCGCCGACGCTTTCGCCCGCGCCTGGTTCAAGCTGACCCACCGCGACATGGGACCGAAGGTGCGCTACCTCGGCCCGGAAGTTCCGGCCGAAGACCTGATCTGGCAGGATGTGATCCCGGCCGTCGACCACCCGCTCGTCGACGACAAGGACATTGCCGAACTGAAGGAAAAGGTTCTCTCCACTGGCCTCACCGTGCAGGAACTGGTCTCGACCGCCTGGGCGTCGGCCTCGACCTTCCGCGGCTCCGACAAGCGGGGCGGCGCCAACGGCGCGCGCATCCGCCTTGCCCCGCAGAAGGACTGGGACGCCAACCAGCCGGCGCAGCTCGCCAAGGTCCTCGGCGTTCTCGAAGGCATCCAGGAGGACTTCAACGCCGCCCAGACCGGGGCTAAGAAGATCTCGTTGGCCGACCTGATCGTTCTCGCCGGTGCTGCCGGCGTCGAGAAGGCGGCAGCGGCCGGCGGCAACGCCGTCAGCGTGCCGTTTACGCCGGGCCGCATGGATGCTTCCGAAGCCCAGACCGACGCGCATTCCTTCGCAGCGCTCGAGCCGCGTATCGACGGCTTCCGCAACTATGTGAATGGCAAGCGCCATCAGTTCATGAAACCGGAAGAAGCACTCGTCGACCGCGCCCAACTCTTGACGCTGACCGGGCCCGAGCTGACCGTCCTCGTCGGCGGCCTTCGCGTGCTGAAGGCAGGCGACCCCGAGCACGGCGTCTTCACTTCGCGTCCCGAGACGTTGACGAACGACTTCTTCGTCAACCTGCTCGACATGGGCACGCAGTGGGTTCCCCTCGCCGGCAAGGAAGGCGTCTATGAAGGCCGCGACCGCAAGACCGGCGCCGCCAAGTGGACCGGCACCCGCGTCGACCTGATCTTCGGCTCGCACTCGCAGCTTCGCGCCTTCGCCGAAGTCTACGGCCAGGCCGATACCAAGGAGAAGTTTGTGAGGGACTTCGTCGCCGCCTGGACCAAGGTCATGAACGCCGACCGCTTCGACCTCGTCTGATCGGCAGCATTTTGCCTGGGCGCAGTTTCGGCTGCGCCCGGGCATTTTTTCATCTGAGACCGGACCTACCGCCCCGACCAGTCCTCGACACGCAGATCGTCGACGCGGCGGAATTCCCCGACATTGTTCATAATGAGAACCAGATCCCGCGCCTTCTACTGGCGAGGCAGAATGCCGAAAGGCGAAAGTGACAGCAGATCGGGATCGGTCGTCGCCGTTACTGTCGCTACCTGGGCATGGCTTATGCTGTAGCCGTAGGTGAGGACGCGGTCACCATCGATCATGAAGAATTGCGCCTGATCCAGGCCGGGCCGCAGGGTACCCGTCACGGTGACGGTCTCGTACATTCTTGCCAGGTGCAAAGGCTTTTCCGGAACGACACGAACCAGTTGGTTGGGCGGAGGGGAAGGCATGTGGCTGCAGGCTCCGGCCCAAGGCACCAGCATGAATTCGTAGACGAGATCGCCTTCCTGATCGATTGGCAGAACGAAGCCCGTCATTTCGATCGGATGTTCCTCGCCATGCCAGGCGAGTGTTTCGCCCTGTGGGCCGCTGACCGTCTTGCCCGACAGCGGCACTGTCGCTTTGGCCTGATCCGCCGGCCGTAAAGCGCTCCAGAAGATAGGCTGAGCTGCAGCGAAGCTGTCAGAAATTGGCCATGCGGAACCAAATGCCAGTGCCGCAAACGTCAGGAGGAAAGGTTTGTGTTTCATCATTGCATCTCCATCGGGCCGGCCGCTTTGACCACCTTGCCGCTGCCGCATGGATGCTACTCCCGATCCCGCTTGGCCGTCAAAACTTCGCGCACGGACTACTCAGGGCTTTGTAGGGAACAGGGAGATCGTATGCCATTGGCCACCCCCCTCCTGGGCCTGGCAGGCCAGAGGAGGCTCACACGGTATGCCCTCTCATATTCGAGTCCGTCCTGCCGCTATCGGCAAATCAGGAGACCCCGTGTGGGGTAAGCACGGGATCTCCTTGCCGGACCGGCGGGCTGGTGAAGCCTTACTTCTCCGGCATCATCGAAGAGTGGTGCGAGGTGATAAGCCAGGCGCTATCCTTGAACTCGTAGGTGTAGGTATAACGGGCCGGCACTTTCGAACCGTCCTTCAAGGTGAAGGTGTAGGTGCCGGTGTCGACGGCCCAGTTGCAGCCGATCTTGACGTCGCGGCTATCGATATGGCCCTTGGGCTCATTCACCAGGAAGTGCTTGAAATAATCGATCCGTTCCGCCTGGGTCAGACGAGGCTTGTCCGACAAGGTCGCGAGCAGCACGGAGTCTTCACTGTAATTCTTGGCGACTTCCTGGGGGCTCAGGGTCGCGAGTGAGGTATTCCAGCGGTCGAAGAGCTTGGCGATTTCCGCCTCGCTTGTCGGCGCACAGGTTGCGGTTTCGGTAGCCGCCGCGGCCGACTGGACCTGAACGAAACCGAGAACGAGGGCGGCGGCAATGATGGTATGCATGTTTGACTTCCTATGTGGCGGTTCCGGCGGACATCGCATCGGTCGACCGCATGATCGACATCTAAGGTGCCTAGTGCCGCCGCCCCATCTGCCGTGTGGCTCCGATCGGGTCTGCCGAACGGCATAGATGACATTCCCGCCGGAATGACTATCGTGCCGGCGTCATTCATATCGGAGCAGTCCCGTCAGGCATGAACCACGATACAGGCGCGACGCATTCGCCTAACGTAACGGAATTGAAGGCCCTTTACCGGGCAGCGGAAGCGCGCGCGGCTCGTCTGCGCTTCATCATCGAGGCGCGAAACCTGCTTGACGCACAAACTTTCGAAGCGGCTGCTCAGGAGGTTCTGTCCCGTCTCGCCGACTTCTCGGGAGCATCCTTTGCCGAGCTCGTTTTCCCGTCCTCGCAAGAAGAGCTGCCTGTGCAGATGACGGTCGGCAAGTCGACGAGCCCCGGAAGCGACAGCATCTTGTTTACCTCGCAAGACGGCTCCGGTCTCTGCCTGACGCTGATCGGTCCGCTGAGGGGGCGCGGCGTCGATGCCGACGACCGGCAGACATTGGAGGTGGTGGCGGGACAGCTCGCCGACGCCTACAATCTCAATCGGCAGGCAGCGGAAAACCAGGCGCTTCTCGGCGATCTCCAGCGGCAGCGAAGTGAACTCGCGGCCCTTGTCGCGCAATTGATCCAGGCGCAGGAACAGGAGCGGCAGCGGGTGGCGCTTGATCTTCACGACGGCTCGGCGCAGCTGGCTGCAGGCCTTAGCTATCGCCTGCAGGACCTCGCGGCCCGTATCGGCGAGGCGCATGTCCTGAAGCCCGAGATCGACCAACTCGCTGCACTGGCGCGCCATTCCGTTGCGGATCTCAGGGCGGCCATCGCCGATCTTCGCCCGCCCGAACTCGATGATCTCGGTGTCGCCGCGGCCCTGCGCACGCGTCTCGATGCGATCGACGGTCTCGAAGTGATCGCCGACCTCGATGCCGCCTCCGACCGCTGGCCGACATCGACCGGGATCATCTTCTATCGAGTCGCGCAGGAAGCGATCACCAATGTGATCAAGCACGCCGAGGCGAGCCGGCTGGTCGTGCGGCTCTTCGAGGATGACGCGGGCGAAGCGCATCTCGAAGTGATCGATGATGGCAAAGGCATCGGCGAGTTGCGCCATCCTCAGATGCGGGGCGGGCAACTCGGCATCGTCGGCATGCGGGAACGGCTGGCGCTGCTCGGCGGCCGGATCGAGATCGAGGCCGGGTCTTCGGGCGGCACGCATGTCCGCGCCGCCGCCCCTCTTGCGCAGGAGACGACATCAGAATGACGGCATCGATCCTTGTCGCCGACGATCACGACATCGCCCGTGCCGGTCTTATCGCCATGATCGGCGGTCAGGAAGATTTCCATGTCGGCTGGGACGTGCGCGACGGCGTCGAAGCGGTGGATGCCTCAGCTCACCACAAGCCGGATCTGGCACTGCTCGATATCCGCATGCCGCGCATGGACGGCCTCGCCGCGACGAGGGAGATCCGGCGCGTGTCGCCCGGCACACGCGTCATGATCATCACGATGCATGACAGCCTCGATTATCTGGAAGCGGCGATCGAAGCTGGCGCCACGGGCTATCTGCTGAAGGACGCCAGCCGGGAAGACATTCTCCGCACGATCCGGCGCGTCCTTCAGGGCGACGCCTTCTTCGACGGTCCACTCGTCGCCAAGCTGTTGCGCCGCGCCGCCACCAAGCCGCAGACCAACAGCAGCGCCCTGGAGACGCTGACGATCCGGGAGCGCGAAGTCTTGTCGAAAGTGGCCGAGGGCCTGACGAACAAGGAGATTGGCCGAGCCTTGAAGATCTCGCCCGGTACCGTGAAGATCCATGTCGAGCGCATCATCGGCAAGCTCAGCGCCGGCGACCGGACGCAGGCCGCGGTCATGGCCGTGCGCGGCGGGCTGGTCGCAACATCCAGCGAAGAACAGCAATGACCCTGCGTTTCGCCGATCTGCCGCTGAGGGCGAAGGGCATTGTCATCATCACCGTACCGCTGGCGCTGCTGCTTGCGGCTCTCGCCTCCGTCTTCGTGGCCGACCGGCAAAGCCGGATTGCCGAGGATCAGGTGCGGGTCACGCTCGAGATCCAGTCGGGCATTCAGGAGATCCATGCCTCGATCGCCGAAGCAGCCACCGCGATGCGCGGTTATCTGCTGACCGGCAGAACCGATTTTCTCGATCCCTTCAACCGGGCCGAAAACAGGCTGCCCGTCGTGCTCGACGAGGTCGGTCGCCGATTGCGGGATGACGAGCAAAAGAGCCGCCTCGAACGCATCCGCACCCTCGTCGTCGCGAAAGTCGACCGTCTCCAGCTCCTGAAACAGGCCGACATCCTGCGCGCCGGCGGACGCGAGGATCTTGCGGCCAAGCTCATCGAGGGCAAGCAGGTCCTCGATGTGCTGAGACAGGAAATCGACGCGATGAGCCGGCGGGAGGCCGATCTGCTTCACGCGAGGACGGAGGCTGCCGACCGGGTTCGCACGCTGTCGCGAAGCCTGATGATCGCCGCCGGCTTCCTTGGGTTTGCCGGCGCGCTCGTCGCCGTCTTCCTGTTTTCGGCGAGCATCGTGCGTCGCGTGCATGCGCTGAAAGCCGAGGCGCATCGGCTGGCGCAAGGCGAGGTCGTGACGGTGGCGGATCCCTTCCGCGATGAACTCGGGAGCCTCGGACAGGCGCTCGAGGATGCGAGCGTGCTTCTGAAAAAGCGCGAGGCTGATCTGACCGAGAGCGAGGAGCGCTTTCGGCAATTGGTCGAAGGCGTCAGCGACTACGGCATCTTCGGGCTCGATACTTCAGGACGGGTGATAAGCTGGAATGCAGGCGCCGAGCGGATCACCGGTTATGGCGCCGAGGAGATCGTCGGGCAGCATTTTTCCCGCTTCTATCCCACGGAAACCAGGGACACATTTCCGGCAGAAGAGCTTGCCAAAGCCGCCCTTCACGGACGCACCGAAGCGGAAGGCTGGCGCCTTCGCAAGGACGGGTCGCAATTCTGGTCGCACGTCGTCGTGACCGCACTCCATGACGAGACGGGCCGGTTGCGCGGCTTTTCCAAGATCACGCGAGATATTACCGAGCGCAAGCAAATCGAAGAGGCCCTGCTTGGCGCCCGTGAGGATGCGATCCGCGCGAGCAACGCCAAGAGCGAATTTCTGTCGCGCATGAGCCACGAGCTGCGCACGCCGCTGAATTCCGTGCTCGGTTTCGCGCAGCTTCTGGAAATGGACGTCACCGATACTGAGTCCAGAGAGAGCGTCGCGCAGATCTTGAGGGCCGGCCGGCATTTGCTCAGCCTCATCGACGAGGTTCTCGACATGGCGAGGATCGAGGCCGGGCGCATGGATCTCGCTGTCGAAGCACAGCCCGTCGCCGAGGTGATCGATGAAGCCGTGTCGCTTGCAAGACCGCTCTGCGGCCAGCAGCAGATCAGGATCGAGGTCGTCGAGCCGGCCGAGCCGGATCTTTCGGTGCTCGCCGACCGACGGCGTCTGCTGCAGGTGTTCCTCAACCTCCTCTCCAATGCGGTGAAATACAATCGCCCCCAGGGAAGCGTAACCGTCAGCCACCGCGCGATGGATGGCGGCCGTATCCGCATCGAGGTCAGCGATACCGGTCCCGGCATTCCGGCCGAACGCGTCGCCCGGCTTTTCACCCCGTTCGATCGGCTGGGAGCGGAACGGATCAGCCAGGATGGAACCGGTCTCGGGCTCGCGCTGTCGAAACATCTGACAGACGCCATGGGCGGAACGCTCGGCTTCAGCAACCAGGAAGGCGGCGCCACTTTCCACGTCGATCTGCCGCGCGCGCCTGCAGTGGTAGAGGCAAGACCGGTTGCGATGGGAAGCCCGCCATAAGACATCGCCTTTGATTTGGCCGCGCCGCTTGATATCAGTTCGGCATCGCTTCAACCAAATATTGGGTCCATGACAGATTCCACAGATATCGTGCGCCGATCGACGATCCTGATCGTCGACGACGAGCCCGCCAATGTCTCACTGCTGGAGCGTATCCTCAAGCGCGAAGGCTTTACGGCGCTGATCAGCACCACCGAACCGCGCGAGGCCTTGCGGCTCTTCCGCGAACATCCTGTCGATCTCGTTCTTCTCGATCTGATGATGCCCGATCTGGACGGTTTCGCCCTGCTCGAGACCTTTGCGAGGCTCATTCCCGAAAACAGCTATCTGCCGATCCTGGTGCTCACTGCCGATGCGACCTTGCCGACGCGCAGGCGCGCACTTTCGCTCGGCGCGAAGGATTTTCTGACGAAGCCATTCGATGCGATCGAGGCCATCCTGCGCATCTTCAATCTTCTCGAAACCCGCATCCTGACCCTGGAGCTTGCCAAACACGGGCTGGCAACGCCGAAATCGAAGCGTCCCCGGATCGATTGATGCGGATCGACTAGGGCACCAGCCATTTTGGCGTATGGGCATTAGGCCACCGGCAAATGTCGACCGAGCAGTGCGGCGGAAATCGGCAGCAACGAGAGAGACGGCTGAACCAAGCGCGTAGTGCCGATAGTGGGGCCAGCTGGGAAGCCGGCCCCACTCAACTCAGAACATGGTGTTCTTGTTTACCGCCTCTTTCGGAACGGCCTGGATCACGTCCCAGTGCTCGACGATCTTGCCGTCCTTGACGCGGAAAATATCGACGATCGCCTGGCCGCGGTCATCGGCGCCGTTCGTCGCGTGCACGTGCAGCCAGACGAGATCGCCATCGGCGGCGCTGCCGACGATCTCGGCCTTCGATTGGGCATTGTCCTTGAAGAAGCCGATGAAGAAGGAAATCAAAGGCTTCTTCCCGTCGGGAACTTGGGGATTGTGCTGCCGGTAATCGTCAGCGACGACCGAGGCGGCCTCGATATCGTGCTTGTTGAAGAACCCGTCGTAGAATTCCACCACCAGCTTCCGGTTGGCTTCCTCGATCTTCAAATCCCGCGAGGCCGATTCAGCAAAAGCGCCGGCCGGCGCGGCGACACCTGCCAAAATGACGAGTGCGAAAAGCGATTTCCCGAATGTCATGCATCAAGCTCCTTGGTACGGATTCGCGATCTAGTCTAGAAAACAGACTATGAGAGCTGGTCTATGAAACCGCGGCATGCCGAGCAAGAAGGCAGGTTTTAGTGGCAAGGTCAGCCGACGATGACCGAGGACGGAGCATGCCCAAGGAAACGGACGATCCGAAACAACAGCCTGGGGCGGGATGCTCGATCAGAGGCGTGCTCGATCGTATCGGCGATCAATGGAGCCTGCTCACCCTCGAGGCACTGGAAGACGGAAAGAAGCGCTTCAACGAGCTGATGCGCGAGATCGGTGACATCTCGAAGCAGATGCTGTCCAAGACATTGAAGCATCTGGAGCAGGACGGCTTCGTGCGGCGCACCGTCTATCCGGAGGTCCCGCCTCGCGTGGAATACGAACTGACGGAGCAGGGGCGATCCTTCCTCATCCCCATGAAAACCCTGATCGGGTGGGCCGAGCAGAACCATGCGGCAATCACCATCGCGCGGCAACGGCACGAAGACTCCTAGGGACAGCGTCCGTCAGGCCAAGAGCACCTTGCCGCCCGTTCGAAAGGGAAGAGCGGAGTGCAGGGCTTGCCGGACATTTTCCAAGGGGAATACCTCCCGCACCTCGGTCGCTATGACCTTCGAAACGATATGCGCCGCGATCTCGGAATAGGCCCGCTGGACGTCGCCCATCGCTTGCGAATGAACCCATTCACGGAGGTGACAATAGGAAAAGGCGATATCGGGATGGGAGGCCCAGAAGGAAGCCGGAATGCTTTGGCCCGAAAGCAGGCCGTAATGCACGAAATGCCCGCCGGGCTTGAGCGCATCGGCGAGGACGGATGCGCGCGCTCCTCCGACGCAGTCAAGCACAGCGTCGAGCCCATGCCGGCCGGTGAGCCCGGCGACCAGATCGCTTTCGCTTTCCTCTCTATCGATGATGATAGCCTCGACCCGGCCGCGCAGGCGCTCAAGTGATCCTTCGCTGCGGACGATGGCGACCGGCTCCACGCCGGCGGCATTGGCGAGACCGATCAATATCGCTCCGATCGAAGAGGCGGCGGCATTGATGGCGATGCGCATGCCTGGCCTCAGCCCGATCTTGGCACGCAGCATCAACCAGGCCGTCATCGGATTGACGTAGCTCGTTGCAGCTTCGAAGTCGGTAAGCTCGTCTGGAACACGAAGGCACCAGCCGGGATCGGTATCCTTGAATTCCTGCCACCCGCCGGCGCTGCGCACCGGCAGCACGCGTGTCCCGGGGGAAAGCCCATGAACCTCCTCACCGCACTGTTCGACCACGCCGAATGCTTCGAAGCCGGGAATGAAAGGTAATGTCGTGCGTCCGCTATAGGCTCCTGATATGGTGATGATATCGGACGGATTGATCGCCCGCGCCAGCAGACGTACCCTCACCTCGTCGCGCGCCAGCGGCGGCAGCGCAGCCTGCTCGAGCTCAACGACATCCTGAGCCGGGCCGAATTTTCGCACGACCGCCTGATATTGCATTGCATCCCCCACACACTGCGGTTAGATCACCCCGTCGAATTGGTGATCGAATGAGCGTTGACGACAGGCCTTTAGCATCGTTCCGGGTCTCGATGCGAGACATCGACATCTATGGTCATGTCCACAATTCCCGTTATCTCGATTATTGCGAGGATGCGGTCATCGAGTTCCTGCGGCAACGGCAAATTCTCAGCCATTTCCGTCACACTTCCTCCGGCGTTGCCTATCACGTGAAGAAGGCGGAGATCACCTTTCACAGCCCAATCGACCTTGACGATGTCGTGGAAGTGAAGGTGAACATAGAGAAAATCGGGCGCACGAGTCTGTCCTTTGCCATAGAACTCTTTCGCCAGCGCGATGGCGCCCATTGCGCATCGGCGCATTTCGTCTGGGTCTGCGTCGGCCTCTCCGACAGCCGCCCGACGCCGATTCCCGAAGCGACCAGAGCCGCTCTGTCTCCAGGCTGATTGCCGATCGTTCAAACCAGCGGGTGTCCATGCCGATCCATGCGCAGCTTCTTCGACATGCAACGGAAACACCGGACAAGCCGGCGCTGGTGATCGACGGGCACTCGCTCAGCTATGGCGAGCTCTATGTGCGCGCCAAGGCAATTTATCGGTTTCTCCAAGATCTCCCTCGCTCGAATCGCCGCTCGCTCGATCTGCCCGGTGTGGAGAAGCTTGCCGCTCTCAGCCTTGGCAACCATATCGGCTTTGCCGAGTATTTTGCGGCGGCCACCGCTTTCCCGAATGCCTGCGCGGTCATCGACCCGATGATGCCGGCGGAAAGGATCGAACGCATAATCGAGCGCCTGGCGCCTGACGTTCTGATTGTCGACGACGATGCCGGGCCGAGTGCTGAAATTGCCCGAAGACTCGGCATTCCCGTTGTCGCTGCCGGAGCCGAGGCTTTCGACCTTGCCGCGGCGGAAGGTGAAGCCGAGCTGCCGGCCGATACCGACAAGATCTTTCTGATCGGTTTCACCTCGGGGACCACCGCCGAACCGAAAGCCTATTATCGCTCGCGCGAACAATGGCGCCGGAGCCTCGATCGCGGACGCGTTGTTTTCGAACTCGAAGACGCGCCGTCGACAATGTGCCCGGGAGCGCTCGCGCATGGCCTGGCGCTTTATGCATTGGTCGAAGCTTTCGATGCCGGGGCAACCTTTCATTCGATCAGGAAATGGGATCCTGGCGTGGTGGCACGCACGCTCTCCTCCCGGCAAGTCGAACGGCTGGTTGCCGTACCCACGCATATAGCCGGCATTGCAAGAGCGTGGGCGGGTGAACCCGCTCTGACCTCCCTGCGCGACGTCCTCAGCGCCGGCGCAAAGCTTGACAGGAACGGGGTCGAGTCCATGCGTCGCCTTTTTCCGAAGGCGCGCATCCGGGAATATTACGGCGCATCCGAGATTGGATTCATGACCGTCTCGACCCTTGTCGGGAGCGAGATCGATTTTCCGATCGACCGGGTAGGACAAGCCTATCCCGGCGTGGGAATTTCCATTCGCGATCCCGATGAAAACGACGTCGGGACCGATGTGGCGGGAACTATATTCGTCGACAGCGACCTGATCGCTGATGGATATCTTTGGGGCGACGATGGTCAGGCCTTCCGGGTCACAAAAGCCGGGGCGACGGTCGGAGATCTCGGTGAACTCGATGCCGATGGCATGCTGCGGGTGATCGGCAGGGCCGGCGGCATGATGATATCAGGCGGCAACAACGTTTATCCCGCAGAAGTCGAGAGCGCGCTCAAAGTCTGCCCCGGGGTAGAAGATGCCGTTGTCTTCGGGCTGCCGGACGCCTATTTGGGCCAACGGATCGTTGCCGTCGTCTCGGGAGAGACGAGAGACCCGAAAATCCTGGCCGATCATTGCGCGCGGATGCTCTCTAGGTACAAGATCCCTAAGCAATTCTACCATATCGAGTTCTGGCCGATGACGAGCAGCGGCAAGATCTCGAGGGGGCAAGTGGAGACATCGGTGATCTCAGGAGACGATCTTGTCCTACGCCTATCAGCCTGAGGAGGATTGGCAGCCGGTCGTGGTTGCCGCCTACCGGTCGCCGATCGGCCGGGCGTTCGGATCGCTTGCTACTGTCGCGGCGGAAGATCTGCTTGCGCCGATCATCCGTCGCATTGTTTCCGAAGCGGGAATTGCGCCGGAAAACATCGATGATGTGCTGGTGGGTAATGCCGCCGGTGGCGGTGGAAACATCGCGCGGCTGGCAGCGCTCACAGCAGGTCTGCCCATGTCAGTTCCGGGTGTTGCGATCGATCGGCAATGCGGCTCGGGCCTGGAAGCGATCATCATGGCAGCCCGGCTGATCCAAGCGAAAGCCGGTTCGTGCTTTCTGGCCGGCGGCGTGGAGAGTGTCAGCACCGCGCCATGGCGCGTCGAAAGACCAAAGACGAATGGGATGCCGCCGCGATTTTACGGGCGCGCCCGGTTTTCGCCTGAAACGATCGGCGATCCGGAAATGGGAATTGCCGCCGAAAACGTCGCGCGGCAGTTCGGCATATCGCGCCAGAGACAGGATGAATTCGCCCTGCGCAGCCATAGGCTCGCCGTGCAAGCGGCCGAGGCAGGCATCTTTCGGCCTGAGATCGTTGAAATTCCCACCAGCTACGGTCAGATCGAACGGGACGAATGTCCACGCGCGTCCACATCTCTTGAGGCGCTCGCAAACCTCCGGCCGGTCTTCCTGGCCGATGGTTCGGTGACAGCCGGCAATGCCTGCCCGCTGAACGACGGCGCCTGCCTGGTGCTGGTCATGAGTCGCGCAATGTCGAGAAGCATGGGCATCGAAAAGGGACTAGCCTTCATCGACAGCGCCGCTGCCGGTGTGGATCCCAACCTGCTCGGCATCGGCCCGGTCGCCTCGACCAGAAAGCTGCTGCAGCGTCAGCCCGGGCTTTCGCTCTTGGGCATCGATGCCATCGAATTCAACGAGGCTTTCGCGGCCCAGGTTCTGGCATCGCTGGACCAGCTCGCTATCCCTGCCGACGCGATCAACAAGGACGGCGGAGCCATTGCGCTCGGCCATCCATTCGGAGCCTCCGGCGCAATCCTCGTGACCCGGCTGTACAGCCAACTGATCCGCGACACCGGGGAAGGCTGGGCGCCGGGTGCGACTGCCTTGGCGATGATCGGCATCGGCGGAGGCATCGGGCTGAGCGCCATGTTCGAGGCTGCCAAGCTTTCCTGACCAAGGTGCAGCCCGTCAGGCGGCGGCGCGTTTGTGATCGGCCGGATGCTGAAGCCGGAAGCCGATCGCCAGCCTGTTCCAGGCGTTGATCATCGCAACACCGATTGAAAGGGCCACGAGCTCGTCATCCGAGAAGTTGGCGTGCGCCTCTTCATAAACATCATCCGGCGCATGGCTTTTCGCGATCTGAGTGAGAGCCTCGGCCCAGGCGAGTGCGGCCCGCTCCCGAGTGGTGAAGAGCTGTGACTCCCGCCACGCGTTCAGAAGCAGCAGCCGGTCATCCGTTTCGCCGAGCTTCAGCGCGTCCTGGCGGTGCATGTGCAGGCAGTGAGCGCATCCGTTCATCTGGGAAACGCGCACTTTGACAAGTTCGAGCAACTTCGGATCGAAGCTTTTGGCAATCCAGCCTTCAACGGAAAAGAGGCCGTCGATGCCGCTGTTCTTATGGGCCATGAAGTTCAGACGCTTGATCATTCTTATCTCCACCGTGAGAGGATTGATGACGCAAGCCTCGGCTTGCAGGCCAGTTAATACGCCTTGCCTTCCAGGTCGACTATCTGCCCCAACGGTAGATCAGGCCGATGCCTGTCGACGTCATGTTCCTCCATTTTGGCCGGATTCCTCGACCGCAGAGCCAGCTTTCCTACTGCGTTCGCATAGGGTGACAGCGACCGAGGGAGAATAGTTTGGCACCGCGATCCGGCGCATTCTCCTGCTCATCGGTTTCAACCGGCCGCACCGGCGACGGTCCCGATGAAGTCGCTTCGCTCATCGAGGGCGCGGGGGCATGCCGAGCAGTTGCCTGCTCGCTTTCAGGTCAACAGAGGAAACTCCTCGTAAAGGACAAGGAGACTACCCATGAAAATCGTCGTTATCGGCGGTACCGGCCTCATCGGCTCGAAGACCGTGGAAAGATTGCGCAGCAAGGGGCATGAGGTGTTGGCGGCTTCGCCGAATTCGGGCGTCGACACGATCACCGGCAAGGGCGTGGCCGAAGCGCTCGCTGGCGCGCAGGTCGTGCTCGATCTCGCAAACTCGCCCTCATTCGAGGACAAGGCCGTCCTGGAATTCTTCCAGACGTCGGGCCGCAATCTGCTCAAGGCAGGGGCTGCCGCCGGCGTCAAGCATCATATCGCGCTGTCGATCGTCGGCATGGAGCGGCTGCAGGGCAGCGGCTACATGCGCGCCAAGATGGCCCAGGAAGAGCTGATCAAGACGTCCGGCATACCCTACACCATCGTGCACTCGACGCAGTTCCACGAATTCATGGCTGGCATCGCCCAGTCGGGTACCGTCGGCCAGACGGTGCATCTGTCGCCCGCCTACGTGCAGCCGATCGCCTCGGACGACGTTGCCGACGTCATGGCCGAGGTGGCGCTCGGCACGCCTGTGAATGGCACGATCGAGATCGGCGGGCCGGAGAAAGTCCGCCTCACCGAGATCGTGACGCGTCTCTTCAAGGCCACGAGCG
Source organism: Rhizobium indicum (assembly GCF_005862305.2). Taxonomy (NCBI): domain Bacteria; kingdom Pseudomonadati; phylum Pseudomonadota; class Alphaproteobacteria; order Hyphomicrobiales; family Rhizobiaceae; genus Rhizobium; species Rhizobium indicum. The sequence goes on along the minus strand of NZ_CP054022.1, from coordinate 58,346 downwards.
ATCCGCGCCAGGTGGTCACCGATCCGCATGCCCGCTATTTCGGGGTCGAACTCGAGGACAATTCGCTCGTGACCGGCCCCAAGGCTCGGCTCGGCCGGATCCGTTTCGACGATTGGCTCAGCCGTCAGCCACCGCAGAAAAAGAGCGCCTGACAGCGAGGCTGCGCCTGTCGACCCATTCTATCAATTGAGGAGACCAGACATGCTCAGGAAAATGATCTCGGCAGCGGCGTTCGCCCTTGTACTTGCCGCCGGTACTCAGGCTCACGCCGGAGGTGGGAAAGCGAAGGTGAGCGTCGTTTTCGACCAGAAGCTTCCCAATGTTCCCGGCAAGAGCATGAAGGCTGTGATGGTGGAATATGAGCCCGGCGGCCTGTCGCCCGGCCATACCCATCCGGATTCGGCCTTCATCTACGCCACCGTTCTCGAAGGGGCGATCCGCAGCGCGGTGAACGACGGCCCGGTGAAAACGTATAAGGCTGGAGAAAGCTTCGCCGAATTTCCAGGCGATCACCACAGCGTCAGCGCAAACGCCAGTGATACCAAGCCGGCGCGCCTGCTTGCGGTCTTCGTGCTGGACACCGACGAGACGGAACTGACGATCGACGACAAATAAAATGGTAAACGATGCCCGGCGCCGCCGGGCATCGGTTCCCCCAATCACGCAGCCTGCAGCGCTATCTCGAGGTCGGCGATCAGATCGTCCGGATGCTCGATGCCGATCGAAAGACGGATCGTCGATTCCAGAACACCGATGCGCTGGCGGACATCGGCGGGCACGCCGGAATGCGTCATGGCGGCCGGATGGCTCGCAAGCGATTCCGTGCCCCCCAGGCTGACCGCAAGCTTGAAGATCTGCAGCGCGTTCAGGAATTTGAACGAGGCTGGCTGACCGCCGCGGATGTCGAAAGAGAAAGTCGAGCCGGCGCCGGTGCATTGCGCGATGAAGGTCCGCCCGGCCGGCGATTCCGGATCGTGGTAGGGCAGGTAGTGAACCTTCTCGACCTTCGGGTGATCGCGCAGAAAGTCGGCGACGGCCCGCGCGTTGCTGTTTGCCCGTTCCATGCGGAGCTGCAGCGTTTCCAGCGAGCGGCCGAGCATCCAGCAGGAATGTGGATCGAGCTGTGTGCCGATTGCGCCGCGCAGGGCCTTGATCTGCTTGATCACCGCCTTGCGACCAAGAACGGCGCCGGCGATCAGGTCGGAATGGCCGCCGACATATTTCGTCAGCGAATAGAGCGAGATATCGGCGCCGTGCTCGATCGGCCGCTGGAAGACTGGTCCGAGCAGGGTATTGTCGCAGACGATAATCGGCATATGACCCTGTCTTGCACCGATCGCGTCGGCCACGCGTCGGATCATCGCGACATCGACCAGGCTGTTGGTCGGATTGGCAGGCGTCTCGATCAGGATGACGGAAACGCGGCCCTTGGCCATTGCCTCTTCAGCCGCCTTTTGCACCGATCCTTCGCTGACGCCGTCGGCAAAGCCGACGGCGGCGGCGCCGAGGTTCAGGAAGGTCTTCGCCAGCAACGTTTCCGTTCCCCCGTAGAGCGGCTGCGAATGCAGGATCGCATCGCCCGGCCGGACGAAGGCGAGCAGAGTGGTGGCGATCGCCGCCATGCCGGATGAAAACAGCACGCCGCTTTCCGTCCGTTCGTAGACGGCGAGCCTGTCCTCGACGATCTCGCTGTTTGGATGGTTGAAGCGCGAATAGACGAGGCCCGCCCCCTTCCCCTCGGGCGGCTCGCGGCGGCCCGACACGTAATCGAAGAAATCGCGGCCATCCTCGGCCGTGTTGAAGACGAAAGTGGAGGTGAGGAATACCGGCGGCTTGACCGCCCCTTCCGAGAGCTCCGGATCGTAGCCGTAGTTCAGCATCTGTGTTTCGGGATGCAGGGCATGATTGCCGATATGGGTTTTGGAAGGATGCGGGGCGGTCATCATCGTCTCCTGTTTCGGGACTGGCGAAATGGCAGAATACATCAAAACCATATAAGAGGAGCAATCATCGCGGTTAGCTCATGGTCTCGCCCAGAGTGTCCGCGACATAGGCGCCGCGCGCCCCCATTGGCAGTGGCGTTCCCGTCGTCGTGTCCTTTGCGGTCTGATGCTCCAGTTCGGCGTTAAGCTCCCCTCCGACGATGAGAATGACGACGGAAAGCCAGATCCAGATAAGGAAGCCGATCAGCGCGCCGAGCGTGCCGTATGTCGCGTTGTAGTTGGCGAAATGGTCCAGATAGAAAGAAAAGCCGAGGGACATGGCGGCCCAGGCGATCGTGGTCAGAACCGCGCCCCACGTCATCCACCGGAGCTTGGCAGGCTCGCGGCTGGGGCCGAAGCGGTAGACCGATGTAACGGCCACTGCGACGACCAGCAGAAGCAGCGGCCATCGCAGGAGAAGGGCCATGTGCTCCTTGAACTGATCGAGCCAGAGATAGGAGAGAACAACCGGCATGACCCCGACGAGCGCCACCATGACAACCGTCAAAAGCATCGCGCACAAGGTGAAGCAGAGGCCGATCAGGTTCAACCGGACAAGCCCCCGCTTCTCTTCCTCCTCATAGGCGACGTTCATCGCGTCGAAGATCGCCAGAGTGCCGCTATGCGTGCTCCAGAGGGCGATGCCGAGGCCGACGAAGAAGGTGATGCCGAGCGTCGCGTCGCGCCGATCGACGAGCTCCTTGATCTGATTGGCAAGAAGATCGAACGCTCCTGATGGCATGAGGCCGGCCAATTCGCGAAGATGTTCGGATATGGTGGCCGGATCTGCAACCAGCCCGTAAAGTGACACCAAAGCCGCCATGGCTGGGAAGAGTGCCAGCAGCAGATAAAACGTCACACCCGCGGCAATCAAAGTGACCCGGTCGGCGAGGACCTCGTGGAAGACGCGCCAGAACACGTCGCGAAGGCCGCTGAAAGGGATAGCCTCGGGCACGCTGGCGCTGCGACCATGATCGGCAGGTGCGCGGCCGGTATCCCCAGACCGAGCGACCGACCTGCGCTCAGTCGCCTGCATCAACACAAGTGCGCCAATCGCTGCGGCCATCATTGTCGCCGCAATGGAGAATCTCTTGAGGTGAAGCACATCAGGCATGAGCTGGTCTCCGGTCTCGTGCGGAGATAACGCAGGGTGCCGCTAAAGGATGCAAGCCGTTGCTTTCCTGCGGACATTTCATGCAGGACCGAGATGGTCCGTTTCCCCAATCGGGCCAGGAAGCAGGGATTAGAACGATGGAGCCGCTCCGCCGCTGCGCCCATAAGTCGTTGATATCGCTGCAGTCACATCCTGCTACGGAAGCAAATCCAGACTTTAGTTTCGTTACTGCTGTGGTGGGAGTCTTTCGACAGGTCTACCGATGGGGGCGGCTTGGTAGCCGCGAAGCGGTAGATTGGTGTGCGGCTCATATCGAAAGCGCGACTTGGACCTGAATTCCGCCTGCCTCCATTCGACACCGGCGCCTGTCGGCGACCCGCACCAGCCTATGCACTGTGCAACGAGCCCGCCAAAATAATAGCGCCGGTGACAATGGCCTGCAATAGCCGTTTGCGTTATCAACGGGCAAATAGCGGGTTTCGCCCCTGCGATCCGATTGCTTTCGCTCAGCGCGCCTCATGCCAAGCGCCGTCGAGACCGAGCCCCTGCCCTGCCCACGGACGCGATCTCGATGGCCTCGGTGGTTGCTTGATAGCGGGGCGGCAATCGGCAGAACGCGCCGCGATCGATCAAGTGGCTACGCGTAGCCAGCCGCGCGGCGAGGAGGTGGATATACGACGCGCGCCGCTCCGAACGTCGGCCAGTTCATAGCCCGGCGTTATTTTGCAATAGGCGCCCTCCCCGGCCGCCACCGCAAGCGCTGCTCGGCATCCCGTTCACAAGGCGCAGGAACATCTTCCGACATATCGGCCGGGATGAACGCAGGTCTTCTACACTGGCTGACAGTGAGGGCTGCACGTCATCAAATAACGTGCATTGATGACGGGCGCGGCCTGTCTGACATGATGGTGCGGTCTTGGTACTACGGCCGGCAATCTCAGGACAAAGCGGACCCGACGCTGCCGTTCCCCATGCGCGGCTCGCTGCTGCAAGCAGATCGGCGGTAGTCGTCGCTGCGTCAGGTGCGCTGACGGCCCGCCGATCGACGTCAGCGACCGCCCTTTCGCAACGGGCGGATGCGCCGGAAGAATTCGGCCGTGAACTGCGGATCCTCCAAGATCGAAGGGCGTCCCCTCCCCTTCCGCGAGATCCCTCCGCTCGGTCTTATGTAGCACCGGATGATAGCGAGACAGCGGTACTGTCGGCTGACTACTACACAGAAGCCGGCTTTATGCCGGATGGGCAACCGACCCTGCGGCCTTTCCCAGACGAATCCGCAAACCCTAGCTGCAAGGCCGAACGTTGCCTGCTCATGCCGTTGTCCGCGGACAACCGGATCATCAACGTGGTAGTCGCCAGGTCGTTTGCGCATGAACTGATCTCCGCAGCAACTGGGTTCGCGCCGGGAAAATATCCCTGATATCGCCGTACTGATTTGCGGTATTAGGGCCGCCTCGATGGCTCTGCCTAGTATCGTAGAGTCGCGCTTTCATGCGTCTTGCCGAACAGGCGCGGCGTATTCGGCTCCAAGAGTTCCGCCGGGTCTGCCGGCAGTTTCGCAATGCCGAGAACCTGCTCCCGTCTAAGAGGAGCAGAGCGCCGCCCGTTCGAAGAGGCTGCGAGGCTGCCGACGCTGCGGCTTCGCTCACCGAAAGGGATCCGCGGCAAGGTCGGTGGGACGCCGCGGCGGGGTCATCCTCGCCGCTCTTGCGCCTCCTTGATGAGGTGGCAATCGAGACCGCCTATCGCTCGGCATTGGCTAACGGCAATGCTTCGGTCCGGCCAGATCGGTAAGCGTGCGGCTCCGTGCTTCGAGGCTCCTGCGGCGCGGCTCAGGCAAAGGCTGGAGAGAGGGCGGCAGGTGAGGGCGGCGACTCCAGCAGTCTGTCAGTTCGCGGTGCATCGATCGGTTCGGCCGTCCAAGCTATGCCTGTTGGTCCTCCATCCTGAGCTTTGCTGGCCGGAGGACGAAGTCTCGAATGGTGCAGCGGATGGCTGAAAGCTGACGGCAGCATCCGCATGTGCTGGGGCGGATGGTTGGATGCTGTCGCCGTCGTTGGTCATCGGCGTCCGATCGGTCGGCTTGGCGATCGCCTTGTTCGACATCTCGGCCAACTCGGCCGTCAGTCAGGTGGAGATAAGCAAGGCCATGCTCTTGCTCGGGCGAAGGGTTGGGCAAGCCAGGTCCAAGGCGGACCGTCGTCGATCATTGAGGCAATCTCCATTCGCGCGTCCGGCTCTAGGCGCACCAGCCGCGCGATCTCCTGTGCCACTTCAATCATTTCGTGGTGGGCAGGTCGGCCCGCTGAAGGTCGGGGAAACTCCCTCCGCCGGGTCCTTTACTCGGCAAGTTGTCCGCGGACAACCCCTCGCTAGCCCTGATCGCGTGCGAGTGAGGCTGCATTTGTCTGGCACTTCGTCTGCGACATCCGCGCAGCCACCAGGCTTGAATTTGTCGCATCGCAACGCTACCTCGTGACAGACCGAAGCGCTTAACCCCTCCGAGCCGCTTCGGTGCGACGGACAGCCCTCCTCCTCCCAGGCTGTCGGTCACTATCGAAGCCCGGCGCATCTCTCCCGCGCCGGGCTTTTGTCATTCTGGCAATCGCCGCCGGACGGGCAACGAATCCTCATTTTCCATTCGTATCGATCCGGTTCTGGCGAGATGTGTCGGCATCGGGGTGTCCGAGGCCCGACGATTGGTTATCTGTGTCGCCAATTTGTGCCGCGGCGGCGCCGCCGCCTTCAGCAGTAGAGCCATGAGTGCTTGTTTCATGGGGTCGCTGGCGAGCATGGGCCAAGGCACTGCCGATCAGCTATGGTGTGGCCGCGGCCGCTTGCTGATCTTTGCCGCCGGTCTGAGCGGCGCCTTCCAGGAGGATATGTCAAATGCCCTGGTCGGATCGCGTCAGCGTCGCGGAAACAGCAGGTCTGCTGTCGGTGCACTGTATCCCGCGAATGCGGACCACAGATTTCAACAGGCCGTCGGCGCTCAATCCCGTCTCGACCTCCGCCGGCGTGGCCGTCGCTCGGATCCTTGGCGCCCTTGGTCCGATCATTAAAGATGAAGGCCGGCAAAAATTCAGCAGCAGACTTTCCGGCGTGGGAGAGGGCAGGGCGCCGGTGGCGAGCTTGCAAGGGGCTTCGAGATGGCCAAGTTCCGAGCCGGCTTTTGAGCGCGTTGCGCCATATTGCTCTCGTTCCTCGCGGAGATCAGGCAGGCGACTTTCGCGGCGCGGATGGTTCAGACGTCATCATAGCAGAGCGCCCATTGATCGCCGATATACCAGCAGCGTCCTATCCGCGGTTCCGTTTTCCAGAGCAGGCTTTTGACGAACTCGATGCCGCCGCGCCTGAATGCGGCTGTCAGCGCCTCGATCTCGTTGTCGTCGATCGACAATCCACCATTGGCGCAGACGAAGTAGGCCGCGCCGATCCAACGCGCCGCAAATCCACTCTCGCCGCGCTCAATCCGAAGTGCAGCACCGTGGGATGCATGACGGCCGCCCTTTGGCGGTCGGTCCAGGCGCGGTACGCCGAGTGGCAGCACGAGGCGCCCTCCAGGCCGAAGCCTTTCGATCCAGGGTTCCGCGGGCCGCGCGACGGCGAAATTCACATAGATCGCATCCATCTCTTGCTGCGGCCATTGGCTGCCGTCGGCGTTAATGACGCTGACATTGGCCCGATCGGCAAGCGCTGTTTGAGCGTGCGCAGCCAGATCGGGATCCATCTCGACGGCGTAGACATGACCGGAAGCGCCGACAAGCTCTGAAAGAATGGCGCTGTAATAGCCGGTGCCGGCACCGATATGGGTTATGCGATCGCCGATTTGTATGTCCAGCTCCGCCAGGAGTCGGGCATGCAGCGAGGGACTACCATTGTTGACACCCTTCTCGGACTGCAGCGCGAATAGCACGTCCTGATAGGCCAGAACCAAGTCGGAGGAGGTGAGGGGGCGATACCCGCCGCCCAGATTGGCGATCTGCCATGGCGGAGCACCGAGAAATTTTTCGCGCGGGACGGTGGCAAAGGCAGCTTCGATCCGCGGGTTCGTCGTTGCCGCGGTTGCCGCCACCTGATGGGCGTAAGCGCGGCGGATCACCGCCAGTTCGTCGGCCGTAAACATCGCAGTCGGCATGGGCAAATCTCCGGGCATGGCTTTGACCTGTTCCTTTTTTACGTCCTTGCGGCTCCAAATCCATCTTTACCCCGAATGATTGATTCATGGGGGAAGGAACTCGTGACGGAAGCTAACGCACACTTTTCTTCCATTATGGAAAACTACGTTGTTACTTCATGAGGTTAATATTCCGCAGGCGGCAAAATTTAACTTCGTCGCCGGACATCAAAGTGTAGCTGCAAAGAGGCTGCATCGGCTTGTCGGTCCCTTGCAAACAGGGGACGCTGGGCAAGGCTGAACCGGGCCGGTCCTTGGATGCCCAGCGCTCCCGCAGCGCCATCGACCAAGTTTCAGGCGTCGGGCATCGTGTGGTGCCTGGCGTCCACTCTGAAACGCTTCTTGATCCTGTCGACGGGCGTTCCATCTTGAAGCGGAACCTGGACCAGCCGGTCATAGGTCTCGAAGCCCATCTTTGTGTAATAGCCAAGGCCGCTGACATTGTCGGCCCGAATGGTCGCATTGATGAATTCGAGCCCGAACTCCTCCGCTGCGGCTCGGGTTGCGGGGAAGAGAGCGCTGCCGACGCCTGGGGTTCTTGGGTTCAAGCGGGCAAAGGTCGCGATGTCGGCAACGCCTTTCGGCGGGTCGCCGTATAAGCTGAGCGATTGAAAGCCGACGAGCGACTGATCGTGCTCTGCAACATGGCAGGTAAGAGGAAACTCGCCGTCGATGAACCAGTCCGCGAACTCGGCAGCCGAAAGCGGCGTCTCGAGTGCGGTGGTTCCGCCGGCAAGGATGATTTCGTTCAAAAGACTGCTCAGCTCCTCCGCGTCGGCGGAGAGGGCTCTTCGAATGTGCATGTCTTGGCTACCTCGTCTTGGAAGAACAGCCTATCGGCGAGATCAGAGATTACAAGTCACCAATTCGCTCCGAAGACGAGGAATCATCAAGAACTCCATGCCGTCAAATTCCGGTTCCGCGTTCGACGGACCTGCTGACGCGCCTTGTTCAGGCGTTCAGGCGCTGCTGCGTCTGCCGATCGAAGAAGTGAACCTTGGCCGTTTCGAAAGAAAGCTTTACCGGCTGTTCCGGCACCAGCTCGACACGTTCGCGAACGACCCATGTCAGCTCCCTGCCTTCGAGTTCCACGGCGACATGGGTTTCCGATCCCGTGGGTTCGACCACCTTGACCACGGCATCCACACCGTTTTCGCCACCGAAGGTGATGTCTTCGGGACGGATACCCAGCGTCAGCGGTCTGTTGGCGGAATTGGCTGGAGCCCGCGAAAGCGCTACGCGTGACCCACCCGGCAGCGACAATGCCGGCTTGCCTGCGCCCTCAAGAGTTCCCTCGAGAAAGTTCATCGCGGGGGAACCGAGGAAGCCGGCGACAAACATATTGCGCGGTCGGTCGTAGAGCTCGAGCGGACTGCCGATCTGTTCGACGCGACCGCCGTGGAGCACGACGATCTTGTCAGCCATGGTCATGGCCTCGATCTGGTCGTGGGTGACGTAAACGATCGTGGTCTTCAGGCGCTGGTGCAGAGCCTTGATCTCCGCTCTCATCTTCACGCGCAGTTTCGCATCCAGATTGGAGAGCGGCTCGTCGAAGAGAAAGACTTTCGGATCGCGAACGATGGCCCGGCCCATGGCGACGCGCTGTCGCTGTCCGCCCGACAGCTGAGCCGGCTTTCGATCGAGAAGCGGCTGCAATCCGAGAATTGCCGCAGCCTCACCGACCTTCTGTTCTATTTCCGGCCGCTTGGCCCCGGCGAGCTCGAGCGCAAATCCCATGTTCTGGGAGACCGTCATCTGCGGGTACAACGCATAGTTCTGGAAGACCATCGCGATATCGCGATCCTTCGGCTGCAGATTGTTCACGACCCGGCCGTCAATGCTGATTTGACCGGCGGTGATATCCTCGAGCCCGGCAATCATGCGCAGCAATGTCGACTTGCCGCAGCCGGAGGGGCCGACGAGAATGGTGAATTCACCGTCGGCGATCTCGACGTCGACACCATGAATGATATCGACCGGGCCGAAGGATTTCTTGACGTTTCTGATGCTCAAGCCAGACATTTCGTACCCCTTGTCATCTTCTAGAGCTTCCTGCGCACGCGCAGCGCCTGGTACGGCTTGCGCGGAATTTTCACGCCGAAGGCAGCGTCCGGCTTGCCGCCGCGCACGACCGAGCCATGGCGCGTCGGATGCGGAACGGGAGCCGCCACCTTCTCCACCGGCGTGATCGTCATCTCCCATGTGTCGATGAGATCGACATCATAATAGTCACCGTCCACGGGCAGGCCCGTGGACCAGATCACCGGCTGATGCTCGCCGAAATAGATCAGGCGGAAATCGCCGTCGCCGTCGCGCGCGCCCGACACGCGAGACCAGGGCCATTCGCCGATGATGCCCAGCGGCTCGAGGCCGTGCTTGACATCGGCTTCCAGAAGGTCGCGGAGGAAGGCGATGCGCTTCCACGCTTCGCCGCGCAGTTCCCCGCCTTTGGCCCACCAAATCAGGTCCTCGGGATGAGAATAGGTTTCGCCATGCCCGGCATAGCCGCCGCGCGCCATGGTGATCCAGAAGCGATGCACGAGCTCCTGCGCATTGAGGTTGCCCCATGACTGCAGGATGTCGCCCTCATATTCGGGCTCGTCGTTGACGACAGGCTTGCCGTAGGCATCGCGCCATTCCTGCGTCCGCTTGACGTCAGGGTTTTGAATGCAGGTGTGCGTCACCCACGGCTTGCGATGATCGAAATTCGCCGTCACGTCGCCATTATGGATGGAGCGCAGGTGCTGGTAGGGGTCGTTCTCTTCCAGGATGTGGAAGTAGCGATCCCACTGCTCCATCGGCTTTGTATCGATGAGGAAATCATATTCATTGGCAAGCGACCACCAGACGTTCCGGTAGGCGGCGAGACGAGCGGCCAGATATTCGACATAGCGAAAATCCTGTTCGGCCGACATGTCGGCATAACCCCACCGGTCATAGGGGTGGAAAATGATAATATCCGCTTCGATCCCCAATTCGCAGAGGGCTGCGACCTGCTTCTCGAAGTGCTGGAACGAGGCGGGGTTCGGACGATCGAAGTCTTCCTTCCCGTCCGCTCCGCGTTCGAAGGAGGCGTGCAGCGGCTCGTTGACGTTGTAGGGATAGTCCTTCGGAAACACGCCCATCCGCATCTTGTTGAAACGGGCTTTCTTGAGGGTTTCGAGGGTCTGCTTCTGCATGTCGAGCGGCTGGTGCGTCCAAGCGTAGCAGGTCGTTCCGAAGGACAGGAACGGGGTTCCGTCGGCATAGGCGAAGTGGAATTTGTTGCGCACGCGCACCGGGCCGTGATTGCCGGCCAAGGGCTCGGTCGCGATCAATGCGCCGGCCTTGCCGTCGAGTGCGGCAGTCTTGGAGCGGGTCAGAAACGACCACTCGCCTTCTATGTCCGGCATGAAGCGGATACGGTAGGTCCCGTCGCCGTCATAGAAGCCCGGCACGCGGACTTCGCGGCTCTTATGGGTGAACACGGCATCGAATGCCACGTCGAGATAGGGATTGTCGCTGGAGGGTCCATCAAAGGAGGCCTCGAACACGCCCCATTTTTCGACTGTTGCATCAGACATAGAATATTCTCCTCGTGGAATGCTATTCGTGGCCCTAGCCTTTGACGGCGCCGGAGGTCAGGCCAGAGACGAAATAACGCTGGAAGATGAGATAGACGATCGTCGCCGGCAGGACGGTCATCACGATGGCCGCATTGAGCTGGCCGTAATTGCTCGAGAACTGCCCCTGAAACGACATCAGGCCGAGCGGCAAGGTCCACATGTGCTGATCCTGGAGCAGCACCAGCGCCATGGCGAATTCGTTCCAGGTGGAGACGAAGTCGAGGATGAGCAGTGCGGCGAGCACGGGCAGGCACACCGGCAGAAAGATCCGTCTGAAGATGATGAAGTGGCTGGCACCGTCGATCAGCGCTGCTTCCGACAGCTCCTTGGGGATGCTCTTGAAGAAGCCGTGCAGGATGAAAACCTGATAGGGAACGCCGAAGGCGATGTAGGGAAGGATGACGCCGGGGTAGGTGTCGATCAGGCCGAGTGAATTCACCAGGGTGAAGAGCGGCGCAAGCATCACCTGGAAGGGGATCATCGTGCCGAACACCACAAGCAGCAGCAGGGCCTTGGTGATTTTCAGCTTGATCTTGGCCAAGGCATAGGCAGCCATCGCCGAAAGGAACAGCCCGAGCGGCACCTTGATGACGGTGATGATGACGCTGTTGAAGAAGGAGTTTGCGAAGTTGCCGCGGCTCCATGCGGCGCTGTAGTTTTCGAAAGCGAGCTCGGTTGGCGGCACGAAGGCGCCCGTACCTGTCACCGCCGCCGGCGTCTTCAAGGAGGTGAAGACGATGAAGACGAATGGCGCGACCCAGACGAGCGCCACGATAACAAGCGTGATCCAGAGGCCGATCAGAATCGGATCCCGCTTCATCGACGATGGTTCGACCTGCAGATGCACTGCGGTCTGGTCGGTCGGTACTGCTGTCACGATTCAACCTCCTCGTGCTTCTGGGTCCATTTGAGATAGGGAATGACGACGGCCATGGTGATCAGCAGCAGCACGACCGAAATCGCCGCGCCTCGTCCGAAATCGAAGATCTGCATCGCCTGCGTGAATGCCCAGAGCGCCAGCATCTGAGTGGACTGCGCCGGCCCGCCGCCGGTCAGGCCGTAGACGATGTCGAAGGCCTTCAAGGAGGAGATAACGGAAAGAACGAGAACGATCGTGATCGTCGGGCGCAAGGCCGGCAATGTCACATGCTTGAACACCGCCCAGCGGCCGGCGCCATCGATGCGGGCGGCCTCGACGAGTGTCTGGGAGACGTTCTGCAGGCCCGCCAGGAACAGGACCATCGAGAAGCCGACCGTCTGCCAGAGATAGGCGACGAAGACCGAATAAAGGGCGATATCCCGGTTGCCCAGCCAGTCATTGATCCAGCCTTGCATGCCCCACGAGGTGAGCAACTGGCTGAAAAGGCCGAAGAACGGATCGTACATCCACTTCCACATGGTGGCCACCGCGATCGGCGCGATGATGACAGGCAGATAGAAGATGGCCCTGAGGCCATTTCGGCCGAATATCTTCTGGTTGAGGCTGAGCGCCAGCAGCAGTCCGACCATCGGCGGGAAGATCAGGCTCATCAAGGTCCAGATCACCGTGTTGCGAAAGGCAACCCAGAACACAGGATCTCTTGTGAAAATCGCCTGGTAGTTCGCAATCCCCACGAATTGTCGATTGGGATCGAGCCCGTTCCATTTCTGAAAGCTCAGGATCACGACGTTGAGCATCGGGTAGAGCGCGAAGACCGCGTAAATCGCGAGTGCTGGCACGAGCAGGATGAGCGCTTGTACGCGCGGATCATGTGTCGATTGTCGAAGTGACATGCTTTCCTCCTGGCAGTGAAGCGGCTGCCAGCTGATGAAAGAATGTGCCGGTCGATCGACAGCTGGGTCGATCGACTGGCACCTCGGGAGGAATCAGGTTCGGCTTGCGATGAAGCTCTGCAGTTGCTTGGCGGCATCGGCCGGCTCGGTGTTGCCGGAAGCAACATCGTTGATGACCCGGAAGTACTCCGTCGTGACGTCGAGCGGGAACGCCTGGTCGCCGTTCATGTACACTTTGCCGTATTTCTGGAAGATCCCCAGCCATTCCGCCTCGAGCGGCTTCTGGTTGGCATATTGTACGTTCTTGTTGACGGAGGTCGAACTCAGCTGGCCGAGCAGGTCCTGCTGGACTTTCGTCGAGAGGAAGTAGTCGAGGAACTTCGCCGCTACGTCAGGGCTCTTGCTCTTGGTGCTGATGTAATTGTACTCGGCGAAACCGTAGAGACGATCGGTGTTGGTCGGGAAGGGGAAAATGCCGTAGTCGTCGAGATTAGCGCCGGAGCCGTCGAGCTGGCTGACCAGCCAGTCGCCTTCGAGCATCATCGCCGCACGGCCTGCGGTGAAGAGGCTATAGGACTGTTTGTTGTCGATGCCCATGAACGGCTGCAGCGTATAGTCCTTCGTCCACTTCGCAAACTCCGCGAAGGATTCCGTCGCACAGGGTTCCTTGGTCCAGTCCAGCGTCATCGCCTTCAGTGCATCGTGTTTCTCAGCACCGCACTTCGTTTCAAGGATGACGTCCATGAGGCGCATGACGTGCCAGTTGACCGTGCCGCCGAAGGTGAAGGCAGGGATGCCGGCAGCCTTCAGCTTATCGGCCGCGGCAAGGAATTCCTCGTAGGTCTTGGGCTCTTCCTTGATGCCGGCCTGTTCGAAAAGCTTCTTGTTGTAATAGACGGCCTCACCCTTGAAGGTGAAGGGGACGCCGTGTTTGCCGCCGGGATAGAGGTCGGCAAAAGCCGCTGCCGAGGGCAGCAATTCGTCGTTCCACTTATACTCGGCATAGTATTTGTCGAGGGGTAGGGACAGACCGGCCTTCACATATTCACCACCGAGACCGAGGCCGGCCCAGCTGAAATAAATATCGGGTCCCTTGTCGGAGCCAGCAGCGACACGCAAGGCGGTCTTGTGCTCGTCGACGGCGCGCTGAACGATCTCGACATGCGTCCCGGGGTTTGCCGCTTCGAAGTCCGTCGCCACCTTCTTCAGGGCCGTATTGGCGGCATTGTTGTCGAAGTTGAGGGTCCAGAGCGTGATGTCTTCAGCAAGAACCGGCGTGGCCGATAGTGACGCCACGGCGATCGCAACGATGCTCGCGGTCTTCAATTTCGCAGAAAGGGTCAGCATTACCGTCCTCCTCTTGTAAAGCCGGGCCCCTTGTTGCAGATAGTCATTGACATGTCAACTGGTATGATGAGCTAACCATCGTGATGTTGGGCAAATTTGGCCATCGCGGCGATGATGATGACGGCCGAGGCGGCGCCGGGATCGATGTGCCCGATCACACGGTCCCCCAATCGCGAAGCCCGTCCCTTGGCCGCCGTCATGCTGCTGGTCGCTTCGCAGCCCGCGCGCGCTGCCCGCTCGGCCGTCTCGAAGCATTGGGGGAGGGGCTTTCCCGACTGACGGGCATCGAGAGCTGCGTCAGCCGCGGGTTTCCAGGCGTCAACCATCGTCTTTTCACCGGGTTCGGCCTTTCCGCGTTCCTGGATTCCCTGCGCCATTGCCGCAAAGACGCTGAGGAAGTCGTCATCGCTCAATGTCTGCTTGTCTTTGGCGGCTGCTCCGGCGCGCATGAAGGCCGTGGCGTAGAGCGGGCCGGACGAAGCGCCGACCGCATTCAGGAATGCCTTAGCCGCGACGTTGAATGCGGTTGTTGGGGCAATTCCGGCGTCAAGTTCGCCGACCGCCTTCGCCGCGGCCTGGCAGCCTGCATCCATGGCAAGGCCGTGATCTCCATCGCCGATGGCACCGTCCAGCTCGCAAAGATGATCTCGTTCCGCCGCGATATCCTCGGCAATCCCGGCAAACAAACGCTGCAGGTCTTCGGTGGTAAACGTCATCGATTACCTCGCAAACATCGCGCAATCACAGGGGTGGTCGATCAATCGCTGAAGTTCGTCGTCGAGATGCATGATCGTGATCGACGCGCCTGCCATTTCGAGAGAGGTGCAGTAGTTTCCGACAAGCGATGTATGGATGACGAGCCCGGCATCGTCGAGCCGGGACTTCACGCGCCGCATCATGATGTAGAGTTCCATCATCGGCGTCGAACCCAGCGAATTGACGAGCACAGCGACACGATCGCCCCGGTCTGCTTTCATTTCGCGAAGAATGCGGTCCATGAGTTCGTCGGTCACCGCGTCGGCCGGCCTCAGCGGCTCGCGCGCCACGCCAGGCTCCCCATGGATACCCATTCCGATCTCCATCTCGCCTTCGCCGATCAGGAAGTTTGGTCGGAGGGTCTGGGGCAGCGAACAGGGCGAAATCGCGACACCCATCGTATAGGTTCGCGCATTGGCATGGCGGGCGACACGCTCGACATCGTCAAAGGAATAGAGAAGATCGCAGGCCGCGCCGGCAGCCTTGAAGATGAAGACGTTGCCCGCCACGCCTCGTCGCTTGTCCCTCTGATCGGCAGGGGCAGACGCCACGTCATCCGTGGTGAGCACCGTGCGTACCTCGATCTCGTCAAGCGCAAGCATCTCGGCAGCCATGTCGAAGTTCATCACGTCGCCGGCATAATTGCCATACATGAACAGGACACCGGCGCCGCCGTCGACCGCCATGGCGCAGGCGACGATCGGATCGGGCGGCGGCGAGGCGAAGACGTTGCCGATCGCGGCCGCGTCTGCGAGGCCTTTGCCGACAAACCCCAGAAATGTCGGTTCGTGCCCGGATCCACCGCCGATGACCAGCCCGACCTTGCCCCTGCGCGGCCCGTTTCTGGCAATGATCGCGCGGGGCATGTCCTCCACGGCGTACAGGTGGCGCGGATGCGCCGCCAACACCCCTTGCAGCATCTCATCGACGGCATCTGCGCCGGCATTGATAAGCTTCTTCGTCTTCATGCAATCCTCCACGGAACGAACTCCGATTGCATAGATGCGGCTGGCGCGTGGGACGTCAATCCGCCAGCGGCAATGCTGCGGTCGCAAACGGCGCGAGCAGCAACTCTTTGCCCGCATCTGCCGGCCCGCATGCGCCGCAATCGACCTTTCGTTCTTCGCTCGTCAGATTGACGACGTAAAGCCTGGCGCCTGTAGTATCCCTTGCAACGAAAGACAGGACCTCGGAGGGAGAGGAGGAGACGCATTCCCGCCAGGTTGCACCAGCCAATTGACACAGTGTCCGCACGGTATCGAACAGCGGACGACGCCCCCCCGGTTCGATCGGTTCCCCCGGACCAGCGATCAGGCCGAACGGACCGGTCAAGGCTGATAACGTCAGGCATTCCAGATCGGCATCCAGCACTCGTATTGCATATCCGAACGCGAAGGCCTGTCCGAAGCGTCCATTATGGCGCGGGTCACGATTGGCCATCGGGATGCGTGCGCTCACAGGATTGTCCATCGTGCGGCTGCCATAGGGGTTCTGCCGCATCGGGATGGTCGACGGGCCGATCCGGTAGGGTTTGTCGCCGTAGATCGCACGCACCGACCGCGTGATGAAGGGCAGCGCTTCTAATGTCTGCATGATGCTGAGATCGTCGGCAGCATGCACGATCGGGTTGGTGCAGTGGCTGACGAAGTCGAGCTGTCCATCGGGGACGCGCTTCCGGTTGAGTTCGGTGAAATAGCTCAGCATGCCGCCGCCGATGCGAATGCCGGGAAAGGCGGCGCGGGCGGCGGTATAGACTTCATCCAGCGGCGGGCATTCCGGCCATGTGCTGCCGGGCGGCGTCGATTGCCGGTCGACGGATGGCGATATCATGATCGCATCGGGCCTGAATTCCGCGAGCTGCATCTGGCGGGCAATCTCGGAGGTCTCGCTCGCCGGGACCGATTTGCAGGCAAGGGCGATCTCCAGCGTCGAGCGGCCGCGATGGAGTGTGGCGATCGCAGCAAACCGCCTGAACGCCTCGACGCCGTGCCCGGCATCGGGATCGAAATGGAAGAGGAGTTCCTGGGGAGCGATCTCCGTCAGGACGGACTTTGCCGAGAGGCTCGCATCGGCCTCTTCGGGTGTAATGATCACGCCGATATCAGGCATGGTGCCGGTGCAGGACCCAAGTTCAAGTTTTATGGCGCCGCCTGACACCCCAGGAGAATGCCGTGTCGAGCCGCCGATATCCCTGATAACAAGCGACGTTTTCTGCCGGACAGGCTGATTGGCGGCAATCTGGTAGGGCCAGGGCAGGGCGAGCGGCCTGACATAGGTCTTATAGGATGCGTCCGACCAGTTCCTCTGATCTTCCATTTCAAAAGTGTCGCCCTCCATCCGGCATTCCGCCTGAACGTCAGGCATGACCGCGTGGGTGATGGCGCGCATGTCCTTGAAAGGCTGCCAGGGCTCGATGACATCGGGAAACTGCGTTGCCACTATCCGGCCGTCGACATGCTCGACCGTTGCCGGCGAGCCCGCCACGCCGACAATCGGATGCAGGATGCAGAAGCCGCAGCGATTGGTCTCGAAGCCGGTCTCCGTGATGGCTTCGGCCTCGAAGTCGAGCCGGTCCGCGCTTCCGGTGATGCGAACGTCAATGGCAAGCCTCGTATCATCCGGTCCTTCGCAGCGGGCCCGATAGGCGACCGCGAAACGATCGTCACTCTGCTCGATCCGGAGATCAACAATTTCAGGGCTGTAGGTGCCCCAGTCCCGGTCGCGAACGAGGTATGAAATCGCTCGCAGCACCTCGGTCCCATCGTAGCGGATGGTGCGGAGGTTGCCATTGGTGAGATCGGCTTCCAGTTTTCCGGCTCTCAGCCGAACCGGCGGCGTTTCGACGAGGCGAGTGCCGTAGAGCTGGAACGCATCGACCGTCATCGCAGCATCGCTCCGACATCGATCGTCTGTCCCCTGACCGCACTGTCATAAGCGGCCTCGACGAGCGCGAAAGTCTTCAGATTGTCGGCCCCTGATGTCGAGTGCTCCGCGCCGCGCTCCAACTTATCAACCCAATGCTGCTGGATCGCGTAGACGCTCTCCTGGATATTGTGCCAGGGCCGCGAGGCCCATGACAGCAGCTTCGGCGATACGTCAGTGGTGATGGTGCCCCTGGCGTTGGTGATTTCCAGGCGGTAACCCTGGGTCAGACGGATCGTGCCCTCAGAACCGTCGAGCTCGATCAAGGTCTCGGGGAATGGCTCCCTGGAAAGCCTGGTGGCGTAGCTGACGTCGACGACCGATGTGGCGCCGTTTTCATGATCGAGCAGAATGGTCGCGACATCCTCGCCCTTGATTCCGGGATTGACCCGCTTGGTGCGGGCCGTGAGCGAGCGAACGTCGCCTAGGATATAGCGGGCGATGTCGAGCGTATGGATGCCGAGGTCTTCAATGATGAACCGCTCGCCCTCGGCCAGATAGGGCTGGCCGGAAAATACGTCGTAGGCCGAACGGAAGGAGAAGCGCCCCCAGAAGGGCGTGCCGATGCCATCCTCCTCGAGCGCCTTCCGCACCGCCTGGATCGGCGTCTGCCAGCGAAAGTTCTCGTGCACCATCAGCGGTATGCCGGCATTGCGACACGCCTCGACCATCGCCTTCGCGTCCGACAAGGTTTTGGCGAACGGCTTCTGGCAGATGGCCGGCACCTTGTTCCGAGCCGCCATTTCGACGAGGGTGCGGTGGCTTTGGACAGTCGTGGCAATATCGACGAAATCAAAACCGCCATCGGCGAACAACGCCTCGGCATCGCTATAGCGGCGATCGATGCCGAACTGATCGCCGACGATCTTCAGCCGTTCCGGGTCGCGGTCGCAGATCGCGACGACGCGGGCACCCCGAACGTCATTCCAGGCGTGCATCTGGTTGACCGCAAAGAAACCGCAACCGATCAAAGCCCCTTTCAATTCCGTCATCTCAACCTGCCTTTGCCATCTGCATGAGGGTAACGCGCTGCTGCAGGCGGCGCTGGGCCTGGTCGACGACGACAGCAATGATGATGACGAGGCCCTTGATGACCATCTGCCAGAAGGAGGAAACGCCCATCATCACCAATCCGTCGGAGAGGATGCCGATGACGAAGGCGCCGATGATCGTGCCGCCGATCGTGCCGCGTCCGCCCGACATCGAGGTGCCGCCAAGCACGGCTGCGGCAATCGCATTGAGTTCGAAACTTTCACCGGTCGCCGGATGGGCTGCCATCAGTTCGGAGGAGATGATGACGCCGACGATGGCGGCGCAAAGTCCGGAGAACATGTAGACGAAGATCTTCACGACATCGACCCGGATACCGGACATGCGCGCGGCCCGCTCATTGCCGCCGACGGCGAAGATGTGACGGCCGATCGGCGTCGAGCGGGCGACATAGGCGGCCAGCAGCGCAAGCACGATCAGAATCCAGATCGATACCGGCAGACCGAGGATGCGCCCCGCGCCGAAGAAATCGAAGCCGGTCGTGGCATATTCAGGCCGGCCGACAAGGTTCGGAAACGTCTGGCCGTCCGACGACAGCAAAGCGAGGCCGCGGGCGATATAGAGCGTGCCGAGTGTGGCAATGAAGGGCGCGACGTTGAGCTTGGTGATCAGCAGGCCGTTGATCAGACCGATAAGCAAGCCGATCGACAAGGTGATCAGCACGATCTCGAAGAGATTAAAAAAGATCGTGTAGCCGATCGGCAATTCGATGCCGTAAAGGATCAGGCCGCCGGCGACCATGCCGCAAAGCCCGACGATCGATCCGACCGAGAGATCGATGCCGCCGGTGATGATGACGAAGGTCATGCCCATCGCCAGGAAGGCGTTCAGCGCCACATGCTTCGACATCAGGATCATGTTCGCCGTCGAGGTGAAGTTCGGGGCGAAGATCGCAAAGAAGATGATGACCGCGAATAGCGCGATGAACGTCCTGAGCTTCATCAGCGTCAGAAGCGCCGAGCCGTTGGCGCCCTTCGGCGCAAGAGTGGTTGATGTAGCCGCCATCATGACGCGAGTTTCCCTTGATGTCCGTGTCCCTTGGCCGAAGCCGCGATAATGGCTTCTTCCGTGGCCTCGTTGCGGTCGAAGACGGCGATCAGCTGGCCGTTGCTCAAGACCGCGATGCGATCGGAAAGCGCCATGACCTCTTCGAGGTCGGAAGTCGAAAACAGAATGGCGAGCCCGTTTGCCGCCAGCCGCCGCATGGTGCGAAAGACGTCGGCCTTGGCACCGACATCGATGCCACGGCTCGGCTCGTCCATCAGAAGCACCTTCGGATTAGTCATCAACGCCTTACCGATGACGACCTTCTGCTGGTTGCCGCCCGACATCGAGGTCACCTCGAAATCCGGGTTCGGCGCCTTGATCGAAAGATCGCGGATTGCATCGCGAATGGCACTCTTCTCCGCACCCCTGTCGATATGGAAGAGCCGGGTGAAGCGGCCAAGACTCGCCAGCGTCAGGTTGGAGGCGATCGAGAGCACCTGGACGAGACCTTCCCGCTGCCGATCTTCCGGAATGAGCGCAAGGCCACGGCGGATGCGCCGCGTGGTGTCGCGGGCGCGAACATGCTTGCCGTCGATGAAGATCTTGCCGGTCGAGTGTGTGTGCCGCCCGATCACGCATTCGAAGAATTCGCTGCGCCCGGCCCCCATCAGGCCGTAGATGCCGAGGATTTCACCTGCCCTGACCGACAGCGAGACATCGTTGACAGAAAGCCCACCCGTCGGCCGCGGCAGACTGATGTTTTCGGCGCGAAAGACCTCGGCTCCGACGGCGTGGTCCACGGATTTTGCAAAATCCTTGGCATCCGAGCCGATCATGGAGCGCACGATCCAGCGCGTGTCGATGTCGCGGACCATCGCCTCGCCGGTGACCTGGCCGTCACGCAGCACCGTGATGTAATCGCCGATCCGCATCAGCTCTTCGAGCCGGTGCGAGATATAGACGATTGCCACACCCTGGGCCTTCAGTTCCGCGATCACCTTGAACAGGATCTCGACTTCGGCTGCCGAAAGCGCCGACGTCGGCTCGTCCATGATCAGGATCCGGGCATTCAACGACATCGCCTTGGCGATCTCGACGAGCTGCTGCTGGCCGATCGGCAAATCCTCGACCATCGTGCCGGCCTCGATGCCGGCATCGAGACGCTTCAAAAACGCATTGGCCTTTTGCACTTGTGCCTTGTGATCGATGCCGAGGATGCCGCGTGTGATCTCACGCGTGGTGAAGATATTCTCAGCGACCGACATGTTGGCGAAGAGATTGAGTTCCTGGAAGATCATGCCGATGCCGTGCGCCTGCGCGTGCGCCGGGCTGTCGAAGGATATGGGCTTGCCGTCCAGAATGATGCGGCCGAGCGTTGGACGTTCGACACCGGCGATGATCTTCATCAGCGTCGACTTGCCTGCACCGTTTTCGCCGACAAGGACGTTCACTGCGCCGCGGCGAAGCTCGAGATTGGCGCGCTTGACGGCGACGATGCCAGAATAGACCTTCGACACCTCGTCGAGGCGCAGGATGATGTCGTCCTTTTGTGCCTCTCCCGTGGTCATGGGCCGACCTTCAGTTCCGAGGGCGTGACGAGCGGCAGCTCGCCGCTTTTCGGCAGCGGAAAAGCGCCGATCGCGGTCACCGTCTTGCCGGCGAGGCCCTCACGCGGGATGGCGGAGAGAAAGGTGGTATTGGCCTTCTCGTTGAAGGCTTTGCCGAACTGCGCCCATTCGATCTGGTTCTTGAATTCGTTGAAATTGACGAACTCCAACGTGTCGCGCAGCGCCGTGCCGCGCAGCGCCGGGCCGATCTGGACCTTGGCGTCGGCCTTGCCGTCGCCATCGGCGTCGACATCGAGCGTTGCCGCGCGCGAGCCTGTATCGGCCGCGACAACCTTGCCGGTGATCTTCACCGCATAGGTCCATGGCGAGCTGCTCTGCTTGCGGGGATTACCGTATTTCTCGCCTGCGGCGTCGGGGCTGGAGGCTGCCAGTTGCATGACGTCCTTGAGGTCGCCGGCGCGCTTTTCGAAATAGGGCACTGCCTCGGACTGCCAGATTGCCTCGACCTTGGCATTCGGATCGAAGGCGGTCTTGGCCGCTGCCGCCGCCTTTTCCTCAGCCGTCGGCGTCTTGATGATCTTGCAACCGGGCAAGGCGGCCGCCACGACGGCAGCGAGCAGGGCGCCCTTCACTCTCAACATGCTTTAAACCTCGACGTCTTGCAAAATGCATTACGGAGGGCGCAGCGCTGCGCCCTCCGCAATTCGCGGCTGATCAGTTCGTCAGGGCGAAGGTTTCGAGCTTGCCGGCATTGTCGGCATTGATGAGAACGCAATCCATCAACTGCTTCTCTTCCTTTGGCGTCGTCTTGTTCTTGATGTAGGCATCTGCCTGTTCCACTGCCAACTGGGCCTGCGCATAGGCGGGCTGCAGGACCGTTGCCTTGATGCCGCCCGACTTGATGGAGTCGCGCACGTCGTTGGAGCCATCGAAGCCGACGACAATCACGTCCTTGCGGCCGGCGGCCTGCAGCGCAGCGATCGCGCCCATGGCCATGGTGTCATTGCCTGAAATGACGCCCTTGATGTCGGGATTTGCCTGGAGGATGGTTTCCATCTTCGAATAGGCTTCCGTCTGGCTCCAGTTGGCCGACTGCTTGGCAACGGACTTCAGATCCGGATAGTCGTCGATGACGTCATGATAGCCTTGCGAGCGGATGCCCGCATTGGTGTCGGACTCCTTGCCCACCAGTTCGACGTAATTGCCCTTCTCGCCCATCAGCTTGACGAATTCCTGCGCCCCGAGCTGGGCGCCCTGATAGTTGTTCGAGACGATCTGGGCGACGGCAACGCCGGTCGCGTTGATTTCGCGGTCGATCAGGAAGGAAGGGATGCCTGCATCCTTCGCCTTCTTGACGGCGGCGACGGAGGCATCGGCTCCGGCATTGTCGAGGATGATCGCCTTGGCGCCGCGCCCGATCGCCGTGTCGATCATTTCGGACTGCTTGTTGGCGTCGTCGTCATGCGTCATGAGCAACGTCTCGTAGCCGAGCTCTTTCGCCTTGGCTTCGGCGCCGACGGCTTCGGCCTTGAAGAAGGGGTTGTCGTGCGCCGGCGTGATGATGGCGATGAGATCGGCCGAAAAGGCCGGAAGAGCCGTTCCAAGCGCCAGTGCGCCAGCAAAAGCTGCAAGTGTCAGTCTGCGCGTCAGTTTCATATTTTCCTCCCTGTTGTGACTAAAGCCCCTTCTCCCTGGGGCGGTTGAGGGGAGGGCTTGCCTCCCCAAGCCGGTTCAGGTGATGCGCCGGATGCTTTCGGCGATCTCCTGCGGTTCGAATACCTTTTTCCAGTCGTCGCGCATCAGCGCCGGGATGCCGAACTCGATCGCCTTGTTGCAGGCATCCGAGAACACGCCGTCGACTTCCTTGAAGATGACCGCGCCGAGCACGTTCATATGGCCGAGCAGGAAGTCGCGGGCGGCCTGTTCCGGCACGCCGCGTGCCACGCATTCGTCCATGGCCTGTCGCATGACGACGAGCAGCGATGCGCAGACGGTTTCCGACAAGCCCGGTTCGAGCATGGCAAGCTGGTCGACCGTGACCCGGTGCGAGCGCATGACCGGGGCCCAGATCAGCTTGGCGATTTCCTCGCCGAGCGCGTAGGCGCTTTCGGGGCCTTGCATCAGCGCCGAAACGATATGCTGCTTGGCGAAGAGGCCGCCGAAGTGGTCCTTTTTCGCCTGCATGTCCGTCTCGTCATTGAAGATCGGCGGATGGCAGGGATGGGTGACGAAATAGGTGAGATCGTCACGCTTCGGCAGGTGGCCGGCAAAGGGAGCCGCAGCGTCCAGCGCGATCACCATGGTGCCTGATGCGAGCTTGTCGACGATGCCTGCCGCGACTTTGCCGATCGCCGTGTCCGGCACGGCCAGGATCACCACGTCGGCCCCGTCGAGCCCGACATCGACGGGTACGCAATCGACACCGAGATCATTCTTCAAACGGGCCTTGCCTGCGTCGCTCACCTCGACATGGCGCACTTGGAAACGCGAGCCTTTGATATTTTTGGCGAGCCGGTATCCCATTTTCCCGCCTGCGCCGAAGAGGGCAATCTTAGTCATGTTTTCCTCACCTTTTCCGTTTCTGGATAGGATCATATACTGGTATGATGAGTCAATCACCATATCACTTAATTCATCTGATCCACACGTTTTTCTGCGCCAAGCCGGATCGGGGAAACCATCAGTGTTTCCTTCCGTCGCGGATCTGCGTGAAATAGCCGTCCGTCCCGACCTGACCGCCTTTAAGCGCGATCTGCAGGCCGTTGGTCGGCTGATAGTCGCCATGCGCAAGGCAAAGCGGAGAACCCGGCGTCTGGGGCAGCGGAAGAAGCGTCGTCAGCGCGTCGATCTTCAACTGTCTCAGTGCGTGACTGGATGTGTCGCCGCCGGCGACGACCGCACGTGAAAGTGCTTCGCTCTCGATCAGGCGGCGCAAGATCGTGCCGAGCGCGCTGCCGAGCCGGTGACGCGCACCCGGAAGCCTGTCGATGTCGGCGCCGCGGTCTGCGGACGGTCCAAGCGCGGTATAGAGGATGACGCTCTTGCCTTGCCGGAGCATCTGGATGCCGGCCTCTACCGCTGCATCCATCGCGCCTTCGCCGTGCTCCGAGACCAGTGCAAGCGGATCGAGCGCGATACTCTCGAAGCCGTTGTCGAGAGCCGTCCGGATCTGGCGCTCGGTCGTTGGCGATACGCTGCCCGAGACGACGGCGAGGCGATCAACCGGGCCGATATCGGGAAACTCGGCGCTGTTCGCGCCGATGAAACCGCTCCGCCGCCACGCGCTGAGCAGGGCATATTCGACACCCGAGGAGCCGGCGACGAAGCTTCCGGAACGGCCGGTGGCACGAAGCAACTGCCGACCCGCGGCCTCCTGCGTCGCCTCGGAGTCGACATCGATGAGCAGGATCCCTTCCGAAGGCGACGCCAGTTCGTCGATCCGCGCATCGGCATCCGGCGCGGTGATGGCGACAAGATCGGCGAGCATGACGGGAAGGCGGGTCTGCTTCGACAGATGCACCGCAAGGTCCGCCTCGTCCATCGGGGTCACCGGATGGCGGCTCATGACGGGATGGCGGTCGATGCGAAAGATCCGGCCCTGGTAAGCGGCAAAGAGGTTGCCGAATGCCGTATAGCGCTTCAGTTGCGGCGCGCCGACGATGACGGGCACGACGGATTGCCCGAATACCGAGCGGCCGATTTCGATCGCCTTGCCGATATTGCCGATCTCGGGGCTGGAATCGAAAGTCGAACAGACCTTGTAGTGGCAGATGTCGGCGCCGAGCGACTTCAGCCATTCGAAAGCGCGCGCAAGGTGCTCTTGCATCCAGGCGGGCGACTCGCTGCGGCTTGTTCCGGCAATGCCGATTGCCCGGCAATCCCTGAAGCGCGCGAACAGTTCCGGCGTCGGAACGTCGAGGAAGAGCACGGTCGACACACCGTTCGAGGCCAGCGCCTCCATGACATCGGTGGAGCCGGTGAAGTCATCCCCGTAATAGCTGACGAGAGGTCCATCCATCGTGCTCACGCGCCCTTGCCGTCGCTGAATTTTGCAATCGAGGCGGCGAGCTCCGGATGATCTTTCGCATAGGTCTCCAACGGGATGTCCGCGACCGCGGCCTGCCAGGCCTGCTGCACGGCCCGAACGCCGGCCGCCGGGCCGCCGGGGTGGCTGACGATGCCGCCGCCGCAGAGATAGAGAAGATCGACGGTGCGGCCGGTCCGTTGATAGGTCTCGGGGGCCTGTCCTCCCCACTGGCCCGAACCGGCAACCGGAAGCGGGCAATCGGAGGCATTAAACAGCGGCGTGCTGACGGCCTTGAAGGATGAGACGAAGCTGTCGTCCGGCTCCCAATATTTGACCCTGATACCGTTGATCTGAAACTGATCGACCCCGAGCAGCCGCCAGAATTGCTGGTAGACCTTGAAATCCATGCCGGCGCCGGGGTCGCGCGTCAGCACGTCCCAACCGTTTCGATGCGCGTGCAGCACCAGATTGGAGCGCTTGCGCAGAAAGCTCATGCCGCCGAAGCCGATCGAGTTGATGTTGACGACGGCGCAGTTGCCGCCGGCCTTGGCGACGATGTCGTGGTTGCGCATCATCTCGTCGGGGTCGGCATGCGAGATGCCGAAGGCATACATGACCTTCCTGCCGGTCTTCTGCTCGTGATCGAGAATGCGCGGCATGATCGCCGCAACGCGGTCCTTGAGCGGCGAATAGGCCGGGCTCATCAGTTTTTCGTCATCCTTGATGAAGTCGACGCCAGATGAGATCAGCTCGCCGACGAGTTCCGCCGTCTCGTGCGGTCTGAGACCAAGCGCCGGCTTGACGATCGTTCCGATGATGGGCCGGCCTTCGACGCCGGTGAGGCGCCGGCTTCCAGGAATGCCGAACTGCGGTCCGGGATGCGCGCTTTTGAAGGCTTCGGGCAGCGTCATGTCGACGATGCGGATACCGGTCATGCCCTTGATGGAGTAGACGCCGCCGATCGCAATGGTCATCAATGCCGAGAGGTCGGTGCCGATCGCATCCAGCGGAAAGGCGATGTTGACATCGGCGCGATGAAGCAACGTGCCAGGGGCGATCTCGGGCCAGGTCGGATGACGCGCATCTTCGAGCGGACGGATCGCCAGGACGCGGGCGGCGACACGTGATTTCAGCTCTTCGGTTTCACCGGGAACGGGTACGAAGGTACCGGTCGACTGGTCGCTCGCGATCTTTTCCGCCATCGCCTCGACGCTGCCGGGCGTTTCGATACGGTAGGTCAGGGTAATTATCATGAAACGGACGGTTGCTCCTCTCGCCACGCAGATTACCATGGCGTCAACTTGTGATCTGGTATAATGAGTATTCCAACTCATGAAAAGTAGAATCTTCGGATCCGCAAATTTTCGCCGACAGCTTTGTTCTCGACCCGGAAACTGTTAGGAGGAAACATTTGAGCCAGCGAGATGTGATGACCCAGCCCCTCGAACAAATCGTCCGCCGGAAACTCTCTGACGAAGTGTTTGATCGACTTGAACGAATGATTACCTCCGGCGAGCTTCAGCCCGGCGACGAAATGCCCTCCGAGCGGGTGCTGATGGAACGCTTCGGCGTCGGCCGGCCGGCGATCAGGGAGGCCATGCAATCCCTTGCCAACAAAGGTCTGGTCAGCATTTCACATGGCGAGCGGGCGAAGGTCCTCAGGCTGACGGCAAAGTCGATATTCCGCCAGGTCGATCTCACTGCCAAGATCATGCTGTCGCAATCGTCGGACTCGTTGGAATACCTCAAGAGCGCGCGCATCTTCTTCGAGCGGGGCATGGCACGGGAAGCCGCGCAGCGGGCCTCGGCAAATGATATTGCCGATCTCAGGAACGTCATCGAGCGCCAGCGAATGTCGCTTGGGCGGGCCGAAGAGTTCATCGACGCGGACATGGAGTTTCACACCCGCATCGCGCAGATATCAGGCAACCCGATCTACGTCGCCGTCAGCGAAGCGATGCTTGCCTGGCTGAAGGAATATCATACTGAGATGCTGATCTGGACCGGCAAGGAAAAATTCACGCTCGCCGAACACGACGAAATCGTCGACCGTCTGGCCGCAAACGACGTCGATGGCTCGGAAACGGCACTCCTCAAGCATCTCGAGCGGTCGCGAGCACTTTACGCGAAGTAATCTTCGCGAGCACAGTGTTCGCCGCTGGCCGGCACACCTGGGCATTATCACCCATCTCCTGATCCTGCCTCACGCCTTGACTCGGCGTGCCGGCTGCTCACGAGCCTATGGCATATTTGTAAACAGCGACTGCGGAACAATGATGTGACGGTGAGGTTGTGGCTAGGCGAACCACGCAAAGATCCCAAGGAGGATATCAAAATGCATATGAAACTCGTAGCAGCTTCTCTTTTCGCTATCGGCATGGCCACGTCTGCTTTCGCCCAGTCCAATCCGGCGCCGGCCGGTGCCACAATCGACAAAAACCAGGCCGATCAGGGTGGCGGCGCCACCAGCGACATGAAGGCCAAGAAGCCGATGGCAACGGATTCCACCACGACGAATTCCACGACCGGCGGCACGATGAAAACGGATAAGACCAAGTGCCCCAACCCGGTCAACAATTCCGCCAAGCTCCAGACACAAGGCGGCACGAGCAACGCGACCCCGATGGATGAGGCCTGCGCTGCGCATAATAATTGATCGGCCGCTTCACGAAAAAACCCCGCTCCGTGAACTGACCCCGAGGTTGGATGTCCAACTTTACGGGGTCAGTTCATCCGGCGGGGTTTTTGCGTGGGGAACTAAAGGAAGCACGGCCGCCGAGGCGGTGCCGGCATGATGGGTTTTAGGCCGCCTCTTCCTGGCATTTGCGGACGACGTGCGCGCTGCGTGAGTTTCCCTGTCGGTTGCCTCTTCTTCGGCGAGTGTTGCCTGCGGCTACGGAAGTGTCGTGCTGCTTTGCTCACGCGATCAACTGCCGTAGCGGGCGATCCATAGTGCCCGCCCGCGCTGGAAGAAAACCAGCCGGCCTTCGACGGCGACCGAAAGCCATTATTTCGTGAGATCGGCTGAGTTCCACGCAAACGGTGGCAATTGTATTGGTCCGGTATCGTACGGCAACGATTAGGACGTCCAGAACTTTCCTTTTCATCCAAGAGGAGAGGAAAATGACGTCTTTATCTACAGTACACTCTGCTTCTCACAGCAAAAAAACTTCCGCAATCGAGTTAGAGATCGTTGAATTGACGCCGGCATTACGCGCCTTTGCCAGAAGGTTCCTGCGCAGCGACGACGATATCGATGATCTCGTGCAAGAAACACTGATGAAGGCATTGAACTCGCTCCATCTCTATCACCCAGGCACCTCGCTCAAATCCTGGCTTTTCACCATCCTTCGAAACACGTTCTGCACCAATTATCGCAAGCAAAGACGGGAACCAGCTGGAATGGGCGTGGCGATGGACCAGGTGTCGATCGCGCCAACCCAGGAGTGGGCGCTGCGGGAGCGGGAGTTGCAACAGGCACTAACGCTTCTTCCCGACGA
Organism: Rhizobium indicum; assembly: GCF_005862305.2. Lineage (NCBI taxonomy): Bacteria > Pseudomonadati > Pseudomonadota > Alphaproteobacteria > Hyphomicrobiales > Rhizobiaceae > Rhizobium > Rhizobium indicum. Next base: position 29,538 of record NZ_CP054022.1, on the reverse strand, counting down.
CAGGCGCCGCGCCCTAACACTGGTGGCTACCGGAACGAGTTACGTGGACGCCGCCAGGATGTGCGGGTGCCGGATCGGCACATTGAAAAGCCGCGTGAGTCGCGCCCGCGAGTCCTTGCTGTTGATGCTGGGAAACCAACTCCTCGACTGACCACGCTTGCTGCCAGGCGATTCGCTCGGCGAGCCAGCGTCACCGAGGCTTTGCACATCCTTGGAAGTGGGCACTTCCTTATTCCACCTCAGGCTGTGAATCCGCACCACGCGTCCCCCAGAGCCGTCACGGCTGATGCCTACCAACTTCGTTGTATGCGAGGCGATTGCTGGGCTCAGTCGCCCGCGCACGGGGCCGGCCAGCCAAACAATGGGGCTCCCGGCCCGATGCGTTTCAGGCGCAATTTCGACGTGTTCGGCGGATTTGCCACTCCTTGTACGGCTTAAACATCTGTCCCGGGAAACGTCTTTCTATGGCGCTTTCGGTAAGGACGATTTTTGCGAAGTCTTCGTCATGAGGCGAAGGCTTAACCCAGGCTTCACCGCGGATTTCCAGATCAGCCATCATTGCGAAGAGCTCTTCATCCGTCATCGCCTCGAGAGCGGAGGCAAACGCCCGCTCCGCGACAGCCACAAAATATGTCACAGTGCACCTCCTGCCGAGGACGGCGTCTGTGCCCTCAATGCACAGCACGCTCACGGCGGTTTGCTTCTCGGTTACTTTCCAGGCAAATCCTTTTCGGTCGTCGCAGCCGCCGGAAGCCTGTTCTGCGACCCTTCTCTGTCGGACGCTCGAAGAGGGGCCGTGGGTGCACTGGCGACATAGAGGCCGAGTCCGAGGGCGCCGAGCGCAACCACGAAGGCACCTGCGATGGCCGCGGCCGACCGCTGTCCATCCTGTTTGATCATTCCAAAGCCAAGAGCAATTCCCAGGAGAACTGCTCCGCCCGCTACTGCAAAAAGCCAGAGGTAATTCATCGGCTCTACTCCAGATGTCGGCCACCGAACCCCGAATGACAACGAAGGTTCCCAGCGAACTCACAAACGCCCGCCACCCTCCGGGTAGAGAGGGCGGACGCCTTCATAGATACTCGTGTCTTGCGTTTGTGCGGCGGATTGACGCACAACTCAAGCAATGCTATTCAGGTACTAATTGGTCAGGCCAGTTGACCAGCTGTGCGGCTTGAGGAGAAGCCGCCGGGAGGCCCACGATGTTTTCGCCTGTTGAATCACGCCGTCTTTATCGGCAGGTTGCGGATCAGATTCGCCTGATGATCGCCAGCGGCGAGCTTGCCGTCGGCCAGCGGCTGCCGGCCGAGCGCGACCTGGCGGAGCAACTGTCGGTTTCACGCCCGACCGTCCGCGAGGCGTTGATCGTCCTGGAGGTCGAAGGCCTCATCAACATCCGCATGGGATCCGGCATCTATGTGGTGCGCCAGCATGCTGCGACCGTCACTGGGGCCGAGCGCGAGCCGGTGGAGGGGCCTTTCGAACTGCTGCAGGCGCGGGCCCTCATCGAATGCGCCATCGCCGAAGAAGCTGCCGGCCGCGCCAAGCCGGACGATATCGCCCTGCTCGATGAAGCTCTGACGCGCATGGGTGGCGTGGTCAACGATGCAATCGCAGTGCTCGATGCCGATCGCGCCTTCCACACCGGCATTGCCGCCATCGTCGGCAATGCAACATTGATCCGTGTAACGGGCGAGATGTTCGACATGCGCATGACCCCTTATTTCGCAAGGCTCGCCAGCCACTTCGAAGGGCCGACAACATGGCGCAGCGCCCTGGACGAGCATCGCGCCATTCGCGACGCGATCGCCGCCGGCGATGCGGCTGGCGCCAAGGCTGCGATGCGCGCCCATCTGACCATGTCGCAGAAGAGGTTTTCCGAGAGCTTCGGGGAGGAGTTTTCGGGGGAAGAGGAGCGCGGACGCAACAAGCGTCCGGCGAAAGGAAGTACCAAGACTTAACCCAAGCTCGGGAGGAGAGAGCAATGAAAAGCAGACTGGCAACGATACTTTGCACCGCAGCCGTGATCATGGCGAGTAGCGCAATCACGCAGGCCCAGACAGTGCTGAAATGGGCGCATGTCTATGAAACGTCCGAGCCCTTCCACACGGATTCCGTCTGGGCCGCAGAAGAGATCAACAAACGCACCGACGGGCGCTACAAGATCGAGGTCTATCCGGCATCGCAGCTCGGCAAGGAAGCCGACATCAACCAGGGCCTCAAGCTCGGGACCGTCGATGTTATCATCTCGGGATCGAGCTTTGCGGCGCGCGACTACAAGCCGATCGGCGTGACTTACTTCCCCTATATCTTCCGCGGTCCCGATCACCTGATCGCCTATACCAAGAGCGATGTCTTCAAGCGCCTTGCCAAAGGCTATGAAGACAAGACCGGCAACCACATCGCCGCCGTCAGCTATTACGGCACGCGCCACACGACATCAAACAAGCCGATCGCCAAATGCGCCGATATGCAGGGCTTGAAGATCCGCGTGCCTGACGTTCCGGCCTATCTCGCCATGCCGCGCGCATGCGGCGCCAACACGACGCCGATCGCCTTTGCCGAAGTCTATCTCGCTTTGCAGAACGGCACGGTCGAGGCACAGGAAAACCCGCTGACGACAATCGAGGCGAAGAAGTTCTACGAAGTCCAGAAGAACATCATCCTCACCGGCCACATCGTCGATCACCTCAACACGGTGGTCTCGAAGACGCGGTGGGCGAGCCTTTCCGACGAGGACAAGAAGATCTTCGGCGAGGTCATGCAGGAGGCCGCCGAGCGCACGAGCAAGACGATCGCCGGCAAGGAAAGCGGTCTTATTGCGACCTTCAAGGAAAAGGGCCTGAACGTCGCCGAGGTCGACAAGGCCGATTTCGAAAAGACCGTGATGGAAAAGGTCAAGTTCGAGGACTTCGGCTACGAGAAGGCCGATTGGGAAGCAATCCGCGCGATCCAGTAAACTCTGGCAACTTCGGTTGCCCCTCACCCTAACCCTCTCCCCGCCCGCGGGGAGAGGGGACGTGCCCCGCGAGAGGTTGGCGAGGAACGGAGAGGTCGCGGCATATCCCCTTCGCCCCGTTTACGGGGAGAAGGTGGCGGCAGCCGGATGAGGGGCCAGGTGCCGCCGAGCAAAGGACGATGTTTGTCGACAACTGAAGGGCGCGCCGCCAAGCGCGCTCCTCCTTCCCCAACTGGAACAAGGCCGATCATGTCGCAAGAAATTCATACGCAAATCACGGCCGAAGAAATCGGTCACGAGTTCGAAGGGCACGCGCCGACCGCAAACGTCTCGGATTATGCCATCGAAGACTGGATCACGCTGATCGTTTTCTGGCTGATGGCGGGTTGCGTCTTCCTGCAGTTCTTCACGCGCTATGTGCTGAACGACAGCTACGCGTGGACCGAGGAGATTGCGATCAACTGCCTGATCGGTGTCGTCTTTCTCGGTTCCGTCATGTGCGTGCGCACCTCGCGGCATATCCAGGTGGATGTGTTCTATCACTATATGCCTGCAGGCCTCGCGCGCGTGCTCGCCACTTTCGTCGATATCGTCCGCATCGGCTTTTTCGCTTATGGCTGCCATCTGATGTGGCGTTACGTCGACATCGTAGCGGACGAGCAGATGGTCACCATCGACCTGCCGCGCAACATCGTCTTCTACAGCGTTCTCGTCGCCTTCGTGCTGATGCTGATCCGAGCGGTTATCGTCTTCATCGCCAACATGCGCCGCGGCTACTCCGTTCTGGAGCGCCCCGAAGAATTCCAGACCATCGAGGGTTGATCAGATGCTGCTGCTTCTTGGTTCGTTTCTGGTGCTGATGCTGATCGGGGTGCCCGTCGCCATTTCGATGGCGGTCGCATCCGTGCTCTACATCGTCCTTTATGGCGTCGCGCCGGACATCATCGTCGCCCAGCGCATGATCGCCGGCGTCGAAAGCTTCCCGCTGCTCGCCGTGCCCTTCTTCATCCTCGCGGGCAACCTGATGAACTCGGCCGGCGTCACCGGCCGCATCTATTCCTTTGCCGTCGCTCTCGTCGGCTGGATGAAGGGCGGTCTTGCGCAAGTCAACATCATCGGTTCGGTGATCTTCTCCGGCATGTCCGGCACCGCGCTCGCCGATGCGGCCGGCATCGGCACGATCGAGATCAAGGCGATGAAGGATCACGGCTATCCGGTCGAGGCCGCGGTCGGCGTGACGGCGGCCTCGGCAACGCTTGGCCCGATCTTCCCGCCGTCACTGCCTTTCGTGATTTACGGTATGATGGCGAACGTCTCGATCGGCGCTCTTTTCATGGCGGGCATCCTGCCCGGCATCGTCATGACGCTGTTGATGATGGTCACGGTCGCCGCCTTTGCTTATAAGAAGCGGTGGGGCTCGGATGCGCCGTTTAATGTCAGAGAGCTCCTATCGGCGGGGATGGAAATCGTCGTCGTCCTGGCGGTGCCGCTGGCCATCTATCTGCTGATGCAGGCGGGCGTATCGATGAATGTTGCGGCGGGCATTGCCCTTGCCCTGCTTCTCGCCCTTGACTGGTATTTCCGCTTCTCCGCCGTCATGGCGCTGATGACGCCCGTCATCCTGATCGGCGGCATGACCATGGGCTGGTTCACGCCGACGGAGGCGGCCGTCGCAGCCGTCCTCTGGTCTCTCTTCCTCGGTCTGGTGCGCTACCGCACGATGACGCCCTCGACGCTCGCCAAGGCAAGTTTCGATACGATCGAGACGACGGCATCGGTTCTCTTCATCGTCACCGCGGCATCGGTCTTCGCATGGCTGCTGACGGTGAGCCAGGCGGCCCAACTCTTGTCCGATGCGATCCTGTCGATCACCGACAACAAATGGGTTTTCCTGATCCTCGTGAACCTGCTGATGCTGTTCGTCGGCTGCTTCCTGGATACGATCGCGGCCATCACCATCCTCGTGCCGATCCTTCTGCCGATCGTCCTGAAGTTCGGGATCGATCCGGTCCAGTTCGGTCTCATCATGACGCTGAACCTGATGATCGGCCTGCTGCACCCACCGCTCGGCATGGTGCTTTTCGTGCTGTCGAGGGTCGCGAAACTCTCCGTCGAACGCACGACCATGGCGATCCTGCCCTGGCTGGTGCCGCTCTTCCTGGCGCTGATCCTGATCACCTTCGTGCCCGCCATATCGCTGTGGCTGCCGCAGCAGCTTGGACTGCTGAGATAGGAGCGGAAGATGCGGACACGTGTGGCACGGCTTTACCAAAAGGGCGACCTCAGGATCGAGACCGCCGCGGTTGCGGCCCCTGGTCCCGGCGAGGTGCTTCTCAAAATGGCGGCCGCAGGCATCTGCGGCTCCGACCTGCATTATTATCAGGACGGCGGCTTCGGGCCGGTCCGGGTTCGCGAGCCGATCATACCAGGCCACGAGGCATCAGGAACTGTGAGCCAAGCGGGCGAGGGGGTCGATCTGAAGGCCGGGACGCTGGTGGCGGTCAATCCCAGCCAACCCTGCGGGCATTGCGAATATTGTCAGAAAAACATGCCGATCCACTGCCTGGACATGCGCTTCATGGGCAGTGCGATGCGCCTGCCGCATGAGCAGGGCATGTTCCGGGAATGGATGGTGGTGCCGGCCAAGCAGTGCTTCGCGGTCGGAGCTGCGACAACGGCGGCAGAAGCGGCCTGCAGCGAACCGCTCTCCGTCTGCCTGCACGCGGCATCGCGCGCTGGAGATATCACAGGCAAACGCGTGCTGGTCACCGGAGCCGGCCCGATCGGCGCCCTGATGGTTGCCGTCGCCTCCTATCATGGCGCAAGCGAGATCGTGGTAACCGATCTCGCTGATGCGGCGCTGGACAGGGCCAGAGCGATGGGCGCCAGCCGCACGGTCAATGTTTCAAAAAATGCCCAGGCGTTTGCGGAATACGAGGCGGGAAAGGGCTATTTCGATCTCGTCTTCGAATGCTCGGCCGCCGCTCCGGCCATCCGCGGCGCGATTGCCGCCATCAGGCCGCGCGGAACGATCGTGCAGGTCGGTGTCACGGGAGACGTCCCGATCCCTCTCAACGCCATCGTCGGCAAGGAGCTTCAACTCCACGGAACGCAGCGCTTCCACGAGGAGTTCGGTACTGCCGTCGAGCTGATCTCCAGCCGCAAGATCGATGTGCGGCCGATCATCAGCCACAGCCTGCCGCTCGAACAAGCCGCCGCAGCCTTCATTCTCGCCGGCGACCGCGCGGCCGCCTGTAAGGTGCAACTGACCTTTTAGAGCGCGTCGCCGAACTCATACCTGTTGCCCGGTGGCCCGATGAGTGATCGGAGGTCTCCGGTCGACTTGCCGACGCAGCATTCGCTGCGCCGTGAAGGCGGCAACTTTTCCTGACCCGAACCTTCTTTCTCGCTGACTGGGCGAACGGATTCGATTCCGGAGTCTCAAGAGAAAATCTTGACGTCTATCTTATGTCTACATAATGTCTTTCAAAAGGATTATGAGATGGACGATGGCATTGCCTCCGAGATCGGTAACCCCGATCGTAAAACGAATCTGAGCCTGACGCTTCGCAGACGCATCCTGACGATGGAGCTGCCGCCGGGTGCGGTGTTGGACGAGGTGGCGCTGAGCGAGGAGTTCGGGCTATCCCGCCCGCCGGTTCGCGAGCTGATGCGGCAGATGGCTGGCGAAGGTTATATCGAGCTGGAAGCCAATCGTGCTGCGCGCGTCAGTTCCCTGAGCCACCAGTCGCTGCATGACTTCTTCCTCCTTGCGCCGATGATCTACATTACCGCCAGCAAGCTGGCGGCCGAGAACGGAACGCGCGGGCAGCTTGACGTGCTCAAGCAGGTTCAGAAATCATTTCGAAAGACCGTCGACAATTGCGACGTCGACGGGCGCGTCTTCTACAACGACCGGTTCCACCGACAGATCGGCGAGATGGCCCACAACGTCTATCTCGTTCCGAGCCTGCGGCGATTGCAGATCGACCATGCGCGCATCGGCAAGGTCTTCTACAAGCACCCGAACACGCCTCGTATGCAGGAAGAGCTCGAACTCGCCACGCAACAACATGACGAGATGATCGACGCAATCGGGAAACGCGATCCCGACGCAGCCGGAGAACTGGCGCGGCTTCACCTTGAGCTTTCACGACGAAACATGGCCATGTACGCGGCCCCAGAGGGTCTGGAGACGCCGACCCTCTAGGGCCATTTGGCTCGACCTTTCGGCAGCGCAACGCGGGACACAAAACGAATGTCTGACTTCCAATTTCCAGGTCTTAACCTTGCCATCACCACGCCGTTCGACCATGCCGGACGCATCGACTACGGCAGGCTCGAATACAATGTCGAGCGCTACCTCGCAGCAGGCGTCAAGAGCTTCCTGTTCAGCTCCGGAACCGGCATGCACGTCTACCTTTCCAAGGACGAATCCGAGGAACTGATCCGGCGCGGGGCGCGGATCGTCAATGGCCGGGCGAAGGTGATTGCACAGACCTCCGCGCTCCTGGTGGAGGACGTCGTCGAGCGTACCATTCGCGCGCGAGACGCTGGCGCCGAAGGTGTCATGGTTCTTCCGCCCTTCTTCGAAGGGCCGACCGACGATCAGGGCATCGTCGATTTCTATAGCGAGGTTGCAAAGGCCGGTCTGCCGGTGGTCGGCTACAACGTGCCCCAGGCGGTCGGCGTCGCCGTTACGCCCGAACTTCTCGACAAGCTGAGCGAAATCCCCGGCTTTTGTGCCGTCAAGGACAGCAGTGGCGATCTTGGCAAGCAGGCAGCACTTATCCGCACCGGCCGTTTCGTCATGAACGGCGCTGACCCTCTCGTTCCCTACGCGCTCTATGCCGGATGCGACGGCCTGATCTGGGGTGGGGCGAACTTCGCTCCGAGAACCTGCGTCGCCCTCGTCGAGGCCGCCGCCGAGCACAAGTGGGACGAGGTTCGCGCGCTCTGGAAAATCTTGGAGCCGTCGATGGGGCTGATTTGGGAAGGCGATTACGTGCAGTCCGTCTATGCGGCCGCAGATCAGGTGGGCTACGGCGCCGGCGTTCCACGAAAACCGCTGCGCGGACTTGCTCCGGAAAAGCTTCCGGCCATCCGGCGTTCCCTCGAAACGCTCATGGAGCGTGAAGCGATCTGACGTGACCCAGGCCGCAAAAGACGTCTTCACTGCATCCAGGCTTCCGAAACGCGCAGGCGTTTCGGGCTGGGTGGCCACACTTGCGCCGCGCACGCCACAGCCCGCGCTGAACGGATCGGTCATTGCCGACGTCGCGATCATCGGTGGTGGTTTCGCGGGCCTCTCCGCGGCCCGGCGCATCTCACGCCTGGAGCCGACCGCGCGGGTCGCCGTGCTGGAAGCGGGTATCGTCGGCGAGGGGCCGGCGGGCGCGAATTCGGGTTTCATCATCGACCTGCCGCACGAGGTCTCGTCCGACGATTTCAGCGGAGAGTCGGAGGCCAAGTTCAGGCAGTCCGTGCTCATACAGCGCTCGGCTATCGCTCTGGCGAGCGAGATGGCGACCGAAAACGGCTGGGGCAAGGATGTGTTCGATCCCTGTGGCCGGTACAGCGTCGCCATCAGCGCGGAAGGCGACAAGCACCTCGATGACTATGCGCAGCAGCTTACGAAAATGGGCGAGGACCATCGGCTCTTGAGCGCCGGGGAAATCGAGGCGGTAACGGGATCGCCGGTTTACACCTCCGGTCTGTTCATGCCCGGCACTGTCATCGTGCAGCCCGCCGCCTACATTCGCGCGGTCGCCGACTGCCTGAAGGAGCCTGTCACCCTTTACGAGCGCACGCCGGCGCTCTCGTTCGAGCGCTCCGGTACGGGTTGGCTGGTCAAGACGCCGCAGGGTTCTGTGCAGGCGGCGAAGATCATCATGGCAAACAACGGACATGTGGAGAGCTTCGGCTTCTTCCGGGGACGCCTGCTCCACGTCTTCACCTACGCCTCCCTCACCGAAGAGTTCGACCCCTCGCGCCTCGCCGGAGAACGGAAGTGGGCCGCCACTCCCGCCCTGCCGATGGGAACAACTGTCCGCCGCATCAGCACCGGCGCGGGCGACCGAATCCTGGTGCGCTCGCGCTACAGCTATAATCCGAGCATCGCAGTCAGCGACGCCGCGATCCAGCGAGCCGGCCGCCTCCACGACGGCAAGTTCTCCAATCGCTTTCCCACCCTTGGTGGCGTCGGGATGCAGTACCGCTGGGCCGGCGCGATGGCACTCACACGCAATCATGTTCCGGCATTCGGTGAGATCGAGCGCGGCGTATTCGCGGCATGCGGCTGCAACGGCCTTGGAGCGTCGAACTCGACAGCGTCAGGGATCGCGGCTGCGGAACTGGCGCTCGGACACGATTCCGAACTCGGCCGCGTCTACGCGCGCCTGGCTGCCCCGACGGCATTGCCGCCGCAGCCGTTCACGACGATCGGAGCAAAGATCCACCTCGCCTATCGCGAGTGGAGTGCAGGATCCGAGTGACGAGGGACGACACGTCACCATTATATCACCGACGGCTCGTCCGGCCGGGACAGTAAGCCGTTCTGGCAATGCCAAATCGATCGGTTCGCTATAAATAAACGCTATAGCGGCAGAGTGGAGTTGTGTTGGCCAGCGACGCTTCCCTGAACCTACTGTGACGGTGTCAGCGCTGGGCTGACGCGATAAGAACCGCGGAAAGCGGTCAGGAGTACGCTGGGCCATATGCCCAAGCGTTTGCACCCGAGAACATGGAGTGGGAACATGAAACTTACCGTAAGCCGCAGAGCACTTTTCCTTTCTACAGCAGTCCTTTCACTGGCAGTGACCGTCTCCGGCCTGCCGACTATCGCGCTGGCAGCGGACGGGACGATCAAGCTCGGACTTGTTGCGCCGATGAGCGGCCCGAATGCGCGCTACGGCGCATTTTCGATGCATGGAGCCGAACTCGCCGTCAAAGACATTAATGATGCCGGCGGCATCGATGGGATGAAAATCGAACTCCTCAATGCCGACAGCCAGGGCACCCCGGTCGAAGGCGTCTCGGCCGCCCGTCGTCTGATTGACCAGGATGGCGTCGACTTCATCATCGGCGATGTTTCCAGCTCGGTGACGCTCGCCATCCAGCCCGTCGCGGAAGATGCCGAAGTGCTTCTCCTGAATGCAGCGTCATCCAATCCGAAGATCACCTACCAGGCCGGCGTCGGCGGCTTCAAATGGACCTATCGCAACTATCCGACAGATGAGAACCGGGCGCTGATCGTCGCCAAGTATGCCGCAGAGCAGCGCGGTTTTACCAAGTTTGCCGTGCTCTCGGTCGACAGCGACTATGGCCGCTCGGCGATCACCTTCACGAAGAAGTACCTGCCTGACTTCAAGGGAGAGATCCTCAGCGAAGACTACTACAAGGAAGGCGAAGTCGACTTCCGCAGCGTTCTCGCCAAGATCCGCGACAATGGCGCCCAGGCCATCATCATGTACGGCCTTGCGGATACGACGCCCATCATCGCCCGCCAGATGATCGAACTCGGAATAGCCGGCAAGGTCGCGCTGATCGGTAATGGCGAGTTCAACACGGAAAAGACCATCAAGTCAGCCCCGTCGGCGCTCGAAGGTGCCGTCGAAGCCGCCGCATGGCTTCCGCAGTTCGACTCGCCCGAAAGCAAGGCTTTCGTCGAGAAGTTCACGGCCACCTACAACGAAGCCCCGAACAACCACGCCTATGTTCATTGGGATACCGTCAATCTCCTCGCAGCGGCGATCAAGCAGGCGGGCAGCGCGGATAAGGTGAAGGTTCGCGATGCACTTTCGAAGATCAAATATAAGAGCCCGGTTGGCGAAGTCACTTTCGACGACCACAACCAGGCCCGATTGCCGATGATCCTGCTGCAGATCGAGAACGGCAAGCCGAGCATCAAGGGTGCATATACGGCGGACATTCAATATCCTGCCAACTAATCTGCCGGGAGGAGTACGCCCATGCTCTCGACCATAGTTGAGCAATCTGTGAATGGAATCGTCACCGGTTCCGTTTACGCCATCGTCGCCGTCGGCATGACCATGATTTTTGGGGTGCTGAGAGCCATCAATTTTGCTCACGGCGAGTACTACATGCTCGGCACGTTCGGGGCGTGGTTTTCGATCGACTATCTCGGCTTGTCCTATGAAGCGTCGATTGTCGTGGGAGTTCTTGCGACAATCGCCGTCGCCTATGTGGTCGGGCAACTCGTCATGCGCCGGATGGTCGGCGCGCCCGCGGAGTCGGGCGTGCTCGCCACGCTCGGCATCGCGCTGATCCTGCAGAACACCATCATTCTCGTCTTCGGCGGAGGCTACAAGTTCTTCGCCGGAGGTTATATCGAGCCGGTTTCCATCCTCGGCTTCAGCCTGGCCCAGCAGCGCATTCTCATTCTCGTCGTCTGTTTGCTGGTGTTCATCGGCCTCGAACTGATGGTCAGCTACACCCGCTTGGGAATGGCGATGCGCGCCGTTTCCCAGAACGTCGAGTGCTGCAGCGTCGTCGGCATCGATGTGCCGCAGGTCGTGCTTCGAACCTTCATGCTGGGGGCGGCGCTCGCCGCACTTTCAGGTGTTCTGACGGCGCCGGTCAATGTCAGTGTCTATGGCGGCATGGGCGAACTGATCACGTTCAAGACGCTGCCGATCATCATCATGGGCGGTTTGGGGAATGTGCGCGGCACGTTTGTCGCGGCGATGATCCTTGGCGTTGCCGAGAGCCTGGTCGCTACCTATGTCGGCCTGCAATTCCGCGACACCGTCGGCTTCGCCACGCTGATCTTGATGCTGATGTGGCGACCGCATGGGCTCTTTTCGACGCAGGCGCGCTTCTAGCAGCTGCGCCCGCCGACCTTTCTCGAACGACCGAGGGTACGACATGTCTCTGACGGAAACCGCTCAACAGGCACGCAGGCGCGATCTTCGCATACCGCTCGCCGCAGTCCTGGTCGTCCTGGCACTCGCCGCGCCGTTCATTGGCAGCCGTTACATCACCCATTCGCTGATCATCGCCCTGATTTTCATGCTTCCGGCCCATGGGCTCAATCTGCTTGTAGGGTATACCGGTCTTCTGTCATTGGCTCAGGCCGCGTTCTTCGGTATCGGCGCCTATACGGCAGGTCTTCTCGCCGTCACCTACGGAACGCCGTTCTACGTCAATCTGATCGCCGCGGGCGCCGTCTCAGGAGCCCTTGCTCTTCCGCTCGGCATTCCCGCCTTGCGTCTGCGCTCGACGTCCTTCGTGATGTGTACCCTGGGTTTCGTGATCATTGGCCAAGCAATCGCCAAGAACTGGATCTCGCTCACCCGCGGCGACATGGGACTATCGAGCATTCCAAAACCATACTTCGAGCTGGGCCCGCTGTCGTTCACGGTGTCCGGTACGACAAACTTCTACTATCTTGCCCTGATCATCGGGACGCTTGCCACCTTCGCCGTCTGGGCAATCGTCCGCTCGCCCGCCGGGCGCAATATGGTGGCGATCCGCGAGAACGAAACGCTCGCCGAATCTCTCGGCGTTCCCACCTGGCACTACAAGCTGATCGTCTTCATGATCAGCGCGGTGTTTGCCGGGGTGGGCGGTTGCCTTTATGCCTATTACCTGACGGTCGTCAGCCCGCTGACATTCCAGATGTATTATTCGACCACGATGCTCATCATCGTGCTCGGAGGCGGGGCAGGGATGATTTCCGGCACTGTCTTCGGAAGCCTGCTCTTCGTCGGGCTGACAGAGGCGCTGCGCATTACACCCGAACTGCGGATGATCGCCTATGGCGTCTGCCTTCTCGTCCTCGTCTTCTGGTTCAAGAAGGGCTGCGCGCCGCTGATCAATCGCTTCTGGAATGCGATCGGAGGCGCCAAATGACCAGTCTTCTTCCTCTTCTCGAAATCAGGAATCTGAGCAAGTCCTACGGCGCGGTGAAGGCTGTCAACGATGTCAGCATTCACATCGACCGAGGTGAGATCGCGGGCCTGATCGGACCGAACGGCTCCGGCAAATCGACCTTCTTCGATTGCAGCACCGGCCTTGCGAAGCCGGACGCCGGCACGGTTGTCCTGGACGGACAGGACATCACCGGCTGGTCCCTGAACCGCATCGCCAGGGAAGGCCGTATGCTGCGATCTTTCCAGAAAACCGTCACCTTCAAGTCGCTCGATGTCGAGGAGAACCTGGTCATCGCCGGTCAGATGTTCACCTTCCCGTCCATTGCATCGACCTTCGGCCTCGGAAAGATGTCTCGCCAACGCATTGATGGTCTCAGGGAAAGGGCCCGCGACCTGATCAAGATGGCGGGTCTCTGGGATGTGCGCCACCAGCCGGCGGGCAATCTGTCGGGCGGACAGCAGAAGCTCATCCAGTTCGCATCCATGCTGATGCCCGAACCGAAGCTCATCCTGCTGGACGAGCCGATGGCCGGGATCAATCCGAAGATCATCGAACGCGTCGTCGACACCATCCTCTACGCCAACAAGTCGCTTGGCGTGAGCTTCCTGGTGATCGAGCATAATATCGATGTCGTCACGAGCATCTGCCAGCGCGTCATCGTGCTCGACCAGGGAGCCAAGCTCGTCGAAGGCTTGCCGGGCGACATCATTCAGGATCAGCGCGTCAGGGAGGCCTATCTTGGCGGGTAATTCGAACCTTTCAATCCGCGACCTGCGCGCTGGTTACGGCAATCTGGACATTCTGAACGGTGTCGATCTCGACGTGCCCGCCGGACAGTTCGTGGCGCTCATGGGGCCGAACGGGGCGGGCAAGTCCACTCTTCTCAAGACGCTCTACGGCATGACCAGCATCAAGCAGGGAAGCATCGACTGGCGCGGCAAGAATATCGCCGGCAGCAAGTCGAGATCCATTCTGGGCGAGGGGATTTCCTTCGTGCCTCAGGGGCGCTGCAACTTCCCCGTCATGAGCGTCGACGAAAATCTTCAGATGGCAGCCTATACCATCCGCGACGCCAAGGTGAAGGCCGACCGCGATTACGTCTACGACCTCTTTCCGATCCTCAAGAAACGCCGTGCGACGCTCGCCGGCAACATGTCCGGCGGGGAGCAGCAGCTGCTCGAAGTGGCGATGGCGGTGCTGCAGCGGCCGAAGGTGTTGTTGGTCGACGAGCCTTCGGTCGGGCTGTCGCCGGCTGCGATCGGCATCGTGTTCGACGAGCTACTTCGGCTTCACGCAGACGGCATGACGATCCTGCTGGTGGAACAGAACACCAAGAAAGCCATGGAAGTGGCGGAGCGCGCGGTCATTCTGAGACTTGGCAAGGTCATCTGGGACGGCCTGCCGAAAGACATCACCCATGACGAACTGGGCGAACTTTTCCTGACCGGGAAGATGCGCGGCGAAACCGAAGCCGTCCACTGAGGCGATCTCGCCTCTCAAGGAATCACAATCGAGGAAATCTCAATGAGCACTTTCGTGCCTGCATCGCGTGTGTCCAGAATCAAGGTTTCGCCAAGCACGGCTGCGGCAGCCCGTGCTCGCGAACTGAAGGCAGCGGGTCGCGACATCGTCGATCTGACGGTCGGCGAGCCGGACTTCGACACGCCTGACAATATCAAGGCAGCAGCGCATGCGGCCATCGACAGGGGCGAAACGAAATATACCGCCGTCAACGGCACGCCGGCGCTGCGCAAGGCAATCATCGGCGATATCAAGCGCCGGCTCGGCCTCAGCTACGGGGACAATGAAATCTGCGTCGGTGGCGGCGCCAAGCAGATTCTGTTCCTGGCGCTGATGGCGAGCGTGGAAAACGATGCCGAGGTGATCATTCCCGCACCCTACTGGGTTTCTTATCCCGATATGGTCATTGCCAACGAAGGCAAGCCGGTCATCATCGAATGCCCGCAGGAAGCAGGCTTCAAGCTGACGCCGGAGGCTTTGGAAAAGGTGATCACGCCGAAGACCTTGTGGCTGATCCTCAACGCGCCGTCCAATCCGACGGGCGCGGCATACGACAGGAGCGAACTCGAAGCCCTCGGCGAGGTGCTGCTGCGCCATCCCCATGTCCTCGTGCTTTCCGACGATATTTACGACCAGGTCTGGTTCAAGGACGAGCCGATGACGACGCTGGTTGCCGCCGTCCCGGAACTGAAGGAGCGTGTTCTGCTGACCAACGGCGTCTCCAAATCCTACGCTATGACCGGATGGCGTATCGGCTACGCGGCGGGTCCGGCCGCCCTGATTGCGGCCATCAACAAGCTGCAGTCGCAGATGTCGTCCTGCCCGTCGTCGGTCAGTCAGGCCGCAGCCGCCTATGCGCTGTCTTCTGACCAGTCATTCGTTTCGGAAAGCGTGAAGGTCTACAAGGAGCGCCGGGATTATGCATGCTCACGGCTCAATGCCGTGCCCGGGCTCTCCTGCCTGGTACCGGATGGGGCCTTCTATCTGTTTCCGAACTGCGCCGGTGTCATCGGCAAGAAGACCCCCGAAGGCAAGACAATCGAGACGGACCTCGATTTCGTGCTCTATCTGCTGGATGGCGTCGGGGTCGCGGCGCTGCAGGGTGCCGCCTACGGGATATCGCCGCATTTCCGCCTCTCGATCGCGACGTCGATGGAGGTGATCACGCAAGCATGCGATCGCATCGAACGGGCCGTTGCCGACCTGTATTGACTGCAAAGAGGCCGGTGGGACTTGCGCCCCACCGGCCGCAGGCTTTACGTTTTTTCGTGAAACAAGAAGCCGGTGGCCATGAGCGTCGATTTCCGAAAACTGAAGAGCTTCGTCAAGATCGTCGATACGGGCAGCGTATCGCGAGCGGCAAGCCTTCTGCGGACGGCCCAGCCGGCTCTGTCGCAGCAGATTGCCGCTCTCGAGGCGCACTTCAAACACAAGCTTCTCATCCGTAGCAACGTCGGCATTACGCCGACCGAGGCGGGGCTGATCCTCTATCGGCACGCCCAATTGATGTTGAAACAGATCGAGCAGGCGCAGGTCGACATCGATCAGTCCGCCAAGTCGGTGGCGGGCCGCGTCTCGATCGGGCTTGCGACCTATTCCTCGTCAAGCGCCTTGTCGCTGCCGATCCTGAAGGAGATGAAAGCGAGGCATCCCCACATCGTCGTCCACATCAATGACAGTTTCGGCCAGATCCTCAGCGAACTGATCATGACGGGCAAGATGGATATGGCGCTGATCTATGCCGCTGCCCCGATCAAGGGCGTCACCCTACAGCCATTGTTTCGCGAGGAAATGTTCCTCGTCTCGCCGCCGGGCATTGAGCTCCCCGGGGATAGCAGCGCGCCGCTTCCCCTTTCTGCCCTCCAGGACATCCCGCTGCTTCTTCCCAGCAAGGCACATCTGCTCCGGCGGCTGATCGACGACGCCCTGGCGAGAGCGAGAGCCACACCTGATGTCGTCGCGGAAATCGAATCCGTTCCGGCCCTCAGCGCCGCGGTCCTCGAGGGGCTTGGATCGACCATTCTCCCGGCTTCGGTGGTCACGGAGACTGCGATCTTTTCTGGCGCACAGGTGAGGGCGCTGACGAAGCCGGTGATCGACGCGACCGTGTCGCTCTGCGTCGCCGATCATCTTCCCCTGTCGGAACCGGCCATCGCTGCGCGGTCGGTTCTCCTCGATGTCGTGGGCAAGCTCATGAGCAGTCATCACCCCGGAATAAGGCCGGCTTAGCCGGCCGCCGATCCTCGCAACGGCAGTCCGACGGCGTGGCTCCGCTCCGCCATAAGCAAACCCTATAGCGGCAGACTGTAGTTGTGTTAGCCAACGCGCCGGGCATTCCCCTAACCTCCGAGCAGACACCGGGTCCGGGCATTGGATCCGCATAGCGGCGCCTGCCGCGCCGAACACTCGCTTCGAGGACAACATGGCAAAACTGGCTTTCGACACGGGCGGTACCTTTACCGACTTCGCGCTCCTGGACGACAAGGGCGACCTTCACCTTCACAAGGTCCTAAGCACGCCGAAGAACCCTGCCGAAGCCGTCGTGCAGGGTGTGTCAGAATTGCTGGAAAAATTCGGCGGCACCATCGCCATCGAGAACCTGCAGGTGCTGGGCGCCACCACCGTCGTCACCAATGCGGTTCTCGAGCGCAAGGGTGTTGAGACGGGGTTCGTCACCACCGACGGCTTTCAGGACATGCTGCGTATCCGCAACGAAGGACGCTACGACCTCTACGACCTGAACATAAAATATCCCGACCCGCTGGTTACCCGTGCAAACAGCTTCGGCGCCAGGGAACGGATCGCCGCCGACGGTTCCGTCGTGACCGAGCTTGAGGAAGAGACGGTGCGCGAAATCGCCGGCCGCCTGAAGGAGAAGGGCATCCGCTCCGTCGCCGTCTGCCTTCTCCATGCCTATAAATATCCGCAGCACGAGCAGCGCGTCGCAGCGCTGCTGCGCGAGGAAGACCCCGATATCTTCGTCTCGCTCTCCTCCGAAGTCTGCCCTGAAATGCGCGAATTCGACCGCGCCTCGACGACAGTCGTCAACGCCTATACCAGGCCGCAGATGGCCGGCCACGTCGCCCATCTCCAGCGTGAATTCGCGGCCAAGGGCATCGATCGCCAGGTCCTGTGGATGACGTCCTCGGGCGGGCTGGTGCCGAGCCGGCGTGCCGCGGAACTGCCGGTGCGCCTGATCGAGTCAGGCCCCGCGGCGGGTGCGGTGGCCGCCGCCGAGTTCGGCCGTACGGCAGGTGAGGCGAGCGTCCTCTCCTTCGACATGGGCGGCACGACCGCGAAGCTTTGCCTGATCCCCGACGGTGAGCCGAATGTCGGCACCGATCTCGAGGTCGCCCATTATCAGCGCTTCCGCAAGGGATCCGGTTTCCCGCTGAAGATCCAGTCGATCCAGATGATCGAGATCGGCGCGGGCGGCGGTTCGATTGCGGCTAAAAACTCTCTCGGTCTGCTCGACGTCGGCCCGCACTCCGCGGGCGCCATGCCAGGACCGGCGGCCTACCAGCGCGGCGGCACCCAGCCGACCGTCACGGATGCTGACATCCTGCTCGGATATATGGGCACCGAATCCTTCGTCGGCGGCTCGTTCAAAGTTTCCAAGGAAGCCGCTCACGAGGCGATGGCCAAACTTGCCACCTCACTCGAGGTCTCGGTCGAGCGCTGCGCATGGGGCATCCATGACCTCGTCAACGAATCCATGAGCAAGGCGGCCGCCATGCATGCGACCGATCTCGGCGTCGATCCTCGTTCGCTGCCCATGGTGGCGTTCGGCGGCGCCGGTCCGGTCCATGCCTATGGCATCGCCCGCAAGCTCGGCATTTCCCGTATCATCTGCCCGACCGGTGCAGGCGTGAGCTCGGCGATCGGCCTGTTGATCGCTCCCGTGGCGGTCGATCTGTCCGCAAGCCATCCGATGGCACTCGACGCCTGGAATATGGACGCCATGAACCGTCTGCTGGACGAACTCTCGGCCCAAGGTGCCGAAGTTGTGTCGGCGGCGGGCGTGCCGAAGGATACGATCAGCAACCGCTACACCGTCGACATGCGCCATGTCGGCCAGGGCCATGAAATCACCGTGGTTCTGCCTGACCGGAGCCTGCCGAAGGAGGAATTCCTCAGTCAGCTCCGCGGCAATTTCTTCAAGCTGTACCGCGAACTGTTCGGCCGGACTGTTGCCGCGCCGCTGGAGGTCATCACCTGGCGCCTGCGCGCCGGCGGCGAAAAAGATCAGGTGACGCGCCCGCACGACACCGTCGTTGCCGACGCGAAGAAGGGCAGCCGCAAGGTCTATTTCCAGGAGATTGGCGGCTTTGCCGAAACTGCGGTCTACGACCATTACAAGCTTCCCGTCGGCGAAGAGGTCAAGGGTCCGGCAATCGTCGAGCAGCGTGAATCGACTGCGGTCGTCGGGCCAAGCGGCGCCTTCCATGTGGATGCCCATGGCAACCTCGTGATCAACATTCGCTAGAGCGGTTCAGCTTTTAACGGAAGCGCAGAACCGCTCTATCCTTTTGTTTTTACGCAATTCCGGACGGAAAACCGCTTCGCACTTTTCCTCGAATTGCTCTAAGGGGCACTCTGATGTCGAAACCCGCCACCGATTTCAACGACCCGATCAACCTTCAGGTCATGTGGAACCGCCTGATCTTCATTGCAGACCAGGCCGACAACGTCCTTGGCAAGACGGCATTCTCGCCGATCGTCCGCGAGAACCACGACTACGTCACCGTCCTGCTGGACAGCAAGGGACGGGCGCTGGCGCAATGCACCTGGTCGATCCCGGTCTTCATCACCTCTCTCCCGGCCGCGGCCCAGAACTATTTCCTGCCGAAGTTCTCGGCAGACAAGCTCGAAGAAGGCGACGTGCTGGCGACCAACGATCCGGAGATCGGCACCGGCCATCTTCCCGATGTCACGATGATCACGCCGATCTTCAAGAACGGCAAGGTCGTCGCCTATGCCGGGTCAATCGCCCATCTTCCCGATATCGGCGGCGCCCCTCTGCATTCCGAAGCGAGCGACATCTACGAAGAAGGCATCCGCTTCCCGATTATCAAGCTGCTGAAGGCCGGCGTTCCGAACCAGGACGTCTTCGACATCATCGAAGCGTCGGTCCGCCTCCCGACCGAAGTACGCGGCGACCTCGAGTCGATGATCGCTGCCAACAACGTCATGGGCCGCGAGCTCGTCAAATTCCTGGACGAATACGGTTTGGATGACGTCGAAGGCCTGGCGACCGCCATTCATTCCCGCTCGGAAGCGCAGACCCGCAAGGCGATCCGCGAATGGCCGAACGGCAGCTACGCGGCCGAGGTTCTGCTCGACGGTTACGATGTCGATGTGACGCTGAAGGCTTCGGTCATCATCAAGGACGACTCTATCCATGTCGACTACACCGGTACCTCCGACCAGGTTCTGCACTCGATCAACTGCCGGACGAACTATCGCTACGCCCATTCCGTCTATGCTCTGAAATGCCTGCTCGACCCTGAGACACCGAACAACGAGGGTTGCATCGTCCCGATCACCGATGAGGCTCCGCTCGGCTGCATTCTCAATCCGCAGCACTGGACGGCGGGCAATTCGCGAAACCTGATCGGGCACGTCATTCCTTCGCTGATCTTCAAGGCGCTCGAAGGCGTGGTGCCCGACAAGGTCATGGGCGACAGCGGCGGTGCTCCGATCTGGGCTGCCAATTGCGTCGGCCAGCGCAATGACGGTTCGCAATATGGCTCCGTCCAGAATTTCCACGGCGGGCAGGGCGCGCGCGCCGAGCTCGACGGTCTGGACACGCTGAGCTTCCCCTCGAACTGCAAGGTAACGGCCATCGAGATGTTCGAGGTTGCCGTTCCCGTGCTGACGGAGCGGAAGGAACTGATCGCGGACTCGGGCGGAGCAGGCAAGCATCGCGGCGGTCTCGGCCAGCGTGTCGTGCTCCGGAACCTCGGCAAGAACCCGATGAACATCTACCTCGCTTCCGAGCGTGTTCGCCATCCCTGCTTCGGTGTCGTCGAAGGGCAGAGCGGATCGGCCGGAAAGGTCATGAAGGACGGCAAGCCCCAGTTCCCGAAGGGCAAGGTGGTGCTGAAGACAGGCCAGCGCCTCGAGGTTGAGACGCCAGGCGGCGGCGGTTGGGGAGCTGCGAGCGATCGTTCGTCTGCACTGATCGAGCAGGATCTTTCCGAGAACCTGATCACGGCGAAGGCTGCGAAGGAAATTTACGGCTATTCTGGCCCGATCGCTGCTGCGGCCGAATAGGGGAAAACCATGGGACTTCTCGAAGGAAAAATCGCTCTGGTAACGGGAGCCGGCTCCGGCATCGGTCGCGAAACCGCCCTGCTGCTGGCAAAGGACGGCGCCACCGTCGTGCTGACCGGGCGGCGGATCGAACCGCTGTGCAAGGTGGCGGCCCTGATCGAAGAGGCTAATGGCAAGGCCGTCGCGCGTGCGCTCGATATCGAGACGCGTGAAGAGATCTTTGCGGCCATAAAGTGGATCAAGGATAGCGTCGGACCCGTCGATATCCTGGTGAACAATGCCGGCAGCGCCAGCAAGGTGCTGAACGCGCGTTTCTTGAGCGAGGCCGAGTGGACCTCCACCATCAACGTCAATCTGACGGCCGTCTTCAACCTGACCCAGGCAGTCCTTCCCGACATGATCGCGAGCGGCGAGGGAACGATCATCACGGTCTCGTCGCTCGCGGTGATCAACCCCAACCTGCTCGGTGGCGCGGCCTATGGTGCGGCCAAGGCCGGCGTGAAGAACTTCATGAGCTTCCTGCACAACACCTATCGCAATCAGGGGATCCGGGCGACGACGATCCTGCCCGGCGAGACGAATACGCCGATCATGGACAATCGCGCGCGGCCGCCTCTGGAGGAGGAACGTGCCGTCATGATGGATCCTCATGACGTCGCCCGTGCGATCGTCCTCTGCGCCAGCCTGAGCAAGAGCGCCGTGATCCCCGAGCTTCACATCTGCCCGACATTCATGCGGGACACGTCAGCGGATATCGAAATTGCGCGTTGGGTCGGAGCGCCGGCCGACACGCCGGATATGCCGAAAAAATAGAATTGGGAGGACATTGATGAACGGAGCGAAGTTGCGCGCGCGGCTGTTGGCCGGCGAGGCGATCACCATGTATACGCCGCACCACTCCTCGTCGGGTCTGGCAGCCCGGCTGGTGGAACTCGGCGCCGATTCCGTCTTCGTCGACTGCGAACACGGAACCTGGAGCTTCGACGATGTGCGCATGACTGCACAGATTGTCCGTTCTGTCGGCGGGGCGGCAATCGTCCGGCCACATTCGCACGAACGCCCGATCATCATCAGGTATCTGAATGCGGGAGCTGATGGCATCATGGTCCCGATGGTGGACACGGCCGAACAGGCGCGCGCCGTCGTCGATGCCGTCCGTTACGCTCTTCCGTCCGACTTCGACAAGCGCCTGGTGGTGGCGATGATCGAGACGGTGGATGCCATCGACAATCTCGACGAGATGCTGAAGGTCGATGGCATCGACGTCTTCTTCATCGGGCCCGGCGATCTTTCGCAGAATATGGGCTATCCGCCGGCTCCACCCTTCGGCGAGCCGCGTCCTGAAGCAGTCACGGATAAGGTCGCGGTCGCGGTCGACAAGATCCGCGCAGCAGGCAAGGTTGCAGGCACGCTGGCCACCGCTGATGAACTGCCTCATTGGCTGCAGAAGGGTGTTCAGTTCTTCTATATCCACACCGACCCCTTCCTGCGCCGCGGGATTGCCGGCATCAGGCAGACAATCGCGCGATAGCAGGCGGGGTGGATTTCCTTCTTCGCTGACGCTGGGCTGCCATGCGGGACGCTCGAATTAATATAAGCTTGGATCGCGGTTCAGCGTCTGCCCCTCGTGCGCGTCGCCAGAACATTGCGGATCGAGAAGCTGGAATGGATCCTGAGGACGCCGGGCAAGGTCGAAAGGATCTCTTTGTGGATCCGCTCGAACTCGCCGGCATTGGCGACCTCCACGCGAAGCAGGTAGTCCGAACCACCGGTCATCAGAAAACATTCCCGGATCTCTGGATGCCGGCGGACCGCCGCCTCGAGGCGATCGAGATAGTCCTCCGTCTGCCGCTCTAGGGTGATGTTGATGATCACGGCGATCATCTCATCCGCATTGCCGGTGTCTACCAGCACCGTATAGCCGCGGATCACGCCTGATTTTTCCATGATTTTGATGCGCCTGAGACAGGCCGATGGAGAGAGACCGATCTCGGCGGCGAGCTTGGCATTGCTCATGCGGGCATCGAGGCGCAGCAGTCTCAGGATATTGCGATCGATCGCGTCGAGAGCGGGCATGAGAGATTGTTCCAAATTTTCGTTGATTATGCGACTAATAGGCAAATCAAACAATAATCGACTACTAAATGATAGGCAATTTCGCTCATTATTTCATACACTCCTTGAAATCGAGAAGGGGTGGACATGGATAGCGATATTTTGGTTTCCCGCTCACGCACTGCCACGACCACGCAGGGAGCCACGGGCTATCTGACGATCGATCTTGCCGCCCTCGGCCGTAACTATCGCAAGCTGCTATCGATGCTGGCGCCGGTCCGCGCAGGCGCCGTCGTCAAGGCCGACGCCTATGGCCTCGGCGCCGAGCGGGTCGCAAGAACGCTTTACAGTGAAGGTTGCAGGCATTTCTTCGTCGCCCAGTTTGTCGAGGCCGTGAGGCTCCGACCGGCCCTTGCGCACGACGCCCAGATTTTCGTGTTGAACGGCTTGCAGCCGGGTAACGAACTCGCCTGCGCCGAGATGGGCATCGTTCCGGTTCTCAATTCGCTGGCGCAGTGGCAGCAATGGTCGGCGGCTGCGCGCGCTCTGAAGCGCTGCCTGCCTGCTGTCCTGCAATTCGACACCGGCATGTCGCGGCTCGGTTTTCCCAGGGAAGAGCGAGCGGAGCTGGCGGCGGCTCTTGGCGATGGCAGCAATGTCGAAATCCTGTTCATCATGAGCCATCTGGCGTCGGCCGATGACATGGACAGTGAGCAGAACGGCGAGCAATTTGCCGAGATGTCCCGCATCGCCGATGAATTTCCGGGCTTCGATATTTCCTTCGCCAATTCCGGCGGCGTTTTCCTGGGCGAGGCCTATCACGGCGTGCTCGCCCGCCCCGGCATCGCGCTTTATGGCGGCGCTTCGAACGCCGGCGAGAAGAACCCGATGGAGCCGGTCGTCAGCCTGGATGTCGCCGTCGTGCAGACGCGCACCGTGCCGGCGGGGGCGAAGGTCGGTTATGGCGGCGCGCATGTCACGCAGCGCGACACCCGTCTCGCCACCATTGCCGCCGGCTATGCAGATGGGCTGCCGCGATGCCTGGGCGACCGCGGCGCCGTCTATTTCAAGGGCATACGCCTGCCGATCGTCGGCCGTGTGTCGATGGACAGTGCGACCGTCGACATCACAGCCCTGCCCGAAGGGGCGCTGACCTTCGGCAGTCTCGTCGAAGTGCTTGGCCGCCATCAGACGCTCGAGGACATCGCCCGCGACGCCGGCACCATTTCTTACGAAATCCTAACCGGCCTGGGCGATCGTTACGACAGACAATATCTCTAAGAGCCGGCGGCTCCATCATTGGGAACATCATGAAGGTCATCGTTCTAGGAGCCGGCATCGTCGGCGTCACATCCGCTTATCAGCTCGCCAAGGCCGGCCATGAGGTCACGGTCGTCGACCGGCAGCCGGGTCCGGCGCTGGAGACCAGCTTTGCCAATGCCGGCGAAGTCTCCTTCGGCTATTGCTCGCCATG
Source organism: Rhizobium indicum (assembly GCF_005862305.2). Classification (NCBI taxonomy): domain Bacteria; kingdom Pseudomonadati; phylum Pseudomonadota; class Alphaproteobacteria; order Hyphomicrobiales; family Rhizobiaceae; genus Rhizobium; species Rhizobium indicum. The sequence continues at coordinate 5,359 of NZ_CP054022.1, read as the reverse complement.
GGCAGCGCCCGGCATTCCTATGAAGGCCATGAAGTGGCTGTTCATGGAGCACGCGCCGCTCATCCTGCGCCCGAAATTAGACATGGCCATGCTCTCCTGGATGGCGAGGATGCTGTCGAACTGCACCTCCGAGCGCTACGCGATCAACAAGAGCCGCATGCTGCGCCTTGCCGATTACAGCCGCATCGCGCTGGCCGATCTTCGCGCCGAGACCGGCATCGCCTATGATGAACGCATGCAGGGAACCCTGCAGCTGTTCCGCACGCAGCAGCAGCTCGATGCCTCGGCTAAGGATGTCAAGGCGCTGGCTGCCGACGGCATTCCCTATGAGGTGCTGGACCGGGACGGCTGCATCCGCTTCGAACCAGCGCTGAAGCATGTGCGCGACAAGATCGTCGGTGGTCTGCTGACGCCGAAGGACGAAACCGGCGACTGCTTCAAGTTCACCAATGCGCTGGCGGCCAAAGCCGAGGCGCTCGGCGTCCGTTTCGCTTACGGGACGACGATCAAGGCGCTGGATGTCGAGGCTGGCCGGGTGCGCGGGGTCATCACCGACCGTGAGCGGATGAGCGCGGAGGCGGTGGTGGTCGCGCTCGGCAGCTATTCGCCGCTGCTGCTCAAGCCGCTCGGCATCAGGCTGCCGGTCTATCCCGTCAAGGGCTATTCGCTTACCATCCCGATTGCCGATGCGTCACGCGCGCCGGAATCGACCGTCATGGACGAGACCTACAAGATCGCGATCACCCGGCTCGGCGATCGCATCCGCGTCGGCGGCATGGCTGAAATATCAGGCTACACCAATGATCTCGGCCTGGCCCGCCGCAGCACGCTGGAATATTCGGTCACCGATCTTTTCCCCGGCGGCGATATTTCCAAGGCCTCCTTCTGGTCCGGCCTGCGCCCGATGACGCCCGATGGCACGCCGGTCATCGGCCCGACAAAGGTCGCCGGTCTCTTCCTCAATACCGGCCACGGCACGCTCGGCTGGACGATGAGCACCGGTTCGGCGCGGCTCATCGGTGATCTCGTCGGCGGCCGCCAGCCGGAAATCGATGTGAGGGATCTCGCCATCAGCCGCTACGGCTGAAACCGCGCCGAGGCAACACAAAAAGAGGGATGAACATGATTGCGCAAATCCATTACCACTTGTGTACATCGTCTTTCGAGGTCACGAATGTCCGTTAATTCTCATATACATAACGATGGCAGCCTCACCCGACAGATGGCGGTGCAGAGCATGTTGTTTCGGGAAACGGCGCACAGCGGAACGGATCCGGATGAACTCTCGGAAATATTGTCGACGCCAACCTCCCCGATCAAGGTTGCGGCCGAAGGCAATATGCCGATTGGATACCACTGCAATTTCGTCTCCGTGGGAGAAGAGGTAACGGTAGCCGACTGTACCTACGAAGGCACAATCCTGATCAGGCGGGAGGCGCCCAGCGACAGGATGATCGTTTTTCTGCCGATGGCAGGGAACGCCTCCTTCGAAGGCATGCGGGAGCAAATCTATTCCGTTCCCGCGCGTGGTACGATCCTTGAGGCAGGTCGTGCCGCGGGTGCTCGCCTGTTTGGGCCGCGCCGTCATTTCGGCCTCTTCGTCGATCAGGCGAAGATCATTAGCCACCTGACGCATATGTTCGAGAGAACCATCAGCGGCGACGTCGATTTTCATCCTCACATCGATCTGACGACCGGTCCCGGGCTTGTATTCCAGCAACTTGTCTCGAGCCTCCATCGCGGCCTCAGCGGGAACGGACCGCTGCAGCGGTCGCCGCTGGCCGCCAGCTCGCTCTGCGATGCGGCGATCTATCTGCTTCTGGAGACCTGCCCCAATCGTTATTCGAACGAGCTTGCGCTCCCTGCTCCGGCGCCGGCCCCGCGCCATGTGAAATGGGCCGTCGACTTCATGCAGGAACACATCGCCGAGCCGATTTCGCTCAACGATATCGCGATGGCAGCGAAGGTAAGCGTTCGGACTTTGCAACAGGGTTTCCGGCAGTTCAGGGATACGACCCCGATGTCCTACCTGCATGATCTTCGGATGGCCGCCGCCCATCGCGATTTGCTCGAATCTGACGCGAGACAGGCCATCGCCGACGTCGCACTGCGATGGGGGTTTACGCATCTGGGGCGATTTGCAGCCGAATACAGGAAGCGTTTCGGTCAGCTGCCGTCACAGACCTTGAAGCGCTGAGCTGCATCTCGGTGTGCCGGATGGTTCCGTCGACGATGGACCAGACGTCCGATCGCCGACGGGAGCGGCACGCGGGATGCGGATTTATGCGGCGCGCTTCAACGCATCACTGAGCGTCGAGACGATCGTGTCGATCTGGCTTTTCTCGATGATGAGCGGCGGCGAGAGGGCGATGATGTCACCGGTCACCCGGATCAGCAGACCCTTGTTGAAGCAGTCGACGAAGATGTCGTAGGCGCGCGTTCCCGGCGCTGCGGCTCTCGGCGCCAGCTCCACCGCGCCGACCAGTCCGAGATTGCGGATGTCCACCACGTTGGGCGAGCCTCGCAGCGAATGGAGAGCCTCCTGCCAGTATTCGGCGAGCTCGGATGCGCGGGTCAGCAGACCTTCCTCCTCGTAGATCTCGAGCGTCGCGAGCCCGGCCGCGCAGGCGACCGGATGGCCGGAATAGGTGTAGCCATGAAAGAGTTCGATCGCGTTATCAGGTCCGACCATCAGGCCGTCATAGACCTTGCGGCTGGCAAAGACCGCGCCCATCGGGATCGTGCCGTTGGTGATGCCTTTTGCCGTGGTGATCAGGTCGGGCACGACGCCGAAATAGTCGGTCGCGAAAGGAGTGCCGAGACGGCCGAATCCGGTGATGACCTCGTCGAAGATCAGCAGGATGCCATGCTTGTCGGCGGTTGCGCGCAGCTTCTCCAGATAACCCTTCGCAGGCAGCACCACGCCCGCCGATCCCGACATCGGCTCGACGATGACGGCGGCGATGGTCTCGGCGCCGTGCAGCTGTACCAGCCGCTCGAGATCGTCCGCTAATTCGACGCCGTGGGCGGGAAGGCCCTTCGAAAACGCATTGCGCTCAATGTCGAGCGTGTGGCGCATGTGGTCGGCCGGTATTTGCGGGAAGACCCGCCTGTTGTTGACGAGACCGCCGACGGAAATGCCGCCGAACCCGACGCCGTGATATCCCTTCTCGCGCCCGATGATCCGCGTGCGGGTGCCCTGGCCGATCGCCCGCTGATAGGCGATGGCGATCTTCAGCGCCGTATCGACCGATTCCGAGCCCGAGCCGGTGAAGAAGATCCTGTCGAGCTTGGCTTCTGGACCGCCCGGCGCGTTCGCAGCCAATTTCGAGGCGAAGTCGAAGGCGATCGGATGCCCCATCTGAAAGGTCGGCGCATAGTCCAGCGTTGCAAGCTGTCGCTCGACGGCATGGGCGATCTTCTTGCGGCCATGGCCGGCGTTGCAGCACCAGAGCCCGGCGGTGCCGTCAAGCACCTGATTTCCATCGATGTCGGTGTAGTACATTCCCTCGGCTGCTGCGAGAAGTCGCGGCGTGGCCTTGAACTGCCGGTTCGCGGTGAACGGCATCCAGAAATTTTCAAGTGCGGGCGCGTTCGTTTTGCTGAGCTGGTCCATTCTGGCCTCCTTTGGGATGGCGCCGAGAATGACAATTTCTCACTTTCAAACAAGTCCTTTTCTTTGTTGGTGCAAGCTATTGAAATACAATGGTTGGATAGATATTAATTTGGATATTCTGGACAACACAAACGAACCGCATCATGTCAGTCGATATCGGCAGTCGCCTTCGCCATCTCCGCATCGCCCATAAGCTTTCCCAGCGCGAGCTCGCCAAGCGCACCGGAGTGCCCAATTCGACGATCTCGCTGATCGAATCGAACGCCTCCAATCCGTCGGTCGGGGCCTTGAAGCGAATTCTCGACGGCATCCCCATCGGTCTGGCGGAATTCTTCGCCTTCGAACCCGAGCGTCCAAGGAAGGCCTTCTATGCGGCCGAGGAACTGGTGGAGATCGGCAAGGGCGCCATTTCCTACAGGCAGGTTGGCGAAAACCTGTTCGGCCGCAGCCTGCAGATCCTCAAGGAATGTTACCAGCCGGGCGCCGACACTGGAAAGGTTCCCCTTGTTCACGAGGGCGAAGAAGGCGGGATCGTGCTTTCGGGAAGGCTCGAGGTGACGGTCGATGACGAGCGGCGGATCCTTGGAGCGGGTGACGCCTACTATTTCGAAAGCCGGCGCCCGCACCGTTTCCGCTGCGTCGGACCGGTGCCTTGCGAGGTCATCAGCGCCTGCACGCCGCCGACTTTCTAGTTCTTGCCCTCGATGCGGGCAAGTACGCCGTCGAGTGCGGCGGTCAGTGCGGCAAGGCCGCCCTTCTTCTCGAAGTCTGAGAAAACCTGCTCGTTCAGCCCGCCCTTGGTCGCGAATTCGCGGCTCAGCGCGCTGAACGGTTCGTTGCCGGGGCTGTTCGCTTTCTGCGCGAGGCTTGCAAAGAGCGGGGCAATGTAGGCCTGTCCCTTCGCCTTTTCGAGGCCGCTTTTCTCCAGCCAGACGGCAACCTGCTCCATGATGCCGAAATAGGTCGACATCATTGCGCTCGCTGCCGCGAGAAGATCATATTCCTTCCTCGATTGGCATTGGACAGCCGTTCCGAGCGCATCGAAAAGCGCTGCGACGGCGGTATCGGGCGGATAGATGGCAGTGACGCCTTGCCGGCCTGCGACGAAGGGCAAGGGGATCGCCTGCACCAGATGCACGTCGGCGGCGATCCACTCGGACAGGGCCTGGCGCTCCGTCGCCGCAACGAGGCTGACGATCATTTGGCCATCCCTGAACGATAGTGCGCGCACGACCTCCTCGGCGACCTGCGGCCGTATTGCCAGGAACACCATGTCGCTGCGCTCGACGACGTCCTGGTTGTCCTTGGCAATTCTGACGGCGGCGAATTCGTCGGCCAGCGTCGCGGCGATATGAGCGCTTCGTGGAGACACGAGAATTTCGGAGGCATAGGCCGGTTCGGCCAGAAGGCCGCGAACCATCGCTTCGGTAATTGCGCCGGTTCCGACGAAGCCGATACTGTCGATTTTCATTTGATTACTCCGCAGCCCGCAGCGGGCCTAACGCGACATCCGTCGTATAGTTCTCGCGCATGAAGTTGATGAAATTGTCCTGGAACTGGCGCGTATGGGCGTGGGCGAGTTCGTCGGCGAGTTCCACGTTTTTGTCCCTGACCGCATTGAGCATGAGCGTGTGTTCGTCGGTCAGCAGATAGCCCTCGTGGGTTCGCTCCAGATATTCGAAATGCAGGTGGAGCATGCGCTGCCCTGCGACAGCAGCTTCTCGTAGAACGAGGCGAGATACT